>NZ_JADEYR010000010.1 GCF_015209585.1 Brachybacterium epidermidis
TTATCACAGGAGCTCTAGCATACCGTGTGTACAGTGCTCTAGTACGTTGTTGTTTCACGTATTAAACGACTTTCGTTGTTGTCTCTTTTGTCTTCTTTTTTTTTTTTTTGTCCAAGCAAAAGCCGGCATCCGATTTCCCTCTCCGTCTCGTGGGCTCGGAGATGTTTATAAGAGACGGGCTGGGCCGTGAGATGCGGGGCGTGATCTCCATCGCCCGCCGCTGCTCCTGCGGCCGGCCGGCCGTGGTGCGCACCGCTCCCCGCCTCGAGGACGGCACCCCGTTCCCCACCTCCCTGTACCTGACCCTTCCCTGGCTGGTGCTGGAGATCTCCCGGGTCGAGGCCACCGGCGCCATGGCCGAGCTCACCGCCCGTCTGGGGGAGGATCCGGCCCTGGCCGAGGCCTACCGCGGCGCTCACCAGCGCTACCTGCAGCGCCGCGCAGAGCTGGGCGATGTCCCCGAGATCAGCGGGACCAGCGCCGGAGGCATGCCCGAACGGGTCAAGTGCCTCCACGCCCTGGCCGGGCAGGCCCTGGCCGAGGGGCCCGGCATCAATCCCGTGGCCGAAAAGGTGCTGGTCGGCATCGACGGCGCCTGGCCGGAGCTGGTGTGCCGCTGCGAGCGGCACGAGGGGGAGCAGCGATGAGCGCGCGCGAGCATCAGGATCCGCCCGTCGCGGCGATCGACTGCGGCACCAACTCCATCCGCCTGCTGATCGCGCGAGCCGACCCCTCCGGTCCCGGTCTGGTGGATCTCGAGCGGCACATGGAGATCGTGCGCCTGGGCCAGGGAGTCGACCGCACGGGCCGGTTCGACCCGGCCGCCGTGGAGCGCACCCTGGATGCGGCCCGTCGCTACGGGCGGCTGATCGAGCACCACGGTGCGCACCGCCTGCGATTCACGGCCACCTCCGCCACGCGCGACGCCTCCAACCGCGACCTGTTCATCTCCGGCATCCGCGAGATCCTGGGGGTGGAGCCCGAGGTGATCAGCGGCGAGGAGGAGGCCGAGCTCTCCTACCGGGGCGCGGTCACCACCCTTGAGGACCTGCCCGAGGGGCCCCGCCTGGTGGTCGACATCGGTGGCGGCTCCACCGAGCTCGTGCTGGGCACCGACGCGCCCAGCCACCGCGTGAGCCTGGACATGGGGTCGGTGCGGATGACGGAGCGCCACCTGGCCTCCGACCCGCCCACCGCAGCGGAGATCGCGGCCGCTGCGGCCGACGTCGACTCCCTGTTGGACCGGGCCGCCCAGCAGGTGCCGTTGGAGTCCACCTCCGTGCTGGTGGGTGTGGCCGGCACGGTCACCACGCTGACGGCGCTGGCAATGGGTGTCACCGAGTACAGGCCCGATGTCACCCACGGAGCCCGGCTGGACATCGACGAGACCGTCGAGCTGTGCGAGCGTCTGCTGGCCATGCCTCGCGCCGAGCGCGCCGAGCTCTCGGCGATCCACCCCGGCCGCATCGATGTGATCGGAGCGGGCGCGCTCATCTGGTCCCGCGTGGCACGGCGACTGCAGAGCACCGCCGACCTGCAGGTCTCCCGCACCAGCGAGCATGACATCCTCGACGGGATCGCCCTCAGCCTGCTTCCTGTGTGATGTTGATTGCGGGGGCCGCCTTTTGTGCGGTCTCTCGGAGCGCCCTACGCTGTACCCATGAACAACTCTCATGGCGGCAAGCCTCACGTCCTGATCCTCGGCGGCGGGTCCGTCGGACTCACCACTGCGGCGGACCTCCGCAAGTCCCTCGGGACCGAGGTCGCGATCACGGTCGTCGACTCCCGCCCCTACATGACGTACCAGCCCTTCCTCCCCGAGGTCGGCGCCGGCTCCATCGATCCGCGCAACGTGCTGGCCCCGCTGCGCAAGATCCTCGCCGGCACCAAGGTCGTCACCGGCACCGTGACCTCCATCCGCAGTGCCGACAACCTCGTGGTGGTCGACACCGAGGACGACGTCCAGCTCGAGATCTCCTACGACTACCTGGTGGTGGGTCTGGGTGCCGTGCCGCGCCTGCTGCCCATCCCGGGCCTGGCCGAGGCCGCGATCGGCTTCAAGTGGGTCGAGGAGGCCGTGGCCGTGCGCGACCGCGTCCTCGCCAATCTCGCCGAGGCCGCCTCCACCAAGGATCCGAAGATCCGCAAGCGCCTGCTCACCTTCACCTTCGTGGGCGGCGGCTTCGCCGGCGGTGAGGCCATCGCCGAGACCGAGGACATGGTCCGCGACGCCCTGCGCTACTACCCCGACCTGCACGCCTCGGACATCCGCTTCGTGCTGATCGACGCCGCTCCGTTCATCTTCCCCGAGCTGACCGAGGACCAGCGCGCCTACGTGCTGAACCAGCTGCGCGAGCGCGGCATCGAGGTGAAGCTGGAGACCTTCCTGAACTCCGCTGAGGACGGCGTGGTCAAGACCAGCGACGGCGACGAGTTCGAGACCGACCTGCTGGTGTGGAACGCGGGCGTCAAGCCCAGCCCGATCCTGCTGGAGGAGGGGGTCTCGGACCTCCCCGTCATCACCGAGCGCGGCCCCCTGATGGGCAAGGTCGACACCCTCGCCGACCTGCGCGTCAACGGCGCCGACGGCCCGATCGACAACGTGTTCGCCGCCGGCGACTGCGCCGCCGTGCCGGACCTGGCCGCGGGCGAGGGCAAGTTCTGCCCGCCCAACGCGCAGCACGCGGTGCGCCAGGGCAAGCGGATCGCCGACAACATCGCGCGCTCCGTTCAGGGCCGCCCGCTGGTGGACTACTACCACAAGAACCTCGGCACCATGGCCACCCTGGGCATGTACAAGGGCGTCGGTCGCCTGCACGTGGGCGACAAGGAGTTCGACCTGCGCGGCCTGCCCGCCTGGGCCGCTGCTCGCGCGTACCACGTGTACGCCATGCCCACGATCGGCCGAAAGGCCGCTGTGGTCGCCGGCTGGGTCACCAACCTGATCTCCCGCCGCGACATCATCGGCATCCCGGAGCAGACCACGCCGCGCGCCGCCTTCGAGCTGGCGGCCAACACCTCCTCCAAGCCCCAGTGATGCCGCGCGGATCCACGACCCGCGCTCGTGGATCCCGCCGCTGACGCACGCGCCCTTGCTCCCCGGAGCGAGGGCGCGCTGCGTCTGGCGGCCGCCACACGGTGCGCCCGCGGTAGGATGTGACCGAACGTGCTCGACTCCACGCGCAGTCGAGCGCAAACGGCCAATGAGTGGGCATCGGTGGTCCGTGTCCGCGCGCAGGAGGAACACCATCAATGCAGGTCATCATCGTTTCTGACGCCGCCGAAGGTGCACGCGAGGTCGCCGACGTCTTCGAGCGAGTGCTGCGTGATGCAGGTGCCGTCGTGCTGGGCCTGGCCACCGGTTCCTCCCCGCTGGCCGGCTACCGGGAACTGATCCGCCGCCACCGGGAGGAGGGGCTGTCCTTCGCCTCCGCCCGCGCTTTCCTGCTGGACGAGTACGTGGGTCTGCCCTCCGATCACGAGCAGAGCTACCACCGGTTCATCCGCGAGAACCTCACCTGGCACATCGACATCGACGACGCCGCTGTGCTCTCACCCCAAGGGCAGGCTGCCGACCCGATCGCCGAGGCCGATCGCTACGACCGCTCGATCGCGGAGGCCGGGGGAGTGGACCTGCAGATCCTGGGCATCGGCTCCAACGGCCACATCGCCTTCAACGAGCCCGGCAGCTCCCTGGCCTCCCGCACCCGTCCCGTGGTGCTGACCGAGTCGACCATCGCCGACAACGCCCGCTTCTTCGACTCCCGCGAGGACGTGCCGACCCTGGCCCTCTCGCAGGGCCTCGGCACGATCCGCGAAGCGAAGGAGATCGTGCTCACCGCCACCGGTGAGAACAAGGCCCGGGCGATCGCGCAGATGGTCGAGGGCCCGATCAGCGCCCGCTGGCCCGCGAGCTGCCTCCAGCTGCACCCCGCCGTGACCGTGGTGGTCGACGAGGCCGCCGCCTCCCAGCTCGAGCTGACCGACTACTACCGGCACATGCGCCGGGTGGCCCAGGAGGAGTCGCTCACCTCACGCAGCTGAGCGCGGACGACGACGGTTCCTGGGCCCGCAGGCCGATACGATCGCCCCCATGCAGTCTGATCTCCTCATCCCCTCATCCCCGTCCCCCTCCTCGTCCCCTCCGATGCACGGCCCGCCGCCGCGGCCGTCGGCTCCGGCCCCGCTGATCGCGAGGTGGCACGCGCGGCCTCCACAGCGACCGCCACCGCCCCTCGCGGCGGTCTGGACCGCTTCTTCGGCATCAGCGACCGCGGCTCGAGCGTCTCGCGAGAGATCCGCGGCGGCCTGGTCACGTTCTTCTCGATGTGCTACATCGTGGTGCTGAACCCGCTGATCATCGGCACCGTCCCCGACTCCACCGGCCAGTATCTGGGCGGCGGGGCGGAGCCCAATCTGCCGGCGGTCGCCGCCGGCACCGCACTGATCGCCGGCCTGCTCAGCATCGTCATGGGCACCTGGGCGAAGTTCCCCCTGGCGCTGGCCGCGGGGCTCGGCCTCAACGCCTACGTCGCCTACTCGGTGGTGCCCCTGCCGGGCATGACCTGGGGCGGGGCCATGGGCCTGGTGCTGCTGGAGGGCGTGATCATCCTGCTGCTGGTGCTCACCGGATTCCGCAAGGCCGTGTTCGATGCCGTCCCGCCGTTCCTCAAGACGGCGATCGCCGTCGGCATCGGTCTGTTCATCGCGTTCCTGGGCCTGTACAACGCCAAGTTCGTCACCACCGCCACCGGCACCCCGGTGCAGTTGGGCAACGACGGCTCCCTCACCGGCTGGCCCACCTTCGTGTTCGTCACCGGTCTGCTGCTGATGTTCGTGCTGTGGGTGCGCAAGGTCCCCGGCGCCATCCTGATCTCGATCGTGTTCGCGACCGTCCTGGCCATCGTGCTCGAGAGCGTGATGAAGCTCGGCGCCTTCGCCCCCGCCGGGCCCGAGGGGGAGGGCAACCCCGGTGGCTGGGCCATGAACGTGCCCTCCATCAGCGAGTTCCCGATCCAGGCGCCGGACTTCGCCACACTGTTCACCGTGGATCCGATCGGCGGGATCACCGCGGCGGGCGCGATCGGGGCGACCGTCATCGTCTTCTCCCTGCTGCTGGCGGACTTCTTCGACACCATGGGCACGATGGTGGGCGTGGCCTCCGGGGCCGGGCTGGTCGACGAGACCGGCGACATCCCCCGCTCCCAGCGCATCCTGGTGGTGGACTCGGTGGGCGCCATCGCCGGTGGCCTCGGCGGTGTCTCCTCCAACACCAGCTTCGTGGAGTCCACCTCCGGGGTGGCCGAGGGTGCCCGCACGGGCCTGTCCTCGGTGGTCGTGGGCGTCGCTTTCCTGTTGACCACCTTCCTGTCGCCCCTGGTCGCACTGGTGCCGTACGAGGCGGCCACCCCGGCCCTGGTGATGGTGGGCTTCCTGATGATGACCCAGGTCACGGACATCGACTTCACCGACGTGGAGATCGCAGTGCCGGCGTTCCTCACCATCATCCTGATGCCGTTCGCGTACTCCATCACCGTGGGCATGGGGGCCGGCTTCATCATGTTCGTGCTGATCCGCGTGATCCGTGGCCGCGCCAAGGACGTCCACTGGCTGATGTACCTGGTTGCGGTGCTGTTCGTCGTCTACTTCCTCCGAGGCGGCATCGAGAGCCTGCTGCTCTGACGCAGCCGAGCCCTCGCAATCCCGACACTGTGTGGCAATTCCCGGCACGTCCGCGCCGGAGGTCGCCCCCCGGTGCGGTACAGCCTGCTCACCGGGCGCTGCAACGGGTGCTCACCGCTCACGAGCAGCGTGCTGCCCGGTGACTCCCAGGCGCCGGTGCTGGTGGTGCTGATGGTCGCCACCATCGGTGTGCTCTCCCTCGCCCTGCCCCAGGTGCTGGTCGGCGTGTCCGGGAGCGCCTGGGCCATCGCCCAGCCGCTGCTCGGCTTCGTGGCCCGGGGCCCGCGATGTCAGGCCGAGGCGTCCAGCACGTGGTCGAGCACGGCGATCAGAGCCCTGACGTCCTCCGGGGGCACCGCGGGGAATGTGGCGATGCGCACCTGGTTGCGGCCCAGCTTCCGGTAGGGCTCGATGTCCACCACGCCGTGGGCGCGCAGCACGGAGGTGATCGCCGTGGCGTCGATCTCCTCGCTGATGTCGAGGGTGGCCACCACCTGCGAGCGTGCCGAGGGATCGTCCACGAAGGGGGTGACCTCCTCACGGCGGGCGGCCCACTCGTACAGCAGTCCGCTGGTCTCGCGGGTGCGGGAGTCGGCCCAGGCCAGACCGCCCTGCTCGTTCATCCACTCGATCTGCTCCGCCATCAGCACCAGCGTCGACACCGCCGGCGTGTTGAGCGTCTGGTCCTTGCGGGAGTTCTCGATCGCTGTGGTCAGCGAGAGGATCGAGGGGATCCAGTGCGCCCCCTGGGCCGCGATGCGCTCGGCGCGCTCGATCGCGGCAGGGGAGAGGACCGCCAGCCACAGACCGCCGTCGGAGGCGAAGGCCTTCTGCGGGGCGAAGTAGTAGGCGTCGGCCTGGGTGGGATCGACCATCACGCCACCGGCGGCGGAGGTCGCATCGATCAGCACCAGCTGCTCGGTGCCGGCCCCCTCGGGGCGGCGCACCGGTGCCATCACCCCGGTGGAGGTCTCGTTCTGAGCCCAGGCGTAGGCATCGACGTCGGGACTGCTGACGGGGGAGGGGAGCGCGCCGGGCTCTGCCCGGATGACCTCGGGATCCTCCAGGTGGGGTGCGTCGCGCACCTCGGTGGCGAACTTCTGGGAGAACTCGCCGCACACCAGGTGCTGGGAGCGCCGCTCGATCAGGCCCAGGGCCGCCACGTCCCAGAAGGCAGTCGAGCCGCCGTTGCCGAGCACCACCTCGTAGCCCTCGGGGAGGGAGAACAGCTCGGCCAGGCCCGTCCGGACACGCTTCACCACGTTCTTCACCGGGGCCTGACGGTGCGAGGTCCCCAGCACGGACCCGGATGCCGCCACCAGTGCATCGACCTGGGCGGACCGCACCCGTGACGGACCGGAGCCGAAACGACCGTCGGCGGGCAGAAGGCTGCGGGGAATCGTCAGCCCGCGGATGCGAGCGGAGCGATCGTTGCTGTGATCGGACATCGTGTCCTCCTCGTGATCCCGGGGCCGGTCCGTACCGGTGACCCCAGCATCGTGCCAGTCACGCGGTGGCCGCCACGCCACGGTCCGGCAGATGAGCACATCTCTGGCAGGATCGGGGGCATGAGCCGTGCCGATCTGGACAAGAAGCCGTACGACGTCGCCGGGATGTTCGATGCCGTCGCTCGCCGCTACGACCTGATGAACGATGTCGCAGCGATGGGACAGGTGAGCATGTGGCGCGACCAGATGGTGGAGTCCCTGGCGGTCTCCGAGGGTGACACCGTGCTCGACCTGGCAGCAGGCACGGGCACCTCCTCCGCCGCGCTGGCCAGGGCCGGAGCCCGCGTGGTGGCGGCCGACTTCTCCCTGGGCATGATGACGGAGGGCCGGCGTCGTGGAGCACCCGTGCCCTTCGTCGGAGCCGACGCCCAGCACCTTCCCTTCCTAGACGACTCCTTCGATGCCGCGGTCATCAGCTTCGGACTGCGCAATGTCCACGATCCCCGCATGGGGCTGCAGGAGATGGTGCGGGTGGTGCGGCCCGGGGGAACGGTGGTCGTGTGCGAGTTCTCCACACCCACGAATTCACTGTTCCGCACCGTGTACGAGCGCTACCTGCTGCGCGCACTCCCGGCAGCCGCACGTGGGCTGTCCTCCAACTCAGACGCCTACGACTATCTGGCCGAGTCGATCCTGGACTGGCCGGGCCAGACCGAGCTTCGCTCCTGGTTCCTCGAGCTGGGACTCGAGCACTGCCAGTACCGGAACCTCTCCGGCGGGATCGTCGCGCTGCATCGTGGATACGTCCCGGGCGACTGAACCTGCAGGTCAGACGGGCGATGGACGAGCAGGTGAAGCAATGTGGCCGAGGACACCTCTGAAAAACGCCGTTTCAGCTTGACGGCCGCGCTGCCGGCCCGTAATGTTTTTCCTCGTGCCCGGCCGAACGGCACGGCGAGAGACCAGCAGTGGATCACCCGCCGAACCGCTCACCACCAGGCACAACGGCCCACCTCCAGGGCCAGCGCGGCGCGGATCACACCGCACCGAGTTGACATGGAGGAGCCGATCCCCTAAGTTATAGGGGTTGCCCCGGAACGGAAGAGCCCAGAGGGTTCGGTAGTCCGAGTGCGCGTGTTGCTTGATATCTCAATAGCGTGTCTGTTTGTTGATGCCAATATTTTGATTGGCATTTTTCGGATGATTAGCAGAATTATTTTTGCTGGTTGTTTGTTTGAATGCTGGGATTTTCTATGTTTTCATGGAGAGTTTGATCCTGGCTCAGGACGAACGCTGGCGGCGTGCTTAACACATGCAAGTCGAACGATGACGACAGGGCTTGCCTTGTCTGATTAGTGGCGAACGGGTGAGTAACACGTGAGTAACCTGCCCCCCTCTTCGGGATAACCTCGGGAAATCGGGGCTAATACCGGATATGACTTCGCACCGCATGGTGTGTTGTGGAAAGTTTTTCGGTGGGGGATGGACTCGCGGCCTATCAGTTTGTTGGTGAGGTAATGGCTCACCAAGGCGATGACGGGTAGCCGGCCTGAGAGGGCGACCGGCCACACTGGGACTGAGACACGGCCCAGACTCCTACGGGAGGCAGCAGTGGGGAATATTGCACAATGGGCGAAAGCCTGATGCAGCGACGCCGCGTGGGGGATGACGGCCTTCGGGTTGTAAACCTCTTTCAGCAGGGAAGAAGCGAGAGTGACGGTACCTGCAGAAGAAGCGCCGGCTAACTACGTGCCAGCAGCCGCGGTAATACGTAGGGCGCAAGCGTTGTCCGGAATTATTGGGCGTAAAGAGCTTGTAGGTGGCTTGTCGCGTCTGCCGTGAAAACCCGAGGCTCAACCTCGGGCGTGCGGTGGGTACGGGCAGGCTAGAGTGTGGTAGGGGAGACTGGAACTCCTGGTGTAGCGGTGATATGCGCAGATATCAGGAAGAACACCGATGGCGAAGGCAGGTCTCTGGGCCATTACTGACACTGAGAAGCGAAAGCATGGGGAGCGAACAGGATTAGATACCCTGGTAGTCCATGCCGTAAACGTTGGGCACTAGGTGTGGGGAACATTCCACGTTTTCCGCGCCGTAGCTAACGCATTAAGTGCCCCGCCTGGGGAGTACGGCCGCAAGGCTAAAACTCAAAGGAATTGACGGGGGCCCGCACAAGCGGCGGAGCATGCGGATTAATTCGATGCAACGCGAAGAACCTTACCAAGGCTTGACATGCACCGGACGACTCCAGAGATGGGGTTTTCTTCGGACTGGTGCACAGGTGGTGCATGGTTGTCGTCAGCTCGTGTCGTGAGATGTTGGGTTAAGTCCCGCAACGAGCGCAACCCTCGTTCCATGTTGCCAGCGCGTTATGGCGGGGACTCATGGGAGACTGCCGGGGTCAACTCGGAGGAAGGTGGGGACGACGTCAAATCATCATGCCCCTTATGTCTTGGGCTTCACGCATGCTACAATGGTCGGTACAATGGGTTGCGAAACTGTGAGGTGGAGCGAATCCCAAAAAGCCGGTCTCAGTTCGGATTGGGGTCTGCAACTCGACCCCATGAAGTCGGAGTCGCTAGTAATCGCAGATCAGCAACGCTGCGGTGAATACGTTCCCGGGCCTTGTACACACCGCCCGTCAAGTCACGAAAGTCGGTAACACCCGAAGCCAGTGGCCCATCCTCGTGAGGGAGCTGTCGAAGGTGGGATTGGCGATTGGGACTAAGTCGTAACAAGGTAGCCGTACCGGAAGGTGCGGCTGGATCACCTCCTTTCTAAGGAGCATCACCATTAATGGTGGCCATCTGCCTGCCCGCGTGTGGTGGGGGTGGTTGCTCATGGGTGGAACATCAACGGATGGGCGCTTCATCATCGGGTGCTGCTCGCTAGTACGGTCCTTCGGGGCGTGGAACGTGGGTTGCCTGGTGGTTCGAGGTGGAGACACGCTATTGGGTTGTGAGGCTGCACGCGGCCCCTGGGTTCGCTCGGGGGTGTGTGGCTGGTCCTCCCTGGTTCTTCTGCTGCGGTTGTGGTGGAGGTGCTGGTGTGGGGTTGTTTCTTGAGAACTGCATAGTGGACGCGAGCATCTTGTAAGCAATTTATTTTAGTGTCTTTGTAGTGTTTGCCAAGTCTTTAAGGGCGTACGGTGGATGCCTGGGCACGAGGAGCCGATGAAGGACGTAGGAGTCTGCGATAAGCCTCGGGGAGGTGACAACCGACCTGTGATCCGAGGATGTCCGAATGGGGAAACCCACCGCGAGTCATGTCGCGGTACCTGCCACTGAATGTATAGGTGGTGTGGAGGGAACGCGGGGAAGTGAAACATCTCAGTACCCGCAGGAAGAGAAAACTAATAGTGATTCCGTGAGTAGTGGCGAGCGAAAGCGGAGGTGGCTAAACCTGTTCTGTGTGATACCCGGCAGGGGTTGCAGGGCGGGGGTTGTGGGACGTATCTGGGTTGTCTGCCGGCAGCCCGACGTGGACGTGCATTGGTAGTCGAAGTCGTGGTGAGTGCGACGGCGTAGAGGGTGTGACCCCCGTAGACGAAACTGTTGTGCGGCGTGATGCTGTTCCCGAGTAGCACCGGGCCCGTGAAATCCGGTGTGAATCTGCCAGGACCACCTGGTAAGCCTGAATACTACCTCGTGACCGATAGCGGACAAGTACCGTGAGGGAAAGGTGAAAAGCACCCCGGGAGGGGAGTGAAATAGTACCTGAAACCGTGCGCTTACAATCCGTCGGAGCCTTACGGGGTGACGGCGTGCCTTTTGAAGAATGAGCCTGCGAGTTAGTGGTCGGTGGCGAGGTTAACCCGTGTGGGGTAGCCGTAGCGAAAGCGAGTCTGAACGGGGCGTTCAGTCGCCGGCTCTAGACCCGAAGCGAAGTGATCTATCCATGGGCAGTGTGAAGCGCGGGTAAGACCGCGTGGAGGCGCGAACCCACTTCAGTTGAAAATGGAGGGGATGACCTGTGGATAGGGGTGAAAGGCCAATCAAACTTCGTGATAGCTGGTTCTCCCCGAAATGCATTTAGGTGCAGCGTTGCGTGTTTCGTGCCGGAGGTAGAGCACTGGATAGGCGATGGGCCCCACCGGGTTACTGACCTTAGCCAAACTCCGAATGCCGGTACGTGAGAGCGCAGCAGTGAGACTGTGGGGGATAAGCTTCATAGTCGAGAGGGAAACAGCCCAGAACATCAGCTAAGGCCCCTAAGCGTGTGCTAAGTGGAAAAGGATGTGGAGTTGCTGAGACAACCAGGAGGTTGGCTTAGAAGCAGCCACCCTTGAAAGAGTGCGTAATAGCTCACTGGTCAAGTGATTCTGCGCCGACAATGTAGCGGGGCTCAAGTACACCGCCGAAGCTGTGTCACTCCACGTTGTGTGGGGTGGGTAGGGGAGCGTCGTGCAGACTGCGAAGCCGCGGGGTGACCCAGTGGTGGAGGCTGCACGAGTGAGAATGCAGGCATGAGTAGCGAAAGACGGGTGAGAAACCCGTCCGCCGATTGATCAAGGGTTCCAGGGCCAGGTTAATCCGCCCTGGGTTAGTCGGGACCTAAGGCGAGGCCGACAGGCGTAGTCGATGGACATCGGGTTGATATTCCCGAACCGATCGTAGGAGGACCCATACCGAGGCATCTGATGCTAACCACCCGAGCTTGCCTCGTGCCCTTCGGGGTGCGTGCGTGAGTGAGGCTGGGAACCAAGGGTGTAGTAGGTCAGCGCGAGGGATGACGCAGAGAGGTAGCTTCCGCGGACTTAATGGAATAGTCCGTCTAAGCGAGCAGCCCGGTCACGGTAATGCGTGGCCATGTGGGTGAGACGTGATGGGGATCCCGTATGGGCGTAGGTGAGTGATCCTGTACTGCCGAGAAAAGTTCCAGCGTGACGAATACGGTCGCCCGTACCCTAAACCGACTCAGGTGATCAGGTAGAGAATACCGAGGCGTTCGAGAGAATCGTGGTTAAGGAACTCGGCAAAATGCCCCCGTAACTTCGGGAGAAGGGGGGCCTGAGAGGTGAGAGCCTCGAGGGCCGCAGAGACCAGGGAGAAGCGACTGTTTACTAAAAACACAGGTCCGTGCGAAGTCGTAAGACGCTGTATACGGACTGACGCCTGCCCGGTGCTGGAAGGTTAAGAGGACGGGTCAGCTCTTCGGAGCGAAGCTCAGAATTTAAGCCCCAGTAAACGGCGGTGGTAACTATAACCATCCTAAGGTAGCGAAATTCCTTGTCGGGTAAGTTCCGACCTGCACGAATGGCGTAACGACTTCTCCACTGTCTCAACCGCGAACTCGGCGAAATTGCATTACGAGTAAAGATGCTCGTTACGCGCAGCAGGACGGAAAGACCCCGGGACCTTTACTATAGTTTGGTATTGGTGTTCGGGACGGCTTGTGTAGGATAGGTGGGAGACTGGGAAGCATTCACGCCAGTGAGTGTGGAGTCGCTGTTGAAATACCACTCTGGTCGTTCTGGATTCCTAACCTCGGTCCGTGATCCGGATCAGGGACAGTGCCTGATGGGTAGTTTAACTGGGGCGGTTGCCTCCTAAAGAGTAACGGAGGCGCTCAAAGGTTCCCTCAGCCTGGTTGGCAATCAGGTGTTGAGGGTAAGTGCACAAGGGAGCTTGACTGCGAGACAGACATGTCGGGCAGGGGCGAAAGCAGGAACTAGTGATCCGGCACCTCATTGTGGAATGGGTGTCGCTCAACGGATAAAAGGTACCCCGGGGATAACAGGCTGATCTTGCCCAAGAGCTCATATCGACGGCATGGTTTGGCACCTCGATGTCGGCTCGTCGCATCCTGGGGCTGGAGTTGGTCCCAAGGGTTAGGCTGTTCGCCTATTAAAGCGGTACGCGAGCTGGGTTTAGAACGTCGTGAGACAGTTCGGTCCCTATCCGCTGCGCGCGTTGGATATTTGAGAAGGCCTGTCCCTAGTACGAGAGGACCGGGATGGACTGACCTCTGGTGTGCCAGTTGTTCTGCCAAGGGCATGGCTGGTTGGCTACGTCGGGAAGGGATAACCGCTGAAAGCATCTAAGCGGGAAGCCTGCTTCAAGATTAGATATCCGTGCACCCTTGTGGTGTGGGAGGCCCCCAGTAGATGACTGGGTTGATAGGCCAGATGTGGAAGCGCGGTAACGTGTGGAGCTGACTGGTACTAATGGCTGATGACTTACTCAAACACTGTCACTGATTGTGTTGTTTGCGTGTGTGTTCGCGTCCACTGTGTGGTTCTTGAGGAACAACCACTGCGTCCCTGTGTTGGGGGTGTGGGGGCTGGTTGGGTCTCGTCGTGTTACGGCGGTCATAGCGTCGAGGAAACGCCCGGTTCCATTCCGAACCCGGAAGCTAAGCTCGATTGCGCCGATGGTACTGCACTCGGGAGGGTGTGGGAGAGTAGGTCGCCGCCGGACATCTTCATTCGGGAAGGGATGAAGGGGTTGTAGCATCACTGGTGATGAGTGTGTGCTCCTCCTTCATCCCTTCCCCTTTTTCATGCCCTGTGACGAGCCGGTGCGCCGAGAGCCTTCGAGCGCATCCATTCGGCGGGTCGTACCGGTCGTACCGAGCACTGCTGTCCCGTTGTCACAGGCCGCTGTCTGCGACGGCGACCGCGATGTTGTCAGGGCCTCCCGCAACGAGGGCCGCGTTGACCAGATGCTCGCATGCATCGACAGGGGCAGCTGCGCTCTGGACGATCCTGACGATCTCCGCCGGCCGTACCGGACCATGTATGCCGTCCGAAAGCAGCACCAGACGCGCATCGCTGGTCACCGTGCGGACGATGTAGTCCGCCTCGGTGGGCGCGCCTGCCGCCAGCGCACGGTTCAAGGTCGCACGCTCCGGATGGGACGTCGCTTCCTCCGATGTGAGTCGCCCTTCTGCGACCAACGACTGCACATGGGTGTGATCGCTGGTCACCGCTTCCCAGCGCTTTCCCTGGTGGTGCAGTGCACAGGTGTCCCCGATGTGCATCACGTGGATCCGGGCACCGTCGATCAGCGCGGCCGTGAGTGTCGATCCGCCGAGGCCGTCGACCTGGTCGGTGGCAGCGCCCCACGCTGCCTCGAAAGCGCGGTCCACCGATCCCGGGTCGGCGTTCTCGCTCAGCCGGGCTGCGAGCTCGTCCTCGAACGCCACCAAGTTACGGGTGCTGAGGGTGGGGGCGGCCGGGTTCGGGTCGGTGGTGAAACCATCGGCCGCGGCGATGAGGTGGCGGCCTCCGGGCAGAGCGGATGTCATGCCGGGTTCTCCTTCGTGGGGGTACCCGAAAGCTGCGATGAATGCGCTGAGGCCACCGGGACCGGTCCAGCCCTGCCTCTCCCGATGTCGTTCACGACCCGCGGGCCATGCGGAGCCCGAGCTCGCCACCACGGCGCTGAAGCGGCCAGAGGCGGGAGCCACGTCGATCCCGTGCCGTCCCTCGATGCTCACCCGTCCGTGCAGGGACGGGCACATCGACCGGGTGCCGGGACCGTGGCTATCGCCGGAAGCTGATGATCCGCTGTGCACCGGCCCACAGCAGGCCGTGAGTGCAGTCACGCGACGGGGGGTTACCGGCGGGTTAATGCCGGGGGGTCGCCTAAAGTTGACGATCGATACCACCCATAGAGACGACGGATGTGCGACGTGGCTGAGAACAGCAAGAGCGAGAGTGGCCAGGGCGGCGGCGGGGACCGCCGTGCGCAGGGCCGATCCGCTGCGCGCTCCGTCGATCGTTCCCGCTCCCAGCAGGGCGGACAGCAGCGTGGCGACCGCAAGCGGTACGGGGAGCGGACATCGTCCGCCGACCGCGCGCAGGGCGAACGCAGGCAGTACGGCGAGCGCAAGCAGTACGGCGAACGGCGCCAGGGGGGCGGGCCCGGTGACTGGACCCCGCGATCAGCCCGTGAGGCCCGCCCGCGCTCCGTGGGCGAGCATCCGGGGGCGGCCCGCCACCGCGACTATCAGCCCACCGAGAGGTCGCGACCGCGTCGGGACGGGGGGCAGCAACGCTCCGATCGTCGGTACGAGGGCAGGCCGCCGCGACGTGAGGGCGGAGGGGGTCCTCACCCCGAGCGTCGGGATGATCGGGCGCGGGGCTGGGGCCGGGACGACCGCCGCCGGGACGACCGTCGACGTGAGGACCGTGGCCGGGATGACCGTCGACGCGAGGACCGTGGCCGGGATGACCGTCGACGTGAGGACCGCGGCCGGGATGACCGCCGTCGTGAGGACCGCGGCCGGGATGACCGCCGTCGTGAGGACCGTGGCCGGGATGACCGCCGTCGTGAGGACCATCGCTCGGAGCGTGATCCTCGCTCCTACCGTCCCGGTGAGGAGGAGCGCTCCAACCGCCCCTTCGAGCCTCGGATCCCCGAGGGGATCACCGGCAAGGAGCTCGATGTCGACGCTCTCGACGAACTGCGCGGCCTGAGCCGCGAGACCGCGGAGAGGGTCGCCAAGCACCTGGTCGCCGCCTTCGCCCTCGAGGAGGAGGACCCCGAGACCTCGCAGGCTCACGCCAAGTTCGCCGCCCGCATCGGCGGGCGCATCGGCGTGGTGCGCGAGACCTACGGGATCCTGGCCTACCGGGCCGGGGACTACCGCACAGCCGTGCGTGAGCTGCGTACCGCACTGCGCATCACCGGGCGCTGTGACGTGCTTCCTCTGATCGCGGACTCCGAGCGCGGGCTGGGGCGGCCGGAGCGCGCGCTGGACATCGCTGCCTCCGAGGACGCCTCCGGGATGGGGGCGGATGCCGCCATCGAGCTGATGATCGTGGTGGCCGGCGCCTACGCCGACACCGGTGACATCCAGACCGCGCTACGCACTCTCGAGATCCCCGCTCTGCGGCACAAGGTCGACGGGCGCTGGCAGGTGCGTCTGTGGGTCGCCTACGCCGACCTGCTTGAACGTGCAGATCGCGCCGATGAGGCCCGTCGATGGCTGACCCTGGCCGCTGATACCGACACCGATGGCCTCACCGATGCTGCTGAGCGGCTGGGGCGACCCGCTCCGGAGCCTGCCGCCGAACCGTCGTGGGAGGACGATGAGGAGATCCTCGTCGTCGACGCGTTCGAGGAGGAGCAGGAGCCCGAGACCCCCGAGGTCGGCGAACCGTCGGACGGCGTCGAGACCCCCGAGGTCGGCGAACCATCGGACGGCGCCGGGGAGACCGCTCAGTCCGAGGAGCGCGTCCTGGCGCCCACCCCGGACTCCTTGGGGGAGGAGCTGCGGTGATCCGCCGCCCTGAGCCATCGCTGCTCGACCTGCACGACGCCCTGCTGCTGGACCTCGATGGCACGCTGATGCACGGCACCCAGCCCATCGTCCACGCGGCCGAGGCCGTCGCGACGGCACGCGCACGCGGACTGCGCCTGGTGTTCGCCACCAACAACGCGTCCCGCACACCGCAGCAGGCCGCCCAGCACCTGGCGACCGTGGGCGTGGCTGCCGATCCGGAGGAGTTCATCACCTCGCCCCAGGTGGCGGCGCGACTGCTCGCCGAGCGCCTCGAGCCCGGCTCCACGGTCCTGGTGGTGGGTGGGCCCAGCCTGGCGCATGAGATCCGCGAGGTCGGTCTTGACCCGGTGACCGAGGACTCCGATCAGGTCGTGGCCGTGGTCCAGGGCTGGGCACCCGACCTGGACTGGTCGCGACTGGCCGAGGGCGCCTACGCGATCCGGCACGGCGCGAGCTGGATGGCCACCAATGTCGATGCGACCCTGCCCACGGAGCGCGGCCTCGCCCCCGGCAACGGGTCCATGGTGGCTGCTCTGCGGCACGCCACCGGTGCTGAGCCCGATGTGGCGGGCAAGCCCGAGCCCGGCATGTTCACCGTGGCCGCCACCGACATCGGCTCCCGCCGCCCGCTGGTGATCGGTGATCGCCTGGACACCGACATCGAGGGGGCGAACCGCGCCGGGATGGACTCGTTGCTGGTGCTGACCGGTGTGGACGGCATCGAGACCGCGCTGCGCGCCGACCCCGTGCGCCGTCCCACCCACATCCTTCCGGACCTCTCCCACCTGGGGGATCCCTGTCCCCTCCCGGTGGTCACCGGCTCCTGCGCGCGCTGCGGCGCCGTGAGCGCGACCTGGGAGGACGGTGACATCGTCCTGGACGGCGAACTGCAGGACCCGCGCATCCTGCGGGCGGCAATGGCCCTGCTGCGCCGTCACGCGGCCGAGGAGCCGTGGACCGGACGCCTGCGAGGTCGCGGGGACGAGCTGATCGAGGCCGCGGCCACGTGAGCCCGCCCCGGCTCGACGTCGCACTGGCGGCGGCTGGGCTCGCCCGCTCACGCACCCACGCCCAGCGGATCATCGACGAGGGCCGCGCACGCATCGACGGCCGCGTCGCCACCCGAGCCAGCGCGCCCGTTCCCGAGGGGGCCCAGCTGGCGGTGGTGGACGTCCCCGACGGGATCGAGTACGCCTCCCGTGCCGCCCACAAGCTGCAGGGGGCCCTCGAGCAGCTCGACCTGCCGGTGCCCGGGACGCACTGCCTGGACGCCGGGGCATCCACGGGTGGCTTCACCGATGTGCTGCTGCGCCACGGCGCCGCCTCCGTGATCGCCGTGGACATCGGTCACGCCCAGCTGGCCGCGCACCTGCGCGAGGACCCCCGCGTGACCGTGCGCGACGGCACCAGCGTGCGCGACCTCGATCCTGAGCTGATCGGCGGCACGGTGGATCTGCTGGTAGCCGACCTCTCCTTCATCTCCCTGCGCACCGTGATGGCGCCGCTGGCCTGCGTGGTGCGCACCGGGGGAGACCTGCTGCTGATGGTCAAGCCCCAGTTCGAGGTGGGGCGCCAGGCGCTTCCCCGCAGCGGCGTGGTCACCGACCCCGCCCAGCGTGTGCGCGCTGTGACCGAGGTGGCACGGACCGCGGCCCGAGAGGGACTGCTGCTGACCGGTGTCGGGGCCAGCACCTTGCCAGGGCAGGACGGCAATCGTGAGTACTTCCTCCACCTGCGGCCCACCGGCCACGCCGCCGAGCTCTCGGACCGCGCCTGTGACATGATCGGTTCCGTCCTGAACGAGCGCCACGCGCCCGGTCCGAGCCGACAGATCACCGAGGGGGAGGGCAGAGCATGATGAGGCGGTTCCTCCTGTACGTCCACACGGGACGCCGCGCTGCCCTGGACGCCATGCTCGCCGTGCTGGAGGAGCTGGCGGACCGCCAGGTCGAAGCGGTGCTGATGGCCGATCAGGTCGCGGAGATCCGCGCCCTGCCCGCCGAGGACGTCCCCGACGGGCTCCTGCAGGCGCTGGACCCACAGCGGGTCGACGCCCGGGGCGTCATCGAGGCCGGGGACCGCGTCGAGCTGGGCATCGTGCTGGGGGGCGACGGCACCATCCTGCGCGCCCTGGAGACCGTGCGTGATGCCGACATCCCCGTCCACGGCGTGAACCTGGGGCATGTGGGCTTCCTCGCCGAGAGCGAGGTCGAGGGCCTCTCCGCGACCGTGTCGCGGCTGCTGGAGGGCGAGTACGAGATCGAGAGCCGCAGCGCCCTGCACATCACGGTGCTCGATCACGACGACCAGGTGGTGGCCCAGCACTGGGCGATGAACGAGGCGTCGCTGGAGAAGGCCGACCGCCAGCGGATGGTGTACGTCGCGATCGAGATCGACGGCCGCCCCGTCTCCTCCTTCGGATGCGACGGCGTGCTGCTGTCCACCCCCACCGGCTCCACCGCCTATGCCTTCAGCGCAGGCGGCCCCGTGATCTGGCCCGAGGTGGACGCCATGCTGCTGGTGCCGCTCGCCGCCCACGCCCTGTTCTCCCGGCCCCTGGTGCTGGGGCGCTCCTCCGTGGCCGCGGTGGAGATGACGATGGACAACCGGGACGAGGGCGTGCTGACACTGGACGGCCGCCGCACCGTGGACCTCACCCGCGGGATGCGCGTCGAGGCCCGCCTCTCCCCGGACTCGGTGCGTCTGGTGCGGATGTCCTCCACCCCGTTCGCCGACCGTCTGGTGGAGAAGTTCCAGCTGCCCGTGGTCGGGTGGCGCGGTCGCAGCCGCGGCACCCATCCGCGCTGAGCGGGGCCGCCCCCATGCTCTCCACCCTGCGCATCCGCTCCATAGGCGTGATCGAGGACGCCACCCTCGAGTTCGGTCCCGGCTTCACCGCCCTGACGGGTGAGACCGGTGCCGGCAAGACCATGGTGGTCACCGGGTTGACGATGCTGCTGGGCGCACGTCTGGACCGCGGTCGCACCGGCACTGCCGCCACCGTGGACGGCACCCTCACCCTGGCCGGGCACGACGGCCTCGCCCAGGCGATCGACGAGCTGGGCGCCGAGGAGGAGGACGGCGAGGTGCTGGTGGTGCGCCGGGTGACCCGCGAAGGCCGCTCCCGCGCCCACATCGGCGGCGTCCCGGTCCCGATCGGGACGCTCGCCGCCCTGGTCGGCACTGCGGTGACCGTGCACGGGCAGTCCGACCAGCAGCGCCTGCGGGAGCCCGACGCCCAGCGCGAGGCCCTGGATCGCTTCGCGCAGCACGAGGTGGCCGGCCTGCTGGAGCAGCATCAGCAGCTGTGGGACCGGCGCGAACAGCTGCGGGCGCGCATCGAGGAGCTCGACCACCTGCTGCGGCGTCGCGACCTGGAGGGCGCGCGCCTGCGCGAGGCACTGGAGCGTCTCGAGAGCGTCGATCCCGTCCCCGGGGAGGACCAGGCGCTGCGTGAGGAGCTGGAGCGGCTGGGCAACGCCGAGCAGCTGCGCACCGATGCCGACCAGGCCGCGACCGCACTGGTGGGGGACGACGGCCCGGCCGCCGCCGCGCTGCTGGACATCGCGGCCGAGGCGGTGCATCGCGCAGCCCGCACCGATCCCCAGCTCGTCCCGCTGGGGGAGCGGATAGAGGCCGCACGCCTGGAGCTGTCGGACCTCGCGGCGGAGCTGTCGCGGTACGCCGACGGCATCGACGCCTCGCCGGGCAGGCTCGATGCGGCCAACGAGCGCCTGCACGAGCTCACCACCCTGGTCCGCGACCTGGGCCCCGTGCTGCCCGGGCCGGACGGCCCCGCCGAGGACGTCACCGACCTGCTGGAGAGCTCCCGGGGCGCCGCCGAGGCCCTGGACCGCTACGACGGCGCCGAGGAGGAGCGGGAGCAGGCCTGCGCGCAGCTGGACTCCCTGGAGCAGGAGCTGGACGGCGCCGCCACCGCCCTGACCGAGGCCCGTGCACGGGCCGCTGAGGAACTCTCCGGTGCGGTGCAGGAGGAGCTGCGGCACCTGGAGATGCCCGATGCCGCCATCACCGTGGAGGTGGGCTCCCAGCCCCATCGCCGCCACGGGCGGGACGCCATCGCGATCCTCCTGGCCCCCCACCCGGGAGCCGATCACCTGCCCGTCGCCCAGGCGGCCTCCGGCGGCGAGCTCAGCCGCGTGATGCTGGCCCTCGAGGTGGCGCTGGCCTCCCACCGCAAGGACCGCAGCGCTGCCCCGGTGTTCGTGTTCGATGAGATCGACGCCGGCATCGGCGGGCGGGCAGCCCTCGCCGTGGGCCAGCGCCTGGCCCGGCTCGCCCGCCACGCCCAGGTCATCGTGGTCACCCATCTGCCGCAGGTCGCCGCGCACGCCGGCACCCACCTGCGCATCGAGAAGACCAGCACCGACGGCTCCACCAGTTCCCGCATCGACGCCCTCGACGGCGAAGAGCGCATCCGCGAGCTCTCCCGCATGCTCGCCGGTGACGACCACTCCGATGTCGCCCTCGCCCACGCCCGAGAACTGCTGGAGGAGGCCACAGCCGTGGGGGAGGGCCGGCCGTGAGCATCGTCGAGCAGCCCCTGGTCGCCGGCACCGCCAGGTTGGGCAAGCGCACCAAGGACCTCACCAAGCGCCTGGGGCCCGGGGACGTCGCGGTGATCGACCACGAGGACATCGACCGGGTCGCCGCCGAGGCCCTGGTGGAGCGGCGCCCCGCCGCGGTGCTCAACGCCGCCGCGTCCACCTCCGGCCGGTACCCCAATGCCGGCCCACGCATCCTGGTCGATGCCGGCATCCCGCTGATCGACGGGCTCGGGCAGGCGGTGTTCGAGCAGCTGCACGAGGGCCAGGAGATCACCCTGCGCGGCTCCGCCGTGCTGGCAGGGGACACGCTGATCGCCGAGGGCACCGTGCAGGACGGGGTCACGGTGGCCGCCGCCCAGGAGGCCGCCCGTGAGGGGCTCTCCGAGCAGCTGGAGATGTTCGCGCAGAACACCATGGAGTACATGCTGCGTGAGCGGGACCTGCTGCTGGACGGGATCGGCGCCCCCGAGGTGCGCACCGTCATGGCCGGACGGCCGGTGCTGATCGTGGTGCGCGGCTACCACTACAAGGAGGACCTGCTCACGCTGCGTCCCTTCCTGCGGGAGTCCCGCCCCGTGATCATCGGGGTGGACGGCGGTGCCGATGCCGTGATGGAGGCCGGGTTCCGTCCCGACATGATCATCGGCGACATGGACTCCGTCTCCGACCGGGCCCTGGCCAGCGGTGCCGAGCTCGTGGTCCACGCCTATCGGGACGGACGCGCCCCCGGCATGGCCCGCCTGGAGGAGCTCGGGGTCGGGAAGGGAGCTGTGCTGTTCCCCGCCTCCGGCACCAGTGAGGACATCGCCATGCTGCTGGCGGACGAGAAGGGCGCCGCGGTGATCGTGGCCGTGGGCACCCACGGGACGCTCGAGGAGTTCCTGGACAAGGGACGCGCCGGCATGAGCTCCACGTTCCTGACCCGCCTGCGGATTGGCTCGAAGCTGGTGGACGCCAAAGGGGTCTCGCGGCTGTACCGGCAGCGGATCTCCAACTTCCAGCTGGTGCTGCTGGCGGTGGCCGGACTGCTGGCCCTGACCGTCGCACTGTGGGCCACCCCGGGCGGGCAGGCCCTGATGCAGATCCTCGGTGCCCGTCTCGATGGCATGCTGTCCTGGTTCACCACCCTGTTCGCGCCCCGCCTCCCCGGCGGGTAGGAGGGATCCGCTCCGTGATCGATTTCCGATACCACCTGGTCTCCCTGATCTCGGTGTTCCTGGCGCTGGCCGTCGGCATCGTGCTGGGCGCCGGTCCGCTGCGCGAGAGCCTGGGCGCCCAGCTCGCCGGACAGGTGGAGCAGCTGCGCACCGAGCAGGACGACCTGCGCGCCGAGGCCGAGGACCTGCGCACCCAGAACGACCAGCTGGCAGGGTTCATCAACGAGATCGGGCCGGAGCTGGTGGCCGGGACCCTCGAGGACAACGACGTGGTGGTCATCAGTGACCACAACTCCACGCGCCAGGCAGTGCAGCACCTCACCAGCCTGCTGGAGCACGCCGGCGCCCGCTCCGTACCCCGGATCTCCCTGCAGCCGGCCCTGTGGGATCCCGCGGCCGAGCAGCGCCGCTCCGACGCCGTGGACTCCGTGGCCGGCATCGCCCCGGTGCTGCTGGATCGCGGCCTGGAGGACGACGAGCAGGTACCCGCCCTGATCGTCACCCTGCTCACCCAGGACTCCTCCGCCGAGGTCACCCCGGAGCTGCGCTCGCAGGTGTGGCAGGTCCTGATCGACAACCAGCTGGTCACAGTCGACGGGGACATCCCCCCGCGGGCCTCGGCGGTGGTGTACGCGGCCGCGGAGCCGTCCCAGTTCACCGTGGACAGCGACGACGATCCGACGGCAGCCGAACGGGCCCAGCAGCTGCTGACCGTGCAGTCCCGACTGCTGGCCACCCTGGCGCAGACGCGAACGCCGACCGTGCTGTCCGTGGCCACCCCGCACAACGACGGCACCGTGGGCATCCTGCGCAGCGTCCGCGGGGACAGCACCTTCTCCGAGCTGTCCACCACCGATCGGCTGCAGTCCGCCGACGGGCCGGTCCTGGCGGTGCTCGCCCTGATCGAGCAGGTGCGTGGAGGGGCAGGGGACTACGGCACCACCGCCGACGCCGATGCCCGGGTGCCGGGCCTGCCGGAGGCCACCCTGATCGACGAGCAGATCGAGGAGACCACCGGGACCGAGGGCACCGGTGCCGGCCCAGGGGACACCGACCCCGGCTCGCGGGAGCCCGCGCCCTCGGACGGAGGGGGAGCGGAGTGAACTGGCCCGCGCTGCGCAGCGAGCTGCGCCGCACCAACTACGCCGGGCGCCCCGTCACCCTCGCTGAGGGCGCTGCGGTGTCCGCACTGCTCGCCACGGGCACAGCGCTCGCCGGCAGCAGGCGAGACGCCCTCGTGCTGGGGGCGGTGGGAGCGCTGGGCCTGGCCGACGACCTGCTCGAACCGCGCCAGCGCCGCGCGGGACGACCGGTGGCCAAGGGACTGCGCGGCCATCTCGGCGCCCTGTGCAGCGGGCGACTCACCACCGGGGGCGCCAAGGCCCTCGGCATCCCGGCCCTGGCCCTGCTGGGCGCGGCAGCGGCACCCCGTCCACGACACGGCGCTATGGTGGCGGCCGACGCGATCCTGGTGGCCGGCTGCGCCAACCTGGCGAACCTGCTGGACCTGCGCCCGGGGCGCGCGCTCAAGGCGGTGATCCCCGCTGCCGCCGCACTCGCGGTCCCATCGGCATCGGCACCGGCCCGTGGTAGGAGGGACGCGGGGCAGGGGCATCCCTGCGGCGACCGCGACGCCAGCGGGCGGGCACTCGCGATCGCCGCCCTGGTGCCGGCTGCAGCTGCACTGCTGCCGGACCTGCGGGAGCACGGCATGCTCGGGGACGCCGGAGCCAACGCCCTCGGGGCCGCTGTCGGCCTCGCCGCCACCCGCCGTGCCCCGCGGCCGGTGCGACTCGGCCTGACCGGCCTGGTGGTGGCCCTCACCCTCGCCAGCGAGCGCGTGAGCTTCAGCGCTGTGATCGATCGCATCCCGGCGCTGAGAGCCGTGGACAGCTGGGGCCGACGGCACACACCCAGCGGGTCGGCA
This sequence comes from Brachybacterium epidermidis, assembly GCF_015209585.1. Classification (GTDB taxonomy): domain Bacteria; phylum Actinomycetota; class Actinomycetes; order Actinomycetales; family Dermabacteraceae; genus Brachybacterium; species Brachybacterium epidermidis. The sequence continues at coordinate 24,014 of NZ_JADEYR010000010.1, forward strand.
GAGGACCCTGACGCATGAGCGGCACCGAGCAGTCCCCCGCCACGGATCCCTCGCCCCTGGGCGGCACCGCCCGCGCCGTCCTGCGCGGCGCAGGGATCATCCTGGTCATCACCGTGGTGGCGCGGATCGCGGGCTTCGTGAGGTACCTGGTGTTCGGTGCCAGCGTGGGCGCCGGGGACGTCGGCACCGCCTACTCCACCGCCAACCTCCTCCCCAACGTCCTGTTCGAGGTGGTGGCCGGGGGCGCCCTGGCCGCTGTGGTCGTGCCCCTGGTCGCCGGTCTGGTCCCCGAACGGCAGGACCGCGACGGCCAGCAGCTGCCCGTGCACGGCACGGAGACCCCCACCCCGGGTGCCGCCGACGTGGCCGATGGGCGCGATCGCGCCGACCGCATCATCTCCGCCCTGCTCACCTGGACCCTGCTGATCACCGCAGCCCTGGCCGCCGTCGTGATCGTGCTCGCACAGCCGCTGACCGAACTGCTGCTGGGCAGCGAGGACATGGCCGGCCCGGGCATCGACCTGGGTGCTCGCCTGCTGCGCATCTTCGCCCTGCAGCTGCCTCTGTACGGCATCGCCGTGATCCTGGGCGCCTACCTGCAGGCGCGCAAGCGGTTCGTGTGGCCCGCACTGATGCCGCTGCTGTCCTCACTGCTGGTGATGGCCTCCTACCGCGTGTACGCCGCGATGGTGCCGCCGGTGGCGACCGCTTCGACGATCGATCCGCCTGCCGTGGGATGGCTCGGCTGGGGCACCACCGCCGGCGTGGCCGTCATGGGGCTCCCGGTGCTGATCGCCTCCCTGCACGCAGGCCTGCGGCTGCGTCCGACGCTGCGGATGCCCGCCGGGGTGGGCCGCCAGGCCCTGGCCCTGGGCGCCGCCGGGATCGGTGCCGTGGGAGCTCAGCAGGCCGTGCTGGGCCTGGTGCTGCTGCTGGCCATGGGCGCCGGAGGCACCGGCACCCTGCCCGTGTTCCAGTACGCCCAGGCCGTGTACCTGCTGCCCTTCGCCGTGCTGGTGGTGCCGCTGACCACCGCGGTGTTCCCCCATCTGGCCGAACTGCGGCTGGTGGGCGACCCGGTGGCCTTTGCCCGGGTGTCCTCCGCCTCCGTGCGCACGGTGATCCTGGTGGCGGTCGCAGGTTCGGCCATGCTGATCGCCGGGGCACCCGCCGTGGAGCAGTTCTTCCGGCTGGTCGACCGCTCCGGCGCGGCCGGCGTGGGCTCCACCTCTGCGGCGCTGGCCCTGGGACTGGCCGGCTACGCCGTGACCACCCAGTGCACGAGGGTGCTCTCGGCAGCGCTCCGCGCGCGGGATGCGCTGCTGGTGGGGTCCGTGGGCTGGGGAGCGGCAGCCGTGCTGATCCTGGTGGTCACCCTGCCCAGCCCGGGGCGCTCAGCAGCCGAGGCCGCCACCGCCTTCGGCATCTGCATCGCCATCGGGATGTCGCTGTCGGCCCTGGTGGGGCTGGGGCGGATCGCAGACGTGGTCGACCCCGGGGGAGACGCCCACCTGCTGCGGCGCACCTCCCTGATGGGCCCCGTGGCGCTGATCGCCGGAGCCGTCCCCGGCCTGCTGCTCGCCAAATGGCTGGTCACCTCCACCACCGGCATCACCGGATCCGTGCTGGCCGGCATCGGCGCGGGACTGCTCGCCGCGGTGCTCAGCGGTGCGGTGCTGGCAGTGACCGATCTGCCGCTGCTGCACCGCCTGCCCTCCATGCTGCGCAGGGGACGACAGCAGGCGCCAGCCCCGGCGCGCGGGAGCACCGCGTCATGACGGCGACCGACGGGGCCGCGGCCGGGAAGCGAGGGCCTGGAGGAGACCTCGCAGTGCTCCTGGTGCGCCCCCTCGCCACCGGGGGCCTGGCCGCGCACGTCGACCATGAGCTGCGCCTGCTGCGAGCCGCGGGACTCACGGTGCACGAATCCACCGTGCAGATCCCCGCGCGACCGCACCCCGCCACGGATCTGCGGACCGTGCGCACACTGAGGCGCGAGGCCCGCGCCCACCGCCCCGATGCAGTGCACGCCCATGGGCTGCGAGCCGGCGCACTGGCCGCCCTGGCACTGCCCGGCAGAGGGCGCCTGGTGGTCACCCTGCACAACCGCACCCTGGGCTCACGTGGAGTGCGTCTGATCGGAAGGGCCCTGCTGCGGATCATCGCGCGCCGGGCGGACACGATCCTGTGCGTCTCCCCGGATCTGCTCGAGGACGCCCGAGCCGCCGGTGCCGCGGACGTGAGGTACGCGGTGGTGCCGGCCCCGGAACACCCCGCCGCAGGCGAAGGGGACCCCGACCCCGTAGCCGGGGCACTACCGGTGTCTGAGGAGACACCAGTCCTGCCCGAGGCCGATCCTGCCCGCCTCGATGTGCTGGTGCTCGCGAGGCTGGCCCCGCAGAAGGGGCTGGACACTGTGCTCGATGCCGCCGCACTGCTGACCTCAGGGAGGGCAGGGGGCGCGGTCCGCATCCGCATCGCCGGTGAGGGACCGCTGCGGGCGCCGCTGGAGTCCCGGATCCGCCAGGAGCGCCTCCCGGTCGAACTGCTGGGCCATCGCTCGGACGTGCCCGCTCTGCTGGCGGCCGCGGACCTGGTGGTCTCGGCGGCGGTGTGGGAAGGACAGCCCGTGGCGCTGCAGGAAGCCCTGCGGGCAGGCCGCGCGATCGTGGCGACCGACGCCGGCGGGACCCGCTGGGTCACCGGTGATGCCGCCCAGCTGGTGCCCGTCGGTGACGCCGCCGCTCTGGCAGCTGCGGTGCAGCGGCACCGGGATCCCCGGGTGCGGCACGCCGCCGAACAGGCATCCCGGCTGCGCGCAGCCCAGCTGCCCACCGAGCAGGACCTGAAGCGCCAGCTGGTGGATGTGCTCGCGGGAGCGGACCGGCCGGGGTAGGGTGAGAGTCCGTGGCAGATACCAGCGCGAGCACTGAGCGGCCGAACATCCAGGCCCCCGGCACCGATCCCCGCGACACCCCTCCTGTCGAGGGCACCACGGATCCCCTGAGCGGTGTCCCGCCCACCACGGGCCCCATCCCGGGCATCGGCGGCGGCCCCTCCAGCAAGCCCTTCCGCAACCCCGGCACCACCCGCCACATCTTCGTCACCGGCGGCGTGGTCTCCAGCCTCGGCAAGGGGTTGACGGCCTCCAGCCTGGGCATGCTGCTGCGCTCGCGCGGGCTCCGGGTGACCATGCAGAAGCTGGATCCGTACCTCAACGTGGACCCCGGCACCATGAACCCCTTCCAGCACGGCGAGGTGTTCGTCACCGAGGACGGTGCCGAGACCGACCTGGACATCGGTCACTACGAGCGGTTCCTGGACGAGGACCTCACCGCCGATGCCAACGTGACCACCGGCCAGGTGTACGCCGGCGTCATCGCCAAGGAGCGCCGCGGCGAGTACCTGGGCGACACCGTGCAGGTGATCCCCCACATCACCAACGCCATCAAGGAGTCCATGCGCTCCCAGGCCGCCGAGGACGTCGATGTGGTGATCACGGAGATCGGCGGCACCGTGGGGGACATCGAGTCCCAGCCCTTCCTGGAGGCGGCCCGCCAGGTGCGCCAGGACCTGGGCCGAGACGACGTGTTCTTCGTGCACGTGTCCCTGGTGCCGTTCATCGGTCCGTCCCAGGAGCTCAAGACCAAGCCCACCCAGCACTCGGTCGCCGCGCTGCGCTCCATCGGCATCCAGCCCGACGCGATCGTGCTGCGCGCCGACCGCGAGCTGCCCGCCTCCATCAAGGCCAAGATCGCCTCGATGTGCGATGTGGACATCGACGCGGTGGTCACCTGCCCCGATGCGCCCTCCATCTACGACATCCCCCGGGTCCTGCACTCCGAGGGACTGGACGCCTACGCCATCCGGAGGCTGGACCTGCTCAGCCACGACGCCGACTGGAGCGTGTGGAACCAGCTGCTGCAGCGTGTCCACCAGCCGACCCACGAGGTCACCGTGGGCCTGGTGGGCAAGTACATCGATCTGCCCGACGCCTACCTGTCCGTCACCGAGGCGCTGCGGGCCGGCGGCTTCCACCACAGCGCCAAGGTCACGATCCGCTGGATCGAGTCCGACACCTGCACCACCGCCGAGGGTGCCCAGGAGCAGCTGCGGGACGTGGACGCGATCGTGGTGCCCGGCGGCTTCGGGGTGCGCGGTGTGGACGGGAAGGTGGGCGCTCTGCGCCACGCCCGCGAGCGGGGGCTGCCGGCCCTGGGCATCTGCCTGGGCATGCAGTGCATGGTGATCGAGCACGCGCGCAACCAGCTGGGCTGGGCCGATGCGCAGTCCACCGAGTTCGATCCGGCCACCGAGCATCCGGTGATCGCCACCATGACCGAGCAGGTGGGCATCGTGGCGGGTGAGGGTGACCTGGGCGGCACCATGCGCCTGGGTGCCTACGACCATCAGCTGGCCGAAGGCTCCCTGGCCGCCCAGGTGTACGGCACCACCCGGGTCTCCGAGCGCCACCGCCACCGCTACGAGGTCAACAACGCCTACCGGGATCAGCTCCAGGAATCCGGCCTGCGGATCTCCGGCACCTCCGAGGTGGCCGAGGGGCGCACCCTGGTGGAGTTCGTGGAGCTGCCCACCGAACAGCACCCGTACTACATCGGCACCCAGGCCCACCCCGAGATGAAGTCGCGGCCCACCCGCGCCCACCCCTGTTCGCCGGGCTGATCGGCGCCGCCCTGGACGCCCAGCGCGCGACCCGCCTGCTCGAGGTGGAGCCCGCACCCTCGACCCCCGCCGAGGAGATCGCATGAGCGCCGAAGATGCACAGCGGGAGCGAACAGTGCCGCAGCAGCTGCGGGACGAGCCCGATCCCCGCCAGCTCGCCCACCGCGAGGTTCTGCACCGCGGCATGGTGTGGGACCTGGTGCGCGACACCGTGGACTTCGCCCCCGGGGTGCGGTTCGACCGCGAGTACGTGTGGCACACCGGCGCGGTCGCCGTGCTCGCCGTGGACGGGCAGGACCGCGTCCTGCTGATCCGCCAGTACCGCCACCCGGTGGGGCACTCGCTGTGGGAGATCCCCGCCGGTCTGCTCGACCTCGACGGGGAGCCCCCCCACGTGGCGGCGGCCCGTGAGCTCACCGAGGAGACCGGTTACGAGGCCGGGCAGCTGCACACCCTGGTGGACCTGCGCCCCAGTCCCGGCGGGAACGACGAGGTGATCCGCGTCTACCTCGCCACCGAGGTGCGGGAGACCCAGGACGACTTCGAGCGCACCGATGAGGAGGCCGAGCTGGTCACCCGCTGGGTCCCGCTCAGCGAAGCCGTGGCCGCCGTGCTCGAGGGCCGCATCACCAACGGGACGACGGTCAGTGCGCTGCTCGCCCTGCAGTCCGTGCGCACCTCCCAGGATCGGCAGGGCGCGGATCCGCTGGGCCGGCTGCGCCCGGCCGAGGCGCCCTTCCTCACGCGACCGGGTCGGGACTGACCGGCACCGACCGCAGCGCTTCCACCAGGACCGGAGCGGTGAGCTCCGCCTGCCAGGGGCGAGCGCCCAGCGCGGTCAGCTGGTCCATCACCTCGGACTGCGAGCCTGCCTGCTCGTTCTCGAACACCCATTGCCGCAGCGCCGCCGGCTGCAGCAGGTTCTCGGGGGGGACCTGCACCCGCTCGGACAGGGCGGCGACGTGCTCGCGTGCCGCCCGGTAGCGCTCCCAGGCCTCCGGGTGCTTCTTGGACCACAGCTTGTGCGGCGGGGGATAGCTGGGCTCGTTGCGCTGGGGCAGATGGGCGGCCGGCAGTTCCAGGCCCGAGCGCGCCGCCTGCCACCAGGTGTCCTTCTTCCGCAGCCGGGCCGGCAGGGCCCTGGTGAAGCTGTCGGGCCCGCGGGGGGCCTCCTTGGCAGCGGCCACGATCTCGCGATCGCGGATTACCCGGTGCGGGGAGAGGTCCTCCCGCTGGGCGATCGCATCGCGTCGCTCCCACATGGCCCGTGCGGCTGCCAGCTGCCGGGGGGAGCGCAGAGCGCCCAGCCCGTGCATTGCGCGCCAGCGGCCCTGCCGGGAGGCGGGCTGCTCGCGGGTGCGCTCGTGCTCGAACTCCTGCCGGGCCCACTCGTCCTTGCCTGCCTCGCGCAGCCGCCCGGCCAGGATGTCCCGCACCTCCAGCAGCACCTCCACGTCCAGGGCCGCGTAGGTGAGCCAGCTCTCCGGCAGGGGCCGCTTGGACCAGTCCGCGGCGGAGTGCTCCTTGGCCAGGGCGAGGGACAGGGTGTCCTCCACCACGGCGGAGAGCCCCACCCGCTCCATGCCCAGCAGCCTGGCGGCCAGCTCGGTGTCGAACAGGCGCCGGGGGTGGAGTCCCAGCTCTGCCAGGCTGGGCAGATCCTGGCCAGCGGCATGCAGCACCCATTCCCGCTCACCCATCAGGGCCTGCAGGGTGGGCGGCACCGTGAAGGCGATCGGGTCGATCAGGGCGGTGCCCGCGCTGCGCGAGCGCAGCTGGATCAGATAGGCCCGATTGGAGTACCGGTAGCTGGAGGCCCGTTCGGCGTCCACCGCGATCGGGTCGTCGTCCCCGGCGGCCCGCTCGCACCAGGCCAGAAGCGGCTGGATGCGGTCGATCACCGGGACCAGGCCCTCGCGAGGACTGGTCAGCGGGGTGGCGGTGGTGCTGTGCTCGGGCTGGACCTCGCTCACCGCGGGTCCTCGCAGTCGTGCGGGGCGCGGGCCCGATGGGAGGGCACCAGCGGCGCCACCCTGGGCGGTGCCGGAGGAAGCCCGCCGGCGGCAGCGAGCATGGCCGCCCAGGCGGCGAAGTGCGGCGCCAGGTCCACGCAGCCGTCCTCGGTGCTCCCGCATTCCGGGGTCCAGGAGATCCGCATCTCCACATCCACCGTGGAGGGACGGTCCGCGAGGGCCCCGTAGGACTGGGAGACCACACGGGTGGCGGTGCAGCCCAGCTCCCGCGCCGAGGCGTCGTGCAGCTCGAGCGACTCGGTCACCCACGACCAGGCGACATCGCCCAGCATCGACTCCACCGCGAACTCCGGCTCCAGGCGTGCCTGCACCAGCACCACCATGCGCCAGGTGCCGTCCCAGGACTCCTGGCCCGCGGGGTCGTGCAGGATCACCAGGCGACCACTGGCCAGCTCCTCGTCCTCCATCACGATCTCCGCGGTGGCGGCCCAGGTGGAGGGCGCCATCCTGGAGGGAGCGGGGATCTCCCGCCACTCCACTTCTGGGCGCAGCGGGGCTGCGGTCATGGCGGAGACGGCGGCGCGAAACGTGTCGTCGCCGGAGCGGATTCGATGGACGGACACCCTGGGAGCGTATCGGCGCACCCTGCGCTGCCCGGGCAGGCGCGCCGGAAAGGCCCGGTGCGCCAGGTCAGCGGCCGGCCATGGGCCCGTCAGCCGTCCGTGTGCCGCAGGCTGATGGAGTTGATGCAGTAGCGCTGGTCGGTGGGCGTGGGGAAGCCCTCGCCCTCGAACACGTGGCCCAGGTGGGAGCCGCAGTTCGCGCAGCGCACCTCGATGCGGTGCATGCCCAGGGAGGTGTCCTCCAGCAGCTCGACCGCCTCGGAGTCGGTGGGGGCGTAGAACGCGGGCCACCCGCAGTGGGCGTCGAACTGGGTATCGGCGGTGAACAGCTCCGCTCCGCAGGCGCGGCAGGCGTAGGTGCCGGCGGGCCGCACCTCCTCGTACTCCCCGGTGAAGGGTCGCTCGGTGCCGCCCTGTCGCAGCACCTGGTACTCCTCGGGGCTGAGCTTCGCGCGCCACTCCTGCTCGTTGAGCGTGATCGGGTAGGGGCGGGAGCCGATGGGGTCGTGGGACATGTCAGGAGGTTCCGATCTGTGGGGAGCCGGGGTACAGGTGCAGCACGGTCGCGCTGAGGTGGTCCTCCAGGCGGTGCGCCCAGTCCTGGGCGAATGTCTCCTCCAGCAGCTGCGGATCGCTGAAGACGACCACCGTCTGGGTCTCGCAGCCCTCGGCGAGATGCGCGGAGACCACCTCGAGAGGGGCCTCGGCCGCGGTCCGACCCTCGACCGCACAGCCCGCGGCGGTGAACGCCTTGGACACCGAGGCCAGGACCTCCTCGGCGGTCGGCCGCTGGGATGACTCGGGATGCACCCGCTCGGCGACGGCGTCCCAGGCGCCCTGCAGGTCCAGCAGGCCCAGGCGGTCGATCACCTCGACCATCATGGGGCGGGTGAGCCGCGCGGGGATCACCACGTTGACGCTGAGCGCGCCCGGCGTCCCGACGTCACCGGGGGCGGGTGCGTCGACGGCGGGCTCCGAGCCGGGACCCAGGCCCAGGTACTCCAGGGCCCGCATGGCATCCGCAGGTGCGATCGGCACCTCGGAGAGGACCACGAACGAACTGCTCATGCCATCGATCCTATGCCTCCTGCTCCCGGCCTCCCACTCCCGGCATCCCACTACAGTGGGAACCATGCCCCTCCCGTGGTCAGGCCCACACTCCCGTGCGCTCCCGCTGCCGCTCCGCCGCGCCCAGGAACCGGTCGCAGAGCAGGACCGCTGGGGCGGGACCCTGCTGGTCGGCGGCATGATGGCCGCCGGCATGTTCACCCTCAGCGGCGGTCTGCTCACCCTGGGAGCACGGATCATGGCCAGGCTGCCGCTGGTGCCGCAGCAGAGCATCCGTCAGCGCCGGGCCATCCCCGTGCGCGCCGTCCACGCCGACCGCGTGCACCTGGACGCCGTCGGGGAGGCCACCCGCGACGGCTACCTGGCCCTGCGGCAGGCCGGAGGTGCCGCGCACGTGCGCCTGGGCCCGGTGACCTCCCGTCCCACCCCCACCACGGTCGCCCGGCCCCTGCTGGCCTCGGACGGCGAGGAGCCCCTGCGGGCCGATCCCGCCTCCGTCAACGGCTTCTACTGGTCCGGCTCCCCGCGCACCGCCCACGGATTCCCCACCGAGGAGGTGGAGGTCGACTCGCCGGTGGGGCGCATGCCCGCCTGGCTGGTGCGGCCGGACTCCGCGCGGGCCGGTCGGGCAGCGGGAGGGCCACCGGAGCCGGAGACCTGGGCGATCCTCGTCCACGGCCACGGCGCCACGCGCGGCGAGACGCTGCGCCTGCTGCCGCTGCTGCGCACCCTGGGCCTGACCAGCCTGGCGATCACCTACCGCAACGACACCGGTGCCCCGCCCTCCGCGGACCGCATGCACCACCTGGGCAGCGACGAATGGGAGGATGCCGAGGCCGCGGTCGAGTACGCCCTGGCGCACGGAGCGCAGCGGATCGTGCTGGTGGGCTGGTCGATGGGCGGGGGCATCGCGCTGCGCACGTCCGTGCGCTCTGCGCACCGCGAGCGGATCGCCACCCTGGTGCTGGACTCCCCGGCGGTGGACTGGCACGACATCCTCGGGTACCACGCCGCTTCGGTGCGAGCACCGATCCCGATGCGCCGCCTGGCCATGTGGATGATCACCTCACCGATAGGGGCGCGCGCCGTGCGCCTGCGTGAGCCCCTCGCGCTGCACGAGATGCGGCCCGAGTACTACGGGGAGAACCTCACCCACCCCACCCTGCTGCTGCACGCCATGGACGACGCGACCGTACCGCCCGGCCCCAGCCGCACCCTTGCGTCCATGAGGCCCGACCTCGTGCAGTTCGTCCCCGTCGAGGGCGCCTCCCACACCCGGGAGTGGAACCTCGACCCGGCGCGGTACGAGCGGATCGTGGCGCGCCACCTGGCGCGCACCCTCGAGCTCCAGGTGGACGTCGACACCCTCGAACTGCCGGTGCGGGACCCCGCGGCCCCGCCCCTGCCGGGCTCCACCGGTGAGAGGGTGTGAGAGCACCGGGGAGGGCTCAGGTCGCCCGTCGGTAGCGCGTGAGCGTCGCTGCGGTGCCCACCAGCAGCGATTCGAGCAGCCAGTGCTGCTCATGGGCGGGACCGTCGATCACCCGCGGGGAGGGCCCGCCCACGGTGCGGTGGCTGACGGAGAAGCACAGCTCGTCCAGCAGGCCCCGTGAGGCGAGCCGCCCCAGTGCGCTGGGCCCTCCCTCCGCCTGGATCCCGCGGAAGCCGCGCGCGACCAGGGCTGCCAGCGCCTCGCGCTCATCGGCCACGGCGATCACGTGCTCCGGGGGCATGCCGGAGCGCTCCTGCACCTGCTCCCTGCGGGAGGGCGGGCACAGCAGGTAGGTGGGCCAGTCCGCCTCGATGGTGGCGGGCAGGTCACCGCTGGTGGTCCAGATGGCCAGGGCCGGTCGTGGCGCTCCCGCGGGACGCAGCGAGGGCTCCAGCAGGTCCGAGCGGCCCCGGGGGCGCCGGTAGTCCTCGCAGCGCACGGTCTGCGAGCCCACCACCACCACGTCGGCCAGGGCCCGCAGCACCCCGAACAGGAACGAGTCGTCCGGATTGCGCAGCGATCCGCTGGTGCCGTCGGCCCCGGCGACCGCTCCGTCCACGGTGGTGTTCATCATCGCCCGCACCGTGACCCGGTCGGCGGGCACGGCGTACAGCTCGGCCAGCAGCGCGGCACCGGCCGCATCCTGCGGCACGGGGCGGGGCTCGGGCATCGGCGCACCCTCGCGCCACAGCAGGTGCAGGGGGGAGTCAGTGGGCATGCGCACACCCTACGAGCTTCCTGCGGGACTACCACCCGGCCGCGCCGCCGGCGCACCTACACTGGCCCGCGTGACCCCCGCGCTCGCCGACCGCAGACCCGAGCCCACCCTGGAGCGCCTGCTGGCGGACCTGGTGCCCCCACCGCGGTTCGCCGATGCCCGCCTGGCCACCTATGAGCCCGATCCCGCGCACCCCTCCCAGGCGGAGGCGAAGGAGCGCATCAGCGCCTTCGCCGCACAGATCGGCGGTGAGAAGAAGGGCGGTCTGCTGGACCGACTGGGGCTGGGCGGCAAGCGCCGTGCGGAGGCCGCGCGCGGCATCTACCTGGACGGCGGCTTCGGGGTGGGAAAGACCCACCTGCTCACCTCCCTGTTCCATGCGGTGCCCGGCAAGCGCGTGTACGGCACCTTCGTGGAGTACACCAACCTGGTGGGGGCCCTGGGCTTCCAGAAGGCGCTGGACCAGCTGGCGCAGTCGCAGCTGGTGTGCATCGACGAGTTCGAGCTCGACGATCCCGGGGACACCCTGCTGATGACCCGCCTGATCCGCGAGCTGTCGGACCAGGGCGTCGCGGTGGCCGCGACCTCCAACACGCTCCCCGAGGCGCTGGGGGAGGGCCGTTTCGCCGCCCAGGACTTCCTGCGGGAGATCCAGTCGATGGCCGAGCGCTTCGAGGTGATGCGCATCGACGGCGAGGACTACCGTCGCCGCGACGGCGCCGTCAACATCCGCGCCCTCCCGCAGGCTGCGGTCGCAGCCCACGCCCGGACCGGGTCCGGCGCCACCCTGGACTCCTTCGACGAGCTGCTCGCGCATCTGGCCCGGGTCCATCCCTCACGCTACGGCGCGATGATCGACGACGTCACCTGTGCGCACCTGACAGGGGTCCGTCGGGTGGATTCGCACAACGACGCCCTGCGCCTGGTGGTGCTGGTGGACCGGCTGTACGACCGGAAGGTGCCGGTGCTCGTCTCCGCGGCCGACGGCGGTGATGTCCTCGAGCACCTGTACTCCGAGGATCTGCTGGGCAGCGGGTACCGCAAGAAGTACTACCGCTCCCTCTCGCGCCTGGCGTCCCTGGCCACCGACGGGGCCGCCCTGGTGGAAGCCGGGGGCGACCCTTCCTGAGCGTCCGCTGCGCGGCGCGTGCCCGCAGCGCAGTGCCGCCGGCTCACACGGCTGCGGAGCCGCACCATGGGGATCAGCCGGCAGCTCGGGATGCGTGGGCGGGCAGGCCCGGGTCATCCCGCCATCAGCTGCGGGTCACCACCACGCCGGGCCCGTCCAGGTGCAGGCCGGCCGTCTGGTCGACCGCCACCTGACCGAAGGCGGCCAGCACCTCACGGGGCGCGGAGCCCGTCTCCAGCCCGCCGTCGCCGCGATGGGCGAGGATCTCGATGCTCCCGCGACGCAGCAGCACCGCGTCCTCGGAGAGCACCTCCGCCTCGACACGCTGCAGATCGGGGTCCCGCAGCTCGGGGTGCTCGCGACGCAGTGCGATCAGGGCGCGGTACCAGGTGAGCATGCGGGCGTGGTCGCCCTCGGTGCGCTCTTGCCACTGCAGCATCGACTGCTCGAAGGTACCGCGGTCCTGCGGGTCGAACACCTGGTCCGCCCAGCCCATCGCCGCGAATTCCTCGGCGCGGCCCGCGCTGACCAGCGCACCCAGCTCCTCGTCGTGATCGGTGAAGTACGCGAACGGCGTGGAGGCCGCCCACTCCTCGCCCTGGAACAGCATCGGGGTGCCCGGGCCCAGCAGCACCAGGGCGATCGCCGCGGCATGCCGGGCGGGGTCCAGGCCGTGGTGGATGCGGTCTCCGCGGGCCCGGTTGCCCACCTGGTCGTGGTCCTGCAGGAACGTGACGAAGGAGTGTCCGTCGTAGTGCGGTGAGGCCGGGTCCACCGGCGCACCCCACTGCCTGCCGCGGAACGAGGACCAGGTGCCCGTGTGCCGGAACATGCCGGTGAGCACGCGCGTGAGCACCTCGGAGCTGCCGAAGTCCGCGTAGTAGCCGCGCTGCTCGCCCGTGAACCAGGCGTGCACGCCGTGGTGCACGTCGTCGGCCCACTGCATGTCCATGCCGAGACCGGAGGCGGAGGTGGGGGTGACGGTGGCCGGTTGGTTCCGGTCCGATTCCGCGATCAGCGTCAGCTCGCGTCCCATCTCCTGCGACCACGCGTCCACGGTGTCGGAGAGCTCGGCCAGGAAGTGCCGGGAGGATCGGTCGCGCAGCTCGTGCACGGCGTCCAGGCGCAGGCCGTCCAGTCCCATGTCCACCAGCCAGTGCCGCGCCGATCCCAGCAGGAAGTCCCTCACCTCGCGGGCGGACTCCTGGTCCAGGTTCACCGCCGGGCCCCACGGGGTCTGGTAGGCGTCGGTGAAGTACGGACCGAACATGCCCAGGTAGTTGCCGGCCGGCCCCAGGTGGTTGTGCACCACGTCCAGCACCACCGCGAGACCGCGCCGATGGGCGGCCTGCACGAAGCGGGCCAGGCCTGCGGGGCCCCCGTAGGAGGCGTGGGTGGCGTACAGCCCCACTCCGTCGTAGCCCCAGCCGCGGTCACCGGGGAATGCGGCCACGGGCATCAGCTCGACCGCGTCCACCCCCAGCTCCACCAGCTCGTCGAGCCGCTCGATCGCCGAGTCGAAGGTGCCGCCGCGACCGTCCGGGCCGGGCGTGAACGTGCCCACGTGCATTTCGTAGAGCACGGCGCCGCGCAGGCTGCGGCCGCTCCAGTCGGTCTCCCGTTGCAGCAGCGCGGGGTCGATCACCTCGCTGTCGGCGTGCACCCCGTCCGGCTGGGACAGCGAACGCGGGTCCGGCAGCCAGGGGCCCTCACCGTCCAGGCGGAACGCGTAGCGGGCGCCAGGGGAGGCGGGCACGCCCGGCAGGCGGTGCCACCCGCCGGGTGCGGCTTCCATCGCGTGCTCGGTGCCGTCGATGCGGATCTGCACGCGGGAGGCCGACGGGGCCCACACCTCGTAGCGGTCGTGTCGCCTGGGGGCCACGGGGCTCTCAGGATGGGGGCGGTCGCTGTCGGTGGGCGTCATGCCGTCCTCTCGGGGTCGTCCTGCTCGTCATCGGCGGTACCGGTGGTCGCGGGCTGCTCGCCGCTGCGCACCAGCAGCGCCACGGGCCAGTCGCCCAGCAGCTGGGACAGCAGCAGCTGTCCGCCCTCGTGCTCGACGCCGGAGAGGGCATCGCGCCAGCGCCCCTCGGGCAGAGCGATCCAGGCATCGCCCCAGCCACCCCGCTGGGACAGTGCGTGTGCGAGCCTGGTCGCCACGGTCACCGCCTCCAGTGGGCCGTCCCCGTGGGCGCGGCCGAAGGCGAAGGCGTGCCCGGTGGTGGTGGGCAGCGGCCGATAGCTCGCCTCGCGTCCCCGGAACAGCTCGGGCCGCTCCCGGCGCAGGGTGAGCGCGCGGTGGGTGAGCCAGAGCTTCTCGTCGCCGATGCCGTCGGGGCCGGCCCCGTCGATCATCCGCTCCAGCCGCTGCTGGTGCAGGGCATGGTCCACGGGGCGGCGGTTGTCGGGGTCCACCAGGGATAGGTCGATCGTCTCGTTGCCCTGGTACACGTCCGGCACGCCGGGCATGGTCAGCTGGATCAGCTTCTGCCCAAGGATCGCGGAGCGCTGGGAGGGCAGGGTGCGGCGTGTCCAGTCGGTGAGGATCGCATCGACCTCGTCGCTGGCCAGCGCGGCGCGGCCCAGTTCGAGCACCTGGTTCTCGTAGTCGCCGTCCTGCTCGGTCCAGGTGGTGTGCACCTTCGCCTCGCGCATCGCCTTCTCCAGGTACCCGTCCAGGCGCTCGACGGTGATGCGTTCCGCGCCGGAGCCGGGCAGGTCCCAGCAGCCCGCGAGGGTCTGCCACAGCAGCAGCTCCATCGCACCGTCGACGCGGTCGCCGCGGTGCTCGGCCGTGGCCTGGTCCAGCGCCTGCACCGTGAGCGCCCACTCCAGGGGGAGCTCGGTGAGCACGGCCAGGCGCGCCCGGACGTCCTCACTGCGCTTGGTGTCGTGCGTGGACAGGGTGGTCATCGCATCGGGGCGGGTGCGCAGCATGGTGGCGGCGTGGTCGTGGACCGCATCGGGCTCCACCCCGATCCGATCCGGGTCCGAGCCCACCTCGTTGACGGCAGCGAAGCGGGTGAAGCGGTAGAAGGCGGTGTCCTCGAGCGCCTTGGCGTGGACCGGGCCGCAGGTCTGGGCGAAGCGCACGATCACCTCGGCCCGGTCGCTGCTCGCGGTGCGACCGGCACTGCCGATCTCGTCACCGCACACCAGCGCCACCACGATCTCCAGGGTGGCCACCACGTCCTCGTCCTCGCCCAGGGCGTGGCGCGCCCGGGCAGCGGCCTGCTCGATGACCGCCCGCTCCGAGCCCGGGGCGGACTCGCCCGGGACGATGTACGCCCGGTACCGGTCCATCGAGCTCAGCAGCGCCACCACCACGCGCTGGATGTTGCGCCGCGTGGTGTCGCGCAGGCGGATGTCCTCCTGGCAGATTCGGTGGATCAGCGCGGTCAGGCGCTCGATCTCCGCCCACAGGCTGGTGGTGACGATCAGCTCGGTGGACTCCTCGGCCACCTCCTCGAAGGGTCGCTGGTCACCGGTGCGGCGCTGCCACAGATGAGTGAGCCCGAGAGCCCCGTGCGGCTCGTGGAACAGGCCGCCCACCCGCCACAGGGCGTCATAGCCGGTGGTGCCCGCGCAGGGGAAGTCCCCGGGCAGCTGCTCCTCGCCCTCCAGGATCTTCTCCACCACGGTCCACGCCCCACCGGTGGCGCGGTCCAGATCCCGCAGGTACCCCCGAGGATCGGCCAGGCCGTCAGGGTGGTCGATGCGGTAGCCATCGATGATGCCTTCGGACTGCAGGCGCAGCAGGGTGGCGTGGGTCGCCTCGAACACCTCCGGCAGCTCCACCCGCACCGCGGCGAGCGTGTTCACGTCGAAGAACCGCCGATAGTTCAGCTCCTCGTCGGAGACCTTCCAGTAGGCCAGGCGGTACCACTGGCGATCCAGCAGATCCGCGAGCCCCAGGTGCTCGGTGCCCGCCGCGACCGGGAGCACGTTGTCGTAGTACTGGACCACCTGCTCCTGGAGAACGGTGCCATCGGGCTGGGGGATCTCGGCGGTGCCCACGGTGATCTCGCCATCGGCCAGCACGGCGCCGATGGGGCGGCCCAGCACGGGCACCAGCACCGACAGCTCCGCGGAGGCGTCGAGGTCGAACCAGTCCGCGTAGGGGGAGGCTGGCCCCTCCTTCAGCACCGACCACAGGGCGCGGTTGTGCCAGATCGGCGTGGGGATGGCCATGTGGTTGGGGACCACGTCGACGATCAGCCCCATGCCATGTGCGTGGGCGGCATCGGCGAGGCGACGCAGGGCCGCCTCACCGCCGATCTCCTCGCTGATGCGGGTGTGGTCCACCACGTCGTAGCCGTGCACGGAACCCGGTGCGGCCTGCAGCACGGGCGAGCAGAAGATGTGCCCCACGCCCAGGCGTGCCAGGTACGGCACCAGGTCGGCGCCGTCATCGGCCGTGAAGCCGGCGTGCAGCTGCAGCCGGTAGGTGGAGGTCGGGACGGTGGACT
Source organism: Brachybacterium epidermidis (assembly GCF_015209585.1). Lineage (GTDB taxonomy): Bacteria > Actinomycetota > Actinomycetes > Actinomycetales > Dermabacteraceae > Brachybacterium > Brachybacterium epidermidis. Next base: position 40,169 of record NZ_JADEYR010000010.1, read on the forward strand.
GGGAGGGGTGGGTCACGCGGTCTCCTCCTGGGAGGTGGTCAGGCGGGGCGCGGCCGGCTCATCCGCGGGGACGGACCGGCCGCGCGTCGAGTCGGCGAACTCAGGCCAGCTCGGGCTTCTCGAGGTCCTCGATCGCGGTCTCCTCGGGGTCGCTGCCGGCCGGGGGGCGCAGCAGCACCAGGAAGGAGTGCGAGGGACGGGTGATGGACTCGCCGGCGGCGATCTCGGCGCCCACCTCGAGGGTGCCGCCGGTGCCCACCTCCACGGTCCACACCTCGCCGTGGTCCTTGCCCGGCAGCGTGAAGATCACGTCATTGCCCGAGGCGTTGAACAGGATCAGGGCGGAGTCATCCACGATCTGCTCGCCGCGCTCGTTGGGCTCAGGGATGGCGGAGCCGTTGAGGAACACGGTCAGGCACTTGTTCTGCGGCTGGTCCCAGTCCTCGGGGGTCATGGGTGTTCCATCGGTGCGCAGCCATTCCACGTCCGGCAGGTTCGAGTCGACGTCCTCACGCACCACGCCCTGGAGGAAGCGGCGACGACGGAAGATGGCGTGCTCGCGGCGCAGCGCGATCATCTCGCGGGTGAACCGCAGCATCTCCTGCTGGGTGCGGTCCAGGTTCCAGTCCATCCACGACAGCTCGTCGTCCTGGCAGTAGGTGTTGTTGTTGCCCTGCTGGGTGCGGCCCATCTCGTCGCCGTGCAGGATCATCGGCACGCCCTGGCTGAGCAGCAGCGTGGCCATGAGGTTCTTGGCCCGGCGCTCCCGCAGGGTCAGCACGTCCTCGTCGTCGGTGGGGCCCTCCGCGCCGGAGTTCCAGGAGCGGTTGTGGCTCTCCCCGTCGTTGCCGCCCTCACCGTTGGCCTCGTTGTGGCGCTCGTTGTAGGAGACCAGGTCGTGCAGGGTGAAGCCGTCGTGCGCAGTCACGAAGTTGATCGACGCGATCGGGGTGCGACCGGTGTGCTGGTACAGGTCCGAGCTGCCCGCCAGGCGGGAGCTGAACTCGCCCAGCACGCCGGGCTCGGAGCGGTGGAAGTCGCGCACGGTGTCGCGGTAGCTGCCGTTCCACTCGGACCACAGAGGCGGGAAACCGCCCACCTGGTAGCCGCCCTCGCCCAGGGCCCACGGCTCGGCGATCAGCTTCACCTGGGAGATGACCGGGTCCTGCTGGATGATGTCGAAGAACGCCGAGAGGCGGTCCACCTCATGCAGCTCGCGGGCCAGGGTGGAGGCCAGATCGAAGCGGAAGCCGTCCACGTGCATCTCGGTGACCCAGTAGCGCAGCGAGTCCATGATCAGCTGCAGCACGTGCGGGGTGCGCATCAGCAGTGAGTTGCCAGTGCCGGTGGTGTCGTAGTAGTGGGCCTTGTCCTCCTCCACCAGGCGGTAGTAGGCGGAGTTGTCGATGCCGCGGAAGCACAGGGTGGGGCCCATGTGGTTGCCCTCGGCGGTGTGGTTGTAGACCACGTCGAGGATCACCTCGATGTCCGCCTCGTGCAGGGTCTTCACCATCTGCTTGAACTCCTGGACCTGCTGACCGGTGTCACCGGCGTAGGAGTACTCGTTGTGGGGGGCGAAGAAGCCGATGGTGTTGTAGCCCCAGTAGTTGCGCAGGCCCTTCTCCACCAGGTGGCCGTCCTGGACGAACTGGTGCACCGGCATCAGCTCCACGGCGGTGACGCCGAGGGACTTCAGGTGCTCGATGATCGCGGGGTGGCCCATCGCCACGTAGGTGCCGCGGATCGACTCGTCGATGTCCGGGTGCTGCATGGTCAGGCCCTTGACGTGGGCCTCGTAGATGACGGTGTCGTGGTAATCGTGGGCCGGCGGGTGGTCGGTGCCCCAGTCGAAGTAGGGGGAGACCACCACGGAATGCATGGTGTGCGCGGCCGAGTCCTCGGTGTTGCGCTGTGTCGGGTCCTCGAAGTCGTAGCTGTACAGCGAGGGGTGATTGGTGGCCATCCCGGCGATCGCCTTGGCGTACGGGTCCAGCAGCAGCTTGCTGGGATCGCAGCGCTGCCCATTGGCGGGATCGAAGGGGCCGTGCACGCGGTAGCCGTACCGCTGCCCTGGCTGCACCGATGGGAGGGAGATGTGCCACACGTATGCGTCCACCTCGGTCACCTCGATGCGGCGCTCCGTGCCGTCCTCGTCGAACAGGCACAGCTCGACGCGCTCGGCGGCCTCGGAGAAGAGGGCGAAATTGGTGCCTGACCCGTCGAAGGTTGCACCCAACGGGTAGGACTGTCCGGTCCAGATCTGCATGGGGTCAGAGTAACCGGCGGTCGCTGGGGGATCGCCCCGGTGACCGTCCTACGGGCCCGGACGAGCGCAAGATCTCCTCCCGGGCGTGATCCACCAGGCGCCAGGTGGTGTGCGGGAAGAGGTCCTGCTTGGATGCCCGCTCGCACCGAGCCCGACTCTCAGGGAGCTCCGGGGAGGTGCGCGAGGTCGTCCCGCAGGGCGCGGAACCACCGGTACTCGTACTCGGAACGAGGAACCCGCAGCGCGTCCTCGCACCAGAGCGCGAGCTCCTCGCCGCTCCAGTGCCCCTGCCTGAGGAGGGCAGGGATGACGAGCGTGCGCAGCCCGTGTCCGTGGCGGTCCGTGTTCGTCTCGTCGATCTGCGCAGCCGAGGCGCCCTTGACGCCCGGCACCTGGAACAGCAACGGAAGAGTGGTGCGGATCAACACGGGGCGGGCCTCGAGGTAGCGCAGCAAGTGTGACCCGGAGGACTGCGGCGCCGACGAGATCAGCGCCAGCACGGCCCCCTGCTGGGCCGGGGGAGGGGTAAGCCCCCGGTGCGCCCAGTCGAACATTGCCTCGATGCCGAGGTTGGCATCCACGGCCCTGGGTCGCCGAGCGAACCGGGCCGACCACTCCTCGACGAACACCGGCAGGTCGCGGGGGAACAGGCGGGGGACCATGTCCCGGGTGACGCGGAGATTCAGGGGGTTCACCTTTGCGGCGGCAGCCGGACCTGACGCGGCGATCAGCCGGACCACGTCGGCGGCGTCATGGTGGCTGTCGAGCTCCCCGTTCCAGTGGTCAGGATCCTCCGCTCCTCCCGGGGCAGAAAGGATTGCGCGTGCCGAGGGTGTCAGGGACCGGCCGATCCTGTGTCGTGCGGCGAAGGGAAGCGTCTCGAGGATCTCGACCAGGGTGTGGGCCCGGCCGTCGCGCAATGCACTGCGAGCGCTCTCGAGGATGGATCTTGCGTGATCGGGGTGGCTCATCGGGCGATCATCTCCATCGATGCGTCATGGCGCCGAACCATCTGGTGGGCGATACTGGGATCGAACCAGTGACCTCTTCCGTGTCAGGGAAGCGCGCTACCGCTGCGCCAATCGCCCGCGGGGTGGGACCAGTGGTCCCACCCTGCCGCGCCCGGAGGCGACGGTGGAGGTGGGTACGGGATTCGAACCCGTGTACACGGCTTTGCAGGCCGTTGCCTCGCCTCTCGGCCAACCCACCACGATGCTTGCGCATCTTATGGAAAAGGCGCTCCCGACAGTGATGTCGGGTGCGCCGCTCCCGGAGCGGACGACGGGACTCGAACCCGCGACCCTCACCTTGGCAAGGTGATGCTCTACCAACTGAGCCACGTCCGCAATGCGTTGTCCACGGTTTCCCCGGAGGGACTGCGTGAACCTCGCCGTGGGCGATACTGGGATCGAACCAGTGACCTCTTCCGTGTGAAGGAAGCGCGCTACCGCTGCGCCAATCGCCCGCTGGTGTTTCCACCCTCGGTGCCCGCCCTCTCAGGCGGACCTCCAGAATATTACACGCTTCTGGCGGTGACCCGTGCATCTGGGGGTGTGAGCTACGCCCCGTCGGCAGTCGACTCGGCTCGTGGGTGCTGACCCTGCACGGTGGGGGTCCTTCTATGACGGGTGTGCCGGCGGCCGCGACAGGCGTGCCGATGGCCGCGCCGCCCGGTGACCTCTGCCACGAGGGGCCGCATGCGTTTGCGCACTGAACCGCGGGAGCACTAGGGTGTTCCTTCGTCGGCTTGGCCGATGCGCGGACGTGGCTCAGTTGGTAGAGCATCACCTTGCCAAGGTGAGGGTCGCGGGTTCGAGTCCCGTCGTCCGCTCCATCTCCCCAGCACCCTCGGGTGCACGGGCGATTGGCGCAGCGGTAGCGCGCTTCCCTGACACGGAAGAGGTCACTGGTTCGATCCCAGTATCGCCCACCCATGAGAACAGCCCCGGCTCCGGCCGGGGCTGTTCTGCATTCCCCGACGGCGCGGTTCTGGAGCCGACTGATCCATGGCTGCCCATGGGTTCAGGCTCTTGCGGCCCCTTGTCATGGCTCGGGTTCTCACGGCTCCTTGTTCTCCGGCGGCTCCTGGGCCCCTTCTGCCCCGTGGCCACTGGCGCGATACCGCGGCGTGATCGGCCCCGCCGCCTGCCTGTCGCGAGATGGCGACATAGGATCGCGGCACGGCGACGGCGGTGCGACAGCGCTGCCACACCGCGCCGATAGCGTCGAGAGCAAGCGGACGGCAGGGGGCCGTCCACTATCGCCCGAGGAGGCGCATCATGAATGCCACAGCACGCAGCACATCCCGCATCGTCCGCGGCCTGGCCGCCGCGAGCCTGATCACCGCACTGGCGGCCGGGTGCCAGTTCGGCATCGGGGAGGACGAGCAGCCGACGGGCGGCTCCGATCCCGCCGTCGAGCAGGGCAAGGACCCCGCAGGCGACGGCTCCGAGACGGATCAGCAGGATCCCCAGGCCTCCGACGGCGGGAGCGAGGGGGGCGGCGACGGCACGGCGGGCTCCGATGAGGAGGACGCGGTGGTGGACGACGACGCCGCTGCGGCAGGCGTGGACCTGAGCGGCCTCGGGGAACCGGCGGCCACGGCAGAGATCCCTGCCACCGTCGAGGGCAATGACGAGGCGACCATGACCGTGGAGCTGTTCGGCCTGGAGCGGCGCGACGACACGGTGGTGGCCACCTTCGCCTTCACCGTCAACAGCGACACCGGCTCCCAGGACGCGCGACAGCTCTACCACTTCCTCGGCAACACCGGATGGCACCCGTACGCCATCGACACCGTGAACCTCAACAAGCACGGTGTGCTGGGCGGGGCCAAGGTCGGCCAGACGGACTACCAGAGCATGCGCTTCAAGCCCGGTCAGACCTTCTACGCCTACGCCTCCTTCGCCGCCCCGCCGGAGGACGTCACCGCCATGGACGTGATGATGGTCGACGGTGCACCGATGGCCACGGGGGTGGAGATCCGATGAGGCGCACGGGAACGAGACCCCTCGGCGTCGCCGCGCTGTGCGCGGCACTGCTGATCGGCGCGGGGGCCGCGCGGGCCGATGACGTCATCTCCCTGGATGCCAACATCACCGCGATGGACCGCAACGTCACCCCGATCGACGACCGGGTCACCGAAGGGGGCACCACCACCATCACCCTCGAGTCGGACGTCCTGTTCGACTTCGGCTCGGCCGAGCTGAGCGAGGCAGCGCAGAAGAAGATCGGTGAGCTGGTGGGGGAGATCCCCGAGGGCGGAGCCGTCTCCGTCGACGGCCACACCGACGACGTCCCGTACCACCGCGGCAACGACGTGCTCTCCCAGGAGCGCGCCCAAGCGGTGGCCGATGCGATCGCCGCCGCCAGGCCAGATCTGGACCTCACGGTCACCGGTCACGGCGACACCGATCCCGTCGCCCCCAACAGCAAGGGCGGGGAGGACAACCCGGAGGGCCGCGCCGAGAACCGCCGCGTCGAGATCCGCTATGACGGCTGATCGTCCCCGCATCCTGCTGGTGGATGACGACGCCACCATCCGCGAGCACCTCACCGGGGTGCTCGAGCGCAGCGGCCTGGACGTCGAGCCGGCGGCCGATGGCGCCCAGGCCCTTCGCAGCATCGAGGCGAGCACCCCGGACCTGGTGATCCTGGACGTGATGATGCCGGTGATGGACGGCCGGGAGGCCCTGCGCCGCATCCGGGCGGGTCACGACTGGCTGCCGGTCATCCTGCTCACACAGGTGGGGGAGAGCTTCGAGCGTGCCGCAGCCCTGGACGAAGGGGCAGACGACTACCTCAACAAGCCCTTCGACCCGCAGGAGCTGCTGGCTCGGATCAGGGCCGTGCTGCGCCGCAGCAGCCGGGGCTCCGTCCCCCTCAGCGCCGCCCAGGCGCTGAGGGCCGGGGCGCTGCGGATCGACCGCCCGGCGCGGCGGGTGTTCCTCGGCGATATCGAGAAGCAGCTCACCCCCCGGGCGTTCGCCCTGCTGGAGTTCCTCATGTCCCATCCGGACGAGGTGTTCGGCCGCGAACGCCTGCTGCAGACGGTGTGGGGGTTCGACGCCATCGTCACCAGCCGTGCCGTGGACCACCGGGTGGCGGAGATCCGCCGGGTCCTCGGCGAGGACGCCGCGGCCGCCTCGTACGTGGAGACCGTGCCGGGGCTCGGCTACCGCTTCGTGCATCCGGTGGAGCGCGGATGAGCGCGAGGACGCAGGAGGATCTGAGGATCCTGGCCGGCGCGGTGATCGTCCCCGCCGTGCTGGGCCTGGCGCTCTCGGTGATCTGGTGGGCCGCCGGTGGTGACGGGACGTTCTACATGACGGTGTCCCTGCCATGGCTGCCGTTCGCCGTGGGCCTACTGATCAGTGCCCTGCTGCTGCCGGCGCTGGTGACCCTGATCGCGATGCACCGTCACGTCGAGCAGGTGCGCCGCCGCACCGTCCAGGAGCAGACGGCCAGCAGGCGCCGACTGCTCGCGCGACTGGACCACGAGATCAAGAACCCCATCCAGGGGATCCGTGCCGCGCTCGCCGACGAGCCCTCGGAGCGGCAGCGCGCCAGCATCGACGCCCAGTCACAGCGCCTGACCAGTCTCCTCGGGGATCTGCGCAAGATCGGCGAGGTGGAGCACACCGCGCTCGAGCTCACCACCATCGATCCGGCAGCCCTCGTCGAGGAGGCCGTCGCCACCATCACCGAGGCTCCCGGCGCCGGCGAACGACGCATCGCCGTGTCGCTGCCCACCGCTCCGCGTCCGCTCCCGCCGATCGTGGGGGATGAGGACCTGCTTTTCCTGGCACTGGTGAACGTGCTGACCAACGCCGTGAAGTACTCCGCCCCGGGGGACGCCATCGAGGTGCGGGGCCGCGCCGCCGAGGACGTGGTGGTGTTGGAGATCGCCGACACCGGACGCGGCATCGCGCCCGAGGAGCTGGACCTGGTGTGGGAGGAGCTGGGGCGGGCCCAGGAGGCTCGCTCCGTCGAGGGCTCCGGCCTGGGCCTGCCGATGGTCCGCGCCATCGTCGAGCGCCACGGCGGGACGGCGCGCCTGGACTCCTGGCACGGGGAGGGATCCACGCTCCCCCTGAGCCTGCCCGCCGCTGGACCGACGGCGGGTGGCTGAGAGACCGGTCATCCGCCGTCCACGTCCCGTCGGAGCATCGCGACGGTGCCCGTGGCCACACCGAGAACAGCCCACGCCACGAGCCACCAGGGCTCGTTCCCGTTGCTAGGGTCGGAAGTGACGCATCTCGCATCAGACCCCCGGCCGCTGATGCCTACGACACCCCACAAGGAGCCCACCCATGCGTGTACTGGTCATCCGTGCCCACCCCCTCGACTCCAGCAAGTCCCGGTCCATGGCCATGGCCGACGTGTTCCTCGAGGAGCTGCTGTCCTCGCACCCCGACGCTTCCGTCGACGACGTGCGCCTGTACGAGACCGCCGTGCCCGAGATCGACCTGGACATGATGACCGGCTGGGAGCGCCTGGCAGACGGTGAGCACTTCTCCCACCTGACCGGGCCCCAGCAGAACAAGCTCGCCCTGTTCGACCAGTACACCAAGCAGTTCCAGGCGGCCGATCTGGTGGTGATCGCCAACCCCCTGTGGAACCTGTCAGTGCCCACCCGCCTGAAGGCCTGGATCGACACCATCAGCCGGGCCGGGGTCACCTTCCGGTACACGGAGGACGGCGCCGCGGAAGGCCTGGTCAAGGGCAAGACGGTGGTCCACCTGCAGGCCAGTGGCGGCCATTTCGACCAGCAGGACCCGGCCTGCCTCTACATCAGGGGAATGTTCTCGTTCCTGGGGTGCGAGGTGCACACGGTGGCCGCGGAGGGCATGGACCATGAGCCCGACCGTGCCGAGCAGATCCTGCAGGAGGCTCACGACAGGGTGCGGGAGCTGGCGCGCGGGCTCTGAGCCACCAGCCCGGTGCGGGGCGGGTGGCCCAGGGTGGCGGTGGACGGCGGGAAGCGAGTGCGCACGGCCGGTGCGGGGCACTCTCGCGCCCGTCTACGATGGCCCGTGGAGCCGGCACCGTAGGCCGGATCGCGACCCCTCAATGCAAGGAGCATCACCGTGGCCCAGTTCGACATCACCCTCGACGGCAGTCCCCATCTGGTCGAGGAGGGCACGACCGGCACCGAGCTCTTCCAGGGCCGCACCGAGATCATCGCCCTGCGCATCGACGGCGAGCTGCGTGACCTCTACACCCCGCTGGCCGCAGGCCAGGTGGTCGAGGCCGTGGAGATCTCCAGCGAGGACGGGCTGTCGATCCTGCGCCACAGCGCCGCCCACGTGCTCGCCCAGGCCGTGCAGAAGGTGAACCCCGACGCCAAACTGGGCATCGGCCCGCCCATCACCGACGGCTTCTACTACGACTTCGACGTCGCCGAGCCCTTCACCCCGGAGTCCCTCAAGGCCCTGGAGAAGGAGATGAACCGGATCGTCAAGGAGGGGCAGCGCTTCGTGCGCCGTGACATCTCCGACGACGACGCCCGCTCGGAGGAGGCCGACGAGCCGTACAAGCTCGAGCTGATCGGCCTGAAGTCCAACGCCGGGGAGGCCGCCGAGGGCGCCGCCGTCGAGGTGGGCGAGGGCGGGCTGACCATGTACGACAACGTGAACCGCCGCGGCGAGGTGGTCTGGACGGACCTGTGCCGCGGCCCGCACCTGCCCACCACCAAGCTGATCGGCAACGGGTTCGCCCTCACCCGCTCGGCGGCCGCCTACTGGCGCGGCAGCGAGAAGAACCCGATGCTGCAGCGCATCTACGGCACCGCCTGGCCCTCCAAGGAGGAGCTGCGCGCCTACCAGGAGCGGATCGCGGAGGCCGAGCGCCGCGACCACCGCCGCCTGGGCAGCGAGCTGGACCTGTTCTCCTTCCCCGACGAGATCGGCTCGGGGCTGCCGGTGTTCCACCCCAAGGGCGCCATGGTGCGCATGGAGATGGAGGACTACTCGCGCCGCCGCCACGTCGAGGCCGGGTACTCCTTCGTGAACACCCCCCACATCACCAAGGGCCAGCTGTTCCAGACCTCCGGGCACCTGGACTGGTACGCCGAGGGCATGTACCCCGCCATGCACATGGACGAGGAGCGCGACGCCGAGGGCGCCATCACCAAGCAGGGCCAGGACTACTACCTCAAGCCCATGAACTGCCCCATGCACAACCTGGTGTTCCGCTCCCGGGGCCGCTCCTACCGGGAGCTGCCGGTGCGGCTGTTCGAGTTCGGCACCGTCTACCGCCACGAGAAGTCCGGTGTGGTGCACGGCCTCACCCGTGCCCGCGGCTTCACCCAGGACGACGCCCACATCTACTGCACCCGCGAGCAGATGCGCGATGAGCTCACCACGCTGCTCACCTTCGTGCTGGACCTGCTGAAGGACTACGGGCTGGAGGACTTCTACCTCGAGCTGTCCACCAAGAACCCCGAGAAGTTCGTGGGCGACGACGCCACCTGGGAGGAGGCCACCCGCACCCTGGAGGAGGTGGCCACCGCCTCCGGGCTGGACCTGGTGCCCGATCCCGGCGGTGCCGCCTTCTACGGCCCCAAGATCTCCGTGCAGGCCAAGGACGCCATCGGCCGCACCTGGCAGATGTCCACCATCCAGCTGGACTTCAACCTGCCCGAGCGCTTCGAGCTGGAGTACACCGCCCCTGACGGATCCCGCCAGCGCCCGGTGATGATCCACCGCGCCCTGTTCGGCTCGATCGAGCGGTTCTTCGGCGTGCTGGTGGAGCACTACGCGGGAGCGTTCCCGGTCTGGCTGGCCCCGGTGCAGGTGATGGGCATACCGGTGGCCGCCGAGTACGTGCCCTACCTGGAGCAGGTGGCGCAGAAGCTGCGCGCCCACGGCGTACGGGTCCAGGTGGATGCCTCCGACGACCGGATGCAGAAGAAGATCCGCACCCACACCAAGGAGAAGGTGCCCTACCTGCTGATCGCCGGTGGCGAGGACCAGGACAAGGGTGCGGTCTCCTTCCGCATGCGCGACGGCAGCCAGGACAACGGCATCCCCGTCGACGAGGCGGTGGAGCGGATCGTCGCCTCGATCAGGGACAAGGCGCAGGTGTGAGCGAGCAGCCGCGCGCTGCCGAGCAGGACCCGGGGCGCACACCCGAGCCCGTCGTCGAGGACGCCCGTGACTTCGCGGGCGTCCCCGACGACACCCAGCGCTTGTGGACCCCGCACCGGATGGCCTACATCGGCGGCGAGAACAAGCCCGAGGACCCGGACGACGGCCGTCAGTGCCCGTTCTGCACCGCCCCGCAGCGCTCGGACGAGGACGCCTTGATCGTGCACCGCGGTCAGAGCGCCTACGCGATCCTGAACCTGTACCCGTACAACTCCGGGCACCTGCTGGTGTGCCCCTATCGGCACGTCGCGGACTACACGGAGCTCACCCAGGACGAGGTGCTCGAGGTCGCCGAGATCGCCCGCACCGCGATGCGGGTGATCCGCGAGGTCTCGAACCCCGCAGGCTTCAACCTGGGCATGAACCAGGGGCCAGTGGCAGGGGCCGGCATCGCCGCCCATCTGCATCAGCACGTGGTCCCGCGCTGGATGGGGGATGCGAACTTCCTGCCCATCGTGGGTCGCACCAAGGCCGTGCCGATCATGCTGGCGGACACCCGGCGGCTCTATGCCGAGGCATGGCGCTGATCTGCCGGGGCACGGCGCTGAGCTACCATGGCCGCGGCCCAGGTCACCGCGCGCCAGGTGCCACGGCGATCACTCGGGGGAGGGGAGCACAGGATGAACCGCACTGACGCTCCCGCGCGCACCCCCGCCGGGGCCCCCGGGCAACAGCCCGGTCCGCTGCCACCGCGAGGAGCACCCGGGCCGGTTCGGCGCGACGGTCAGGGCCCGCCGGGTCCAGACCCCCGCAACGACGGCTACGGCTACGACGTCGATCGCGTCGATCCCCGCGGCCCGGTCAGGCTCGGCGATGCACGGACGCCACGGGTGCGCAGGCGGCGCGCCTGGCTGCAGTGGCTCGTATGGGGAGGCTCCATCCTGGGGCTGCTGCTGGTGGCCGCGGGTGTCTACCTCTTCGCGATCAGGCCGCTCGGCTTCGGCACCTCGCTGGTGGCGTTCACCGCTGCCCTGGTGCCGGTCACGATCGTGCTGCTGGCGATCTGGTGGCTCGACCGCTACACCCCCCAGCCCCGCCTCACCCTGGTCTATGCGTTCATCTGGGGCGCTGCCGGGTCCGTGGGCCTGACCCTTTTCTTCGGCGGCTTCTTCACCGCCTGGATCAGCCCCCCCGAGCCCGAGGCCATCACCGCCGAGTTCCTGGGTGCGGTGATCCAGGCCCCCGTGGTCGAGGAGTTCACCAAGTCCCTGGGCCTGATCGCTCTGCTGTGCTGGGGGCGGCGCTTCATCGGCGGCCCGATCGACGGCGTGGTCTATGCGGCGCTGATCGCGGGGGGCTTCGCCTTCACCGAGAACATCCTGTACTTCGGGCAATCCTTCCACCAGGCCCAGGCGATGGGGGAGGTGGCCGTGTTCTGGCAGACCTTCTACCTGCGCGGCCTGCTCTCGCCCTTCGCCCATGTGTCCTTCACCGCGCTGTGCGGCCTGGGGCTGGGGATCGCGGCGGAGCGCCGGTCGCTGATGCTGTACTTCGGCCTCGGCATCGGCGGGCTCTCGCTGGGCATGGTGCTGCACGCCCTGTGGAACGGCTCGGCCTTCTTCATCGAGGTCGACCCCGCGGACCCGCTCGCCGGGTTCCTGCGCTACTACCTCACCGTCCAGGTGCCCATCTTCGTGCTGCTGGCCGCCATCGCCATCTGGCTGCGGGTGCGCGAGCGCCGCATCCTGCGCCGCCAGCTCAGCGAGTACGGCAGGGCGGGATGGTTCTCGCCCGACGAGGTGACCATGCTGCTGTCGATGCGGCGGCGCCGGAAGGCGGAGAAGTGGGCGGGTCGCCACGGGGCTCTGGCGCGCATGGGCATGCGCGATCTCATCCGCGCCGCGGTCGAGCTGGCTCTGGACCGCCACAGCGTCCTGTTCGGCAGACCCACTCGACGATCCCGCATGCGCGAGCGCGAGCTGCTGGAGATCATCACCGCGGATCGTCGCCTGATCGGCGCCCTCACCGCGCCCGTCGTGCGCGAGGTGACCCGGCCGGCTGCCGATGGGGCCGCAGCTCCTGCGGGTCGGGCTGCCTCCGCCGTCTGCGCCTGAGGTCATCCCCGCGCGAGCGGCGGTCCACGGCGTATGCAAGGAACCGCTGGCGGCCGAGGTCGAGGGCCGCCCCGTAGAATGGGCCGCCGACAGGACGCACGTGATCGGGAGGAGAACGATGGCCGGGCATTCCAAGTGGGCGACCACCAAGCACAAGAAGGCCGCTCTGGACGCCAAGCGGGGCAAGCTGTTCGCCAAGCTGGTGAAGAACATCGAGGTGGCAGCCCGGATGGGCGGCCCCGACCCGGCCGGCAACCCCACCCTGTTCGACGCCATCCAGAAGGCCAAGAAGACCTCCGTCCCCAATGACAACATCGACCGTGCCGTCAAGCGGGGCGGCGGGCTCGACGGCGGCGGCGTCAACTACGAGACCCTCATGTACGAGGGCTACGCCCCCGGTGGGGTGGCCGTCCTGGTGGAGTGCCTCACCGACAACAAGAACCGCGCGGTCTCCGAGGTGCGTCTGGCCTTCAGCCGCAACGGCGGCAACATGGCGGACTCCGGCTCGGTCTCCTACCTCTTCGAGCGCAAGGGCGTCGTCACCGTGCCTCGGGGCGAGCTCAGCGAGGAGAACCTGCTGGAGGTGGTGCTGGACGCCGGTGCGGAGGAGATCCTCGAGGAGGGGGAGACCTTCGAGATCCACTCCGCCGCCACCGATGTGGTGGCGGTGCGCACCGCGCTCCAGGAGGCGGGCATCGACTACGACAGCGCCGAGGCCCAGTTCGTGCCCACCATGCGCACCCCCGTAGAACTGGACGGTGCGAAGAAGGTGCTGCAGCTGATCGACGCGCTCGAGGACAGCGACGACGTGCAGGAGGTCTACTCCAACGTGGACATCCCCGCCGAGGTCGCCGCACAGCTCGAGGACGAGGACTGAGGTCCGCACGCCGATGTCGCTGCGTGTGCTGGGGGTGGACCCCGGGCTGACCCGCTGCGGCATCGGCGTGCTGGATTCCGCCGGGGGTCGACGTGCCACGCTGGTGGCCGCCGGGGTGGTGCGCTCCTCGAGCGAGGACCCGATCGACCAGCGCCTGCTGGCCATCTCCCGCGGGCTGCGCGCGTCGATCGAGGAGCACGCCCCGGACGTGGTCGCTGTCGAGCGCGTGTTCAGTCAGAACAACACCCCCACCGTGATGGGCACCGCTCAGGTGTCCGGGATCGCGATCCTGCTCGCCGCCGAGCGGCGCATCCCGATCGCCATGCACACGCCCTCGGAGGTCAAGGCCGCGGTCACCGGGTACGGCCGCGCCGACAAGAAGCAGATCCAGGCCGTACTGGTGAAGCTGCTGGGCCTGGACGCCCCGCCCAAGCCCGCCGATGCCGCTGACGCAGTCGCGATCGCGCTCACCCAGCTGTGGCGGGGGCCCGGGCCGGTGCGGCTGGACTCCACCGGCGGGGCGCGCACCAGCGCCCAGGCGCGCTGGGCGGAGGCGGAGCGCGCGGCCCGACGCGCCCGGGACTCCTCCACCTCCCGCTTCTGATCGAACACTCGTTCTAGGGTGGCCGCGTGATCGCTTCATTGACCGGGCGCGTGGCCCGCATCGAGTTGGACGCGCTGGTGCTGGAGGTGGGCGGCATCGGCTATCTGGTGCGCACCACGCCGCAGGCCCTGGCCTCCACCCGCCACGGTGCCGAGCTCACCCTCCACACCGAGCTGGTGGTGCGCGAGGACTCGCTGACCCTGTACGGATTCCCCCACCCCGAGGAGACGGAGATCTTCCGCATCGTCCAGTCGGTCTCCGGGATCGGTCCCCGCATCGCCCTGGCGGTGCTGGCGGTGCTGGAGCCGGAGGAGCTGCGCCGGGCCGTGGCCGAGGAGGACGTCCGGACCATCACCCGCACACCAGGCATCGGGCCGAAGGTCGCCGGGCGGATGATCCTCGAGCTGAGCGGCAAGCTCGCCACCCCCAGCGGGGCGCCGGCGAGCACCACCGCCCCGGCAGGGTCGCCGGCCGCCGCCGGCGGAGGCGGGATCGACGCCGATGTGATCGAGGCCCTGGTGGGCCTGGGCTGGCCGGAGAAGGCCGCCGCCGGCGCTGTCGCCACCGCCCGCGAGGGCGAGGGCTCCGACCTGGATGCCGCGTCCCTGCTGCGCAGCGCCCTGCGCGGACTGGCGAGCGCCCGATGAGCGCGAGCAAGGACCAGGGCCTGAGCGCTAAGGGGGGCGCGGGGGTGAGCGAGAGGTTCGAGGAGGGCGCCGAGGACCAGCATCCCGGGCACCTCACCGACCCCGATGCCGTCGCCCCCGAACGTGCCGCCGAGGCGGCGCTGCGACCTCGTCGGCTCGAGGAGTTCGTGGGCCAGCAGGTGGTCCGCGATCAGCTCTCGCTGGTGCTGGAGGCCGCCACCGGCCGCGGCCGCACCCCGGAGCACGTGCTGCTGTCCGGCCCTCCGGGCCTGGGCAAGCCCCCCCTGGCGATGATCATCGCCGCCGAGCTGTCCGCGCCCCTGCGCATCACCTCCGGGCCGGCCGTGCAGCACGCCGGGGACCTCGCCGCGATCCTCTCCTCCCTGGACGAGGGCGAGGTGCTGTTCATCGACGAGGTGCATCGCCTGGCACGGCCCGCCGAGGAGATGCTGTACATCGCCATGGAGGACTTCCGGGTGGACGTGGTGGTGGGCAAGGGGGTGGGCGCCACTGCGATCCCGCTGGACCTGCCCCCGTTCACCGTGGTGGGTGCCACCACCCGGGCAGGCCTGCTGCCCGCTCCGCTGCGCGACCGGTTCGGCTTCGTGGGGCACCTGGACTACTACGGGTCCGGAGAGCTGCGCGAGGTGGTACGGCGCTCCGCGGTGCGACTGGAGGTGGAGCTGGAGGACGAGGCCGCCGCCGAGATCGCCTCCCGCTCCCGCGGCACCCCCCGCATCGCCAACCGTCTGCTGAGGCGGGTCAGGGACTGGGCGCAGGTGCGCGGCACCGGCACCCTGGACCTGGAGGCGGCCCGCGAGGCCCTGCGGGTGTACGAGGTCGACGAGCGCGGGCTGGACCGGCTGGACCGCGCCGTCCTCAGTGCCCTGTGCACACGGTTCGCCGGGGGACCGGTGGGGCTGTCCACCCTCGCCGTCGCCGTGGGGGAGGAGACCGAGACGGTGGAGACCATGGTCGAGCCCTACCTGGTGCGGGAGGGCTTCCTGGTGCGCACACCGCGAGGACGCACCGCGGCACCCTCGGCGTGGAGCCATCTGGGGCTTGCACCCCCGGAGCCGCAGACCGGCACCACGCCGCCGCTGGGTCGCTTCTGATCCCGGAGCGGTAGAGTGGGGCGGCCCGACCCGGGCACCGCTGTGCCCTTCGCCCCCTGACCACTGCTCCCGGGCCGCCCGTCGGAAGGAACCCTGTGGAATCCCTGCTCCCGCTCCTGTTCATGTTCGCCCTGCTGATGCTGCCGATGGTCTGGCTCTCCAGCCGTCAGCGCAAGATGCAGCAGCAGCAGATGGAGGCGGTGTCCCAGCTGGGCATCGGCGACGAGGTGCGCACCCATTCGGGCTTCTACGGCATCATCGTCGAGGAGTTCGGCGACCAGGTGATCCTGGAGACGGAGAACGGGGCCCAGATGAAGTGGGACCGCCGCGCGATCTCCGGTCTCGCCCAGCCCACCGGCCCGGCCGCGGAGGCCGCGACCGCCGATGGCGCCGAGGCCGATCGGCTGGACCCCGCGCTGGAGGACCAGGAGCGCGTCGACCCCGCTCCCTCGGCGGTCTCGGACGATCTCTCCACGCCGTACGATGACAGCGTTCGTCGCGAGGACCCGGCCGGGACCTCGGAGAGCGACGGGTACGAACAGGATCGCCGCCAGCGCTGATCATCGCCTGATCAGCCGTCTCCCGGCGCCTCCCGCTGCCCTGCCCATCGCATTGACCTGCCCGTCGTCCTGAGGAACCGCGCTCCATGCCCCTGCGCCGTCTAGCTCTTGCCGCACTCGCGGTGCTCATCCTGCTGTTGGGCGGTGGTATCGCCGCCGGCACGAAGTGGGGCGGTTGGCACCCGGCACCGGCCCTGTCCCTCGATCTGGCCGGTGGTACGCAGGTGATCCTGCAGGCCACCTCCCGTGACGGCTCGCCGATCGACCGGGACGCCATGGAGCAGGCCCGGCAGATCATCGCCCAGCGCGTGAACGCCATGGGTGTGGCAGAGACCGAGATCACCGTGCAGGGCGGCACCAACATCGTCATCGACGTACCGGGCACGATGGACCAGGCCACCTCCGAGGCCCTGCGGCAGACGGCCGCCATGGGCTTCCGCCCGGTGCTGGGCGTGGTCGCACCCGAGGGTACCGGGGAGGCGCTTCCCTCCGACGGCGGCGGCTCGGACGCGGGCGCCTCCGATGCCGGTGGCGACGCTGGCAGCGGCGAGACCTCCCAGCCGCCCGCCGATCCCAGCGCCCTGCAGTTCGACCCCCTGGTGGGCACTGATCCCTCGATGGCACCCACGCCCACCGCTCCCGGTCAGGACGACCTGCCGTACCCCGCGTGGTCCATGGACTGGCTCACCGCCGAGATCCAGAACGAGCTGATGACGGTCGACTGCACCGACCCGGCCGCCCAGCAGGAGCGGGTCTCCCAGGCCGCACCGGATGAACCGGTCGTGGCCTGCGACCCCGACGGCACCCAGAAGTTCGTGCTCGGCCCCCAGGTGGTGGCCGGCTCTGCCGTGCGCGATGCCAGCGTGGGCTCCGACATGACCCCCACCGGGCAGCCCACCGGCTTCTTCGTCACCAACATCCGCTTCCAGGACGACGCCGCGCAGTCCTTCTCCCACATGACGCAGGCGCTCTACGGCGGCGAGGGCGCCACCACGGCCTTCGCCATCGTCCTGGACGGCCTGGTCATCTCCGCCCCCACCGTGGAGGAGCCCTCCCCGGGCGGTGAGGCCTCCATCTCCGGCAACTTCACCCAGGAGCAGGCCTCCCAGCTCGCGGACCAGCTGCGCTTCGGCGCGCTGCCGTTGGAGTTCGAGGTCGCCTCCGAGCAGCAGATCTCCGCCACGCTCGGCTCGGACCAGCTGGAGAAGGGCCTGATCGCCGGCCTCATCGGGCTGGCGCTGGTGGTGCTCTACGCGATCGGTCAGTACCGGGCCCTGGCGGTGGTCACCACAGGCAGCCTGATCGTGACGGGGACGCTCGCCTACGGCATCCTCACGGTGCTCTCCAACATCCCCGAGATCGGCTACCGGCTCTCCTTGGCGGGAGTGGTGGGCCTGATCGTCTCGATCGCCTTCACCGCCGACTCCTTCATCGTGTACTTCGAGAGGGTCAGGGACGAGATCCGCGACGGCCGCGGGATCGTCTCCGCCGTCGATCACGGCTGGGCCCGTGCGCGCCAGACCATCCTTGCCTCCGACGCGGTGAACCTGATTGCCGCGGTGGTGCTGTACGCGCTGTCCACCGGCGGTGTGCGCGGATTCGCCTTCGTGCTGGGCATCACGACGATCCTGGACCTTGTGGTGGTGTTCCTGTTCACCCACCCCCTGCTGCAGACCCTCGTGCGCACCCGGTTCTTCGGCAAGGGGCACCCGATGAGCGGCCTGGACCCCGCGATGCTGGGCCGCAGCGTGCCCGCCTACGCCGGCCGAGGGCGGGTGCGCACGCTGAGCGAGACCCGGCCCCGCGGGCGCAGCTCCCGGGCCGTCGAGCCGGAGCCGCGGCTCACCCTGGCCGAGCGCAAGGCACTGCGTGCCCAGGAGAGCGCGCAGGAGGATCCGCCCAGCAGAGGTTCAGATCCGACCGGGGAGGAGAACCGATGACCACCGCACTGTCCTCCTTCGGCAACTCCCTGCACGACGGGACCCGCTCCTTCCCCTTCGTGCGTCGACGCCGCACCTGGTACCTGCTCAGCGCCGTGGTGCTGCTGGTGCTGGGCACCATCGGGGCCCTGCGCGGCCCGGCCCTGGGAATCGAGTTCACCGGGGGATCGGAGTTCCAGATCGCCGGTGTGGGCGATGCCGATCAGGCCGTGGCCCGCGACATCGTGCGCGAGCACGTGCCCACCAACGAGCCCAAGATCTCGGTGCTCGGCCAGGACACCCTGCGGGTGCAGACCGAGCAGCTGGATCCCGCCGAGACCAGCACCCTGGCCCAGGAGCTCGCCGAGGGGTACGGGGTGGAGACCTCGAACGTCTCGACCTCCTTCGTGGGACCGGTGTGGAGCGGCGACATCACTCAGAAGATGCTGCGGAGCGTCGCCGTGTTCCTGGCGCTGGTGGCCCTGACGATGGCGCTGTACTTCCGCAACCTCAAGGCCTCGATCGCCGCGATGCTGGCGCTACTGCACGACATGGCGCTCACCATCGCCGTGTACCTGGTGGTGGGCTTCGAGATCACCCCGGCCACCGTGATCGGCTTCCTGACCATCCTCGGCTACTCCCTGTACGACACGATCGTCGTGTTCGACAAGGTGCGCGAGAACACCGAGGACCTCACCTCCCAGCACCGCTTCACCTTCGCCGAACAGGTGGAGCGTGCCGCGAACCAGACCCTGGTGCGCTCGATCAACACCTCGGTGGTCGCCCTGCTCCCCGTCGGCGCGATCCTGGCGATCGGCGCCTTCGTGCTGGGGGCCGGCACGCTGAAGGACATCTCCCTGGCGCTGTTCGTCGGCATGCTGGCCGGCACCTACTCCTCGATCCTGCTGGCCCCCGGGCTCCTGGTGGACCTCCGGCGCCGGGAGCCGGAGATCGTCGCCCACACGCGCCGCGTCCGCGGCGGGTATGACGCCGAGGACCCGGGAGCCGAGGACCCGGCCCACGTCGAGGCCGACACCGGTGAGCGCGATGTCGAACAGGCCGCCGACCGGGACCCGGATGACGTGGACACCGAGGTCGCCGAGCGCACGGACGCCGCGCCGACCGAGGACCGATCGGATGATGCGCCGCACTCCACAGCCGCCGACCGCACCCGATACCAGCCGCGCCGCACCTCACGTCGGCGTCGGAACGCACCACGACGAGGACAGCCATGACCGCCGACCACCGCCTCGCCCAGCAGGTCGCCGACCTGCTCGGCACCCATATAGCCGAGTACCCCGACTTCCCGGAGCCCGGAGTGCTGTTCCGGGACATCACGCCGCTGCTGCGCGACGCGAAGGCGCTGCGCACGGTCATCGAGTACTGGGTGGGCATGCTCCCGGAGAACATCGAGTACATCGTGGGCACCGAGGCCCGCGGGTTCGTGCTCGGTGCGCCGCTGGCCTACGAGCTCGGAGCCGGATTCGTGCCCGTGCGCAAGGCCGGCAAGCTCCCCGGCGCCCCTGCCTCCCTGCGCTATGACCTCGAGTACGGCTCGGCGGAGGTGCAGATCCAGAAGGACGCCCTGCCCGCGGGGGCCCGCACCCTGGTGGTCGACGACCTGCTCGCCACCGGCGGCACCGCGGCCGCGACGGTGGAGCTCACGCGCACCTTCGGTGTGGAGCTGCTGGGTGCCTCGTTCCTGATCGAGCTGGAGGGGCTGCAGGGCCGCGAACGGCTCCCGGACGTCCCGATCACCACGGTCTGGTCGATCCCGAACTGAGACCCGGCTGCCCGCGGACTCGGGTCCGACCTGCACCGCTGCGAGCGTAGACTGACCGTCTCAGGCAGGAGGTGAGCAGTGCAGGACCGCACCGTACCCGAGGGCGCCGTGGGGCGGGCCTCCGAGAGGTCGCCCTTGAGCCCTGCCTCCTCGCCCTCGAGCCCTGCTTCTGCTTCTGAAGGCCCGGCCGTCCCCCCGCGGCGCGGCCGCTCCCGGCTGTCCTTCTTCGGCTCCCGGCCTGCCTCCAGCACCTCCCCGTTGCTGGTCCCGCTGCTCGAGACCTTCGCACCTGGCCGCTCCAAGGAGGAGCTGGCGCTGATCCAGCGCGCCTTCACCGTGGCCGAGCGCGCCCACCGCGGGCAGATGCGCAAGAGCGGCGACCCGTACATCACCCACCCGGTCTCGGTCGCCACCATCCTCGCCGAGCTGAGCTCTCCCGCCGAGGTGATCGCCGCCGCCCTGCTGCATGACACCGTCGAGGACACCGACTACTCCCTGGACCAGCTCCGTGAGGACTTCGGTGAGGTGATCGCCGTGCTGGTGGACGGCGTCACCAAGCTGGACAAGGTCACCTACGGGGAGGCCGCCCAGGCCGAGACGGTGCGCAAGATGATCGTGGCGATGAGTCGCGACGTGCGGGTGCTGCTGATCAAGCTGGCCGACCGCGTCCACAACGCGCGCACCTGGAAGTACGTCCCGGCGGCCTCCGCGGAGCGCAAGGCCAAGGAGACCCTGGAGATCTACGCCCCGCTGGCGCACCGGCTGGGCCTGAACACGATGAAGTGGGAGCTGGAGGACCTCTCCTTCCAGGCGCTGTACCCCAAGGTGTACGAGGAGATCGTGGCGCTGGTGGCCCAGCACGCCCCGGCGCGGGAGCAGCACCTCTCCGCAGTCTCACGGCAGATCCGGGAGGACGTGCGCAAGGCGAAGATCAAGGCGGAGGTCACGGGCCGTCCCAAGCACTACTACTCGATCTACCAGAAGATGATCGTGCGCGGCAGGGACTTCGCCGACATCTACGACCTGGTGGGCGTGCGCGTGCTGGTGGACACGGTGCGGGACTGCTACGGCGTGCTGGGGATCCTGCACGCGCGGTGGTCGCCCGTTCCGGGGCGGTTCAAGGACTACATCGCGCTGCCCAAGTTCAACCTGTACCAGTCGCTGCACACCACGGTGATCGGGCCCACCGGGAAGCCGGTGGAGATCCAGATCCGCACCTGGGAGATGCATCGACGAGCGGAGTACGGCGTCGCGGCCCACTGGAAGTACAAGGCGATGGCCGGCAGCAGCTCCTCGCCCCGCGCCATCAGCGACGAGGCCACGTGGCTGCGTCAGCTGATGGAATGGCAGAAGGACACGACCGACTCCGGGGAGTTCCTCGACTCCCTTCGCTTCGAGATCAACACCCAGGAGGTCTACGTCTTCACCCCCAAGGGGGACGTGCTGGCCCTCCCCCAGGGATCCACCCCGGTGGACTTCGCCTACTCGGTGCACACCGAGGTGGGGCACCGCACCATGGGGGCGCGGGTCAACGGTCGGCTGGTGTCGCTGGAGTCCACGCTGAACACGGGCGACGTGGTCGAGGTGTTCACCTCCAAGGCACCCGGTGCGGGCCCCAGCCAGGACTGGCTCGGCTTCGTGAAGTCCGCCCGCGCGCGCACCAAGATCCGCCAGTGGTTCTCCAAGGAGCGCCGCGAGGGCGCCCTGGACAAGGGCAAGGAGGATCTCGCCAAGGCGCTGCGCCGGCAGGACCTGCCGATGCGGCGACTGCTCACCCACGAGACCCTCGCCACGGTGGCCTCGGATCTCAACCTCGGCTCGGTCGATGCCCTGTACACCGCGATCGGCGAGGGCCATGTGGGCACGCAGAACGTGGTGGAGAAGCTGCGGGCCACTTTCGGAGGGTCCGACGGCGCCGCCGAGGACGTGGCCGAGATGGCGCTGCCATCGAAGGCCCGCTCGCGACCCTCCCGGGCGCAGCGGCACGTCTCCGACACCGACCAGGGCGTGGTGGTGGACGGACAGACTGACCTGTGGGTCAAGCTGGCCAAGTGCTGCGCTCCCGTGCCGGGTGATCCGATCATCGGCTTCGTCACCCGGGGTTCCGGCATCTCCGTGCACCACACCAGCTGCGGCAATGCGGAGCAGCTGCGCCAGAACCAGCCCGACCGCCTGGTGGACGTGCACTGGTCCGGCCGGATGGGATCGGCCTACCTGGTGCACATCAAGGTGGAAGCGCTGGACCGCTCCCGCCTGCTGACCGATCTGGCCCTGGTGATCTCCGAGCAGCAGGTGAACCTGCAGTCAGCCTCCGCCCAGTCCCACGACGATCGCCTGGCCACCGGGTACTTCTCCTTCGAGCTCGCGGATCCGGCGCATCTGCAGTCGGTGCTGGCGCAGGTGCGGCGGGTCGAGGGCGTGTACGACGTCTACCGGGTCACGGCCGACGGCAAGCCGGTCTCCGCGGCCGCCCCGCTCTCAGCCTCCTGAGCGGGCGCGGGCGGCGCGAGGGAAGCTGTCCCGGTCAGCAGGGCCTCCAGCCGTCGATGCGCGGTCCGGGTGAGGTAGTGGTGGCCGAGGGAGTGCAGCTGACCCTCGACCTCCGCCTCGGTGACGTGGCCGGACTCCAGCAGGGCCCGCACACAGCGAGCGGCGGTCGTGGCATCGGCGAAGCGCAGCAGATCCAGGGCTGTGCGCACCGGCGAGGTCACCGGCGCGCCGCCGACGGTCTCGACGTCACCGGAGCTGAACGAGGCGTGCGCGACCCGGACCCCCGCCACGCGGCTGCGGTGCGCCGGCGTCAGCAGCCGGGCCGGCGCCGGTGGCGTCCCGCCCAGGATCACCCACGCAGCGGATTCACCGGCGATCACGTGGTGGGAGCGCAGCTGTGGCCCGATGGCAGCACCCAGCAGCAGAGCGCGCCGGAGGGCACTGCTCAGGACATCGGGCGGGACGAACACGCCCGGCACGATGCGCTGCAGGTAGCCGTCGGCGACCAGGGAGTCCATGGTGGGGGACTCCGGCCAGGCCTGCAGCTCGGCGGCGAGCGGGACGGCGAGCTCCGCCGCATGCTGCGACCATGCCGCACAGGGAGCGTCGTCGCCGAGGGGGTCCATGCACCGACGATGACGCAACCGGCCGGCCCCGACAATGGGGACCGGCCGATTGTGGACGGGATGCGGTGGGGAGGATCCTCGCTCAGCCGAGGTCGCGAGCCGAGCGCTCGATGACCGCCAGCCACTCCTTGCGGGCCTCGAGGGCGGCCTCGGCCTCTGCGATCCGCTTCGGGTCACCGGACGCCCTTGCCTTCTCCAGCGCCTCCTCGTAGCCGGAGATGGCCGCATGCAGCTGAGAGGACGCACCCTCGACACGCGCCTTGGTGCGCGGGTCGGTTCGGCGCCACTCGTCCTCCTCGGCCTTGCGCACCGCGCGCTCGACGGCCCGCAGGCCGTCCTCGATGCGGTGCATGTCCGAGCGCGGCACCTTCCCGGCCTCCTCCCAGCGGTCCTGGATGGAGCGCAGCGCGGACTTGGCGCCCTCCAGGTCCCGCTTCGGGTCGATGGCCTGTGCCTCGGCCAGCAGTGCTTCCTTGACCTTCAGGTTCTCCTTCTGCTCGCCCTCGGTGGCCTTGAGGTCCTCGTTGCGGGCGGCGAAGAAGTGATCCTGGGCGGCCTTGAAGCGGGCCCACTGGGCGTCGTCCTTCTTGCGGCTGCCCCGGGGAGCCCTGCGCCACCGGTCCATCAGGTCCTTGTAGGCGCGGACGGTCGGCCCCCAGTCGGTGGAGTCCTTCATCGACTCCGCCTCGGCGATGAGCTGCTCCTTGACCTGCGCGGCCTCGCCGTGCTTCTCATCGAGCTGCGAGAAGAACTGCTTGCGCATGCGGTCGAAGGAGGCCCGGGCCGAGGACAGCCGCTTCCACAGCGCCTCCTCGGTGGGGCGGTCCAGCGACACGCCCTCGGACTGCATCGTCTTCCACGTGGGGACCATCTGACGCATGGTCTCCCCGGCGCTCTTCCAGGAGATCTGCGAGGGATCGGTCGCCACCAGCGCCTCGATGGACTCGACGAACTCGGTGCGGCGCGCCGTGGCCTCCTCCCGAGCGGCCACCCGCTCCGCCTCCAGGGCCTGGATCTTCGACTTCGCGTTCTCGCGCAGATCGTGTGCCCGCGCCCGCAGGGCCGGGATGTCACCGACCACCTGAGGCTCCTTCATGTTCTTGCGAAGGTTCTCCAGCAGACGGTTCAGATCGTTCTGGGTGTGCTCCGGTGCGGCGAGCCTCTTCTCGGTGAGATCGAGGAAGGCCACCAGGTCCAGGTATGCCCGAGCGAAGGGCTCCAGCGCCTTGTCGCGGTCGGCCTCGGCGGTGGTGCCGATCGTGCGCACCTGCGTCCCGTCCTGCACGGTCACCGTGCCGTCCTCGGCCACGGAGCCGAACTCCCGCGCCGCAGCGATCGCCGCCTCGTCGTACTGCGCGGGCGGGGGGACCGCGGGGAGCAGGGGAGCCGAGGGCTTCTTGCCGGCCAGAGCGGCAGGGAGGGCGCGCCCGGTCGAGGTGAGGGCGGGGACCGCTCGGGGCTTCGGGCTCGCCGATGGTGCGGCCTGCGGGGGACGGGGTCTCGGACTCGCTCACGACTGAGCTCCTTCGATCTGATCCGCTGCGGGGCGGGACGGGCCGTCACCGGGACGGCGGGGCTGTCGCGGCGCTCCGGAAGGGGAGCGCCACGAGAGGAACTCTACAGCGATTCGGCAGGTGATCCGCTCCGCATCCGTCTCCTCGCCGGGGCCATAATGGTCGGGCCCGTCCAAGACCGCCTCCCGTGAAGGAAGTGCATCCCGTGGCGAAGATCTCCGCCCTGTCCGGATTCCCCGAATGGCTGCCCTCCGAGCGCCTTGTCGAGCAGCACGTCATCGACGTGTTCCGCGAGGTCGCCGAGCTGCACGGGTTCTCCGGCATCGAGACCCGCGCGGTCGAGCCGCTCGAGCAGCTGCTGCGCAAGGGGGAGATCGACAAGGAGGTGTACGTGCTGCGCCGCCTGCACGCCGAGGACGAGGACGCCTCGGCCGCCGGGGCGGGATCCGACCCGGCGCGCACCCTGGGCCTGCACTTCGACCTCACCGTGCCCCTGGCCCGGTACGTCCTCGAGCACCAGAACGACCTCGCCTTCCCGCTGCGCCGGTACCAGGTGCAGAAGGTGTGGCGCGGCGAGCGCCCCCAGGACGGCCGATTCCGAGAGTTCTACCAGGCAGATCTCGACGTGATCGGGCAGGACACCCTGCCCGGCCACATCGAGGCCGAGGTGGCCGTGGTGATGGCCGAGATCCTGGCCCGCCTGCCCCTGCCCGCGGTCACCATCCACGCCAACACCCGGAAGCTGTCCGAGGGCTTCTTCCGCTCGATCGGCCTGGAGGACCACACCGCCGTTCTGCGCGCTCTCGACAAGCTCCCCAAGATCGGCGAGGAGGCCGTGCGCGACCTGCTGCTGGGGGAGGCGGGCGCCAGCATCGAGCAGGCCGACGCGTGCCTCGCCTTCGCCCAGATCCGCACCCGTGACGCCTCCTTCGCCGAGCAGGTGCGCGAGCTCGGCGGCCGCGGCGAGATGGTCGAGGAGGGCATCGAGGAGCTCACCGCTGTGGTGGAACGGGTGGAGGCAGCCGTCCCGGGTGTCATCCTGGCGGACCTCTCGATCGCCCGCGGCCTCGACTACTACACGGGCACCGTCTTCGAGAGCTTCGTCGAGGGGCACGAGGGACTGGGCTCGATCTGCTCGGGCGGTCGCTACGACTCCCTGGCCACCGACAACCGCCACAGCTACCCCGGGGTGGGGCTGTCCATCGGGCTCTCCCGCCTGGTGGCGCGGATGCTCTCGGCGCAGATGGTGCGCGCCACCCGGCCTGTCCCCACCTGCGTGCTGGTGTCGGTGGCCGACGAGGGCTCCCGCTCGGACAGCGACGCCGTCGCCCGCGCGCTGCGCTCCCGCGGCATCCCGTGCGAGGTGGCCCCCACTGCCGCGAAGCTCGGCAAGCAGATCCGCTACGCCGACCGACGGGGGATCCCCTTCGTGTGGTTCCCCTCCGCTGACGGCGAGCACGAGGTCAAGGACATCCGCAGCGGTGAGCAGTCCTCCGCCGACGTCGCCACCTGGCAGCCGCCGGCGAAGGACCGCACCGTGCGGATCGTCCCGGCCGACGGGGCCTGACCGATGTGAACTGGCTCACGCGGCGTGCGGGTAAGGAATCTGCCGGCCCCGCCCGTCGTTCGTCCTGGCATGGCTACAGTCACCCTGACCGCTGAGAACCACGACACGACCGTCGAGGACGGCATCGTCCTGATCGACTTCTGGGCGGGCTGGTGCGTTCCCTGCCAGCGCTTCGCCCCGATCTTCGAGAAGGCCGCCGAGGAGCACACCGACGTCACCTTCGCGAAGGTGGACACGGAGGACCAGCAGCAGCTGGCCATGCGCTACGGCGTCACCTCCATCCCCACGCTGGTCGCCTACCGCGAGGGCATCCCGGTGTTCTCGCAGGCCGGGGCCCTGCCGCAGTCGGCACTGGAGGACCTCATCGGCCAGGTGAAGAACCTGGACATGGACCAGGTGCGCAAGGCCTACGCCGAGGCGCAGGAGCAGCAGGAGGGCTGACGAGCCCCGCTCCTCCACGAGACACGAGGCCCGCATCCGATCGCATGCGGGCCTCGGCGCGTCTCCGGGGCCGGTTGCGAGCTGCGACGCTCGCAGCGGCCCGTGGTGGGCCGTCAGTCCCCGTTGCCCTCGTGCCGACGGAACGAACCGGAGCGGCGCTTGGAGTCGAAGCGGGAGCCCCCGCCCTCGCGGTGCCACGGCTTGGCACCGTCGCGTCGCAGCGACCGATCTGCCTCCCGGCGGAACCCGCGGTCGCCGTCCCTCGTGAAGGAGCGGTCGCCGTCGCGGCGGAACGGACGGTCGCCGGCCGGGCGGCGGTCGCGACGGGGTCCGGGGTCCGCGGCGATGCGCAGCTCACGGCCGCCCACCTTCGCCGAGCCGATCGCGGCCAGCTGCTGCGAGCTGAGCCCACCGCGGATCTCCACCAGGGAGAAGCTGCCGAAGATCGAGATCTTGCCGACGTCCTTCCCGTTCACGTTCCCCTCGCCGGTGATCGCCCCGACGATGGCCGGCGGGCGCGCCCCGTGGGTGTGGCCCACACCGATGCGGTAGGCGGTGTAGCCCTTCTCGGTGCGCGGTGCGGGCCGCCGCTCGTCCTCACCGCGGTCACGGCCGCGATCGCGGCCGGTGAGGGTGGCGCCGGTGAACTCCTCGTCCTCGGTGACGGTGCCGGGGCCGTCGTCGCCCACACCCATTGCCGCCAGCGCGACCGCCAGCTCCACGGCATCGAGCTCCTTCTCGGCCAGGAACTCGCCGATCAGTTCGCGGTAGAGCTCCAGGCGGCCCCGCTCCAGGCGCTCGGGTGCCTTGCCCAGCAGGGCCTGCAGCCGATGCTTGGACACGTCCCGCGGGGAGGGGACCTGCGCTTCCTCGAGAGTCTGACGGGTGGCCTTCTCGATCGCCCGCAGGGCGCGCCTCTCGTGAGGACCGATGAAGGTGATTGCCTGACCGCTGCGGCCGGCACGACCGGTGCGGCCGATGCGGTGCACGTAGGCCTCCGGCTCCCGCGGGACGTCGAAGTTGACGACCAGGCCGATCTTCTCCACGTCCAGACCGCGCGCGGCGACGTCGGTGGCCACCAGCACCTTCAGGGAGCCGTCGCGCAGGCGCTCGACGATCTTCTCGCGCTCCTTCTGGGGGACGTCGCCGCTGATGCTCGCGGCGACCAGGCCGCGGGAGACCAGCTCGGAGCCCACCTCCTCGGCAGCGGCGCGGGTGCGCACGAACACGATCGCGGCCTCCGCATCGGTGGTGGCCAGCACCCGGGCCAGGGCACCGGTGCGATGCCGGAACGGCACCACGGCGTAGCTCTGGTGCACGCTGTCCACGGTGGAGGACTGCGGGGAGACGCTCACCCGGACCGGGTCGTCCATGTGCTCGGAGGCCACCTTCTGGATGGCTGGAGGCATGGTGGCCGAGAACAGCGCCACCTGGCGGGTGGCGGGGGAGTGGGACAGGATTTCCTCCACGTCCTCGGCGAATCCCATGCGGAGCATCTCGTCGGCCTCGTCGAGGACGGCGAAGCGCACGCCGTCCAGGCGCAGCGTGCTGCGCTTCATGTGATCCATCACGCGCCCGGGAGTGCCGACGACCACCTGCACGCCGCGGCGCAGTGCCTTCTCCTGCGGGCCGTAGGGGGAGCCGCCGTAGACGGCGACCACGTCCAGACCGTCGATCGAGGTGGCGAAGGACGTGATCGCATCGGCCACCTGCATCGCGAGCTCGCGGGTGGGGGTCAGCACGATCGCCTGGACGGACTTCTCCGCCGGATCCATGGCGGACAGCAGCGGCAGTCCGAAGGCGGCCGTCTTCCCGGTGCCGGTCTGGGCGACGCCGATGACGTCGCGCCCGCTGAGCAGCGCGGGGATCGTCTGCACCTGGATGGGGGAGGGCCGCTCGAAGCCGAGCTCGGCGACGGCGCGGCGCAGAGGAGCCGAGAGCCCCAGGTCGTCGAAACCGGTCTGGGCGGGGGAGGGTGTGTCGTCGGTCGACTCGGGGGCAGGGGCAGCGTCGGTCATGAAGTCCTTCGGCGGTGGGGGTGGAGCCCGGCGAGTCGCGCAGGGCGGTGCTCGTACGGCGACGGGCGGGTGGACCCGCACTACCGCAGGTCGGACGAGGTGACAGTCTACGGGCGGGGCTGCCCCCGGGATAGGGGTGCGTCCGGCGATGTCGCTCACCCTGCGCGGTACGCTGGGCCCCGGCGGCCCGTGCCGCCTCGCGGACCCGGATGCCCGGTCGCACCGGATCCGCGGTACCCGCCCCTAGTGATGAAGGACTTCTCGTGCTGCGCACCCATCTCGCCGGCGAGCTCCGCCCGGAGCACATCGGACAGACCGTCACCCTCACCGGATGGATCGGTCGCCGCCGTGATCACGGCGGCGTGACCTTCCTGGACCTGCGCGACGCCTCCGGGGTGGCCCAGGTGGTGGTGCGCGAGGACGAGGCCATGCATCTGCGCAACGAATACGTGCTGAAGGTCATCGGCACGGTCGATCGCCGCCCCGAGGGCAACGAGAACCCGCAGCTGGCCACCGGCGACATCGAGGTCACCGCGACCGAGGTCGAGGTGCTCAACGCCTCTGCCCCGCTGCCCTTCCAGCTCGACGAGCACACGGAGGTCGGGGAGGAGACCCGTCTGCGCTACCGGTACCTGGACATGCGCAGGCCCGGCCCGGCTCGCATCCTGCGCCTGCGCTCGGACGCCAACCGCGCCGCGCGCGAGACCCTCCTGGACGACGGCTTCGTCGAGGTGGAGACGCCGACCCTCACCCGGTCCACCCCCGAGGGCGCCCGGGACTTCCTGGTCCCCGCGCGCCTGGCCCCCGGCTCCTGGTACGCGCTGCCGCAGTCCCCGCAGCTGTTCAAGCAGCTGCTGATGGTGGGCGGCGTGGAGAAGTACTTCCAGCTGGCCCGCTGCTACCGCGACGAGGACTTCCGCGCGGACCGCCAGCCCGAGTTCACCCAGCTCGACATCGAGATGAGCTTCGTGGACCAGGAGGACGTGATCACGATGGCCGAGGGCGTCGTGAAGAGCGTGTGGGCGCTGGCCGGGCACGAGATCAGCACCCCCATCCCGCGGATCACCTATGAGGAGTCGATGCGCCGCTACGGCTCGGACAAGCCCGACCTGCGCTTCGACCTCGAGATCACGGAGATGACCGAGTACTTCGCGAGCACCCCCTTCAGGGTGTTCCAGGCGCCCTACGTCGGTGCCGTGGTGATGGCCAGAGGTGCCTCCCAGCCGCGCCGCCAGCTCGACGCCTGGCAGGAGTGGGCCAAGCAGCGCGGCGCCAAGGGTCTGGCCTACGTGCTGGTGCAGGAGGACGGCACCCTCGGCGGGCCGGTCGCCAAGAACCTCTCCGAGCAGGAGAAGGAGGGGCTCGCGCAGAAGGTCGGCGCCGAGCCCGGCGACTGTGTGTTCTTCGCCGCCGGCGAGCCCAAGCCTTCCCGCGCCCTGCTGGGGGCCGCGCGGGCAGAGATCGCCGAGCGACTGGGCCTGATCGACCACGACGCCTTCTCCTTCGTGTGGGTGGTGGACGCCCCCATGTTCGAGCCCGCCGGTGACGCTGTCGCCGCGGGCGACGTCGCCGTCGGCTCCGGTGCCTGGACCGCTGTGCACCACGCCTTCACCGCACCCAAGCCCGAGTACCTCGACACCTTCGACACCGACCCGGGCGCCGCCCTCACCGACGCCTACGACCTGGTGTGCAACGGCAACGAGATCGGCGGCGGCTCGATCCGCATCCATCGCCGCGACGTGCAGGAGCGCGTGTTCGCGGTGATGGGACTGAGCCCCGAGGAGGCCCAGGAGAAGTTCGGGTTCCTGCTGGACGCCTTCGCCTACGGTGCCCCGCCCCACGGCGGCATCGCCTTCGGCTGGGACCGCGTGGTGGCACTGCTGTCCGGTGTGGAGTCGATCCGCGAGGTGATCGCGTACCCGAAGTCCGGCGGCGGCTACGACCCGCTCACGCAGGCCCCGGCACCGATCACCCCGCAGCAGCGCAAGGAGGCCGGCATCGACGCGAAGCCCGCAGCTCCCGCGAGGAAGAAGGAGGCGAAGGACAGCGCCGAGGCGGGCCCGACGGGCGGCGACCAGCAGGCCTGAGCTCGCAGCGACCCCGAGCACGACGAAGCCCGCCCGGTGATCCGGGCGGGCTTCGTGCCGACGGGCGGTGCGCGTCAGCCGCGCGGAGCCTCACCGTGCTTGATCATGGGCCGGGGCAGTCGCCAGCGGCGGATCTGGATCGAGCGCATGATGCCGTATCCCACCAGTCCCCTCTCCACGTCACCGAAGCGCTCGGTGAGCACGGCGCGCAGGCGCTTGCGCAGGAACACCGAGTCCACCACGCAGGCGATGATCCCGCCCCACAGCACGATGATCATGCCGGTGCTCATCACCATGTACAGGTCAGGCCTGACCAGCGGCAGCACCAGTGCCACCAGCATGAAGGCCAGGGCGACCGGGAAGAAGATCTCGGCGAGATTGCGCCGGGAGTCGACGACATCGCGCACCAGGCGACGCTCGGGCCCGCGGTGCTGGATCGGCATGTTCTTCTCGTCGCCGGTCATCAGCGCCTGCTGGGCGTTCATCCGCTCCCGCTGGGAACGCTCCCGGTCCCGCCGGCGCGCCTCCTTGCGGTCGGTGACCACCAGCGGACGGCGCCGGGCGGCTTCGGCCTCGCGGCGGCTGCGGGTGGGCCGACCCTTCGAACCGGGCCTGACGGGCTGCGGCTCCGGCTCGGGCTGGGCGGGGGGCTGGGACTTGCGGAAGATCACCGGGGCATTCTAGGCGGGGTCACCTGGGACGCGTCCGGGCGGTACGGTGGCAGGCATGAACGGAGTTGACGATCACATCCCGTCCCGTCCCCGGAGCGATGCCGGAAGCGGCACGGCACCGTGGGGCCCTGACACCGATCCTTCCGCGCTGGAGGCGCAGCTCCAGCAGCTCCTGCCCCAGGCGATCGCGGATCTCGAGGACCTCGTGCGCATCCCCTCGATCGCGTTCCCCGGCTACGACCGCCAGCCCGTGCACCGCAGCGCCGAGGCTGTGGCGGACCTGCTGCGCGATGCCGGCCTGCAGGAGGTCTCGATCGAGTCCGTGGGGGACGGTGCACCGGCGGTGATCGCCCGCACCCCTGCCCGGGAGGGCATGCCCACCGTGATGCTGTACGCCCATCACGACGTGCAGCCCACCGGGGATGTCGAGGCGTGGTCCAGCGCCCCGTTCGAACCGACCCGCCGGGGCGATCGGCTGTTCGGCCGCGGGGCCGCCGACGACAAGGCCGGCGTCATGGCGCACGTGACCGCCCTGCGCCTGGTCGGGGAGCAGCTGGCCGCCGACGGCATCGGGGTGACCGTCTTCGTGGAGGGGGAGGAGGAGTGCGGCTCGCCCACCTTCCGCCCGTTCATCGAGGCCTACCGCGAGCAGCTCGCCGCCGATCTGATCATCGTGGCGGATTCGGCCAACTGGGACGTGGGCACCCCCGCCCTGACCACCAGCCTGCGCGGTGTGGTGGACCTGACCGTCGAGGTGCGGGTGCTCGAGCACGCCGTGCACTCCGGGCTGTTCGGTGGACCCGTCCTGGACGCCCTCACCCAGCTCTCCCGCCTGATCGCCACCCTGCACGACGGGAACGGCGAGGTCGCCGTCGAGGGCCTGGTCCGCGCCGCGGACCCCGCCGTCGAGATGCGAGAGGCCGACTACAGGCGAGATGCAGGGGTCCCCGCCGGCCTCGCCCTGTCCGGGACCGGTGGTATCGCCGCCCGGCTGTGGACCAGGCCCGCACTGTCCGTGATCGGGATCGATGCACCCGCCGTCAAGGAGGCCTCCAACACCCTGATCCCCGCGGCTCGGGCGAAGATCTCCCTGCGCATCCCGCCCGGCCAGGAGCCCGCCGCCGCCATGGAGGCCCTGGCGAGGCATCTGGAGGCGCACACGCCGCCCACCGCACAGGTGACCATCAACCAGGGCGAGGAGGGCAAGCCCTACCAGGCGAAGCAGGACACCCCCGCCACCGCCCTCGCGCGAGCGGCGCTCGGCACCGCCTGGGGCACCGAGGCCGTGGACACCGGGCTGGGCGGCTCCATCCCCTTCATCGCCGATCTGCTGGAGGTCTTCCCCGACGTGGAGGTGCTGGTGACGGGGGTGGAGGATCCGCAATCGCGGGCACACGGCATCGACGAATCGCTCCACCTGGGGGAGTTCGCCCGCGTGTGCCTGGCCGAGGCGCTGCTGCTGCGCGGCGCGGGTGCTCTGGGCAGGGCCTCGTGACCCATCCCCACGACCGCAGCGGGCGAGAGCCGGGAGCCAGCCCCACCGTCTCGATCCTGACGGTGCCCGCCCTGTTCGGCGGGCTCGTGCTCGGCTTCCTCGCCGGGTACTTCCTCGTGTGGTGGGGGGCGCTGGTGGTCATCGCCGTGGTGATGGGGGCGTTCGCCGCCGTCGTCTCCGGCCGGGAGCGGGATGCCGCCACCGCGCTGATCCTCGGCACCGTACTGGGCTACGGGGGAGTGCTGCTGCTGGCCACGTTCCGCGGGGCGCTCTGACAGCAGCCGCAGCACCGCGAGGGTGAGCCGCATCGCCCCCGCGCCCCGGCCACCGCCCGATCGAGCGGCGTAGGCTTGTGACACATCAGCTCTCCGAGGAGGACCTCCATGACCATCGCCACCGAGCGCCCGTCCGCCGCCCACGGCGTGACCCTCACGCCCGTCGCCGTCGCGAAGGTGAACTCTCTGCTCGAGCAGGAGGGGCGCGATGACCTCCGCCTGCGAATCGCGGTGCAGCCGGGCGGCTGCTCCGGTCTCATCTACCAGCTCTACTTCGACGAGCGCCTGATGGACGGCGATCTCACCGTCGACTTCGATGGCGTCGAGGTGGTGGTGGACAAGATGAGCAACCCGTACCTCACCGGTGCCGTGATCGACTTCGCCGACAGCATCGAGAAGCAGGGCTTCACGATCGACAATCCCAACGCGCAGAGCTCCTGCGCCTGCGGCGACTCCTTCGCCTGAGCCGCACCTCACAGTGCGCGTCCAGGGCCGTCCGCCCAGCGTGCCTTTGGTCCCGGACGCTCGCAGAACGCGTATGATGACGGGGTGCCGTCAAGTGTCGGGGCCGCAGAAAGTCCTGGTCCTGGCCTTCCCGCGAGGGAACGGCACCGCGGGCGGCAGCCCACCGAGCACCGGCTCCCCTCCCCAGGGGCCCACGGAACGAGCGGAAGGTCATCCTCAGTGATCCCCCAGGCCACACAGCGTCCGCGGCGTCGACGCCGCGCGGCGGCAGCAGGCGCGGCCCTCGCGGCGCTGCTGCTCACCGGTTGCACCGACGAGCAGCTGCGCGGGTACCTCCCCGGCTACAACGACGGCCAGGTCACCAACCACACCGAGCGCATCACCGAGATGTGGGTGGGCTCCTGGTCCGTGCTGGTCCTGGTCGGCCTGCTGGTGTGGGGACTGACCATCTGGTGCGCCATCGCCTACCGTCGCCGCAAGGACGACGTCGGCTACCCGATCCAGCTCCGCTACCACGTGCCGCTGGAGCTGATGTTCACCCTGCTGCCCGTGGTCATGATCATGACCCTCTTCTACTTCACCCAGCGCGACGTGCGCGAGATCGAGCACCACGTGGCCGAGCCCGACCTGACCGTCAACGTGGTGGCCAAGCAGTGGAGCTGGGACTTCAACTACGTCGAGCACGATGTGCACGAGCCCGCTGGCGTGCAGTCCTTCCAGACCGGCCAGGAGGGCGCAGCCGAGGCCCTGCCCGTGCTGTACCTCCCCGTCGGCCAGACGGTCGAGTTCCAGCTCGACTCCCGCGACGTGATCCATTCCTTCTGGGTTGTGGACTTCCTCTACAAGAAGGACATGTTCCCCGGCCACACCACGAGCTTCCAGATCACTCCCACACGTGAGGGCGTCTACGCGGGCAAGTGCGCCGAGCTGTGCGGCGAGTACCACTCGGACATGCTCTTCAACGTGCACGTGGTCTCCCAGGAGGAGTTCGACCAGCGCATGCAGGAGCTCGAGGAGCAGGGTTACACCGGCCAGCTCGGTGTGGACCTGAACCGCAACGAGGAGGACTGGTCGATGCGCGAGCGCTACGACGAGGCACACCCCCGCAACGCCGAGCGCACCACCACCCCGCCTGCTGAGGAGAACGACCAGTGAGCGCCCCCACCACCACCACCCGTCAGGTGCCCGCACGCTTCGAGCAGCGCGGTGAGCACAAGCGCGGGAACAAGATCTTCGATCTGCTGACCACCACGGACCACAAGCTCATCGGTCTGCTCTACATGGGCATGGCCTTCGCCTTCTTCTGCTTCGGCGGTGTGCTGGCGCTGATGATCCGCGCCGAGCTGTGGGAGCCCGGCCTTCAGGTCGTGGTCTCCAAGGACCAGTACAACCAGCTGTTCACCATGCATGGCACGATCATGCTGCTGATGTTCGGCACCCCGCTGTTCAACGGCTTCGCGAACTACCTGGTGCCCCTGCAGATCGGCGCCGTCGACATGGCGTTCCCGCGACTGAACATGTTCGCCTTCTGGCTCACCCTGTTCGGTTCGCTGATCGCCGTGGGCGGCTTCCTCACCCCGCAGGGCGCGGCCTCGTTCGGCTGGTTCGCCTACGCGCCCCTGGCCGACACCACGTTCAGCCCCGGCCTGGGCGGTGATCTGTGGGTCTTCGGACTGGCGTTGCAGGGCTTCGGAACCATCCTGGGCTCGGTCAACTTCATCACCACGATCATCTGCATGCGCATGCCCGGCATGACGATGTTCCGCATGCCGGTCTTCACCTGGAACGTGCTGATCACGGGCGTTCTGGTGCTGATGGCGTTCCCGCCGCTGGCCTCCGCGCTGCTGGCGCTCGGCGCTGACCGTCGCTTCGAGGCGCAGATCTTCAACCCTGAGAACGGTGGCCCGGTGCTGTGGCAGCACCTGTTCTGGTTCTTCGGCCACCCCGAGGTGTACGTGCTCGCCCTGCCGTTCTTCGGCATCGCCTCGGAGATCATCCCGGCCTTCAGCCGCAAGCCGATCTTCGGCTACAAGACGCTGGTGGGCGCCACCATCTCGATCGCCGCCCTGTCCGTGACCGTGTGGGCCCACCACATGTACACCACGGGCGCAGTCATGCTGGACTTCTTCGCCTTCATGACGATGCTGATCGCCGTGCCCACGGGCGTGAAGTTCTTCAACTGGGTGGGCACCATGTGGAGGGGGTCGATCACCTTCGAGACCCCGATGCTGTTCACCCTCGGCTTCCTCACCACGTTCCTCTTCGGTGGGCTCACCGGCGTGATCCTGTCCAGCCCGGTGCTCGACTTCCACATCTCCGACACCTACTTCGTGGTGGCCCACTTCCACTACGTGATCTTCGGGACCGTCGCCTTCGAGATGTTCGCCGGCTTCTACTTCTGGTGGCCGAAGATGTTCGGCTACAAGCTCAGCGAGAAGATCGGCAAGATCCACTTCTGGATGCTGATGATCGGCTTCCACATGACGTTCCTGGTGCAGCACTGGCTGGGCGTCATGGGTGCTCCCCGTCGCTATGTGAACTACCTCGCCGAGGACGGCTTCGGCTGGATGAACCAGCTCTCCACCGTGGGGGCGTTCATCCTGGGTGCCTCCACGTTGCCGTTCATCCTCAACGTGGTGCTCACCCACATCAAGCGCGAGAAGGTCTTCGTGGACGACCCGTGGGGCTACGGCGCCTCGCTCGAGTGGGCCACCTCCTGCCCGCCGCCGCGTCACAACTTCCATTCGCTGCCGCGCATCCGCTCCGAGCGTCCCGCCTTCGACCTCCACCACCCGGAGGTCAGCGCGCAGGACCACATGCTGAATCAGGAGCCGGCACAGAACAGGGACACCAACTGACATGAGAGCATCAGCGCGCATCTTCTGGATCCTCGCGGTCTTCTTCCTGATCGTGGCGATCATGTACGGCCTTCTCACCGGTTTGTACGAGCCTCTCGGCATCGAGCCCGTCGGGTTCCCGGCCATCCTGGCGCTGTCCGGACTGGCAGCCATGATCGGCACGTACCTCACGCTCAACAACCGCAAGTTCGGGACCCGTCCGGAGGACCGTCTGGACGCGGAGGTCGAGGACGAGGCCGGTGTGCAGGGCAGCTTCGCGCCCTACAGCTGGTGGCCCCTGTGGGCGTCCCTCGGTGCCGCCCTGGTGTTCCTGGGGGTTGCTGCGGGTTGGTGGATCTTCGCCCTGGGCATCATCGTCTCGATCTCCGGCGTGATCGGCTGGGTGATGGAGTTCTCCACCGGCCAGTACAGGCACTGACCTCGCCGCATCGAAGGCCCCGCACCGGTTCCTCCCGGTGCGGGGCCTTCGTTCTGCACACCTCGATGCACTCGCGGCCATCAACGGCCGGCCACAGCCTCGCCGCAGGTGATCTGCAGAACCGCCGTCGCGTGACCGGGTTGTGAACCCGCCCCTGCAGTACCAGGACGGGGGCAGACCCGACGTCGTGAGCCCGGGGGCAGCACGGGTGCCCCGACCGCGCGGCCCCCCCTCGCACCGCCTGCGGGCCGCCCGCGCCGCGTATACGGGGCCCCTCCCGCAACCGCCTGCTGGGCCCCGCCCGCACCGCCTGTGGGGCCGCCCGCACCGCCTGCGGGGCCGCCATGGCCATGCGTGCTCCTGCTAGCGTGTGGACTGATCGCCCGGTGGGAGATCCGGGCCCAGGGCGCCCCCAGGAGGCCACAGATGATGATCGGCGGAGCAGCAGATCCCGCGGCACGCGCGGAGCAGGAGATCAAGGCACTGTTCGCGGGGGATGACGTGATCGCGCATGCCGTGGACTGGGCGCGCGGTGTGCTGATGGACAAGGGCGTCGACCCCTCCGCTCATCCTCTGCGCGCCATCCGCGCACTGCGTCGCGCCGATCGGCGCCTGGGGCTGGTCCCTGCCCGCTATCTCGTCGATGCCGCCGCCGGTCGGCCCACGAGGCGGGGTCGTGCACGAAGCCCGCTCCTGGAGTGAGGCAGCCCGCACTGACGGGCAGTGCCGTGTCCGCGCTGACGCCTCGAGAGCGGCGGTCCCCGCACTCACCCGTTCTTGGCACAGCAGAAGGGCCCCGGAGACTGCTCCGGGGCCCTTCTGCGCTCAGCGCGCGGGGGCAGGTGTGCCTTCCGCGGATCAGCGACTCAGTGGACGGCCTTCTCCGCAGGGGTGCGGTAGTCGCCGCCAGTGAGCTGATCGATCGTGTGCTTCTCGTGGCCGGCGTGCTCCAGGGCCTCCCGCAGCTCGGCGGGGCTGGCCGGGGTAATGCTGTCCTTGAAGAAGAACGATGTCGCCGCAGCGCGGAGCGATGAGACGCCGTTGCCGGCCTTGAGCGGACGGTAGTCGTCGTGCTGCACGAGCACCCAGCGGTCGTACTCGTTCAGCGGCTCGTGGATCTCGATCATGTCGCCGGTCTCGGTGCGCACGATGCGGGAGGTCTCCACGCCGTGCAGCGCCTTCTGGTGGGCCTGACGCTGGAGTGACAGGCACAGGCGCTTTGTGATCCAGAACGCGAGCACCGGGGCCACGAAGAACAGGATCCGGTACAGCCACGTGAGGTCGTTGATCGACAGGTCCAACGCGATCGCCAGCAGGTCGTTCGCCGCGGCGAGCACGAGCACGATGTAAACGGTGATCCAGGCGACGCCGAGGCCGGTGCGCACCGGGGTGTTGTACGGCAGGTCCAGCAGGTGGTGCTCCCGGTCATCACCGGTCACCCATGCCTCGATGAACGGGTACAGGGCCAGGAAGCCCAGCATCGCGCCGTAGAACATCATCGGGATCAGCATGTTCCAGGAGAACACGTAGCCGAAGATCGTCGACTCCCAACCCGGGATCAGGCGCAGGCCACCGTCGGTGAACAGCATGTACCAGTCGGGCTGCGAACCGGCTGAGACAGGGGACGGATCGTACGGTCCGTACACCCACACAGCGTTGATGCTGGTGGTGGCGGAGATCAGGGCGATAACGCCGAACACCAGGAAGAAGAAGCCCCCGGCCTTCGCGGTGTACACCGGGAACAGCGGGAAGCCCACCACGTTGCGGTCGGAGCGCCCCGGGCCGGGGTACTGGGTGTGCTTGTGCAGCACCAGCAGCACCAAGTGGATCGCGATCAGTCCCAGGATGGCTGCGGGCACCAGCAGGATGTGGATGGTGTACAGGCGCGGGATGATGTCGGTCCCGGGGAACTCGCCTCCGAACAGCAGGAACGAGATGTAGGTGCCGATCACCGGGATGGACTTCGCCAGGCCGTCCGCGATGCGCAGGCCGTTCCCGGACAAGACGTCATCCGGGAGGGAGTAGCCGGAGAACCCGGCCACCATCCCGAGGATCATCAGGGTGAAGCCGATCAGCCAGTTCAGCTCACGCGGCTTGCGGAAGGCCCCGGTGAAGAACACGCGGAACATGTGCACGTAGATCGCGACCATGAACACCAGGGCCGCCCAGTGGTGCATCTGCCGGAACAGCAGACCACCGGTGACCTCGAAGGAGATCTCCAGCGTGGACTCGAAGGCGCGGGACATGTGCGCGCCCTGCAGCGCCTCGTACGGGCCGTTGTAGATAACCTCCTCCATGGAGGGGTCGAAGAACATGGTCAGGAAGGTGCCGGTGATCAGCAGGATGACGAAGCTGTACAGAGCCACCTCGCCGAACATGAACGACCAGTGGTCGGGGAAGATCTTCCGGGCGAAGAACTTGATGAAACCGCCGCCGGAGACGCGCTGGTCCAGCCAGTCACCGCCGACGGCACCGAGCTTCATCGCGCGCCCCTGCTTCGGGGCCTGCTTCTGGGATGCGGGAGTCGTGGTCGACACGTGATCACTTGTCCTTGTGGATGTCCCAGAAACTGGGACCGATCGGCTCGGGGAAGTCGCCGCGGGCCACCAGGTAGCCCTCGGCATCGACCTCGATCGGGAGCTGGGGGAGCGGCCGGTGGGCCGGGCCGAAGATGACCTTGGCGGCGTCGGTGACGTCGAAGGTGGACTGGTGGCAGGGGCACAGCATGTGGTGCGTCTGCTGCTCGTACAGCGCCACCGGGCATCCCACGTGGGTGCAGATCTTGGAGAAGGCGAGAATGCCCTCGTACCCGTTCGCCAGGCTCTCCTCGTTCTTGCCGAGCTTCGGGTCGATGCGCACGATGACCGCGGCCGCCTTGGCGCGCTCCTCCAGGAAGTGCGGGGTCTCGGAGGTGAGGTCCTCCGGCATCACGTGGAAGATCGAGTTCATCGCGACGTCCGAGGCCTTGATGGGGGTGCCGTCGTGGTCCCGGGCCAAGCGCATCCCCGACTTCCAGAAGGTGTGGTGCAGCTTGTTTCCCGGCATCGGACCCAGGGTGGACAGCGGGGCGAGCACAGCGATCGGCAGGGCCGCCAGCGCCGCCACCATCGAGGTGACGATCAGCGGACGGCGGCCGATACCGGACTCGTCCAGGCCATCGCGGATGATGCCCACCGCGGCGTCGCGGGACTCGTCGGTGCTGCGGATCGGGTGCCGCTCCTCGACCACCTCGTCATCGGGCATCAGGGTCTTGGCCCAGTGCACAGCAGCAGCGCCGATGAAGAACACGGCGATCGCCAGGCCAAGGCCGATCATCAGGTTGGACCACCACAGGGCGCGGGGGGTACCGGGCTCGGCGAACAGGTTCGGACTGTCGGGCTGCGGTGTGACCAGGAAGTACGCCGCGATGAACAGCGCGGTGCCCAGCACCGACAGCAGGAACATCACCGCCACCAGGCGCTCGGCGCGCTTCTCGGCCCTGGGGTCCACGTCCGCGCGACGGTGCTGGTGCGGGGGCAGGCCGGGGTTGGGGAACCCGCCGTTTTCGCGCGGGGCGATGGCGCTGACACCGCGGGCAGGACGGGTTCCGTCGATGTTGTCGTTCACGTGCGTGCTCACTTCGCCTTCGCCCCCAGCCACACGGCACAGCCGGTCAGCAGGGTGAGGATGATGGTCCATGCGTACAGGCCCTCGGTCACCGGACCGAGTGAGCCCAGGGAGATGCCGCCGGGGGAGCCGACATCCTCGAGCTGATCGAGGTAGGCGATCACGTCGCGCTTGTCCTCGGCGGTCAGGCTGGCGTCGTTGAAGACGGGCATGTTCTGCGGGCCGGTCTCCATCGCCTCGTACACGTGCTTGGGTTCCAGGCCCAGCACGGGCGGGGCGTACTTGCCACGGGTCAGGGCGCCACCGGCACCGGCCGCGTTGTGGCACATGGCGCAGTTGATGCGGAAGATCTCGCCGCCGTTGACCGGGTCGCCGCCGGAGAGGTACTCCTCGGCCGGGACGCTCGGGCCCGGGGCCAGGGAGGCCACGTAGGCGGCGAGCTGGCGGGTCTGCTCCTCGTTCATCTGCGGGGGCTTGCGGGCCGCCTGCGCACCGGAGCGCTGCATCGGCATGCGACCGGTGCCCACCTGGAAGTCCACGGCGGCGGCACCCACGCCGATCAGCGAGGGGCCGACAGTCTGACCGTCGGGATCCGTCTGGCCCTCGGCATTGCGACCGTGGCAGGTGGCGCAGTTCGCCAGGAACAGGGCCTCACCCGCAGCGATGTCCTCCTGCGAGTAGGACTCGGCCTGCGCGACGCGCGGCTGGAAGGCGGCATAGAGCCCACCCGTGGCAACCAGCGCCAGCAGCAGTATCACGAGCAATGCCATCGGGTGATGGCGACGTGCGGCGAGTGCCTTCACGGTTCGGACCTCGATTCGTGGAGGGGCGGGCGGGGACGGGGGACGTACCGGGGAGCAGCGGGTGCTCGATCAGAAGATCGACCAGTTGAAGTCGACCGGGATGGCGTGGCCGGGCATGCGCGACATGATCGGGTCGATCAGGTAGACGATCGCGAACAGGACGATCCACACCACGTCCACGAAGTGCCAGTAGTAGGACACGCAGATCGCGGAGACCTGCTCGTGTTGGGTGAATCGCTGCGCCGCGAAGGCGCGCGCCAGCACCATCAGGAAGGCCATCAGACCGCCGATGACGTGGATGCCGTGGAAGCCGGTGGCGAGGTAGAACACCGAGCCGAACGGGGAGGACGAGATGGTCACGCCGTGGTGGACCAGCTCTGCGTACTCGAAGGCCTGACCGGAGACGAAGATCGCGCCCATGATGTAGGTGAGGGTGAACCACTCGATCATTCCCCAGCCGGCGATGTTGAAGATCGAGCCGGTGCGGCGCTTGCGGGGCTCGAAGACCCGGCCGCTGGGCAGGCGGCCCTCGGCCATGTACACGCCGATCTGGCAGGTGACGGAGCTGGCGACCAGGATCGAGGTGTTCAGCAGGGCGAAGCCGTGTGTGAAGTTGGCCTGCCCGGCGGCGAAGACGTCCGGCACCATCGACCGGAGTGTGAAGTACATCGCGAAGAGGCCGCCGAAGAACATCAGCTCGCTGGCGAGCCAGACGAACGTCCCGATCTGGGTCGGGTTGGGGCGGCCCACCGCCGGAGCGGCGGGGGCGGGGCGCTCAGTCAGGGTCGCAGTAGTCACGTCACCATTATGTCGTGTCGTCAGATTCAGCGGGACCGGTTCACGACCTCCGGACCCACCGCGGGGCATGGCGCCCGGGCGAACCATGTCAGCATAGCTCCCCTGACGTCGCGTCACGAACCTGGACACGCGACTGATGTGCAGGTGGTGGCCCTGTGTGAGCGTCGTGACCGATCCGTGATCCCGGCCGACGCGCCTGACCGCGACGGTGGGATGATCGGGCCATGAACCACGAGAGCACCCCGAGCTGGTCCCGTATCACCGCGCGCCTGGTGCGGGGCGAGGAGCTCACGCACGCCGAGGCGACCTGGGCGATGGACGAGGTCATGAGCGGTGACTCCTCGCCCGTGCAGCTGGCCGGCTTCCTGGTGGCGCTCCAGGCCAAGGGCGTGACCAGCACCGAGCTGGGGGCTCTGGCCGATGCGATGACATCCCATGCCCGCCCGGTCGATGCCCCTGAGCGTGCGATCGACATCGTCGGCACGGGCGGCGACCTCGCCCAGACCGTGAACATCTCGACGATGGCCTCGATGATCATCGCCTCGACGGGGCGCACCGTGGTCAAGCACGGCAACCGGGCATCGACCTCGCGCTCGGGCTCCGCCGACGTGCTCGAGGCGCTCGGCGTGCGCCTGGACCTGCCTGTGCCCGTGGTCGAGGAGCTGGTGCGCAGCATCGGGATGACCTTCCTGTTCGCCCAGGTGTTCCATCCGTCGATGCGCTTCGCCGCAGAGGCCCGCAAGGGTCTGGGCATCCCCACCGTGATGAACATCCTGGGCCCGATCACCAACCCCGCTCGGCCGCGCGCCAGCGCGGTGGGCGTGGCCGATGCCACGGTGGCACCCACGGTGGCCGGAGTGTTCGCCTCGCGCGGCACCAGCGCCCTGGTGTTCCGCGGTCATGACGGCCTGGACGAGCTC
Source organism: Brachybacterium epidermidis (assembly GCF_015209585.1). GTDB lineage: Bacteria > Actinomycetota > Actinomycetes > Actinomycetales > Dermabacteraceae > Brachybacterium > Brachybacterium epidermidis. The sequence goes on from NZ_JADEYR010000010.1 coordinate 83,196, forward strand.
ACCGTCACCGCGCCCTCGGACGTGTGGGAGGTGCGTGGTGGGCAGGTGCGCGAGCACGTGCTGGACCCGCAGGCCCTGCTGGGTGTGGAGCGCGCCGACCATGACTCCCTGCGCGGCGGCACCGCGGAGGAGAACGCTCAGGTGGCGCGGGACCTCTTCGCCGGCTCGCGGGCGGGCCGCATGGGACCGGTGCGCGACGCGGTGCTGCTGAACGCCGCCGCGGGCGTGCTGGCCTACGACGGGATCGACCAGCCGGCCGCGGATGGGTTCGAGGAGCGCTTCTGCGATTCCTTCGCGGAGGTGCAGGAGGCGCTGGACTCGGGCCGGCCGGCCGATCTGCTGGATCGCTGGGCCCGCGCCTCGCAGGCCGTGTCGCAGGGGAGCTGAGCCCCTCTCAGCCGTCCAGGCCCAGGTCGAAGGCCGCATCCAGGTCGCGCTTGGAGTAGGTCTTGAACGCGATGTTGGTGGTGGTGTCCAGCACGCCCTCCACCTTGCTGAGGCGGTCGGCGATGACTTCGGCGAGGTCCTCGTGGCGGCGCACCCGCACCACCACGATCAGGTCCACGTCCCCGGTGACCGAGTAGACCTGCTCCACGCCTTCGATGTCGACGATGGCCTGGGCGCCCTCGGGGATGCGGTGGGACTCGACGATGATCGAGGCGATGGCGGTGATCATGGATCCTCCTGCGGACCTGGGCCGGTGGGTGTTCACCGGTGAGCCTATGCCCCCGAGGCGCCGGCGGTCCGGGCGAAGCGCTCGGTGAGATGCCCCGGGTCGAAGCGGGCGCGGGCCGGCACCCCCCAGGTGCCCTCCACCAGCACCGTTCGCACCGCCTCCTCCTCGAGCCAGGCCAGCAGGATCTCGGCCTCCTGGTGGTGCCCCTGGCACAGGGGAGCGGCCAGCTCCGCCTCCCCGAGACCCGTCAGTGCCAACGAGCGCGCCGCCGCCAGCGGATCGGCACGCAGCGGGACCAGGGTGGTGCCGGAGAACCGTCCATGCCTGACCGCGAGCAGCTCCCACCCCCTGCCCCCGATCACTCCCTCGGTGACGGGCCGGGCGGCGATCAGCAGCGGCACCGCGGCCAGCGCCCTCAGCCGGGAGGCCCGACGGGCGGCCCGGAGATAGGCGAGGGTGAGCTGGCGGATGCGCTCGGCGTCCTCGTAGCGCCCGGCGTTGACGTGGGTGCGCATGCGGACCGCCGCGTGGTCGAGCACCTCCCCGGGATCCTCCAGCATCGCGCGTCGGATCCGCGCCCTGTGCCCCTGGTCGCTGAGGCCGGCGTCCCGGGACGATCCCTCGAAGCTCGCGGCCCGTCCGAGCACCGCATCGGTGAGCAGGCCCTTGAGCGGCTCCAGGTCGTGACGGGAGGCCAGCGGGCCGATCTGCGCGGATCCGTCGGCCTCGTCCCGGGCCAGGCGTGCCGCGCGCAGGCCCTCCCTGCCGGAGCCGAGGCGCAACCACAGGGCCTTCTCGGGGGTGAGCCCGCGGCGGTTCGACGGAGGCTTGGTGGCGCCGATGATGCGCAGCTCCCGCACCGCCGCCTCCGTCGGGGTCGTGCACTCGATGGTGCGGATCGATTCCGCGCGGGGCAGCATGTCCAGCACCCGGCGGCGGGTCTCGGCGGCGGTGAAGTAGGTGCGCACCCGGCTTCGCAGGTTCCGGGAGGTGCCCACGTAGAGCACCTGGCCGTGCGCGTCCAGGAACTCGTACACCCCGGGCACCGGTGGCACCGCGGCCGCCAGGTGCTTCTTGCGCAGCTGGACCGGGGTGGCGCGCCTGTGGGCAGAGGCCAGATCCTCCAGCGTGGTGGCTCCCTGGGCGCCGAGGCGGGCGATGATCGCGTGCAGCACGTCCACCGTGGCGCGGGCATCGGACAGTGCCCGGTGATCGGGCTGGACGGCAGCGCCGACGTGGGCGGCCAGGGTGGACAGGCGGTGGTCGCGCACCTCGTCCCGTCGGTACACGGTGCGCGCCAGCGCCAGTGTGTCCAGCACCGGCGGCCCCGGCCAGGGCACGTGGTGCCGGGAGGCGTGCGCTGCGAGGAAGCCGATGTCGAAGCGGGCGTTGTGCGCCACCAGCGCCGCGTCCCCCACGAAGTCCAGGAACATCGGCAGCACCGTACCGATGTGCGGGGCGCCGGCGACGGTGGCGTCCGAGATGCCGGTGAGCGAGGCGATGTAGGCAGGGATCGGTCGCTGCGGATCCACGAAGGTGCGGAACTCACCGAGCACCTCGCCGCCGCGCACCTTCACCGCGCCGATCTCCGTGATGGCGTCCTCGGTGGGGTTCGTCCCGGTGGTCTCCAGGTCCACCACCACCAAGGTGGCCTCCGCCAGCGGGGTGCCCAGATCGTCGAAGCTCAGCTGCTGGCGCGGCGGACGGCGGGTGGACATGTCCTGCAGACTACGACGAGGCCCCGACACCCGAAGACGGGTGGCGGGGCCTCGCGCGACAGCGGCGAAGCGACGCTGCTCAGTTCGAGGGCTTGGGCCCGGAGTAGATCTTCTCGATCACATCGGCGAAGTCCTTGACCACCACATTGCGCTTGAGCTTCATCGAGGGGGTGAGGTACCCGTTCTCCTCGGTGAAGTCCGTGTCGATGATCTCGAAGGTGCGGATCGACTCCGCTCGCGAGACCGACTGGTTGGCCTTGTCCACCACCTGCTGCAGCTCGGCGTGCACCTTCTCGTTGCGACCGGCCTCCTCGATGCTCATCTCCGGCAGGCCGTTGTTCTTCAGCCAGGTGGGCAGCATCTCCGGGTCCAGCGTGATGATCGCGGCGACGAAGGGCTTCTGGTCGCCGATCACCACGCACTGGCTGACCAGCGGGTGGGAGCGCAGCTGGTCCTCCAGCTGGGCGGGGGAGACGTTCTTGCCGCCCGCGGTGACGATGACCTCCTTGGAGCGGCCGGTGATGGTCAGTGAGCCGTCCTCGTCCAGGGAACCGATGTCACCGGTGCGGAACCAGCCGTCACGCATGGCCTCCGCGGTCCCCTCGGGGTTGTTGTGGTAGCCCTTGAAGACCATCACGCCCTTGACCAGGATCTCACCGTCGTCGTCGATCGCCACGGCGGAACCGGGCAGGGGCGGGCCCACGGTGCCGGGCTTGACCGACCACGGCAGGTTCACGCACACCGGAGCTGTGGTCTCGGTGAGCCCGTAGCCCTCCAGCACGGTCACCCCGATGCCGCGGAAGAAGTGCGCCAGACGCGCCCCGAGCGGGGCTCCTCCCGAGACGGACCAGGAGACGTCCCCGCCCATGGCGCCGCGCAGCTTGGCGTACAGCAGCTTGTCGAAAGCGGCATGCTTGAGCTTGAGGGTCAGCGGGACCTTCCCGGCGGAGAGGGCCTTGGAATAGGCGATCGCCGTATCGGCACCGGCGGAGAAGATCTTGCCCTTGCCGCCGGCGATGGCCTTGGCCTCGGCGCTGTTGTAGACCTTCTCGAACACGCGGGGGACCGCGAGCAGGAAGGTGGGCTTGAACTTCGCCAGGTCCTCCATCAGGTTCTTGGTGTCCGGGGTGAAGGCAGTGGTGACCGGCCAGGAGGCGGCCACCACCACGAGCAGGCGAGCGAACACGTGCGCGATCGGCAGGAACATCAACATTCGTGAACCGGGGGGCAGCACGTGCTCGCCCAGCAGGTTCAGCGCGCTGCGGGCGGTGTCCACGAAGTTCGCGTGGGTGAGCTCGGCGCCCTTGGGGCGACCGGTGGTGCCCGAGGTGTAGATGATGGTCGCGACGTCCTCCAGGCGCCGGGAGGTGCGGCGCGCCTCCAGCTCGTCGTCGCTGACGTCCTTCCCGCGCTGCTTGAGCTCCTCGATGATGCCGTCCTCGAGCACGCCGATGCGCTCCAGGGCGGGCAGCTCACCGCGCACGGACTCCATGTCCTCGCAGTGGCGCCTGGCCTCCACCACGGCGAAGCGGGCCCCTGCATCCGAGGCGATCCACTGGATCTGGCTGGGGGAGGAGGTCTCGTAGATGGGGACGCTGACGCCGCCGGCGAACCAGACCGCCCAGTCCACCAGCACCCACTCGTAGCGGGTGCGCGACATGATCGCGACCACGTCACCGGAGCCGACGCCGGAGGCGATCAGGCCCTTGGCCACCGCCTTGACCTCCGCCACGAAGTCACCGACGGACAGAGGGCGGTAGGTGCCGGAGCCGTCGGCGAGTTCGAAGATCGGGGTGCGTGGATCGGACTGCAGTCGACCGAGCAGGAGGTCGGTGGTGTTCTCGTCCTCACGGCTGGTGTGCTGGGCGGCGGTGCCGAACTGCTTCATCGAATCTCCTTCGATCCGGATCGGACGCGGCTCCTGGGCGCCGGGCACCCGCCCGGAAGCGCTGGTGGGGTCTGGGGAAGTCTACGTCAGTGCGTCCTACGATGGACCCCGACAACACGGATCGGACGTGCCGGGACGCGGCGCGTCGGGGAAGAGGATTCATGCTCTCCATCGGAGTGGACATCGGCGGCACCAAGATCGCGGCGGGCGTCGTGGACGAGGACGGCACCATCATCGCCGCGACCACTCGCAGCACCCCCGCCACCGACCCCGAGCTGATCGAGGCCGGAGTCGCTGATGCGGTGGCCGAGCTGCGCTCCGAGCACGATGTGGTGGGCATCGGCGTGGGGGCTGCCGGTTTCGTCGGGGCGGATCGTCGCACCGTCGTGTTCGCCGCCAACCTGGCGTGGAGGCACCGGAGCCTGGCCGAGGAGCTCGAGCGCCTGGTCTCGCTCCCGGTGGTGGTGGAGAACGATGCCAACGCCGCCGGCTGGGCGGAGTTCCGCTTCGGTGCGGCCACCGAGGCCGAGAACATGCTGATGGTCACCGTGGGGACCGGCCTGGGCGGGGCGATCGTCATGAACGGGCAGCTGGTGCGGGGCAGTGGGGGCTTCGCCGGGGAGATCGCGCACATGACGGCTGTGCCGCAGGGACAGTGGTGCGGCTGCGGTCGCCGCGGCTGCCTCGAGCAGTACACGGCCGGCACCGCCCTGGTGCGCACCGCGAAGCGGCGCGCCGCCACCGGTGACCCGCTCATGGGGCCGCTCGTGCAGGCGGCCGGCGGGGCGAAGAAGGAGATCGACGGCCCCCTGATCACCCGGCTGGCCCAGCAGGGGGACCCCGGTGCCCGGGAGCTGATCGCCGAGATCGGCGGCTGGCTGGGCGAGGGGCTGGCCTCGATCGCGGCGCTGCTGGATCCCGAGGTGATCGTCGTCGGAGGTGGTGTGAGCGCAGCCAGCGACCTGCTGCTGGACCCCGCCCGCGAGGCCTATGCGGCGAACCTGACCGCGCGGATGCACCGCACCGTCGCACCGTTCGAGCAGGCCCGGATGGGCAATCGAGCCGGGATCGTGGGGGCGGCCGACCTCGCTCGCTGAGCCGCCTGTGCCCTCCCGGGGTGCCTGGGGCGAGGCGGGCTCGGTCCGCAGCTGCTAGATCTGGATACCGTCGCCCTCGCGGTGCGTCGGCGCGCGCAGCAGCAGGGCGATCACCCCGCCGAGGGCCACCAGGCCACCGAGACCTCCGATCCATGGGGGCAGGGCCGGCACCACCGCCACCACCAGCAGGGCCACGAGCCCACCGATGAGGGCGGTCCAGGACCACAGGGCGCGTGGTGTCGGCTCCGGCAGGTCCGGGTCCGGAGGGACGAAGTCGCCCATCCACGCGTCCGGGGCGAGCGCGTCGATGTCCTCCTCGTCCTCCAGCTCGCGTGGCGGCCTCGGACCTCGACCGCGGGAGGGGTGCGCAGCCCTGGCCTTGGCGCGGTCATCCTCGGAGGGCGGCTCGGAGGGGGAGTCGGGGCTGTGGGGGTGGTGCCGGTCCTCACCGCGGGCCGCCGGCTCCCGCGGTGCCTGCCCGGGCGGCAGCAGCACGCCTTCGGCCTCGAGAAGGCGGGCGAACTCCAGATCGACGTCGCGCGGATCCTCGCTGCGGGAGTCCTGCGGGCCGCCGCTCATACCGGCCGTCCCTTCGGCTCGGGCACGTGCTGGTCCAGGAATCGTGCCGAGGTGTCGAACAGCAGAGGGGCGTCGTGGTCCAGAGTGGCCACGTGGTGGCTGCGCAGCAGGGGGAGCCGCTCCACCGGGCCTCGTACGCCCGCGGCGATCGCGCGGCTGTCCCGTGCGGGCACGGTGTGGTCCTCCCGCGAGGTGGCCAGGAGCACCGGGACGTCGACCGCGTCCAAGGAGCGCCGGACCTGGGAGAAAAGTCCCCGCAGCTCGCCCACGGCCCGCATCGGGAGCCTGTCGTACCCCTCCTCGCTCACCCCCGGGGCGGCGATGTCCGAGGCGATCCCCGGCAGCGTGGGCACGAACGGGGCGATCAGGCCGGACAGCGCTGCCACGGGCGGCAGGCTCAGTCCCGGATTCACCAGCACCAGCGCGGCTATGCGGCCGCGCAGACCGGGATCTGCGGCCAGCAGCAGTGAGAGGGCGCCGCCCATGCTCAGACCGCCCACGGCGATGGGGCCGTGCTCGGCGGAGAGCTCCTCGGCGACGCCACGGACATGTCCGTACCAGTCCTGCCACCGTGTCCGCGCCAGCTCCCGCCAGTCGGTGGCGTGACCGGGCAGCAGCGGCAGCTCCACCTCCCACCCGCGCCCGGCGTGATCCTCGCCCCAGGGCCGCATGGACTGCGGCGAGCCCGTGAAGCCGTGGCAGAGGAGCAGCGCGCCGCGCAGGTTAGAGTGACCTCGCGCGCGCCATGGACGAGACAGTTCGCTGAACTCCATGGCTCCATGGTCGCACTAGCGCCGCCCAGGCACATCACCGTCCAGCGCTGTCACAGCGCACCCCCAGGAGAGCTCGTGTTCTACGCCTTCGCCAAAGTGGTCGTCGGGATCCTGGTCAGGCTGATCTGGAATCCCACCATCACCGGCGAGGAGCGGATCCCGCGGAAGGGCCCGGTGATCCTCGCCTCGAACCATGTCTCCTACGCGGACACCGTGGTGATGCCGATGCAGGTCTCCCGCGCGGTGCACTTCCTGGGCAAGTCCGACATCTTCAAGGGCGGGTCACCGCTGAACCAGGTGTTCGCACTGGTGCTGCGGGGCCTGCACGTGATGCCGGTGGACCGTTCCGGCGGCGCGGCCTCGCGCTCCGCGATCGAGGCCGGGCTGACGGTGCTCGGCGAGGGCAAGGTGCTGGGCATCTATCCCGAGGGCAGCCGGAGCCCCGATGGACGCCTCCACAGGTTCAAGACCGGCACCGCGCGCTTCGCCCTTGCGACCGGGGCGCCGGTGGTGCCGGTGGCGATGGTGGACACCTTCGAGGCGCATCGCGGCAGGAAGATGTTCCCCCACCGCCGCCCGCAGATGAAGGTGGTGATGGGGGAGCCCATCGACGTGGCGGCACTCGCCGAGGCCTTCGATGGCCTTGAGGAGGGACGCCTGCTGCGCGCGGTCACCGAGGTGATCCGGGAGCGGGTCCAGGAGCTCTCGGGCCAGGAGTACGTCGATGAGTACGCCTCCGACGTGAAGCGCCGCCTGAGAGCGGAGGTCGACCGCCCCACCTGATCCGGTCGGCCCGTCGGGGGGTCCCGCACCCTGGACGCGTCCGGGAATCCCCCCGTCACCGCCTATCCTGGCCGGGTGAGACACTTCAGCCCCGACGCTCCTGCCCGCGCCCACTCCTTCTCGCTGTCCTCGGCCGACGCCGGTCTCGAGGCCCTCGGGGCGTGGCGCGAGTATCCGCGGGTGCAACAGCCGGTGTGGCCGGAGGAGTCCGAGCGCGCGCAGGTGTTCGACCCCCTGCGCTCCGCGCCCCCGCTGGTGTTCGCAGGTGAGGTGGACGTGCTGCGCGATCGGGTCGCCTCGGCCGCCCGAGGGGAGGCCTTCCTGCTGGCCGGCGGGGACTGTGCCGAGACCTTCGCCGACTCCACGGCCGACAGGATCCGCAACAAGATCCGCACCATCCTGCAGATGTCCGCTGTGCTCACCTACGGGGCCTCCGTGCCGGTGGTGAAGATGGGCCGGATGGCCGGGCAGTTCGCCAAGCCCCGCTCCTCCGACGTCGAGACGCGCGATGGTCTCACCCTGCCCACCTACCGCGGCGATGCCGTCAACGACTACGCCTTCACCCCGGAGGCGCGGCGCCCGGACCCCCACCGCCTGTGGAGGATGTACACCTCCAGCGCGACCACGCTGAACCTGCTGCGTGCCTTCACCGGCGGCGGCTTCGCGGACCTCCGCGAGGTGCACTCCTGGAACCAGGGGTTCACCTCGGGCCCCGGGTACGACCGCTACGAGCGCCTGGCCGCGCAGATCGACAAGGCGATCCGCTTCATGGCCGCGATCGGCGCGGACTTCGACGCGCTCAAGGTGGTCGAGTTCTACGCCTCCCACGAGGCGCTGCTGCTGGACTACGAGGAGGCGCTCTCGCGCATCGACTCGCGCACCGGCGAGATCTACGGCTGCTCCGGCCACTTCCTGTGGATCGGCGAGCGCACCCGAGACATCGACGGCGCCCATGTGGACTTCATGTCCCGCCTGCGCAACCCCATCGGCGTGAAGCTGGGCCCCACCGCGACGGTGGACGACGCCCTGCGGCTGATCGACAAGCTCGATCCCGAGCGGGAGCCCGGCCGCCTCACGTTCATCACCCGCATGGGGGCCGGGAAGATCCGGGACCGCCTGCCCGCCCTCGTGGAGGGAGTGCGGAATTCCGGTGCCCAGGTGGCCTGGGTCACCGATCCGATGCACGGCAACACCATCACCTCCTCCAACGGGTACAAGACCCGGCGCTTCGAGGACATCCTCGACGAGGTGGTCGGCTTCTTCGAGGTGCACGAGGCCGCCGGCACCGTCCCGGCCGGTCTCCACATGGAGCTGACGGGCGATGACGTCACAGAGGTCCTGGGCGGCACCGGTGAGATCGACGAGGCCGGCCTGGAGCGCCGCTACGAGACCCTCGTGGATCCGCGCCTGAACCACCAGCAGTCCCTCGAGCTGGCGTTCCTGGTCGCAGAGATGCTGGCTCGCCGCTGATGCCGTCTGCCCCCTGGGGGGCATCGCCCCGGCCCCGGACGGGCCGGGGCGTCAGAACACCGTGATGGTGACGGTGGAACCCTTGGCGAGTTCGCTGCCGGCGGCCGCGGACTGCTCATAGACCAGGCCGAACACGGGTTCGCCGCGGTCGTGCTGCACGGAGACCGTGAAGCCGGCTGCCTCCAGGGTGGCCTTGGCATCGGCCTCGCTCTGGCGAAAGACGTCCGGCACGGTCACCATCTCCGGCCCCAGCGAGGTGACGATCCGCACCGTGTCACCGCGGTGCAGGGTTCCCGAGGCCGGGTCCTGGGAGATCACGGCGCCCTTCGGCACCGACCCCGAGTGCGCCTGGGCGCTGGAGACCTCGACCCCGGCGGCCTCCAGGGCGGCGCGTGCATCGGACCCGCCGCGGCCCCTCTGGTCCGGTACCGTGATCGGCTCGCGCCCCTGCGAGAGGACCACATGGACCTCGCCACCGGCAGGCAGTGCCTCAGCCTCGGAGGACTGAGAGATCACGTGGCCCTGGGGGACGGTCTCCGAGTAGGACGGCTCGTCCTCCACCAGCGTGAGGCCCTGCTCCTCGACGGCCTGGCGTGCTTCCTCGACCCCCATGCCCTCCAGAGAAGGGACCGGGAAGGTCTGCTGCCCCTTGGAGACGATCACCTGCACATCGGTGCCGCGCTTGACGATGGTGCCGGTCGAGGGGGAGGAGCTGATCACGTGGCCGGCAGGCACGGTGTCGCTGAAGCGCTCCTCGGTGCGGGTGGAGAGATCCGCCGAGGCCAGCGCAGCCTCCGCGTCGGAGAGCTGGGTGCCGGCCAGCACCGGCACGGAGCGGTCCCCGCCCGGCCCGTCGGTGGCGTACCAGTCCACGCCTGCCCAGCCGCCCAATCCCAGGACCCCCGCCAGCAGCAGCGAGGCCAGTGCGGTCACCGGGCGGGAGCGTCGGCGGGTGCTGTGGGGAAGGTGCCGTCCGCGGCGGGTCCGCGGCAGTGGAAGGGCGACGACGCGCGGAGGGAGATCCTCCGGGCCCGTGCCTTCGCCCGGGCCGGGTGGCTCAGCAGGGACTGCCCCATCGGTGCCCTCCGGATCAGCGGGATGCCCTGCTGTGCCGTGCTCGCTCGTCGGCTGCGTGCGCATCTCGCTGGGGAAGCTGCGCGCCTCGGAGCTGATCTGGGAGACGACGTCCGTGAGCGGGACCGTCAGCCGGGGAACCTCCCCGGTGGAGTCGAGCTCCCGCGGCTCCGGGCGGGCGTCGAGGACCCCGGGGGGCAGCGTGCGCTGCAGCTCGCGCACCGCTCGCAGGAGGTCCCCGGCCGCGGCCGGGCGCTGCTGCACGTTGCGGGCGGCAGCCCAGGTGACGAGGGAGTCGAGTGCGGAGGGGATCGCGGTAGCCAGCGATGAGGGAGCCGGGATGTCCTCGTGGACGTGCTGGAAGGCGATGTGCACGGGCTGCTCACCGCGGAAGGGCTGCAGCCCCGTCAGCATCTCGAACACCATCACCCCGAGGGAGTACAGATCGCTGCGCTCATCGCAGTGGCCGCGGGTGACCACCTCAGGACTGATGTAGGCGACGGTGCCCAGCAGGGTGGCGCTGGCGGAGGACTGAGCGGTGCCCACCGCGCGGGCCAGGCCGAAGTCGGCCACCTTCACCACGCCCTCGGGGTCGATCAGCACGTTCTCGGGCTTGATGTCGCGGTGAACGATCCCTGCTTCGTGAGCGGCGGCCAGGGCCTCCAGCACCTGCGCGGTCACATCGAGGGTCTCGCGCACGCTCATCCCCTCCGGCCGCCCCAGACGGGCGCGCGGAGTCTGTCCCTCCACCAGCTCCATCGCCAGGTAGATGCGGTCTCCGTCCTCGCCCTGGTCGAAGACGCCGACCACGTTGCGATGCGCCAGGCGCGCGGCTGCACGGGCCTCGCGGGCGAACCGGCGGCGGAAGTCCTCGTCCATCGCGAGGTGGGGGTGCATGATCTTCAGCGCGACCACGCGGTCCAGTCGCTGATCGTGCCCGCGGTGCACGGTCGCCATGCCACCGCGCGCGATGAGGTCCTCGACCCGGTAGCGTCCGTCCAGGAGCAGGTCGAGGCCGGGGGAAGTCGGCGCACTCACGCTGTCACTGTAGGGCGCAGGTCTGTGGTAACGGAGCAGCGACACACGCGCGCGCGAGTCGACCCGGACACAGCGGCTCCCGCACGCGCGACGGCTCCCGCGCGCACGATGCGGCACGGGCATGGCACCCTGGGGGCGTGAACGAGCTCGATGACCTGATCCCTGAATGGCTCTCCCTGCCGGACGTCGCCCGCATCCTCGACATCGAGGTGTCCAAAGTGCGCCGCCTGATCGACGACGGCGAACTGGTGGCCGTGCGCCGCGGCGACCCCGTGGTCCGCTCGGTGCCGGCCGACATGCTGCTCGACGGCCAAGTGGCCCCGCACCTCGCCGGAACCATCACCGTTCTGCGCGACGGCGGATTCGAGGACGAGGAGCTGCTGCGGTGGCTCTTCACCGAGGACGACACCCTGCCGGGTCGACCCATCGACCATCTCCGGCGCGGCCAGCGCGGGGAAGTGCGCCGGCGAGCCCAGGCGATGGCCTTCTGACGCCGGTGGGCCGCGCCTCCTGATCGAGGCTCAGCGCGGCAGCGAGTCGGTGTCGGTGGCCTGCGCGGCCAGGGTGAGCAGGCCGGCCCGTCCCAGTTCCCCGAGGGCGTCGGTGCCCTCGAGCAGGGCCCTGGCGGCACCGGCCCGCTGCCGCACGTCCTGCGCAACCGAGGCGACCGCCCCGCTGTCCACCATCAGTGCGTGCACGGCCCGGACGTCTTCCGGGTGCGCGGCAGGGTTCCCGATGGTGCGCTCGAGCAGTGCGAGCTCGTCCTCGTCGGCATGCGCAACGGTGCGGGCCAGCAGCACGGTCCGCTTGCCCTCGACGATGTCCCCGCCGGTGGGCTTGCCGGTCTGATCCTCGTCCCCGACCACGCTCAGCAGGTCGTCCCGCAGCTGGAACGCGGTCCCCACCTCGATGGACCAGCGGGAGAGCAGGCCCAGCAGCTGATCATCGGCCCCCATCAGCGCAGCTCCCATCCGCACGGGGCGCAGCACCGTGTACGGGACCGTCTTCCACCGGATCACCTCCAGCGCCGCCGCCTCCGGGCCCGATTCCTCCCGGTCCGCCACGGCATCGACCCCGGCCTGCCCGGTGCCCGTCGTCCCCCTTCCGGTGCCCAGCCCCCCGGCCTGGTGCAGGATGTCCAGGTACTGGCCGCACATCACCTCGGTGCGCAGCGCGTCGAACTCCGCGCGGGCGCGCCCGGCGGCCTCGCTCGAGTCGAGGGCCTGCGAGAACAGCTGCTCGGCCCAGCTGAGGGTGAGATCGCCGAGCACGATCGCGACCGCCACCCCGAACTCGTCGGAGGAGCCGGCCAGGGACCGGTGCCGATGAGCTGCGGACTGCTCGACGTGCAGGGCCGGTCTGCCGCGACGGGTGGGGGAGTGGTCGATCACGTCGTCGTGCATGAGGGCGGCCGCCTGCACCAGTTCGATGGCGGCGCCGCTGAGGGCGAGGCCCGCGACCTGTTCGTCGGTGGGCGGCTCGGGCAGCGCCGCCAGCCCGCCGAAGAAGCAGAAGCGGGGCCGCAGCATCTTCCCGCCGGCCAGGTAGCGCTCCAGCGAGTCCACCAGCGTCAGCGCCTCCGGGGCGATCCTGCCGAGCTCCCCGCGCCGATCCCGGATCAGCGCGCGGTGCACCGCCTGCACCTCCTGGACCAGGCGTTGGTCGAGAGCGTGCAGGTCGGGGGTGGAGCCGGAACGGGCAGGAGCAGTCATGGGGGTCCTTCCTTCGCTGATCCCCGATCCTGTCACGAGCTGCCTGTGCCGCGGGTGCGAGGCTCCTACGGCGCTCCTACGGCGCCAGGTTCCTCCCCATCGTCCGGATGTCCCCAGGAACGCAAGGGCGGTGGCCGCGGTTCGTGGTCCTCGGGAGGCTTCAGGCATGACGACCGAGACCCCGTCCTGCCCCGAGTCACCACGGGTCATCCGCGCCGATGACCCCGCTGAGCTGCTGGCCGCCGCGCGGCTCAGCTTCGGCGCCGTTCCTCGTGACTGCCTGCTGATGGTGGGCCATGCCGGGCACGGCACCCGCCCCGTCCTGACCTGCTCACCCGTGCGCGAGATGAGCGAGCCGGCCGGCCGGGAGCACCTCGAGAACCACCTCACCCTGATGAGGGAGCGGGGATGCACCGGCGCGCTGGCCCTGCTGATCGCCGGTGACGGCACCGAACCGGTGGATGCCCACGAGATCGACGACTGGGCGGGGGTCCTGGCACCGATGGTCCTGGACGTCGCTGCGCGGATGCTGCCTGATCCGTTCCCCGTGCACCCGATGTGGGTGCTGGGTGACGGCAGCGTCCGCCAGGTACTGCTCGTTGCGGGTGAGGGTGATGCCCCCGGGGAGGTCTGGGTCTCGCCCGCCGAAGAGCTGCTGCCCTTCGATCGCACCCGAGCAGCGATGGAGGCCGTGCTGGAGGGTCGCAACCTCCGCCGAGGACGAGCCGAGCGTGAGGCCCTTCGCGCCCTGGGCGCGCAGCTGGCACTGCACCCGGCCAGCGGTGAGCCGGCCGAGGCCGCCGATCTGTTCGCCCGGGCCCGGGAGTCGGTGTCTCGGCTGGCGGCAGCCGGGCAGGCCGGTGGCACCGGGAGCGGCCGCTTCGTGACGGACTGTGAACAGCTCTGCGCGATGCTCTCGGCGCTCGCCGTTGACGCCGTCCATTGGGAGCTCCTCGCCGTGTGCGTGGATCGGGGCTCGCGCCGATCTGTCGATCGGGAGGAGCTGCTGCAGGAGCTCACCAGTGACCCGTCGCGTCGACCGCATGCAGACGTCTGCGCAGGTGGGGACTGGTATCACAGCCTCGAACTACTGCGTGATGCGGCCACGGGCGCGATGGACGGGGCCGATCCCGCCAGCGCCGCGGTGGCGCGGGACGCGTGGCGGGGCATCACGGCAGTGCTGACCCTACTGTCGTGGTGGAACCACCGCTTCGCCGCCGCCGGGGACCTGGTGGACGATCTGCTGCGGCGCGATCCGGCATCGACTCTGGCACCCTTGCTCGCAACGATGATCGACACCCCGATTCCCCCGGCGTGGTGGCCGGAGGAGTGAGCCCAGAGGGAGGAGCCCACGCCGATGACCGCACTCAGCGCCCTGTCCCCTCGCACTCGGCCCCAGCCCTCCCACGAGCAGGCGGACGCGGCCGCAGTCCTCCTCCCCGCCAGCGGGGCCTGGCGGCCCGAGCACGGGGCCGGGGATCGGCGGTTCGCCTCCGTCGGCCCGCTCCGCCTGGAGAGCGGCGCGCTGCTGGATGACGTGCAGATGGCGTACGAGACCTGGGGGCAGCTCGACGCCGACGGCAGCAATGCGGTGCTGGTCCTGCACGCCCTGACCGGTGACTCCCACGTCCGCGGCGCGGTCGGTCCAGGGCATCCCAGCGGGGGCTGGTGGGAACAGATGGTCGGGCCCGGCCGCCCGATCGACACCGATCGCTACTTCGTCATCGCCCCGAACGTGCTGGGCGGGTGCCAAGGGAGCACGGGACCCAGTTCAGATGCTGCCGATGGTCGCCCCTGGGGCTCGCGCTTCCCCCGGGTGACCGTGCGGGACCAGGTCTCGGCCGAGCGCGCCCTGCGCGACCAGCTCGGCATCGACCGCTGGGCGCTGGTCATCGGCGGTTCCATGGGCGGGATGCGTGCACTGGAATGGGCGGTCTGCCATCCGCAGGAGGTCCAGCGGCTCGCCGTGATCGCCAGCGCCGCCCGGGCCAGCGCCGACCAGATCGCCTGGAACAGCGCCCAGATCGCCGCCATCGAAGCGGACCCCGGCTTCCACGGCGGGGACTACTACCACCTGGGCCCGGGTGAAGGCCCCCATCGTGGCCTCGGGATCGCACGCCGCATCGCCCACACCATCTACCGCACCGCCGAGGAGCTGGAAGCACGCTTCGCGAACCGCGCCCAGGGGGAGGAGGACCCCCTGCACGGCGACGGCCGCCATCAGGTCACCAGCTACCTGGACCATCACGCGACCAAGCTGGCGCGACGCTTCGATGCGAACTCCTATCTGACCCTCGTGCGCTCCATGAACACCCACGACGTGGGCAGGGGCCGCGGGGGACTGGCGAAGGCGCTCGGCCGGGTGCGTGCCCGCACCCTGGTGGTCGCGATCACGACGGACCGGCTGTTCCCCCGACCACTCGTCGCCGAGACCGCCCAGCACATCGACGGGGCGGTCATGCACTGCGCCTCCTCACCGATCGGCCATGACGCGTTCCTTCTGGCACACCCGCACCTGGATCGGTGGATCGTCGAACTGCTGGCCCGTTAGTCTGACCCGATACGTCGCAGCCCGTGGCCGCCTGGCGCCACGGCGAGGAGGGGCACAATGACCATCGTCGTCGGGTACTCACCGTCCGGCCAGGGCAGAGCGGCGCTCCACGCCGCTCTCAGACATGCGGTGCGGGTCGGCGAGGACCTGGTGGTCGCCTCTCACCTGTACAACGATCCGGAGACGGGACCGGCAGTCGCCTCTGAGCAGACCGTGCTCGCGGACTGCCGCGCCACGGGCCTCGACCTGCCGGAGATCACCGTGCGCAGCTGTGACACGAGGGACGTCGGTGAGTTCCTGCTGGATCTCTCCGCAGAGATCGAGGCCACGCTGGTGGTGATCGGGCTGCACCGCAAGTCACCGATCGGCAAGCTCAACCTGGGAGCCTCCGCACGTCGCGTCGTCCTGGGGGCCTCCTGTCCGGTTCTCGCGGTCAAGGACGATCCGACAGCTGCCGCGGACATCCGGGAATAACGCCGCTCACGAGGCGTTATACTTCCATGGCTTGACGGCATCGCGCCTTTGCGCGCCGTGAAACCGGAAAAGGATCCGGGAACGCGGCACGGGCGCGGCATCCGCAGGCCGCGCTGAGACGACTGATCGCCCGAGCTGAACGGCGCACCACTGGGTGCGCCATCGGAAGAAGGAACTCTGTGACCTCCTCCAAGACCGCTGAGACCGCTGACGCCCCGATCGACGAGACCGAGAAGGCGGCCGCGGGCACCCGTGCCCGCACGTCGGCATCCAAGAAGTCCACCGGCGGCACCGCGAAGGCGGCCACCGCCAGCCGTCGGAGCTCCAGGGCCGCCAAGGGGAAGGCCGCCGAGGAGACCGCAGCCGACGTCGCCGAAGGCACCGAGGACGGCTCCGACGCCCCCGCAGAGACCGAGGCCCCGGCCAAGAAGGCCCCCGCCAAGTCCCGGACCGCCGCCAGGAAGAAGACGGCCGCGGCCAAGGAGGACAAGGACGAGGAGAAAATCGAGGGCGAGGACCCGGCCACCGAGGGTGAGGACGCCGAGGCCGAGAAGGACGCCGCCTCCGGTGACGAGTCGGTCGAGGAGTCCGGCGGTTTCGTGTTCTCCGCTGCGGAGGACGACTCCCCGGCCCAGCAGGTCGTCACCGCCGGCGCCACGGCCGATCCGGTCAAGGACTACCTCAAGCAGATCGGCAAGGTCGCACTGTTGAACGCCGCGCAGGAGGTGGAGCTGGCCGAGCGCATCGAGGCGGGCCTCTACGCGGAGCAGAAGCTGAAGAACGACGAGTCCCTCACGGGCAGGGACGGCCGCCTCACGAAGGCTGGCCGTGAGATGACGATCATCGCCGAGGACGGCCGCGCCGCCAAGGACCACCTGCTGGAGGCGAACCTGCGCCTGGTGGTGTCCCTGGCCAAGCGCTACACCGGCCGCGGCATGCTGTTCCTGGACCTGATCCAGGAGGGCAACCTGGGTCTGATCCGCGCTGTCGAGAAGTTCGACTACACCAAGGGCTACAAGTTCTCCACCTACGCCACGTGGTGGATCCGCCAGGCCATCACCCGCGCCATGGCGGACCAGGCCCGCACCATCCGCATCCCCGTGCACATGGTCGAGGTCATCAACAAGCTGGCCCGTGTGCAGCGGCAAATGCTGCAGGACCTGGGCCGGGAACCCACCCCGGAGGAGCTCGCCAAGGAGCTCGACATGACCCCCGAGAAGGTCGTCGAGGTCCAGAAGTACGGCCGCGAGCCGATCTCCCTGCACACCCCGCTGGGTGAGGACGGCGACAGCGAGTTCGGCGACCTCATCGAGGACTCCGAGGCCGTCGTCCCGGCTGACGCGGTGAGCTTCACCCTGCTGCAGGAGCAGCTGCACTCCGTGCTGGACACCCTGTCCGAGCGGGAGGCAGGCGTGGTCTCCATGCGCTTCGGCCTCGAGGACGGCCAGCCCAAGACCCTGGACGAGATCGGCAAGGTCTACGGCGTGACCCGGGAGCGGATCCGCCAGATCGAGTCCAAGACCATGTCCAAGCTGCGCCACCCCTCGCGCTCGCAGGTGCTGCGCGACTACCTCGACTGAGGTTTCGGAGCGGGTCTAGCGTTTGAGCAGGTCAGGCACTGTATTTGGTGCCTGGCCCGCTCAGTATCGCACAGCACAGCGCTCCTAGTCCAGATATCAATGTCGGTGTGTCGGGGTAGGATCAGGGCATGACGACGCCCGACCCGTACGAGACCATGAGCCTCATCGACTCGTGGATCGTCGCGCTGCGCGCCGCTCGGAAGTCTCCGGCGACGATCAAGCAGTACACCGATGGGCTGCGACAGTTCGCCGACTGGGCCGAAGACACCGGCGTCCCCCCGCACCTGGACCGCGCCACCGTCAACGCGTTCTCCGCCCACCTGCTCGACCTCGGCCGCGAACCCGCCACCGTCCGTGCCCGGCAGCTGTCCCTGAAGCGGTACTCCGCATGGCTGGCCGACGAGGGCGAGATACCCGAGGACCGCTTGATCGGGCTCAAGTCCGCCAAGCTCGACTCCAAGGTGGTCGAACCGCTCACCGAGGACGAGATACGGGCACTACTGAAGTCCTGCGCGACCGGTGACCAGTTCCGCGCCCGCCGCGATACCGCCATCGTCCGGTTCATGCTCGAGACCGGCGCCAGGGCGGGGGAGACCGCCGCCCTGACCGTCTCCGGCGTGGACCTGATCGAAGGCCGCGCCGTCATCGTCCGCGGCAAGGGCGGCAAGGGCCGCACCGTCCCGTTCGGCCCGAACACCGGCCAGGCCATCGACAGGTACGTCCGCACCCGCCGCACCCATCGCCTCGCAGACACCGACGCGCTATGGCTCGGAGACCGCGGCAAGCCGTTCTCCTACGACGGACTCCACAAGGCCCTGCGCGAGCGCGCCGTCGCCGCCGGGATCGACCGGTTCCACCCGCACCTGTTGCGCCACACCGCCGCTCATCGCTGGCTCGCCGCCGGCGGTTCCGAGAACGGACTCATGGCTGGGGCCGGCTGGACCCGCCCCGACATGCTGGTGCGCTATACGAAGGCCCAATCCGAAGCGCGAGCAGCCGACGAAGCCCGCCGCCTCAACCTGGGCGAGTTCTGACCACACACCACGATTCAGGGCTACGCAATGCAACAGCACCCGTGTAGTCTGGAACCGAAGGTAGCCCCGTAGCCGAGTCCGGCCGCTAAGCGGGGGAAACGAAAGCCCAGCGAATCTGAAGGCATCCAACCGCATCACGTGGGAAGGCCGGGACCGGACCAGTCCTCGACCCACGGAGCCGCGGCAGAGCAAGTATCTGCCAGGAGCTCCCCGTGCGCACCGATGCACCACAAACCCTGCTGACCCCAGCCGAGGCCGCTGACTACCTCCACGTTCACCCCGAGACCATCCGCCGGCGAATCCGCCGCGGCGAACTGCGCGCCTACCGAATCGGTCCCCGCGCCGTCCGCATTGACGTGCGAGACCTCCAAGCGTCTGCACGGCCCATCAGCGCCACCACCGGTGGTGAGCGCCGATGACCGCCACCCCTGCAGAGCGCAAGCTCATCGGCTCCATCGCCGCCCACCAGTCCTGGGCGAACACCCCCGACCGTGCCAAGCGAACCGCGCCCGCACGGGCAGCACTCGACGCGAAGTTCCTCGCCGAAGCCGACGGCGACCCCGCCCGCGCCGAGAACCTGCGCCGCGCCCACTACAAGCGCCTCGCCCTGAAGTCCGCACAGGCCCGCCGCCGAGGCGGTGACGCCGCGTGACCCAGGCACGAGAAAACCGCCCCAGCCCGGCGGCTGAGACGGCTCCCGAAAGCGTTGTGGCGACGCACCCCCAGGATACCGGGCACCTCCGGACACCGCATCTCACCCGCACCGAGGTGCTCGACGCGCTCCCCGCCTACGTCCTCATCCTCAAGACCGGGCACGGCCGCATCAGCCGCCGTGTCTACCTCACCCTCGACGCGGCCGCGAAAGCCGCCCAGCGCGCCGAAGCGCGCGGCCACGCCGCCAGCCTCGAGTTCGTCCGCCTCATCCCCACCAGCACCCTCGAGAACGGGGGTGCGCGATGACGATTACGCCGACGCTTACACCCCTTGCGGGAGCACTCGAAGCCGCCCGCCGAGGATGGCGCCTCATCCGCCTCGAGCCCGCCGGGAAGACCCCCGCAGGCCCCTGGCGCGGCCGCGACACCCACGACACCGCCACGATCACGCAATGGTGGACCGGCGACGCCTCACCGAACTACGGCATCGTCGCAGACGCATCCGGGCTGCTCATCCTCGACGAGGACACCCCCGGCACGCTCGACCGGTGGGAAGCACAGCACGGGCCGCTCCCGCCGACGTTCACCGTCACCACCGGGAAGGGTCGCCACCTCTACTACGACGCCGGCGACCACCGCTACGGCAACGCCTCCCCGTTCCGAGCCGACGGCCTCGACGTCGACGTGCGCGGCGCCGGCTACGTCGTCGGCCCCGGCAGCATCCACGCCGCCACCGGGACGGTCTACACGGTCGTCGACGACCGGGCGCCCGCCCCCGTCCCGCCGGCACTCCACGCCTACCTCACCGCCCCGCGGGCACAGCAAGCCGAGCCCACAGCCGTAACTCCCCCCGCGCCGCCGACAGGCGATGACCCGTGGCTCACCGCCGCGATCACCGGGGCCCTGCAGGACCTCACCGACACCGCGACCATGCCTGAAGGTGCCGTCGACCGGCACGGCAACACGTGGGAAACCGGCGCGCTGCACGCACGCGCCTGCAGGCTGCTCGAGCTGTCCAACACAGACCCCGGCATCTACCCGCGTGCGCAGGCCCGAGCCGACTACCTCGCCGCCGCCCCCGCCGGCCACGAAACCCGGTTCGCTCACCACTGGGACAGCGCGGTGCAACAGGTCGGGGACCGGCCCGCCACGCGCCCCGAACCTCGCCCCCAATCCCTCGCAGCAGAGTTCGGCATCACCCCCGAAACGATCCCGACCAGGCTCCTACTCACCGGGGACCCCCGGTGACTCGGACCAGCGCCCAACGCCGACCCTCGACCGGTTCGCACCCCTCGACTGGACAGACGTACTCGACGGGCCCCCACCAGCCGAGGAATGGGTGCTGTGGCCCCTCGCCGAACGCGGCCAATCCGTGTCCCTCTACTCAGCCCCCAAGGCCGGGAAATCCCTGCTGATCCTCGACCTGCTCACCCGCGCCACCACCGGCCACCGCACCCTCGGAGGACCCCCGGCACCACCGATCCGGGTGCTCTACCTCGACGCCGAGAACACCCGGAAGGACCTGCGGAAGCGACTGCACGACATGGACGCCGACCCCGACCAGCTCCACGACCTGATCTACCTGTCCTTCCCACCCCTCGCCCCCCTGGACACCACCCGCGGCGCCGCCGAACTGCTCGCACTCGTCGACCAGCACCACCCCGACCTCGTCATCATCGACACCGTCTCCCGGTACATCGACGGCCCCGAGAACGACGCCGACACCTGGCTGAACATCTACCGCCTCGCCCTGGCACCCCTCAAAGCCCGCGAAGTCGCCGTGATCCGACTCGACCACGCCGGTAAAGACGCCGACCGCGGCGAACGCGGCAGCAGCGCCAAGAACGGCGACGTGGACGCCTCATGGCAACTCACCTACGACGAACGCCGACAGACCCGCACCCTCGTGCGGAAACTGACCCGGACCGGCAACGGCCCCGACCGGCTCGTCCTGAACATCCTCACCGCCCCGCTGCGCCACGAACCCGCATCCCCCCTCGATCCTGCGGCCGATCCCGTCTCCCACATCATCCGGAAACTCGACGAGCTCGGAGCCGATCCCGGCATCGGATTCAAGCTCGCCGGCCCCCTGCTGCGCGACAACGGACACGGCGGTTTCAGGAACGATCTGCTGCGCGAAGCTCTCCGCCGACGCAAGGCCCGGCAGGGTGACCCCGAAGGTGACCCCGGCACCCCTGAAACCACCCCCTCGGGGTCACCTCCACAGGGTGACCCCGCACCCCGGGTCACCTCCACCGAAATACCAGGCCACACGGTGACCCCACCCTCGGGGTCACCCCGGGTCACCCAAGTATCGGCCCCACGTGACCCCGGCTCCCCCCTCCCTATAGGGGAGCCGGTCGGGTCACCCTCGCAGGGAAGAGGGTCACCCACCCTCTGCGAGAGCTGTGGAGACCCCCTCACCGACACCACCGCCACGGTCCACACCAGCTGCGAAGGCGGTGTCGCATGACCACCCCTTTGAACCCGACCGTGTACATCCTCGAGCAGCTCGCCTCCGCTGGCCGCGCCTGCCCGTCCTGCAACGCCGACTACACGATCCACCCCGACCCCGACCACAAGGCCGTGACCACGCTCCGCATCGCCCACGACCGCGGCTGCCCCGTCCTCGCCAGGCGGGCCCGGAACCGTGCCGAGCGTCGCGCTGCAGCCCGCCGCACCCGACGGGGGAACCGATGACCCTCACCATCGGCGTTCCCGACCATGCCCGCGACGAGTGGGAGCAGCTGCACGACACCCTCGCCGCCCACCAGGAACCACCCCCCTGCGCCGGCCCCG
The DNA here is from genome assembly GCF_015209585.1 of Brachybacterium epidermidis. GTDB lineage: Bacteria > Actinomycetota > Actinomycetes > Actinomycetales > Dermabacteraceae > Brachybacterium > Brachybacterium epidermidis. The sequence continues at coordinate 105,095 of NZ_JADEYR010000010.1, forward strand.
ACCGCGACCACTGGACCGGCACCGCAACCCAGCAGCAGCAAGCCGCGGCCCGATGCCTCGACTGCCCCGCCATGGTCGCCTGCGCCGCCTACGCCCTCACCGCCGGCGAACGGACCGGCACATGGGGCGGACTCACCCCCTCAGACCGCACACCGAAACCCACCAGGAAGGCCACCACCAAGAAGAAGCACACCCGCAAGAAGCCCACCCCGAAGACCAGGAAGGCGGCGACCCGGTGAGGACACCCCGCTACCCCAGCACCGAGCTCGACACGTGGGGGCCCGGCCTCGCCCGAGGCGTCCGCCTCCGCGTCGGACCGCACTCCGTGTTCATCGCCGACAAGCACCTGCACCACGTCATCCGCGAGCTCCAAGACCACGCCGTGACGCTGCGGCGAGAGCGCGACCCCGACGGGAACCACCGCACCCTCGCCGAGTGGCGGAACCTCGCCCGCGTCCGCGGCGTCGTCATCACCGCGCTCGAGCACCAGCTCGAAGCGGCCAAGAACTCCCCGGCATCCGCCGAGGACCACCGAAAGGAAACAGCATGACCACCACTCACCGCCCCGTCTACATCGTCAAGCGCGAAGGCGTGCTACTGAAGGGCCCCGCCGTCGCAGACGGGAAGGGCAGCACCATCCGCGAGGAGAAGCTCGACGCCCCTGTCGGCCGGCCGATCCCCCACCCCGAGCGGTACGGAAACCTCGACCACCTCGTCGCCGTCGGCCTGGTCGAGAAGATCATGGTGCCGATCGATGCCCCGGCCGCACCGGCCCGCACCTACGCCGAGCCCGACCAGCCCGTCCGCCTCGTGAAGCGTCACCTGCCGACCATTCACCACCACGACGTGCTCGGACTCGTCACCGCGCTCGAGGCGGAAGGCGTGACGGTCACCGGCGCCGCGCACTACCGAGAGCTCCACGCAGCCCGCGACCACGGCGTGCCCGCACCCGCATCGGTGCTCGACATGACCCCGACGGGAATCATCGAACACGCGCAGCTCGTCGCCACGCACCAGGCCGCCCGCAGCGGCACCGGCAACATCCTCGCCGAGCTGCGAAAGCGGGCCGACCAGGAGATGGCCGAGCGGATGGCAGCTGAGGCCGACGACTACCTCGACGCCCTCCGCCCCGTCTGGAACACGGCCGTGGCCGAGGCCCGCCGTGTGCGAGATGCGGGAGTCCCCGCGACCGTCAAGCCCGAGCAGCTCGTCGACATGGACCCCGACAAGATCCGACTGTGGTCCGACTTCCGGGCCAGCAACGCGATCCACACCCTCGAACGGATCACCCGACTGCGAATCGCGATGGCCGAAGTGCTCGAAGTCGCCGAAGGCCGCAACGCCCCGCACCACTCCTGGGGCATCAGCAACCCGGTACGGCCGTCTCTGACATCCGCCCCGACCCCGCCGCCCGCAGTCCCACCCATCGAGAAGTGGCTCGATGCCGCGTACGTGCTGGACCTGGTACCCATCCGGGACTTCACCGACGACGCGGCGATCACCGCCGCTGGATTCAGTCCCGCTGACCTCCGCAACCACCTCACCCGCCCCACCTCCAAGGAGAACTGACCATGACCGACACCACCAGCAGGGAGCACCGGAACATCCCCGACGGCGCCGAGCTCGTCGACTCCGATGTCCTCGCCCAGCTCCGCAAGGACTCCGCAGACCTGGCCGCCGCCCGCGGTGAAGCCGCCCAACTGAGGGCCGAGGCCGAAGCTGGCCGCAAAGCGCAGGCCGAACTGCGCAAGCAGAGGCACGAGGCTTTGGTCAACGACGCGATCAAGGCCGGCAAGTTCGGTCCCGCGCGCCGCGCAGGCTGGCTCAAGGCGCTGCAGATCGACGAGCCCGGCACCCTCGAAGACCTCGAGGCCCTGCCCTCCGGCCTGGTCCCCGTCGACCAGGTCGGTCACGCCGGAGACGTCGACGGTGAGGAGAACCTCTACGACCGCGCATTCAACTCGAAGGAGCACTGACCCATGACCAACCACATCGATCAGGTCCTCGCCGACCTCGGCTACGGCCCGAACCTCACCGCGACCCAGCAGCGCAACGCACGGCCCCGCCCGTACACGCCCAGCCC
>NZ_JADEYR010000011.1 GCF_015209585.1 Brachybacterium epidermidis
GTGGGTCACCGAGACCGTGGGCTGGAGGATCGTGTTCCTGGCGGTGCCGCTGCTGGTGGTGCCGGCGAGGCTGCTGCTGCAGGACCCGACGGGCGCGGCCTCCGTGCCCGGTGATGCCTCGGCCGACGACGGTGCGACCTCGCGCGCACCTCGGCCCCCGGTGCTGGCGGCCTGCGCTGCAGCCCTGGGGGTGGCCGCGCTGTCGGTGATCGGCGAGCAGGCCGACGGCTCGCTCTCCCCCGTGACCGTGGCACTGCTGGCGGTGGCCGTCGCCGTCGTGGTCGTCGCCGTGCCGCGCCTGCTGCCGCGCACCGTGCTGCTGTCCCCGGACCGGGTGGGGCGCCTGGTGCTGGCGCGCGGCGTGCTGGCGGCCTCGTTCGTGCTGGCTGAGGTGTACCTGCCTCTGCAGCTGGTGGCGCGGTACGGGATGAGCGCGGCCCACGCCGGCCTGATCCTCACCGTCACCACCATTACCTGGTTCACCGGTTCGTGGATGGCGGGCCGGGAGATGCTGCCCGAACGGGTGCGCATCTCCGCGGGGGCCGCGGCGATGGCGGTGGGCACGGCCGCGACCGCGGCAGTGCTGCTCACGCACCACTCCCCCTGGCTGGCCGGGCTGACCTGGTGCCCGACCGGGCTGGGCATGGGCCTTTCCTACACCTCCACCTCGATCCTCACCATGCGCCGCTCCCATGCCTCCCGGCAGGGTCGCAACTCCGCCGCGCTGCAGATGGCGGAGGCGCTCGCGCAGGCGGTGATGCTGGCCCTGACGGGTGTGGCCTTCCAGCTGCTGCTGCAGCGGCACGGCGAGACCTCTCCCGCTCCCTACGGTGCGGTGCTCGCGGCGGCGACCGCGCTGGCCGTCCTCGCGATGATGGTGGGGGTGGCGGTGCGTCGTCGGGCGCCGCAGCGGCCCCCGGGTCTGCGCGGGGGCCGCTAGGCGATCGGTCGGTCTCGCGCGCTCAGTGCGCGGTGTGCAGCTCCGGCTCCGGCAGTCCGCGCCGGGCCCGCACCCGACGGGAGAGCTGCTCGGCCGCGCGCAGTGCCGTGTACACCATCTCCGCGGTCACCTCGAAGGGCATCGCGTGGATGGTCTCGCCCTCCACCACCGCCGCCTCGGAGACGGCGCGCAGCTCCTTCTCGTCCTCCAGCGTCAGGCCCACCTCGGTGAGGGTGGTGGGCAGGCCCACCAGGGTGCTGAACTCGATGAAGTCCTCGATCTCCTCGCGCTCGGCTCCCTCCAGGATGAGCTGCACCGTGGTGCCCAGGTTGACCTTCTCCCCGTGGGTGAGGCCGTGGGCCTGCGGGGCGGCGGTCAGGGCGTTGTGGATCGCATGGGCCGCGGCGAGGCCCCCGGACTCGAAGCCCAGCCCGGACAGCAGGGTGCAGGCCTCCACGGTGGCCTCCAGGGCGGGGGTGACGGCCTTCGCCTCGACGGCATCGATGGCGGCCAGTGCGTTCTCGTGCAGCAGCTCCCAGGCCAGGTGCGCCGGTGCGGTCGCCGAACGGGTGGGGCGTGCACCGGCCATGGTGTCGCTGCGTCCTCGCGCGGTGGCGCGAGCCTCGATCCAGGTGGCCAGGGCGTCACCGATGCCGCCCACCAGGAAGCGCACCGGGGCGTTCGCGACCACCGCGGTGTCGATCAGCACCAGGTCGGGGTTGCGGGGGAAGAAGCGGTACTCCAGGAACTCGCCGTCCTCGGTGTAGATCACCGAGAGGGCCGAGGTGGGAGCATCGGAGGAGGCGGCGGTGGGGACGGACGCCCAGCGGATGTCGGCCAGGTGACCGGCGGCCTTGGCGGCGTCGATGGCCGAGCCGCCGCCCAGGCCCACGATCACTCCGTGGCTGCCGGAGCGGATCTTCTCCACCAGGGAGTCCACGGCCTCGGGGGTGGCGTAGCGACCGAAGCCCACGCGCTCGAAGGCGATGTCGGCGGCCTTCAGTCCGGCGCTGACGGACTCGCCGACCAGGTCCCACACGGTGTCGTCGGCCACGATCAAGGGGTTTGCGCCGAGCGGGGCCAGATGGGTGCCGAGCTCCTCGAGCACGCCGGGTCCCTGCACGTACGTCGAGGGGCTGGTGAAGATGGTGGTGGGCATGGGGAGGACCTCCGTTGTTAAGCAATTTACAAGGCGGTGATGTCAGCGTATTCCCGGTGCGTGGCCGGCCGCCAGAGGTCGGAGGTCCCGGATGTCAGTACTGTGGTTCCCGAGCCGAGAGGACGGGGGTGGGATGCGAACGGACCGACCTCCTCCACCCCCGCGCAGCGCTGCCGCGCGCTGGTGCGTGCTGGGAGGGTTGCCGAACGGCCGCCTCGCCCTGGTGGAGCTCACGGCCGACGGCAGCCCCATCAGCACCACGCAGCTCGATGCCGCACAGCTCCCGGAGCTGGTGGCGCAGCAGGAGGGCGCCGCCCGCCGTGACGGGGCCTCGCCACCGCGCTGGGTGTGGGCCGATGCCGCCGCGTGGTACCCGCAGCTGCTCGCCGCCGGGATCCGCGTGGAGCGCTGCCATGACCTGCGCCTGGTGCACACGATCCTGCGGCATTCGCAGCGCGTGCAGGATCACGCGCCGATCCGCGGCGCCGACGCCTGGGACGTGCCCGTGCTGCCCCCGGTCACGGAGTCACCGTCGGCCGGGGCCACCCTGTTCGACGTGGACAACGGCACCGCCGCGCGCGGTGCCGTGCCCGCGGGCATCGACGAGGTCCTCGCCGAGTTCACCCGTCAGCGCGCCGCCATCGAGAGCGCGAGGGAGCTGAGCAGTGACCGGGCTCGGCTGCGACTGCTGGTCGCAGCGGAGTCCGCGGGTGCGCTGATCGCCGCAGAACTGCAGGCCGCCGGGATCCCTTGGGACGTCGCCGAGCACGATCGCATCCTCACCGAGCAGCTGGGGCCCCGGCCTCGCTTCGGGCAGGTGCCGGAGCTTGTGGCGCACAAGGCCGCGCAGGTGCGGGACGCTCTGGGCGATCCGCTGCTGAGCATCGAGTCCCAGCCGCGGCTGCTGCGCGCTCTGCACCGGGCCGGTGTCGACGTGCGGTCAACCTCGCAGTGGGAGCTCATGGGGCACGGGCATCCCGCGATCGCGCCGCTGCTGCAGTACAAGAAGATGGTGCGGCTGCTGACGGCGAACGGGTGGGCGTGGATGGACGAATGGGTGCACGAGGGCCGGTACCGGCCGGTGTACGTCCCCGGGGGCGTGGTCACCGGGCGGTGGGCCTCCAGCGGCGGTGGCGCGCTGCAGATCCCCCGTCAGCTGCGACCCGCGCTGCGCGCCGACCCCGGGTGGCGCCTGGTCAGTGCCGACGTCGCCCAGCTGGAGCCGCGGGTGCTGGCGGCAATGGCGAACGACCAGGGCATGATCAGGGCCGGGGCCGGCACCGACCTGTACGCGGGGATCGTCGCCGCGGGCGTGGTGGCCACCCGCCAGGAGGCGAAGGTGGGGGTGCTGGGTGCCCTGTACGGCGGCACCACCGGGGACAGCGGCCGGATCGTTCCGCGACTGCGGCGCACGTTCCCGCGGGCGATGGCCCTGGTGGACGACGCCGCTCGGCTGGGCGAGGCCGGGGGCACGGTATCGACCTGGCTGGGCCGCTCCTCTCCCCCGGCCGATGCCGCGTGGACCTCGGCACAGCAGGCCGCGAACCTGCCCGACGCCTCGACTGCCGAACAGGAGCGGACCCGCCGCTCGGCGCGCGATCGGGGACGCTTCACCCGCAACTTCGTGGTGCAGGGCACCGCCGCGGAATGGGCACTGAGCTGGATGGCCGGGCTGCGACTGGCCCTGTCGCGCTTCGAGGAGGTGCCGGAGAATCAGGCGGCGCGGGCGTCAGGTCCCGCGTTCGCGCGCCGCGCGCACCTGGCGTTCTTCCTGCACGACGAGGTGATCGTGCACGCTCCCGCCGCGGAGGCCGAGCAGGCCGCTCACGCCATCCAGGAAGCGGCCGACGCGGCCGGGCTCCTGCTGTTCCCCGGCAGCGGTATCGACTTCCCCCTGGACCTCGCGATCACCGAGCGCTCCGAGGAGAAGTGAGCGGTCAGGAGGAGCGCTGCACGCGCCGCAGCTCCTTCTTCAGCTCCTGCACCTCGTCGCGCAGGCGGGCAGCAACCTCGAACTGCAACGACTCCGCCGCCTGGTGCATCTGGGCGGTGATCTCGTCGATCATGCCGGTGAGCGCACCCACCGGGTCGTCTCCCAGGTCCACGGTGCGGCCGCTGACCGCGTCGATCGCATTGGCGCGGGCACGGTCCCGGGCCACCCGCTCCTTGCCGGAGCGGTAGTCGGTGGACATCAGGGTGTCGGTGTCGATGTCCTCCCGGGCCAGCATGTCGGTGACGTCCGCGATGCGCTTGCGCAGCGGGGTGGGGTCTATCCCGTGCTCGGTGTTGTACGCGATCTGCTTCTCACGGCGACGGTTGGTCTCGTCGATCGCCGACTGCATCGACTCGGTGACGGTGTCCGCGTACATGTGCACCTGCCCGGAGACGTTGCGGGCGGCACGGCCGATGGTCTGGATCAGCGAGGTGCGCGAGCGCAGGAAGCCCTCCTTGTCGGCGTCGAGGATCGACACCAGCGACACCTCGGGCAGGTCCAGGCCCTCGCGCAGCAGGTTGATGCCCACCAGCACGTCGAACTCGCCCTTGCGCAGGGACCGCAGCAGCTCCACGCGACGCAGGGTCTCCACGTCGGAGTGCAGGTACTGCACCCGCACGCCGTTCTCCAGCAGGTAGTCGGTGAGGTCCTCGGCCATGCGCTTGGTCAGGGTGGTGACCAGGACGCGCTCATCGGCGGCGACCCGCTTCTCGATCTCCTCGCGCAGATCGTCGATCTGTCCCTTCACGGGTTTGACGATCACCTCGGGGTCGACCAGGCCGGTGGGGCGGATGATCTGCTCGACCACGCCGTGCGACCGCTCCAGCTCGTAGTCCGCGGGAGTGGCGGAGAGGTAGACCGTCTGCCCGGTGCGCTCGGTGAACTCGCCGAAGGTGAGGGGCCGGTTGTCCAGGGCGCTGGGCAGGCGGAACCCGAAGTCCACCAGCGTGCGCTTGCGGGAGCGGTCCCCCTCGAACATGGCACCGATCTGCGGGATCGTCACGTGGGATTCGTCGACCACCAGCAGGAAGTCCTCGGGGAAGTAGTCCAGCAGAGTGTTGGGCGGCGTGCCCGGGCCGCGGCCGTCCAGGTGGCGGGAGTAGTTCTCCACGCCGTTGGTGCTGCCCGTCTGCCGCAGCATCTCCAGATCGTGGCCGGTGCGCATCCGCAGGCGCTGCGCCTCCAGCAGCTTCTGCTGGCTCTCGAGCTCCTCCAGTCGCTCTCCCAGCTCCACCTCGATCGAGTCGATCGCGCGGGCCAGGCGCTCGGGACCGGCCACGTAGTGGGAGGCCGGGAACACGTGGATCTGATCCTCCTCGCGGATCACCTCACCGGTCATGGGGTGCAGCGTGTACAGGGCGTCGATCTCGTCGCCGAAGAACTCGATGCGCAGTGCGAGCTCCTCGTACATGGGGATGATCTCGACCGTGTCGCCGCGCACCCGGAAGGTGCCGCGCTCGAAGGCCACGTCGTTGCGGTCGTACTGCATGTCCACGAAGCGGCGCAGCAGCTCGTCACGGTCCAGGGCGTCCCCGCGGGAGAGCCGCACCATGCGGTCCACGTACTCCTGGGGGGTGCCCAGGCCGTAGATGCAGGACACGGAGGAGACCACCACCACGTCGCGCCGGGTGAGCAGGGAGTTGGTGGCGCTGTGGCGCAGTCGCTCCACCTCCGCGTTGATGGAGGAGTCCTTCTCGATGTAGGTGTCCGACTGCGGGACGTACGCCTCGGGCTGGTAGTAGTCGTAGTACGAGACGAAGTACTCCACCGCGTTGTGGGGCAGCAGCTCGCGGAACTCGCTGGCCAGCTGGGCGGCGAGGGTCTTGTTGTGGGCCATCACCAGGGTGGGCCGCTGCAGCTGCTCGATCAGCCAGGCGGTGGTGGCGCTCTTGCCGGTGCCGGTGGCGCCCAGCAGCACCACGTCCTGCTCGCCGCGGTTGATCCGCTCGGTGAGCTCCTTGATGGCCTGCGGCTGATCGCCGGAGGGCGTGTAGTCCGAGACGACCTCGAAGGGGTGCTCGGCGCGGACCAGATCGGTGACAGGACGCATGCGTCGATGCTACGTCGCGGTGCTGACGAACCGCCCTGTGCCGTTGCGCGCACCGGTACTCGACCCCCGCGCCTGCGCGATGATGCGCGCACGTTCGAGTGCCCTCAGTGACCGCTCCCGCAGCTCCTGGATCCCGGCGTTGTTGAGGATCAGCAGGTGGCAGCGATGGATCCGCTCCAGATCGGTCACCTGGGCGGCCATCACCGACTCGACGTAGCCGCGATCACGGCCGCGGTCGCGCACCACTCGGTCGATGCGGTCGCGGTGACGGGCGATCACCCCGGCCACCGCGTCGTACTCGCCCTCGCGATGCTTCTCCAGCAGCAGGGGGTTGTCGTGCACCACCAGCGCCGCGCCCGCCGCGCGAGCGGCCTCCTCCTCGGCACGCACCGCCGCGTCGACCCGCCCCAGCACGATCGCCTCGAGATCCGCTCGCGCCCGGGCATCGGCGAACACCAGGGTGGCCAGGGCAGAGCGGTCGATGGTGCCGTCGGGCGCCCGGTACTCCTCCCCGAAGCGCGCCACGGCCTCCTCCACACCGGCGCCGGGCACATCCAGCACGGCCCGTGAGTGCGCATCGAGATCGATCACCGTGTGCCCGGTCTCGCGCCAGATGCGCGCCACCGTGGACTTCCCGGAGCCGATACCACCGGTCAGCCCGATGCGCAGGAGCGGTCGCTGAACACTGCTCATCCCCCGATGCTACGGGCACTCGCGCCGATGGGGCGTCACCTTCGCCACGTGCAGGCGCGCAGCACGGCCATCACCGCGGGATCAGCATTACCGTCATCACGTGGACCCGCTCGAACTGCTGATCACCAACGACGTGCTGCGCGCCCTGGACCTGCTGGGCGTGTTCGTGATGGGCGTGGCCGCCGGTGGTCTGGCGGCCCGGCTCAACTTCGACGCCATGGGCTTCGCGATCATCGGGATCATCGCGGGGCTGGGCGGTGGCCTCGTTCGCGACCTGATCCTCGACTACGGGGTGCCCGCCGCGTTCTCCGGCCCCTGGTACCTCACCTGCGCCCTGGCCGGCTCCGCCTTCGCCTTCGTGGTGAACTCCGAGCGCGCCTGGTGGCGCCGCATCGTCACGGGAATGGACATCACCGCCATGGGACTGTGGGCGGCCACGGGCACCGCGAAGTCCCTGGGCTACGGGCTGGACGTGCTCCCGGCGATCCTGCTGGGGCTCACCAGTGCCACCGGTGGCGGCATCATGCGCGATGTCCTGGTGGGCCGCATCCCGGCCGTCTTCGGCGGCGGGCCGCTGTACGCCACCGGTGCCGTGGTGACGGCGGTGCTGACCTGGGCGGTGGTGGCTCTCGGCCTCGACGCCGTCTGGGTGGTGGTCGCGGCGGCCGCCGGCTCCGGTCTGGCGATGCTGGCCGCCTGGCGCCGCTGGACTCTGCCCGCTCACAGCGAGTGGGAGGTCACGATGTCCGCCACCCAGCTGAAGTCCATGGTGCGCAGGATCCGTCGGGCCGAGCGCGCGAAGGTGGCAAAGGAGACCGGGGCGATCTCCATCGTGGATGCGAACGAGGACGATCTCGCGGCTGATTCCAACTACGAGGAGAGCGCCGAGGAGTACGCCACCCGGATCCTCGGGGAGGAGGGCCCCGATCTGATCCCTGAGGCGGTGGAGGACACCCCCGTCGACCAGGAGATCAAGGAGCAGGTCGAGGAGAAGGTGGACGAGAGGATCGAGGCGAAGGTCGACGAGGAGATGCAGGCCGAGGAGGGCGCCTGGGTGCGGAAGGGCCAGGACGGCGAGGAGATCCCCGACCCCATCGGGCACTGAGACCCGGGTCCGCTCTCAGGGACGCAGCAGCTCCAGCATCCGCTCCACGTCATCGACCGCGAGCTGGCCGGGGGCCGAGGCCTCCCCGGCCGTCGCGAACGTCGCGGCCGAGCCGAACGCCTCCGCGGCCACGCGGCTGACCGCGCCCAGCGACCCCATGCTGATCGCGATGTGGGGCCCCTCCTGCGCGGCCGCGACCCGGGTGCTCGCGGCCAGCAGGCGCAGCACGTCCTGCGGGTGCTGCGGCATGACGGCCACCTTGGGCACGTCGACGCCCATGCGTCGCTGAGCCTGCAGCAGCGCCACCAGCTCGTCCTCGCCGGGTGTGGCCCCGAAGTCGTGGAAGGAGCCCACGACGACCGCGCGATGCTGCTGCGCTGCCCTCACCACCCGCTGCACCACCTCGGGATCCCGCGACGTCTCCACGTCCACCATGTCCGCATGCCCGGTGGAGACCACCGCCTCCAGCAGGTCCCCCAGCTCGTGATCGGTCAGCGCGCGCCCCCCGCCCTCCGCGGCGGTGCGCAGGGTGACCAGCAGGCAGCGCTCCTCACCGATGCTCTCCCGCAGCTGGGGCAGCAGGTTCCGTACCGCGTCCCGGTGCTCGACGGTCCCCGAGCCCGGCGCGTACAGGTCGGTGCGCCATTCCAGGACCCGTGCAACGGTGCCTGCGGCGGCGGCCGCCTGATCGAGGACCACCTGCTCCTGCGCCCCCGTGAGCGGGACGATGATCTCGGGGCGGCCTGCCCCGAGCTCCACCCCCCGCACGGTCACCGTCGCCCCCATGGTCACTCCTGGGTGATGGCGGCGTAGGCGGACAGCAGCAGGGCAGGGTCCGGTCCCTCCAGGCGGGAGGGGCGGCCGATCCGGTCCAGCACCACGAAGCGCAGCAGGCCGGCACGGGTCTTCTTGTCGCGCTTGATGGAGTCCTCCAGCTTGGGCCACTGCCGGCCCCGGTAGGTGATCGGCAGGCCGAGCGAGGTGAGGACGTCCCGGTGGCGGTCCACCTCGGCCTCGGAGAGCTTGCCGGCCAGGTGGGACAGCTCGGCGGCGAACATCATGCCCACGGCCACGGCTGCACCGTGGCGCCACTGGTAGCGCTCATTGCGCTCGATGGCATGGGCGAGGGTGTGCCCGTAGTTGAGGATCTCCCGCTCCCCCGCTTCACGCAGATCGGCGGAGACCACCCGTGCCTTGACCCGGATGGATCGCTCCACGATCTCCCGGAACGCATCCGAGGCGATGTCCAGGCATGCGGCCGGGTCCTTCTCCACGATCTCCAGGATCCGCTGGTCCTCGATGAAGCCGGCCTTGACCACCTCGGCCAGGCCCGCGGCGACGTCGTTCGCGCCCAGTCCCGCCAGCACGTCGAGATCCGCGACCACCGCGATCGGCGGGGGGAAGGCACCCACCAGGTTCTTGCCCTCGGCGGTGTTGATCCCGGTCTTGCCGCCCACGGCGGCATCCACCATGGCTGCGACCGTGGTGGGGATCTGCAGCACGTCCACGCCGCGCAGCCAGGTGGCGGCCACGAAGCCGGCCAGGTCCGTGGCGGCGCCGCCGCCGAGACCGACGATCAGGTCGGTGCGGCCGATCTCGGCCTGCCCGCACACCTGCCACAGGAACCCGGCCACCTGGGCCGTCTTGGCCTCCTCACCGTCGGGCACCTCGGCCAGGAACGCCTGCCGGGCGCCCGTGGACAGCGCCTCCCGCAGCTCCTCGGCCACGGTGCGCAGGCTGGGCTGGTGCACCACCACGATGCGTCGCACCCGCTCGGGAACATGGGCCGGGACCTCCCGCAGCAGGCCGCGCCCGATGGTGACGTCATAGCCGCCAGTCGGGGTGGTGACGGGAATGGTCGTGGAGCTCACGGACTCACCTTCGCTTCGCGTTCGAGGATCAGGTCATGGATGCGGCGGGCGACGGCCGCCGGCGGGCTGCCGTCGGAGTCGACGGTCCAGCATGCCAGGTCGCGGTAGCGCGGCATGCGGCGCTCGCTGATCTCGCGCCAGCGGCGCAGCGGGTCCTCGCCGCTGAGCAGCGGCCTGTCCTGTGCACGGCGGAGCCGCGCCTGCACGATCTGCTCGTCGACCTGCAGCAGCACCACCGGGCAGCCCCGCAGCAGTGCCGCCGATTCCGGTCGCGTCGGGGCCCCGCCGCCCAGGGCCAGCACCCCGGTGCGGGTGGAGAGGGCCACCGCCAGCAGCTGTGCCTCCAGGTCGCGGAAGTGGTCCTCGCCGTCCTCGGCGAAGATCTGCGGGATCGGCTTGCCTGCCTCCTGCACGATCAGGGCGTCGAGGTCGGCGAAGGGCTCGCGAAGCCGACGCGCGAGTTCGCGGCCCACGGCCGTCTTCCCGGCGGCCATCGGCCCGATCAGCACGGCGGTGAGCGCGGTGGGGCTCACCGCGCCCCTTCGCGCGGCTGAGCGAGCACCGCCTGCAGCTCGTCGGTGCCCTCGAGATGGGCGCGGATCTCGGCGATGCTGTCCCCACCGGTCTTCTCCAGCAGCGCATCGGCCAGGGTGAGCGCCACCACGGCCTCGGCGATGACGGCCGCGGGGGCGACCGCGCAGACGTCGGAGCGCTGGTGGTTGGCGGTGGCCTGTTCGCCGGTGGCGACGTCCACGGTGCGCAGTGCCCGGGGAACGGTGGAGATGGGCTTGAGCGCCCCCCGCACTCGGATCACCTGGCCGTTGCTGATGCCGCCCTCGAGGCCGCCGGCACGGTTGGAGCCGCGATGGATGCCCCCGGCGGCGTCCTTTCCGGAGCCTGCCAGGATCTCGTCGTGCGCAGCGGAGCCCCGGCGGGCGGCGGTGGCGAACCCGTCACCGATCTCCACCCCCTTCATCGCCTGGATGGACATGATCGCCTGGGCCAGGCGGCCGTCGAGCCGCCGGTCCCACTGGGTGTGCGAGCCCAGCCCCACGGGCACCCCGTAGGCGAGCACCTCGACCACACCGCCCAGGGTGTCCCCCTCGGACTTGGCCGCATCGACCTCGGCGACCATGGCCGTCGAGGTGGCAGGGTGGTGGCAGCGCAGCGGATCGGCATCCAGCGCCTCGACGTCGTCCGGGGTGGGCAGCGGTGCGTCCTCGGGCACGCGCACGGGGCCGACGGACAGGGTGTGGGAGACCAGGCGGATCCCGGCGGCCTGCTCCAGCAGCGCGGCGGCGACCCGACCGGCCACCACCCGGGCCGCGGTCTCCCGGGCGCTGGCGCGCTCCAGCACGGGCCTGGCCTCGGTGAAGCCGTACTTGAGCATCCCGGCGAGGTCGGCATGGCCGGGGCGGGGGCGGGTCAGCGGCTTGTTGCGTGCGATCTCCCGCTCGTCCCCGGTGCCGGCGTCGATCAGCAGGTCCTCCCGGGCCACGGGATCGGCGCTCATCACCTTCTCCCACTTGGGCCACTCCGAGTTGCCGATCTCCACCGCCAGGGGGGAGCCGAGGGTGAGCCCGTGCCGGATCCCGCCGTGCACGGTCAGGGCGTCCTGCTCGAACTTCTGGCGGGACCCGCGGCCGTGGCCGAGGCGGCGCCGGGCCAGGGCGTCCCGCAGGTCCTGGGTGGTCAGCTCGATCCCGGCGGGGACGCCGTCGAGCAGGGCGATGAGGGAGGGGCCGTGGGATTCCCCGGCGGTGAGCCAACGCAGCATGGAGGCGATTCTCCCACGTCTGACCGGTGGTGGGCCCGGGGGTCCGCTCCGTGGTGCGCCGTGCCTGTTCCCGGTGGGTCGCCGGGTCAGTCCTCCCCGAGTTCCTGCGCCCTGCTGGGCGACATCTGCTCCACCAGCGGTACCACCTGTTCGATGGAGGGGAGCACGGCGGTGGGCCGGTACGGGAAGCTGGTGATCGCCTCGGCCCGGGTGGAACCGGTGAGCACCAGGATGGAGCGCAAGCCAGCCTCGAGGCCGGACTTCACGTCGGTGTCCATGCGGTCGCCGATCATCACCGTCGTCTCGGAGTGCGCCTCGATGCGGTTCAGTGCGGTGCGCATCATCAGCGGGTTCGGCTTGCCGACGTAGTACGGCTCGATGCCGGTGGCCGCGGTGATCATGGCGGCCACGGCCCCGGTGGCCGGCAGCGGGCCGGCGGGGCTGGGGCCGGTCACGTCAGGATTGGTGGCGATGAACTTCGCGCCCTCTCCCACCAGGCGGATGGCGCGGGTGATGGCCTCGAAGGAGTAGGTGCGGGTCTCCCCCAGCACCACGAACTCCACGTCCACGTCCGAGAGGATGAAGCCCTCATCGTGCATCGCGCTGGTGAGGCCGGCCTCGCCGATCACGTAAGCGGTGCCGCCCGGGGACTGCTCGGACAGGAACCGCGCCGTAGCCAGGGCACTGGTCCACAGCGCGTCCTCCTCCAGGTCGATCCCCGCGCGGGCCAGCCTCGCCCGCAGGTCCCGCGGGGTGAACATCGAGTTGTTGGTGAGCACCAGGAAGCGGCGCCCGCAGCGCGCCAGCTCGGAGATGAACTCGGCGGCGCCGGGCAGGGCCTCCTCCTCGTGCACCAGCACGCCGTCCATGTCGGTGAGCCAGGAGTGGATGGGACGTTCCTCGAGTGCAGTGGTCATGGATCCAGTCTCGCACCGATCGCGCTCGCGCCCCAGCCCTGCCCCAGCCCAGCACCGTCCCAGCCACGCGCGGGTGGATCCTCCGCACGCACGACGACGGGGCGCCACCCGAAGGTGACGCCCCGTCGTACTGCTGGGATCAGCCGGCGATCAGTTGCCGGTGAGCTTGGCGCGCAGAGCGGCCAGGGCCTCGTCGGAGGCCAGGGTGCCCTCGTCGGAGGAGGAGGACTGGTAGGAGGACTGGCTCGCCGGAGCGGACTCCGAGGAGGACGAGGTGGAGGCGGCAGCCGGAGCGTTCGCGGACTCCTCGTCGGCCTTGATGGCCTCGGCGACCTGGGTCTTGTGGGCGGTCCAGCGCTCGTAGGCGGCCGCGTACTGGGCCTCCCACTCCTCGCGCTGGCTGTCGTAGCCCTCGAGCCACTCGTTGGTCTCCGGGTCGAAGCCCTCGGGGTACTTGTACTCGCCGTTCTCGTCGTACTCGGCGGCCATGCCGTACAGGGCCGGGTCGAAGGTGGTGTCGTCACCCTCGGGGTCCACACCCTCGTTGGCCTGCTTGAGGGACAGGGAGATCCGGCGACGCTCGAGGTCGATGTCGATGACCTTGACGAAGACGTCCTGGTCGACGGTGACGACCTGCTCGGGCAGGTCCACGTGGCGCTGGGCCAGCTCGGAGATGTGCACCAGGCCCTCGATGCCGTCCTCCACGCGAACGAACGCACCGAAGGGCACCAGCTTGGTGACCTTGCCCGGCACGACCTCGCCGATCGCGTGGGTGCGGGCGAACAGCTGCCACGGGTCCTCCTGGGTCGCCTTCAGCGACAGGGAGACGCGCTCGCGGTCCATGTCGACGTCCAGGACCTCGACCTTGACCTTCTGGCCCACCTCGACGACCTCGGAGGGGTGGTCAATGTGCTTCCAGGACAGCTCGGAGACGTGCACCAGGCCGTCGACGCCGCCCAGGTCCACGAAGGCACCGAAGTTGACGATCGAGGAGACGACGCCCTCGCGCACCTGGGACTTCTGCAGGGTCTGCAGGAAGTCGGAGCGGACCGCGGACTGGGTCTCCTCCAGGTAGGCGCGGCGGGAGAGCACCACGTTGTTGCGGTTCTTGTCCAGCTCGATGATCTTGGCCTCGATCTCCTGGCCGACGTAGGGCTGCAGGTCGCGCACGCGGCGCATCTCGACGAGGGAGGCCGGGAGGAAGCCGCGCAGGCCGATGTCGACGATGAGGCCGCCCTTGACCACCTCGATGACGTGGCCGGTGACGACGCCCTCGTCCTCTTTGATCTGCTCGATCGTGCCCCAGGCCCGCTCGTACTGGGCGCGCTTCTTGGACAGGATCAGACGGCCTTCCTTGTCCTCCTTCTGGAGGACCAGGGCCTCGATCTCGTCGCCGACGCCGACGACCTCGCCGGGATCGACGTCGTGCTTGATGGACAGCTCGCGCGAGGGGATGACGCCCTCGGTCTTGTAGCCGATGTCCAGCAGGACCTCGTCGTGATCCACCTTCACCACGGTGCCCTCGACGATGTCGCCATCGTTGAAGTACTTGATGGTCGAATCGATGGCGGCCATGAGGTCGTCGGCGCTACCGATGTCGTTGATGGCGATCTGGGGGGTGGTGGTGTCGGTCATGTAGTCGAGAACTCCGTCGGGACAGGAAATGAGTAGGGTCAGGGGCATGCTCGGCCCGTGGGCCGATCCGTGGATCAGTCGTGGACACGGTCTTCGTGTGGGCTCCAATGGATCCCCGTGGAGCCCAGGACAGCAGACGGGCACGACTGAGCACAGACCTGGACAAGCCTACCAGCCCTGCGGCGTGCTGGCACGGGCGGGACCGGTCCGGTCAGTGCGGCCAGGTGTGAGCTTCGTCCCCGTCGCGGACCGCTCAGTGCGCAGCGGCCAGCCAGTTCGGACCCACCCCGATGCCCACCTCGAGGGGGACGGACAGCTCGTACGCCCCGCCCATCCCGGCGGTGATGATCTCCCGCAGCCGCTCCTCCTCGCCCGGAGCCACATCGAGCACCAGCTCGTCGTGCACCTGGAGCAGCACGCGTGAATCCAGGCCCGCCTCGCGCAGGCCCTCGTCCACGCGCAGCATCGCCAGTTTGATGATGTCGGCGGCGCTGCCCTGGATCGGGGAGTTCAGCGCCACCCGCTCCGCGTTCTCACGGCGCTGGCGGTTGTCGCTGGTCAGATCCGGTAAGGGTCGACGCCTGCCCAGAATGGTCTCGGTGTATCCGATCGCCCGGGCCTTCTCGACGCTCTCGCGCAAGTAGTCCCGCACACCGCCGAAGCGCTCGAAGTAGCCGTCGCGCAGTGCGGTCGCCTCCGCCTGGGAGATCCGCAGCTGGCGGGCCAGGCCGAAGGCGCTCAGCCCGTAGGCCAGCCCGTAGCTCACGGCCTTGGTCTTGGACCGCATCGGGGCGTCGACGTCCTCCGGTGCCACGTCGAACACTCGCGAGGCGACGAACCGGTGCAGGTCCTCCCCGGAGCGGAAGGCCTCGATAAGCCCCTCGTCCTCGGACAGGTGCGCCATGATGCGCATCTCGATCTGCGAGTAGTCCGCCGTCATCAGCGACTCGAAGCCGTCCGAGGGGCGGAAGGCCGAGCGGATGCGGCGCCCCTCCTCGGTGCGGGTGGGGATGTTCTGCAGGTTCGGGTTGTTCGAGGACAGCCGCCCGGTGGCCGCGATGTTCTGGTGGAACGTGGTGTGGATCCGTCCGGCCGGGGAGATGAAGCGCCGCAGGGTGTCGATGATCTGGCGCATCTTGGTCACATCCCGGTGCGCCAGCAGGTCCGTGAGGAACGGGTGCTGGGTCTTCTCGTGCAGATCGGCCAGGGACTCCGCATCCGTGGAGAAGCCTGTCTTGGTGCGGCGGGTCCTGGGCATCCCCAGCCGTTCGAACAGCACCTCCTGCAGCTGCTTGGGCGAGCCCAGGTTGATGCGATCCCCACCCAGGTGCGAGTAGGCCGATTCCGCGACCCGCTCCTGCTCGATCTCGTGCTGGGAGTCGAGATCGGCCAGCACGGAGTCGTCCACAGCGATGCCGGTGGCCTCCATCACCGCGATCACGCGGGACAGCGGGAGCTCGAGGTCGTCGTGCAGCGAGACGGCCGCGTGCTGCTCGAGGTCGGTGCGCAGGTGCGAGCCCAGTCTGTCCACGGCGTCCGCCGCTCGGGCCAGCAAGTCCGCACCGGAGTCCTCCTGGTCCAGGTCCAGCTCCTGCTGTGCGGCGGCCGAGGTGACCTGCAGGTCCTCCTGCAGATGGCGCAGGGTCAGTCCCGCCAGATCGGTGGGCCTCTGATCGGGACGGCACAGGAACTCGGCGATCGCCAGGTCCGTGCTCCACCCGGCCGCCTCCAGGCCGCGGCCGCGCAGCTGATGGGTGGTGAGCTTGGTGTCGTGCGCGCACTTCGCAACGGCCGGGTCCGCGAGCCATCCGGCAAGTGCGCGCTCGGCTTCGTCGTCCAGGGACACCAGGTCGATCACGGCCAGGGCCCCCGGGGTGGCCAGGGCCAGCATCGCGGCGTCGCCCTCGCCGAGGTCCCAGCTGCCGTCGACAGCCAGTGCCGCGCCACCGGCGAAGTCGCGCGCCAGCACCTCGGCGACCTGCTGCCCCGTGGGCTGCTGCAGCGCGGGCAGGGAGCGCTCAGGCACCGCGGAGGCGGCATCGCCCTCGGCCAGCAGGGACGCGGGCACGTCGCGGCGGATGGTGGGGCCGAAGGCGAGCTCGTCGAACACGGCGTTCAGGGCGACGGCGTCACCGCGGCCCAGCAGATAGCGGTCGGGGTCCAGGGGCAGGTCGAGGTCCGTCACCGCGGCGTTCATCCGCCGGTTGCGCTCCACGGCCTCGACGTTGTCGCGCAGCGACTGGCCGGCCTTGCCCTTGATCTCCTCCGCATGGGCAAGGATCCCCTGCAGGTCGCCGTAGGCGGTGATCCACTTCGCGGCGGTCTTCGGGCCCACTCCGGGAACGCCGGGGAGGTTGTCGGCGCTCTCCCCCACCAGGGCCGCCAGATCCGGGTAGCGCTCCGGGGGGATGCCGTACTTCTCCTCCACCGCCGCCGGGTCCATCCGGCGCAGCTCGGTGACGCCCTTGACGGGCTGCAGCAGCGTGACGTGCTCACCGACCAGCTGGATCGCATCGCGGTCCGAGGAGACGATCAGCGCCTGGCCGCCCTCCTTCTCCGCACGGGTGGCGAGGGTGGCGATGATGTCGTCGGCCTCGTAGTCCTCCACGGTGAACCACGGCACACCGAGGGCGTCCAGCACCTGCTGGATCAAGCCGATCTGCCCCTCGAACTCGGGCGGGGTGACCTCGCGACCGGCCTTGTACTGGTCGTAGATGCGGTCGCGGAACGTGCCACCGGGCAGGTCGAAAGCGACCGCCACATGGGTGGGCTGCTCGGAGGCGACCACGTTGATGATCATGCGGGTGAAGCCGTAGACGGCATTGGTGGACTGCCCGCGGCCGTCGGTGAAGCTGTCCGCCGGCAGCGCGAAGAACGCCCGGAAGGCCATCGCGTGACCGTCGATGAGAAGGATCCGCTGCTCGCTCGCACTCATGGGCAGCAGTCTCCCACGCTTCGGGTCCGGCCCTGTGGGAAGCTGAGCGCATGACCACGACATCGGATCGAGTCCCCCTGCCCCCGGAGCTCGCGGCGCTGCTGGCCGGCACCCTGGTGGAGCGCTGCGGGATGGAGGTGCTCGACCTGGGCCCCGAGGGCGGCGCCATGACGATGCCCGTGGCGGGCAACACCCAGCCGGCCGGCCTGCTGCACGGCGGTGCCACCATCGCGCTGGCGGAGACCATCGCCTCACTGGCTGCGACCCTGCAGGCGCGGGCGGTGCACGGCGAGGGCGCCCAGGCCGTGGGCACGAATGTGGCCGCCACCCACCATCGTTCCGCACGGGAGGGCACCGTGACAGCCCGATGCACGGCCCGGCACAGGGGGCGCCAGGTGGCCACCTACCTGGTCGATGTGCACGACGAGGGCGGCACGCTGCTGAGCACGGTCACGGTCTCCACCATGCTGCTCCCTGCGCGCTGAGCGGGCTGCTCAGCCGGGGGCCTCCTCGAAGGTGCTGGTGCCCGGAGCCGTCAGCGCACCCGCCTCGTTCCATGAGTACGTGCGCAGGGTGCCCTTGCCCGCATCGCCCCTGCTGCCGATCTCCACGGCGCCCATGCGTCCCTGGTAGCTGATCGTGGCGCGCTGATTGTTGGCCACCGCATTGCGCAGATGGTTGCGGCACAGGCCGAAATCGGTGCACTCGGCGTCCCCGACCAGCACCTTGGGCACGGACGCGGCGATGTCGCTGCCGGCGACGGACAGCGCGCTCTGGGCGGCCAGACAGGCCAGCACGACGGCGTCGTAGCCCTGCTGTGAGTAGGCGTACCCGGTGGTGAGGAAGCCGGGGTCCACGTTGATCATCATGAGCTCGTGATCGGTCGTGACCGCACCCCCCGGCTCCCAGCCGGTGGCGCGGGTCATGGCCTCCGGCGCCAGCTCGGCACTGGAGTAGTCCACCGTGGCGGCCGGGCTAAGCCAGGCGGGGATCTCCAGGGTGGGGCGGTTCCCCTCGTCGAGGGTGGCCGTGTACAGGGCCGAGAGGAAGGGCCCCGCCTCCGGGCCCCCGTTGATCACCAGCAGTGCGGGGTGGTTCGAGACCACGGCCTCCACGATCGGGGCGATGTCGCCCATGTCGCCCGGTGCGTAGAAGTGGGTGTGGACGATGCCGCCGTTGGCGGGCTGCAGCACCTCGGTCAGGGCGGCCTCGAGGCTCTTGCCCTGCTCGGTGTCCTCCGAGAGGTAGACCACGGTGCCGCGCTTGCCGGCGCGATCAGAGGTCCCCCCGGACAGGGCCTGCTCGGCGAGGCTGCCGGCGGTGACCCGATCGTTGGGGGACAGCCGCACCAGCATGCCCGCGGAGTCGACCTCCTCGCGCACGCTCGTGCCCGAGGTGATCACGTCGATCACCGCGATGCCCCGCTCCACGAAGACCGGTAGGGCAGCCTGCAGCGCCGCCTCGTCCAGGGAGCTGATCACCGCCGTGACGCCCTCGTCGGCCAGGGCGTTCACGGCCTCGGTGATGTCCTCCCCGGGATCGGCCATGACGTGGCGGGGGACCATCTGGACCTTCTGACCGAACAGCCCGTCGTAGCGTGCGTTGACATCGATCATCGCTTCGGCGATGGCGGTGGCGATGGCCTTCTCGAACGGCGCGGTGCGGCCGTGGGTGGCGCCGATGGAGCCGAGCATGAGTGCCTGCTCCGGCTCCTCCAACGGCTTCGCCGTGGGCGCGGTGGTGGTGGGCCGACGCCCCCTCCTGCCTCTGCGGACACCACCCTCACCGCAGCCACTGAGAGCCCCCGCACCGAGCACGCTCGCGCCCAGCGTGCCCATCAGTGCGCGTCGCGAGATGGCCATCCCCCAGCTCCTTCTCCGCTCCCCCGGCGGCAGGTCAGTCCTTGCCCTGACCCCCGCCGAGCTGATCGACGACGGCGTCGGCGACCTCACGCATGGTCAGGCGGCGATCCATGGAGGTCTTCTGGATCCAGCGGAACGCCTCGGGCTCACTGAGGCCCATGTTGGTCTGCAGCAGCCCCTTGGCGCGGTCCACGCGCTTGCGGGTCTCGAACCGTTCGCCGAGGTCCTGGATCTCGGACTCGAGCTGCGTGATCTGGGCGTGGCGGGAGATGGCGATCTCCACCGCGGGGAGCAGATCCGCCGGGGTGAAGGGCTTGACCACGTAGGCCATGGCTCCGGCGTCCCGGGCCCGCTCGACCAGCTCGGCCTGCGAGAACGCGGTCAGCATCACCACCGGGGCGAGGGACTCCTCGCCGATGCGCTCGGCCGCGGTGACCCCGTCGACCTGGGGCATCTTCACGTCCATGACCACGACGTCCGGTCGCAGCTCGCGGGTCTTGGCGACGGCGCTCTCGCCGTCCCCGACCGCGGCGATCACCTCGAACCCGGCCTCGGTGAGGGTCTCGACGATGTCCATCCGGATCAGGGACTCGTCCTCCGCGACGATCGCAGTGCGACGCGGCTTGTCGTCGGGGGAAGTGGGGGTCTCGTCGTTCATGTCACCCTGTGTCTCGGTCGAGGGGCCGGCACGGCCAGAGGGAACCCCTGCCGGTCCGATCCGGTGGTCATCAGCGTTATCCTAGTCCAGCCCCCGATGGAGCGGCTGAGCCGGGTTGGCGGAACGGTAGACGCGGTGCACTCAAAATGCACTGTCCGCGAGGGCGTGCGGGTTCGAATCCCGCACCCGGCACCTGTCGACGACGGCGGTGGCATCCGGTCCTGCGACCGGGTGCCACCGCCGTCGTCCTCGTCTCAGGCCTGCTCGGGCCCGGCGGCGATGCGATCCGCCTCGATGCGGGCGGACTCACTGCCGGAGAGGTCACCGATGCGGTGCACGCGCAGCGAGTTGGTGGAGCCGTGCACGCCGGGGGGCGAACCGGCGGCCACCACCACCAGGTCGTTGTTCTGCAGGCCCTTCTGCTCGCGCAGCAGCTCGTCGACCACGCCCACCATGGCGTCGCTGTCCTTCTGCATGGGCACCAGGTGCGCCTCGACGCCCCAGGTCAGGGCGAGCTGATGGGCGACCTCCTCGTAGGGCGTCATGGCCAGCAGAGGGATCGTGGGACGCAGGCGCGCCAGACGGCGGGCGGTGTCCCCGGACTCGGTGAAGGTCACCAGGTACTGGGCGGAGAGCTGATCGCCGATCTCCGCGGCAGCGCGGGTGATGGCACCGCCGCGGGTGTGCGGGATGGTGCCCAGCGGCATGATGCGGTCGGCGCCGTTCTGCTCGGTGTTGGTGATGATGCGGGCCATGGTCCGCACGGCCTCGAAGGGGTAGGCGCCCACGCTGGTCTCACCGGAGAGCATGACGGCGTCGGCCCCGTCGAGGATCGCGTTGGCGCAGTCCGAGGCTTCCGCGCGGGTGGGCCGCGGATTGGTGATCATCGACTCCAGCACCTGGGTGGCGACGATCACGGGCTTGGCGTTGCGGCGGGCCAGCTCGATGGCGCGCTTCTGCACCAGCGGCACCTGCTCGAGCGGCAGCTCCACGCCGAGGTCGCCGCGGGCCACCATGATGCCGTCGAAGGCGCCGACGATGGAGCGCAGCGCCCGCACCGCCTGCGGCTTCTCGATCTTGGCGATGACGGGGACGCGGCGGCCCTCCTCCTGCATGATGCGCAGCACGTCGTCCATGTCGTGGGCATCGCGCACGAAGGACAGGGCGATCATGTCGGCGCCCAGGCTGAGGCCCCAGCGCAGATCGGCGATGTCCTTCTCGCTCATGGCGGGGACGGACACGGCGACGCCGGGCAGGTTGATGCCCTTGTTGTTGGAGACCGGGCCGGGGACCTCCACGACGGTGGTGACGTCGGTGTCGGAGACGTCCGTGACGCGGACGGTGACCTTGCCGTCGTCGATCAGCAGCACGTCGCCGGGGCGGCAGTCGCCGGGCAGGCCCTTGAAGGTGGTGGAGACGCGCTCCTTCGTGCCGACGATGTCCTCCGTGGTGATCACGAAGGTCTCTCCCACCTCGAGCTGGTGGGGGCCGTTCTCGAACTTGCCCAGGCGGATCTTGGGGCCCTGCAGGTCCACCAGCACGGCCACGTTGCTGTCGAGGTCCTTGGCGGCGCGACGGATGTTCGCGTAGACCTGCTCGTGATCGTCGTAGGTACCGTGGCTGAGGTTCATCCGGGCGACGTTCATCCCCGCCTCGATCAGCGTCCGGATCTGCTCGTAGGTGTTGGTCGCCGGACCAAGTGTGCAGACGATCTTGGCTTTACGCATGTCAACCCATCTGTAGAAGCGTGTACGGGTGCGCGCCCTGGGGCTCGGGAACGCCCGTAGGTGCTCCTGAGAACAGGGGGTCGCATCACCGGGATCCGTTCACAGTGTAATGGGCGAGGCCGACGGATGTACCGGGACCGGGAGCGCACTGCTGCCCATCAGGTGCGCGTCGACCGCGGCGGCGGCCGCGCGTCCCTCCGCGATGGCCCACACGATGAGGCTCTGCCCGCGGGCGCAGTCTCCCGCGGTGAACACGCCGGGCGCACTGGTCTCCCAGGTCGCGGCGTGCTCGATGGTGCCGCGGCGGTGCCGGGTCACCCCGAGCGCCTCGGTCAGCGCCTCGCCGCCGGGGCCGGTGAAGCCCATCGCGATCAGCACCAGCTGGGCCGGCAGCTCGTGCTCGGTGCCCGGGGTGGGCACCCGGCGGCCGTCCTGGATGCGGGTGCGAGCCACCCGGATCCCCCGCACCGCTCCCTCGGCATCGGCCACGAACCCGGTGGTCGAGGCCAGGAACGATCGGTCCCCGCCCTCCTCGTGGGCGCTGCTGACCTCGAACAGCAGGGGTGGGTGGGCCAGGGGTGCCCGGCATCGCGCTCGGCCGGGGGCTGCTGGCCGATCGCCAGGTGGTCACGGAACGGGCACCCTGGCGCAGCGCGGTGCCCAGGCAGTCCGCACCGGTGTCGCCACCGCCGATGATCACCACGTCCTTGCCTTCGGCGGAGATCGGGTCGGCCACCCAGTCGCCCTCCACGGCCCGATTGGCCTGGGTGAGGTACTCCATGGCCGGGTGGATGCCGGTGGCCTCACGACCCTCGACCGGGAGGTCCCGGGGGGTCTGGGCACCGATCGCGAGCACCACCGCGTCGAAGCGGGAGCGCAGCTCCTGCACGGACAGAGCGTCCGGGCCGTCTGCCCCCACCTCGACACCGGTGCGGAAGCGGGTCCCCTCGGCACGCATTTGCTGAAGCCGCCGATCCACGTGGCGCTTCTCGAGCTTGAACTCGGGGATGCCGTAGCGGAGCAGTCCGCCGATGCGGTCGTCCTTCTCCAGCACCACCACGGTGTGCCCGGCGCGGGTGAGCTGCTGCGCGGCGGCCAGGCCCGCGGGCCCGGAGCCCACCACGGCGACGGCGCGGCCCGTCTGGCGGGTGGGCTCCACGGGCTGCACCCATCCCTCCTCGAAGGCCCGGTCGATGATGGAGACCTCGATGTTCTTGATCGTCACCGGGGGTTGGTTGATGCCGAGCACGCAGCTGGACTCGCAGGGGGCGGGGCAGGCTCGCCCGGTGAACTCGGGGAAGTTGTTGGTGGCGTGGAGGCGCTCGGCGGCCTCGCGCCAGTCGTCCCGGTACACCAGCTCGTTCCACTCCGGGATCAGGTTGCCCAGCGGGCAGCCCTGGTGGCAGAAGGGGATGCCGCAGTCCATGCAGCGGCCCGCCTGCCGGGAGACCCGGCTCAGGCCCTCGGGCCCCTCCTTCTCCCGGATCTCGTAGACCTCGCGCCAGTCCATCAGCCGCACCGGCACGGGCCGGCGCGGGGGCAGTTCGCGGTCGCGGTGCTTGAGGAAGCCGCGCGGATCAGCCATGGGAGCCCTCCAGGATCGTGTTCCACACCTCGTGGGAGTCGGGGTCGATGCCGTCCTCGACCGCACGGTCGCGCAGGGCGGTCACCCGGAGGAACTCGCGCGGTGCGATCTGCGTGATCCGCGCGAGGGTCTCCTCCGGGGCCTCCAGCAGGGCCGCGGCCAGCACGGATCCGGTGCGGCGGGCGTGCTCGCGCAGGGCCTCCAGCACGAAGCCGCGGTGCTCCTCGCGCAGCGGCGTGATCTCGAAGGTCGCGGCGTCGGACGGGTTCAGGCGGGCGGGGTCGAGGTCCAGGACGAACAGGGTGCCGCCGCTCATCCCGGCACCGAGGTTGCGCCCGGTGGTGCCCAGCACCAGCACCGCACCACCGGTCATGTACTCGCAGCCGTGGTCGCCGATGCCCTCCACCACCAGGGTGGCCCCGGAGTTGCGCACCCCGAACCTCTCCCCCGCCTCACCGGCCAGGAACATCCGCCCGCTGGTGGCGCCGTAGGCGCAGGTGTTGCCCGCGATGGTCATGGGCCCCGGCGAGGCATCCGGGCCGAGTCCCACGGCGATCACGCCTCCGGAGAGCCCCTTGCCGACGTAGTCGTTGGCGTCCCCGCGCAGCTCGATGCTCACGCCCGCCGGCAGGAACGCCCCGAAGGACTGGCCTCCGGTTCCCTCCAGCTCGAGCCGGATGGTGTCGTCGGGCAGACCGGCACCCCGGTACCGCCGGGTCACCTCATGGCCCAGCAGGGTGCCGACGGTGCGCTGCGTGTTGCGGACGGTGTCGCGGATGACGACGGGCTCCCCCCGGTCCAGGGCCGGAGCGGCCTGCTGGATCCAGGGACGGTCGGCAGCGGTCTCCAGTCCGTGCTGCTGGGCGCGGCGTCGGCGCACGTGGTCGCCCTCGTGGATCCGCGGGGCCGCCAGCACGGGCGAGAGGTCGAGGCCCTGCTGCTTGTAGTGGCGCAGGGCGTCGTCCACGTCCAGCAGGTCGATGCGTCCCACGGCCTCGTCGATCGAGCGCAGTCCCAGGTACGCCAGGTGCTCGCGCACCTGCTCGGCGATGAACTCGAAGAAGGTGATCACGAACTCCGGGGTGCCGGTGTACCGCTCCCGCAGCTCCGGGTTCTGCGTGGCCACGCCCACGGGACAGGTGTCCAGGTGGCACACCCGCATCATGATGCAGCCCGAGACCACCAGCGGGGCGGTGGCGAAGCCGAACTCCTCCGCACCCAGCAGCGCTGCCACGACCACGTCGCGGCCCGTCTTCATCTGTCCGTCCACCTGCACGGTGATGCGGTCGCGCAGGCCGTTCAGCAGCAGGGTCTGCTGCGCCTCGGCCAGGCCCAGCTCCCAGGGGGTGCCGGCGTGCTTGAGGGAGTTCAGCGGGCTGGCGCCGGTGCCTCCGTCGTGCCCGGAGATCAGCACCACGTCGGCGTGGGCCTTGGAGACCCCGGTGGCGACGGTCCCCACCCCGAAGCGGGAGACCAGCTTGACGTGGATGCGGGCAGCGGGGTTCGCGCACTTGGCGTCGTGGATCAGCTGGGCGAGGTCCTCGATCGAGTAGATGTCGTGGTGCGGCGGCGGGGAGATGAGGCCGATGCCGGGCGTGGAGTGCCGGGTACGGGCGATCCACGGGTACACCTTGGGGCCGGGCAGCTGGCCGCCCTCACCGGGCTTGGCGCCCTGGGCCATCTTGATCTGGATGTCGCGCGCGAAGGTGAGGTACTCGCTGGTCACGCCGAAGCGCCCGGAGGCGATCTGCTTGATGGCGCTGGAGCGCTCGGGGTCGTGGAGGCGCTCGGGATCCTCCCCGCCCTCCCCGGAGTTGGACATGCCGCCCAAGCGGTTCATCGCCACCGCCAGGGTCTCGTGGGCCTCCTGGGAGATGGACCCGTAGCTCATGGCCCCGGTCATGAAGCGCCGAACGATCGAGTGGACGGGCTCCACCTCGTCCAGGGGCACCGCCGAGACGGCGTCGGTGCGCAGGCGAAGCAGCCCGCGCAGCGTCATCAGGTGCTCGGAGCGGTCGTCCACCAGGTCGGTGTAGCGGCGGAACTCCTCGTACTGCCGGGTGCGCGTGGAGTGCTGGAGGCGGAAGACCGTCTCCGGCGTGAAAAGGTGCGGCTCCCCCTCCCGCCGCCACTGGTACTCCCCTCCCACCTCGAGGCGGCGGTGCGGGGGGCGGGTGCCCTCCTCGGGGTGCGCACGGCGGTGCCGGGCGGCGTTCTCCTCGGCGATGACGTCCAGGCCGATGCCGTCGATGCGGCTGGTGGTGCCAGGGAAGTACTCCTCGATTAGCTGGGCGGACAGCCCCACGGCCTCGAACAGCTGCGCCCCGCGGTAGGAGGCCACCGTGGAGATGCCCATCTTGGACATGATCTTCAGCACACCCTTGCCGAGGGCCGTGATCAGGTTGGCGACGGCCTCGGGTCCGCTGACCCCGCCGACGACGTCGCGCCGCACCAGGTCCTCGGCGCTCTCCATCGCCAGGTACGGGTTCACAGCGCTGGCCCCGTACCCGATCAGCAGGGCGGCATGGTGCACCTCGCGCACGTCACCCGCCTCGACCAGCAGCGCGGCACGGGTGCGTCGCCCGGTGCGGATCAGGTGGTGCTGGACGGCGCTGGTGAGCAGCAGGCTGGGGATGGGTGCGAGGCGGGCGTTGGAGTCGCGGTCGGACAGCACCAGGAAGGTGGCGCCCTCGTCGATCGCGTCCGTTGCCTCCTGGCAGATCTCGGCCAGTCGCCGCTCCAGTCCCTGCGCTCCCTCGTCCACCGGGTACAGGCCCTTGAGCCGCACCGCGTGCAGGTCCGCGGTGCGGGGCGAGGCCGAGACGGCGAGGATGCGGGCCAGCTGGTCGTTGTCGATGATCGGGAAGTCCAGGGCGAGCTGCCGGGCGTGGGCCGGGGTGGCGTCCAGCAGGTTGCGGGACTCCCCGATGCTCACCCGCAGGCTGGTGACGATCTCCTCCCGGATCGAGTCCAGCGGAGGGTTGGTGACCTGGGCGAACTGCTGCGTGAAGTAGTCGAACAGCAGGCGAGGGCGATCCGAGAGCACCGCGATCGGGGTGTCGGTGCCCATGGCGCCGATCGGCTCCACACCCTTGGCGGCCATCGGCGCGATCAGGATCCGCAGCTCCTCCTCGGTGTAGCCGAAGGTCTGCTGCCTGCGGGTGACGGAGGCCGGGGAGTGCGCGACGTGCTCCCGCTGGGGCAGCTGGTCCACGTGGACCTTCTGCTCGGACAGCCAGCGTCCCCACGGCTGCTGGCCCACGACGGAGTCGCGCACCTCCTGGGCCGGGACGATGCGTCGCTGCACCAGGTCCAGGCAGAACATGTCACCGGGCGCCACACGGCCGCGGGCGGCCACCTGCTCGGGCTCCATCGGGATCATCCCCGCCTCGGAGCCCAGCACCACCAGGCCGTCCTCGCCGAGCCACCAGCGCAGCGGTCGCAGCCCGTTGCGGTCCAGGGTGGCGCAGGCCAGGGTGCCGTCGGTGGCCAGCAGCGCGGCGGGGCCGTCCCACGGCTCCTGGAGGCAGGCGTGGTACTCGTAGAAGGCGCGCAGGTCCGCGTCCATGGCCGGGTCGTTCTCCCACGGTTGCGGGACCAGCATCATGAGGGCGTGAGGCAGGGAGCGGCCGGACAGCTGGAGCAGCTCGAGGGCCTCGTCGAGGCTGGCGGAGTCGGAGGCCCCGGGCGTGTTCACCGGGAGCAGGCGCTCGAAGTCCTCGCCGAAGGCGTCGGTGGCCATGCGTCCCTCCGCGGCCCGCAGGCGGTTGCGGTTGCCCACCACGGTGTTGATCTCGCCGTTGTGGGCGAGCATCCGGAACGGCTGGGCCAGCGGCCAGGACGGGAAGGTGTTGGTGGAGAAGCGGGAGTGGACGATCGCCAGCTCGCTCTCGAACCGGTCGTCGCCCAGGTCCGGGTAGAACGCCTCCAGCTGGGCGGTGGTGAGCATCCCCTTGTAGACCATGGTGCGGGTGGACAGCGAGGGGAAGTAGGCGTCGGTCCCGTGCTCCACGCGGCGGCGCACCGCGAAGGCGGCCCGCTCGAGCGCCAGTCCGCTGCGGCGGGCCTCCGCATCCACCAGGACCAGCTGCTCGATGTGAGGGCGGGTGCGCTCCGCCGAGGGCCCCACCAGCCCGGTGACGACGGGGACCTCACGGCGGGCCAGCACCGTGAGCCCCTCGGATGCTGCGATCTGCTCCACGGACCGCAGCTGGGCCTCGCGCTCGCCCTGATCGCGGGAGAGGTACAGGCAGCCGGCCGCGTAGGCCCCGGCAGCGGGCAGCTCGACGTCCAGCACCGCCCGCAGGAAGCGGTCGGGCATCAGGGTGAGGATGCCGGCCCCGTCACCCGTGGTCTCCTCGGCACCGACCGCCCCGCGGTGGTCGAGGTTCTCCAGTGCGGTCAGCGCCAGGGCGACGATGTCGTGCCCGGCGGTGCCGCGCAGGGTGGCGACCAGGGCGGCGCCGCAGGCGTCCTTCTCGTCCTGGGGACGGTACAGCCCCTGTGCCGGAGGGACCGCCGAGAAGCGGGCGGACAGTGGTCGCATGCGCATCCCTCCTGGGGTGTGGGGAACCGGGAGAGGATATGCGCGCGGGCCATCGAGGCGCGCACAGGCTTCCGGGATGCGGACACCCGTGTCACAGGAAGGTCACGGCGATCATCGCCGCCGGGGCGTCGGCTCCGGCTGCTCGCCGCCCTCGCCGGCCTGCTCGGTGCTCGTTCCCGGAGCCGGTCCCGATGCGGTGCCCCCGCGGCGGTGGCCTGCACCGGCGACGGCGGGATCCGGCCAGTCGTAGGAGCCGTCCGCCGAGACCACTTCTCCCCCGCGCTGATGCCTGCGCCTGGTGAGGTGCACGAACACGGCGATCGCCACCACGGCCATCACGATCGCCACCAGGGTGTGGATGCGCAGGGGGCCCACCATCAGCACGGGCTCACTGCGGATCGAGTCGATCCAGGCGCGGCCCGTGGAGTAGATCGCCACGTAGGCCCAGAACACGCGACCGCCGGCGAGCTGGAAGCGATAGGACAGGAACAGCAGCACAGCCATCCCGGCCAGCAGCCACAGCTGCTCGTACAGGAAGGTGGGGTGGTAGGTGCCGGGCTCGCAGCCGCCGATGCGGGTGCCGTTGGTCAGGCAGGTGACGTCCCATCCCCAGGGCAGGTCCGTGGGCGGGCCGTACAGCTCCTGGTTGAACCAGTTGCCCAGCCTCCCGATGGCCTGGGCGGCCATCAGGGTCGGGGCGATGGTGTCCGCCAGGGCGGCGAAGGAGACGCCCTTGATGCGGGACATGACGTACACGGCCAGCGCCCCGCCCGCGACGGCGCCGTAGATCGCCAGTCCGCCCTGCCAGATGTACAGGGCGGAGACCGGGTCACCCCCGGGACCGAAGAAGGGGGCGGGGGAGGTCAGCACGTGCCAGACGCGGGCGCCGATGATCCCGGCGAACACGGCGACGAACACGATGTCGAACAGATCGTCGCCGGAGCCGCCGCGCTTCTCCCAGCGCTTGGTGGCCCACCACTGGGCCACCGCGATCCCGGCCAGGATGCACACCGCGTACAGGTGCAGCGTCAATGGTCCCAGCGAGAAGGCGGAGACCGGGGGGCTGGGGATCAGGGCGAGGGTCATGCGCGCGCACCGCCGGGGGCGCGACGCGCGCGTTCGACGCCGGAACGGAGGTCGTCGGCGACGTCCGCCAGGGCACGGAGGTCCCCGCCGCAGCCCTCGTCCTGGGCCTGCAGCAGGGTGCGCACGAAGGCGGAGCCCACGATCACGCCGTCGGCGTAGGCGCCCACCTCTGCGGCCTGGGCGCCGGTGGAGACCCCGAGGCCGACGCACACGTTCGCGGCACCGGCCGCGCGGGTGCGCTCGACCAGGCCCTCGGTGGCGGCGGAGACGGAGGCACGGGTGCCGGTGACCCCCATGGTGCTGGCCGCGTAGACGAAGCCGGTGGTGTGCGCGACCACGTGCTGGAGGCGGTCCGGCGGGGAGCTGGGCGCCACCAGGAACACCCTGTCCAGCCCGTGGGCCTCGGAGGCCTCCAGCCATTCGCCGGCCTCGTCGGGGATCAGGTCGGGGGTGATCAGGCCCGCCCCACCGGCGGCGGCGAGGTCGCGCGCGAAGGGGTCCACGCCGTAGGCCAGGACCGGGTTCCAGTAGCTCATCACCAGGATGGCCGCTCCGCGGCCGGAGAGCTGCTCCACCGCCGTGATCACGTCGCGGTTGCGGATGCCGCCGGCGAGGGCGGAGGTGGCGGCGCGCTGGATCACGGGCCCGTCCATGACCGGGTCGGAGTAGGGCAGGCCCAGTTCGATCATGTCGGCACCGTGGTCGATCAGGGTGCGGGCGGCGTCGATCGAGCCGGCCAGGTCGGCGTACCCCACCGGGAGGTAGCCGATCAGGGCGGCGCGGTCCTCGGCGCGGGTGCGGTCCAGGACCTGTGCTGCTCGCAGTCGCTCGCTCATGCGTCCTCCTCGGTGCCCGCGGTCGCGGCGTCCATCGTGGTGCGCGCCAGCTCCAGCAGCGGCGCGAGGTCGGCCCGGCCGTGGCGGGGGGCCCCGTCGGTGCCGGTGGCGTCGGCGCCTGCCGGCTCCGTGCCGTCGTCGCTGCCATCGGCGGGATCGCCGTCGAGCAGCCCGAACCACTCCGAGGCGGTGTGGACGTCCTTGTCGCCGCGCCCGGAGACGTTCACCAGGATCACGGCCCCCTCCCCCAGCTCCTTGCCGAGGCGGAGGGCCCCGGCCAGGGCATGGGCGGACTCGATCGCGGGCATGATCCCCTCTGTCATCGACAGCAGCGCGAAGGCGTCCATGGCCTCGGCGTCGCTGATGGGCACGTACTCGGCGCGGCCGATCTCGGCCAGCCACGCATGCTCGGGGCCGATGCCCGGGTAGTCGAGGCCGGCGGAGATCGAGTGCGACTCGATGGTCTGGCCGTCCTCGTCCTGCAGCACGAACGAGCGGGCGCCGTGGAGCACGCCGGGGGTGCCGCGGTTCACGGTGGCGGCGTGCCGGGGCGTGTCCGCACCGTCGCCGGCGGCCTCGCAGCCGATCAGCCGCACGGTGCCGCCCTCCTCGGTGTCGTCGAGGAAGGCGTGGAAGATGCCCATCGCGTTGGAGCCGCCGCCCACGCAGGCCACCACCGCGTCGGGGAGCCGACCGGTGCGGTCGAGCACCTGGGCGCGCGCCTCCTCGCCGATGATGCGCTGCAGGTCCCGCACCAGGGTGGGGAACGGGTGGGGGCCCGCCACGGTGCCGAAGATGTAGTTGGAGGACTCCACGTTGGTGACCCAGTCGCGGAAGGCCTCGTTGATGGCGTCCTTGAGGGTGCGCGACCCGTGGGTGACGGGGACCACCTCGGCACCGAGCAGGCGCATGCGGGCCACGTTGAGCGCCTGACGGCGGGTGTCCTCCTCCCCCATGTAGATCGTGCACTCAAGTCCGAACAGGGCGGCGGCGGTGGCGGTGGCCACGCCGTGCTGGCCGGCGCCGGTCTCCGCGATCACTCGCTTCTTGCCCATGCGCACGGTGAGCAGTGCCTGGCCCAGGACGTTGTTGATCTTGTGGGAGCCGGTGTGGTTGAGGTCCTCACGCTTGAGCAGGATGCGCGCGCCCCCGGCGAGCTTCGAGAAGCGGGGGGCCTCGCTGAGCAGGGACGGCCGGCCTGTGTACTCCTCGGCCAGACGCTGCAGCTCGGCGATGAACTCCGGGTCCACGACCGCCTTCTCGTACACCTCGGACAGCTCGTCCAGAGCAGGAACCAGGGCCTCGGGCAGGAACCGCCCTCCGAAGCTGCCGAAGTAGGGGCCGGTCTGGGAGCGCAGGTCACCGCTGGGGCGGGACAGGTCGGGCACGGTCACTGGGTGCCTCCTTCGGGGGCGGGGCGGCCGCGGCGCGCGACGTCGCGGAAGGTCTGGACAGTGGAGAGGGTCTCGCCCGAGGTCACCAGGGCCTCGCCCACCAGCACGGCATCGGCTCCGGCGCGGGCGTAGGCCTCGACGTCCGCCACGTCGGCGACGGCGGACTCGCCGATCGCCAGGATCTGCGGGGGAATCTGCCCGAGCAGGGCGGCGGCGCGGGCGAGGTCCACGTCGAGGGTCTTCAGATCGCGTGCGTTGACCCCGACGATGGCGGGATCGATCGCGAGCGCACGTTCCAGCTCGGCGGCGGTGTGCGTCTCGACCAGGGCCTGCATCCCCAGCTCGGCGGTCAGGGCGTTCAGGTCACGCAGCTGGGCGTCGTCCAGGGCAGCGACGATCAGCAGGATCAGGTCCGCCCCGTGGGCTCGGGCCTCGAGGATCTGGTACGGGTCGACCACGAAGTCCTTGCGCAGCAGTGGCACGTCCACCCGGGCGCGCACGGCGTCGAGATCCGCGAGGGAGCCTCGGAAGCGGCGCTGCTCGGTGAGCACACTGATCGCCCCGGCACCGCCGGCCTCGTAGATCGCGGCGAGCTCCGCCGGGGCGGGAATGCTGGCGAGCGCGCCCTTCGACGGGCTGGCCCTCTTCACCTCGGCGATCAGACCCAGGGTGGAGCCGTCGCCTCGCAGCGACGCAGCGGCATCCAGCGCCGGCCCCCTCTCGCGCACGAGGCTCTCGAGCTCGGCGCTGCCGACGGTGCGGCGGCGCTGCTCAAGGTCCTCGCGGACTCCCACGATGATGTCGTCGAGAACGGTTCCGGTACGGGTCACGGAGAGGCTCCTCAGGGATCGGGGCGGGCCGGGCGGGCTCAGGCGCCGACGAACGAGACGGGGGCCAGGAACCAGACCGCCGGCAGGCTGCGCGCCACCGCGAAGAGGACTTCCAGCGCCACGCAGGTGACGAGCATCCACGTGGAGGGCCCCGGTGTGGACAGCCCCCGCATCCGTCGCAGCGCCCATCGGACCAGCACGAGGGCGAGCAGGGGCAGAGCCCCGATGATCAGCGCGTTGTTGCGCAGGGCGAGGGCCAGGTCCCCGTCCAGCAGGGCGTGCACGGAGCGGATCGCACCGCAGCCGGGGCAGTGCAGGCCGGTGAGGTGGTACACCACGCACAGGGGGATGTCGGTGCGGAAAGGGTCGAAGACCATCTGCACGATCAGTGCGGTGCCGATACCGCCCAGGACGAGAGCCGCGGGCAGCACGGCACGGCGCGGTCCGCGGGCGGCACCGACGGGCCCCCTCCGGGGGCGGTCGGTCCGCACCGCGGTGGTCACCGGTCCTCGGTCTTAGTGGACTTCTGGCCCAGCCCGACGAAGGACAGGCCGACTCCCACGACGATGGCCAGGAGGATCACCACGATACCGGCGATCCAGAGCGTGGGCTGGCTCCGCACCATCCCGAAGGCCACCAGGACGGCGCCCAGGACCACCCCCATGTTGAGGGTCCAGGCGGCCACGGTCTTGCCCTCGTTGAGGGGCGGGGGCGGCGGCACGGCGTAAGTCTTCGGCATGGTCCTTCTCCGGGTCAGGGCAGGGTCGGTCTCATTCTGCCACGTCGGGGCGCGAAGGCTCGTCGTCGCCCGCGGTGGGGTCCTCGCCACGGGTGAGCGCGTCCCAAGCGGCGGCCGGATCCTCCTGCGGCAGTGCCGCAGGACCGGTCGGTGCCTTGACCGCCGCGCTGCGGTACCGGCTGCCGCTGCTCCAGCGACCTCCCACCGTCAGCACGGCAACCCCGGCCGCGGCCACCAGCACGGCCGGCACCAGCGCCAGCAGCGGCCAGCTGCCTGCGGTGGCGTGGACCTCCCCACCGAGCACCCCGGTGGCCCGGGCGACCCCGGCCCTGGATGCGGCCTCCGGGTCCAGGGAGGTGCCGAGCGCCAGCACGGCGGCCCCGGCCCCGGCGGCCAGCAGCACCGACCCGGTCACCCAGCGCAGCCAGCGCGAGGAGAGCGCGCTGGCCACGGAGGCCGCAACGCCCACCAGGGCCAGGGCGAGCACGCCGGGCGCTGCTTCCTGACCGGTCACCGACACGTCGATCACGGTGCCGGTGAGGTCCGGGGCGGTGGCGCGGATCCATTCCAGGGCCGTGGTGCCGGCCAGTGCGAGGGAGGCGGCCAGCCCGACCAGCACCACCAGGGGTCGGGTCAGACGGGTCCTGCCGGGGGCGCCGCTCATGCGGGCCGCAGGGTCTCGGCGGAGGCCACCGCGCGCAGTGCGGCGGCGGCCTTGGACTGGCTCTCGCGGTGCTCCATGGTGGGGTCGGAGTCGGCGACCACTCCCCCGCCGGACTGCACGTGGGCGGTGCCGTCCTTGAGCACGGCGGTGCGGATCGCGATCGCCATGTCCATGTCGCCCGCGAAGTCGATGTACCCGACGGTGCCGCCGTAGATGCCGCGCCGCACCGGTTCGAGCCGGTCGATGATCCGCAGCGCGGAGGGCTTGGGCGCTCCGGAGAGTGTGCCCGCCGGGAAGGTGGCGCGCAGGGCGTCGTAGGCGGTGGCACCCTCGCGGATGCGACCGGTGACGGTGGAGACGATGTGCTGGATGTGGGAGTAGCGCTGGATGTGCATGAAGTTCCGCACCACCACCGAGCCCGGGTCGCAGAACTTCTGCAGGTCGTTGCGGGCCAGGTCGACCAGCATCAGATGCTCGGAGCGCTCCTTGGGGTCGGCCAGCAGCTGCTCGGCCAGGTGCTGGTCCTCGGCCGGGTCCGCACCGCGGGGGCGCGAGCCGGCGATCGGGTGCGTGGTGGCGGTGCCCCCGCGCACGGTCACCAGGGACTCCGGGCTCGCGCCGACCACATCGATCGGCTCGCCGTCGGCGTCGGTGGTGCGCAGCAGGTACATGTAGGGGCTGGGGTTCATCCGCCGCAGCACCCGGTACACGTCCAACGGGTGCGCGGCCACCGGCAACGAGAAGCGCTTCGAGGGCACCACCTGGAAGATCTCGCCGTCGATGATGTCCTGGACGGCCTCGCGCACAGCGGCCTCGTACTCGAGCTGCGCGGTGCGGGCCTTGGGCTCGATGTCGCTGACGGTCTCGTAGACCGTGGCGGCGGAGTCCAGCGGCCGGCGCAGCGCCGAGCGCATCGCCTCCAGCCGTTCGAGGGCGTCGTCGTAGGCAGCGTCCACACCGTCGGGGGTGCCGTTGAGGTTCAGCGCGTTCGCCACCAGCAGCACGGTGCTGTCGCGGGCATCGTGCACGGCGACGTCCTGGGCGAGCAGCAGGGAGAGGTCCGGCAGTCCGATCTCGTCGGGAGCGGAGCCCTCGAGCTTCTCCCAGTAGCGCACGGCGTCGTAGGCCACGAATCCCACCAGGCCCCCCGTGAAGGGCGGCAGCTGGGGATCCCGGGCGGCCCGGAAGGCGGCCGCGACCTCGCGCAGCGCCTCCACCGGGGTGGTGCCCACATCCAGGCCCACCGGGGCGTCCCCGATCCACCGGGCGGTGCCGTCCTGCTCGGTGAGCACCGCGCGGGCGCGGGAGCCGATGATCGACCACCGGGAGTCCTCGGCAGCGGCGGCCTGGCCTGCGGACTCCAGCAGGAAGGTGCCGCGGCCGTCCGTCCCGGCGGTGAGGCGGCGGTAGAGGGAGACAGGGGTGTCCTCGTCGGCCAGCAGGCGCACGGTGACCGGCACGATGCGCTGCTGGGCGGCCAGGGAGCGGAAGGTCTCGCGGTCCGGTTGGACGCGGCCCAGCAGATGGCCCTCCCGGCCACGCACCAGCTCGGGATAGGCCTGGGCGTCGGGGACGGGCGCGGACGCGGGGGTGGTGCTCATGGGGTGCGCTCCGAGAGGGGAAGGACGTGGGCGGGCAGGTCGTTGCCGTCGAAGCAGGTGTGCGTGCCGCGGTGGCAGGCCGCGCCCACCTGGTCCACCTGGACCAGCAGGGTGTCGCCGTCGCAGTCGAGGGAGACCGAGCGCACCCACTGGACGTGGCCGCTGGTGTCGCCCTTGCGCCAGTACTCCCCGCGGGAGCGGGACCAGTAGGTGGCCCGTCCGGTGGTCAGAGTGCGGTGCAGGGCCTCGTCGTCCATCCAGCCCACCATCAGCACGCGGTGGTCGGTGGCGTCCTGCACCACGGCGGTGATCAGACCGGCCCGATCCCTCGTGAGCCGCGCAGCGATCTCGGGGTCGAGGGAGCCCGCGGGCCTCGGCCCGGTCACAGTGCCTGCTCCAGCTCCCCGGCCCGATCGGTGCGCTCCCAGGTGAACTCCGGCAGCTCCCGGCCGAAGTGCCCGCCTGTCGAGGTGAGGCGGTAGATGGGGCGCAGCAGGTCCAGGGCGTCGATCAGGGCCGCCGGGCGCAGGTCGAACACCCGGCGCACGGCAGCGGCGATCTGGTGGTCCGGTCGCACACCGGTGCCGAAGGTCTGCACGTACAGGCCCATCGGCTCGGCCACCCCGATCGCGTAGGCGACCTGGACCTCGCAGCGCTTGGCGAGACCCGCGGCGACGATGTTCTTGGCCACCCAGCGCATCGCGTAGGCACCGGAGCGATCCACCTTCGAGGGGTCCTTGCCGGAGAAGGCGCCGCCGCCGTGGCGGGCCATGCCGCCGTAGGTGTCCACGATGATCTTGCGGCCCGTGAGACCGGCGTCACCCTTGGGTCCGCCGATCACGAAGCGACCCGAGGGGTTGATGTGGCAGGTGACGTCGGAGACGTCCAGGCCGAGCTCACCCAGCTCCTCGAGCACGGGAGCGATGACCACCTTGCGCAGGGCCGGGGCCAGCTGGGTGTCGAGGTCGATCTCCTCGGCGTGCTGGCTGGAGACCACCACGGCCTCCACGCTGCGGGCGATGTCGTCCTCGTCGTAGCCGATGGTGACCTGGGTCTTGCCGTCCGGGCGCAGATAGGGCAGCACGCCGTCGCGCCGAGCGCGCGAGAGGTTGCGGGTCAGCGTGTGGGCGGCGTGGATCGGAAGCGGCATCAGCTCGGGGGTGTCGTCGCACGCGTAGCCGAACATGAGGCCCTGGTCCCCGGCACCGAGCCGGGCGTACTCCTCGGAGCTGCCGCCGCGGGACTCGAAGGAGGTCTCCACGCCGGCGGAGATGTCGCCGGACTGGGAGCCGATCGACACCTCGATGCCGCAGGAGTCGGCGTCGAAGCCCTTCTCGGAGGAGTCGTAGCCGATGTCCCGGATCACGTCGCGCACGATGCGCGCGACATCGCTGTACCCGCGGGTGCGCACCTCCCCGGCGACGTGCACCAGGCCCGTGGTGACCATGGTCTCCACGGCGACCCGGGCGTCCCGGTCCTGGGACAGCATGTCGTCGAGGATGGAATCGGAGATCTGGTCGCAGATCTTGTCGGGGTGGCCCTCGGTGACCGATTCGGACGTGAAGGTGCGCAGCTCGCTGGAGGTCATGGCCTCTAGGGTACGGCCGGGAGCCGACGCACGAGCTCATCGAGCACGGCGTGGGCGACCTGCGTCTTGCTGCCCTCGGAGCGGGCGACCTGCCGGCCCTCGGAGTCGAGGATCATCACGGAGTTGTCCGCCGAGCCGAACACGCCGGTGGTGACGTCGTTGAACACCAGCAGGTCGGCGCCCTTGCGGCGGGCCTTCTGCGCGGCGAGCTCCAGGGCACTGTGACCTGCGCCTCCGGTCTCGGCGGCGAACCCGACGATCCCCGGGCGGGGCTCCTCGCCGCGCCAGGTGACCGTGCTGCGCAGGATGTCCTCGGTGCGCCGCAGGGCGATCGCTGGGGCGTCCTGCTCGGCGGGGTCCTCGCTCTTCTTGATCTTGTCGGCGGAGCGCTCCGCGGCGGTGAAGTCGGCCACGGCGGCCGCCATCACCCCGGCATCGACGTGCTCCCGCTGCTCGGCGATCAGCGAGGCGAGCTCGGCGGCGGCGAACGTGCAGCGCGAGGACCCGCCGGTCGACGCCCGGCGGGTCCTCGAGCTGCACGTTCGCCGCCGCCAGGGTGACGCGCGCACCGCGCACCAGGGCGGCGTGTGCGAGGGCCCAGCCCTGACGGCCCGAGGAGTGGTTGGCCAGGAACCGGACCGGGTCCAGCTCCTCCCTTGTGCCGCCGGCGCTGATCAGCAGGCGGCGGCCCTCCAGGTCGCGGTGCACGGCACCCAGGGCGGTGCGCGGGGCGGCGATGGCCGCGCGCGCCGCGTCCAGGATGGCGGCGGGCTCGGGCAGGCGACCGGGGCCGGAGTCCGGTCCGGTGAGGCGACCCACGGCGGGCTCCAGCACGACCAGACCGCGCTCGCGCAGCACCGCCACGTTCTCCACGGTGGCGGGGTGCTCCCACATCTCTGTGTGCATCGCCGGGGCGACCACCACCGGTGCCCGGGTCACCAGCAGGGAGGCGGTCAGCAGGTCGTCGCCGCGTCCCATGCGCAGGCGAGCGAGCAGGTCCGCGGTGGCGGGGGCGATCACCACCAGGTCGGCCTGCTGGCCGACCCGGACGTGAGCGACCTCCTCGACGCGCTCGAACACGCTGGTGAGCACCTCGTGGTGGCTGAGCGCCTCCCAGGTGGCGGTGCCCACGAACTGGAGGGAGGAGGCGGTGGGGATGACCTGGACATCGGCTCCCTCACCGACAAGACCGCGCACCAGGTGCGCGGTCTTGTAGGCGGCGATGCCGCCGCCCACGCCCACCAGGACGCGGGCACCGGCGAGGCTGTTCATGGGATCGCTGGATTCGCGAGGATCAGAAGGTGAAGTCCGAGGGCGGGACCTCGGGGGCGTCGTCACCGAGCACCAGGGGGGCGGGGCCGTCCTCCTGGGCCGCCTGCGCGGCGGCCACCTCGGCCTCGTCGACCTCACGCACGGTGAGCAGGCCCTCGTCGATCTCGCGCAGGGCGATGGAGAGCGACTTCTCCTGGTTGTGGACGTCCACCAGCGGTCCTACGAACTCCAGCAGGCCCTCGGAGAGCTGCGAGTAGTAGGCGTTGATCTGGCGGGCACGCTGAGAGGCGTACAGGACCAGGGCGTACTTGGAATCGACGGTCTCCAGCAGGCCGTCGATCGGCGGGTTCGTGATGCCTTCGGGGTGGGCGACGGTTCCAGCCACGGAAGTCCCTTCGTAGTGGTGGGTGCGACACTCCAGGATACGCGCCGGGGCGCGAGGGGGCCAGGAGCTGTGCGGAGGGGTCAGGTGAGGTCGCCCACGCCCATCAGCGCCGCCAGCTGGGCGGAGGCGCGGTCCACCGTGTCGTTGACGACGGTGACGTCGAACTCCCCCTCGGCGGCGAGCTCGATCCGGGCGGTGGCCAGACGGCGCTCCCGTTCCTCCTCGCTCTCGGTGCCGCGGCCGACGAGGCGCTGCACGAGGGTGTCCCAGTCCGGTGGGGCCAGGAACACGAATCGGGAGTCCGGCAGGGTCTCGCGGATCTGCCGGGCACCGGCGAGGTCGATCTCCAGGAGGACGGGACGGCCCTCGGCGACGGCCTGCTCGACGGGCCCGCGGGGGGTGCCGTAGCGGTGGCGGCCGTGCACCACGGCCCATTCCAGCATCTGGCCGGACTCCACCAGCTCGGTGAACTCGTCCTCGCTCAGGAACCGGTAGTGGACGCCGTCCCTCTCACCGGGCCGCGGAGGCCGGGTGGTGGCGGAGACCGAGAGCCAGATCTGGGGATAGCGGGCGCGGATGGCGGCCGAGACGGTTCCCTTGCCCACCGCGGTGGGCCCTGCCAGGACCGTCACCGGGGCCGGCACCGCGCGGGGGCCGGCCCCCGGAGCGCAGGTCACTCGGAGAAGTGCGCGACGAGCTTCTCCGCCTGGTGGGAGCCGAGGCCGCGGATCTTGCGGGATGGGGAGATGCCGATCTCCTCCATGATCTGCTGCGCCTTGACCTTGCCGACGCCCGGGAGGGCCTCCAGCAGGGCGGAGACGCGCAGGCGGCCGATGACCTCGTTGGACTCGGCCTCCTTGAGGACCTTCGAGATCTCTTCGCCGCGACGGCCGGCGCTGTCCTTCAGGCGGGCCTTGATCGCCGCTCGCTCACGACGGGCCTCAGCGGCCTTCTTGAGGGCGTCCGCCCGCTGCTCGGGGGTGAGGGGAGGGAGAGCCACGGTTCTTACCTCTTGTTCTGTTGCGTTCGCAGTCGGATCCGGCAGAGCGCCGGGCGTGGGTAGAGCGTAACCCCATCATGGTGGCGGGGCGCACACCTGACACGCTTCTTACCAGGTGGGCGCGTCGATCCTGCCCGTTTCGTACATCTTTCTGAGCGCTTCGGCGCGATCCGTCAGATCCTGGGGCAGTGGTCCGGCGGCCAGCAGGCCCCGCGACAGGCACACCAGCACTCGCGCGGCGGCCGGTCCGAACACCTCCGGCAGCTGCGTAGGTCCCGCCCCCTGCGCTCCGAACCCGGGAGCGAGCAGGGGCACCGTGGGGGCGGCGCGGTCGAGT
The DNA here is from genome assembly GCF_015209585.1 of Brachybacterium epidermidis. Taxonomy (GTDB): domain Bacteria; phylum Actinomycetota; class Actinomycetes; order Actinomycetales; family Dermabacteraceae; genus Brachybacterium; species Brachybacterium epidermidis. The sequence continues at coordinate 39,186 of NZ_JADEYR010000011.1, forward strand.
CCGAGACGGCGGTAGGAGTCTTTGACGGTGGCCCCCACCACCAGGCCCACGCTCCCCCATGCGTCCTCGGACCCGCGCCCGGCCGCCTCGGCGTATCGTGCCACCTCCCGGGCGAGCGGGGATCCCTCGGCCGTGCGTGCGTGCTGCACCGCCTCGGCTCCGGGGTTCGAGGTGAGGGCGAGGACGAACAGACCCTTCCCGTGCTCGCGCGCCAGTTCGACCGCAGGTTCCAGGGAGCCGGCCCCCAGGTACGGGCTCACGGTGATCGCATCGGCCTCCGCCACGGCCCCGGGCTGCAGGTGCGCCTGGGCGTAGGCCGCCATGGTGGAGCCGATGTCGCCCCGCTTGACGTCCAGCACGGTGAGCACACCGCGCTCGCGGGCCCGGGCGAGCAGCTCCTCGAGCACCGCCACGCCTGCGGATCCGTGCCGTTCGAAGAACGCGGACTGCGGCTTGACGGCGCAGACCCGCCCGGCCACCGCGTCCAGGGTCCGCAGGGAGAACTCCCGCAGTCCCGCGGCATCGTCGGTGAGCCCCCAGTCCCGCAGCAGCGCGGCGTGCGGGTCGATGCCGGCGACGATCGGTCCGCTCTCCGCGACCGCGCGCTGCAGCCGCCGCCCGAAGGTCGGGCCGGAGGAGGCCGGGGCGCTCACTGCGCGCATCCGGCTCGGGTGGCCTCGAGGCGCTCGGTGTGCTGCTGCAGGCTGGTCACGGTGAAGGGCTCCGCGGGCAGCGCCTCGATCGCCTGCACCGCGGCCTGGAACTCCTGCACCGTGGTGATGATCGGGATGTCCATGCTGGTGGCAGCGGCCCGGATGGCGTAGCCGTCGGCACGGGCATCCGTGCCCGACGGCGTGTTGGCCACCAGTGTGACCTCCCCGGACTCGATCAGATCGATCACGCTGGGCTCCGTCCCGGGCTGGGATGCCTTGCGCAGGATGCGGCAGGGGATCCCCGAGCGCCGCAGGGTACGGCCCGTGCCCTCGGTGGTGAGCACCTCGAATCCGAGCGCCGCCAGTCGCGCGACGGCCAGCACCACCCCGCGCTTGTCGCGATCGGCAACGGAGACGAACACCGCACCCGAGGAGGGCAGCCCCTGTCCGGCGATCGCCAGCTGGGACTTCGCAAAGGCCAGCGGGAAGGTGCTGTCCAGTCCCATCACCTCACCGGTGGAGCGCATCTCGGGCCCCAGCAGCGAGTCCACGGCCTGGCCATCAGCGGTGCGGAACCTCTTGAAGGGCAGCACCGCCTCCTTGACCGCGATCGGTGCGTCCAGCGGCAGGTCCGTGCCGTCGCCCTGCGCGGGCAGCACTCCCTGCTCCCGCAGCTGGGCGATCGAACGGCCGATCTTGACCAGCGCGGCGGCCTGGGCCAGCGCCACTCCGGTGGCCTTGGCGACGAAGGGCACGGTGCGGGAAGCGCGCGGATTCGCCTCCAGCACGTACAGGACGTCCTGCGACAGTGCGTACTGGACGTTCAGCAGGCCGCGCACGCCCACCCCCTCCGCGATCGCGCGGGTTGAGGTGCGAATGCGCTCGATGACCTCCTCACCCAGCGAGACCGGCGGCAGGGTGCAGGCCGAGTCGCCCGAGTGGATGCCGGCCTCCTCGATGTGCTCCATGATCCCGCCGACGTAGAGGTCCTCCCCGTCGAACAGGGCGTCCACGTCGATCTCAACCGCGGTGTCCAGGAAGCGATCGATGAGGATGGGCGCCTGGGCGCGGCCGCCGTCGGGGAGGTTCCGGGCCACGTAGTCGACCAGCCCCTCCTCGTCGTACACGATCTCCATGCCGCGCCCGCCCAGCACGTAGCTGGGCCGCACCAGCACCGGGTAGCCCACGGAGGCCGCCACCTCGCGGGCGTCCTCCAGCGCCCAGGCCGTCCCGTAGGGCGGGGCCGGCAGACCGGCGCGCGCGAGCACCGCACCGAACTCGCCGCGGTCCTCGGCGGCGTCGATCGCGGCAGGATCGGTGCCCAGGATCGGCAGACCGGCGTCCTGCAGGCGCCGCGCCAGGGACAGCGGGGTCTGCCCGCCCAGCTGCACGATCACCCCGGCCACGGGTCCCGCGGCCTTCTCGGCCTCGTACACCTCGAGCACGTCCTCGAAGGTGAGGGGCTCGAAGTAGAGGCGATCGGCGATGTCGTAGTCGGTGGAGACGGTCTCGGGGTTGCAGTTGACCATGACGGTCTCGTACCCCAGGCCGTCCTCCGTCTCCGCGCGGCTCAGGGCGAGGGCGGCATGCACGCAGGAGTAGTCGAACTCGATGCCCTGCCCGATCCGGTTGGGTCCCGAGCCCAGGATCAGCACGGCGGAGCGCTCGCGCGGCTCCACCTCGGTCTCCTGGTCGTAGGTGGAGTAGTGGTACGGGGTGCGGGAGGCGAACTCGGCAGCGCAGGTGTCGACCGTCTTGTAGACGGGGTTGATGCCCAGGGCCTCGCGCACTCCCTTGATCACCTCGCCGTCGACGTGGCGCAGCTGTCCGATCTGGTCGTCAGCCAGGCCGTGGCGCTTGGCCAGCATGATCAGGGGCGCGTCCAGCACCTCGGCCTCGCGGATGCGGGTGGCGATCTCGGCGACCTGCAGCATCTGGTCCAGGAACCAGCGGTCGATGGCGGTGGCCTCGTACAGGCGCTCGATGGTCTCGGCGGGGTCCACGATGCCCTCGGCCGCCGAGCGCAGCACCCGCGCGATGGTCACCAGTCGCGTGTCGGTGGGGGTGCGCACCTGCTCGATCAGGGCGGCGACCTCGGAGGCGGTGGGCGCCTCCCCGCGGAAGTCCGGCAGGGACGCCGTGACGTCCAGGGAGCGCTGGGCCTTGCCGAGCGCCTCGGTGAAGCTGCGGCCCAGGGCCATGGCCTCCCCCACGCTCTTCATGGTGGTGGTCAGGGTGGGGTCCGCGGCCGGGAACTTCTCGAAGGCGAAGCGGGGGACCTTGACCACGACGTAGTCGAGGGTGGGTTCGAAGCTGGCCGGGGTGGTGCCGGTGATGTCGTTGCGGATCTCGTCCAGGCTGTAGCCGATGGCCAGGCGGGCGGCGATCTTCGCGATCGGGAACCCGGTGGCCTTCGAGGCCAGGGCCGAGGAGCGCGAGACGCGCGGGTTCATCTCGATGACCACGGTGCGCCCGGTCTCGGGGTGCACGGCGAACTGCACGTTGCAGCCGCCGGTGTCCACGCCGACCTCGCGGATGATGCCGATGCCCAGGTCGCGCAGCTGCTGCAGCTCGACATCGGTGAGCGTGAGCGCCGGCGCGACGGTGACCGAGTCGCCGGTGTGCACGCCGACGGGGTCCACGTTCTCGATGGAGCACACCACCACACAGTTGTCGCGGTGGTCGCGCATCAGCTCCAGCTCGAACTCCTTCCACCCCAGGATGGACTCCTCCAGCAGCACCTCGGTGGTGGGCGAGTAGTGGAGACCGGCGCCGGCGATGTGGCGCAGGTCGTCCTCGTCGTAGGCCATCCCGGATCCCAGGCCGCCCATGGTGAAGCTGGGGCGCACCACCATCGGGTAGCCCAGCTCCTCCGCCGCTGCCAGGCACTCGTCCATGGAGTGGCAGATCACCGAGCGGGCGGATTCGCCGCCCACGCGCTCCACGACCTCCTTGAAGCGGCTGCGGTCCTCGGCCCGCTGGATCGCCTCGAGGCTGGCACCGATCATCTCGACGCCGAACTCCTCCAGAACGCCCTGCTCGGCGAGGGCCACGGCGGCGTTCAGCGCCGTCTGCCCGCCCAGGGTGGGCAGGATCGCGTCGGGGCGCTCCTCGGCGATGATCGAGCGGATCACCTCCGGATCGATCGGCTCGATGTAGGTGGCATCGGCGATGTCCGGGTCCGTCATGATGGTGGCCGGGTTGGAGTTGACCAGGATGACCCGCAGGCCCTCCTCGCGCAGCACCCGGCAGGCCTGGGTGCCGGAGTAGTCGAACTCGGCGGCCTGCCCGATCACGATGGGACCGGAGCCGATCACCAGGACGGAGGAGAGATCGGTACGACGGGGCATCAGGACTCCTTGTTCCCTGCGGCGGAGCCGGCGCGGTGCTCGCGCACCAGCTGGGCAAGACGATCGAAGAGGTAGGCGGCGTCGTGGGGGCCGGCCGCGGCCTCAGGGTGGTACTGGACGGAGTAGGCGGGGATGTCGAGGCATCGGATGCCCTCGACCACGTCGTCGTTGAGGCCGACGTGGGAGACCACGACCCGTCCGTAGCGGCCCCCGCCGTGCGGGGCCGTGTGCTCGCCCTCCAGCGGCACGTCCACGGCGAAGCCGTGGTTGTGGGCGGTGATCTCGACCTTCCCGGTGGCGCGGTCCAGCACGGGCTGGTTGATGCCGCGGTGGCCGTACTTCAGCTTGTAGGTGCCGAAGCCGAGCGCGCGGCCCAGCAGCTGGTTGCCCAGGCAGATCCCGAAGTACGGCAGCCCCGCGTCGAGGGCGCCCCGCAGCAGTTCCACCTGGTGGTCCGCGGCGGCCGGGTCCCCGGGCCCGTTGGAGCAGAACAGGGCGTCCGGCTCGGTGGCCAGCAGTTCCTCGAGGGTGGTGGTGGCCGGCAGCAGGTGCACTCGCAAGCCTCGCTCGAGCATGCTGCGGGGGGTGGCGCCCTTGATCCCGAGATCCAGGGCGGCCACGGTGCCGATCACCTCGCCCTCGGGCTCCAGCACCACGGGCTGGGCGATGGTCACCTCCGCCAGGAAGTCCGCGCCGGCCATGGCGGGCGCCGAGCGCACCTCCGCCAGCAGCTCCTCGGTGCTGCGGGTGAGCGCGTCGCCGGAGAACACGCCGCCCCGCATGGAGCCCTGCTCGCGCAGGATGCGGGTGATCATGCGGGTGTCGATACCAGCGATGCCCACCACGTCCTCGGCGGCCAGGAAGTCCTCCAGCGACTGCTCGCTGCGCCAGTTGGAGACCGTCCGGCTGGCCTCGCGCACCGCGTAGCCGCGCACCCACACGCGGCGGGACTCCATGTCGGCGGTGTTGACGCCGGTGTTGCCGATGTGGGGAGCGGTCTGCACCACGATCTGGCCGGCGTAGGAGGGATCGGTGAGGGTCTCCTGGTACCCGGTCATGCCGGTGGAGAACACCACTTCGCCCAGGCGAGCGCCGCGGGCGCCGTAGGCGGTGCCGTGCACCACCGTGCCGTCCTCCAGGATCAGTACGGCGGAGTCGGTGCGGGAGGTCATGACGGGTCCTTCCTCAGGAGCAGATCGTGGTCGGCGCGATGGGCCAGTCGCAGGCCCGTGTCGAGCTCGGTGGAGTCCGGGCCGTGCTGCCAGCGGATCACCAGCAGCCCGTCCCCGCCGACCACCTTCCCGGCCATGCCGGGGGCGGCGGCGACCTCGGTCACCGCATCACCGGGAATGGTGAAGGAGGGGGCGCCCTCCCTCTCGATGCGCCAGGTGCCGGCGGTGCCACGAGTGAGCCGGGCCCGCGAGCGGGTGCCCAGCCCGTGGGCGACCACGCGCTCGAAGGGACGGTCCGCGAGCACGGTACTCACATACACGGCGTCGAAGGGACCCGCGTCCACGCCGTGGTCGAGCTGCTCGACGGGCGCGTCGGGGGCAGGGGCGGGAAGGGCGGACTGCCGCACGCCACGGCCGCGCCAGCCCAGGTGCATCAGCGCCAGGATGCCGGCGAACACCGCGGCCAGGATCAGGACGGGTACGAGCTGATCCATCCGCTCAGCGCTCCACGAGTGCGCCGTCGCGCACGGTCACGCGACCGGCGTGGACGGTCAGACGGTTCATGCCCGGCAGCTCGAGGCCGATGTAGGGACTGTTGGCGCTGCGGGACGCGTGCTCGGCGACGTCCACGGCGCGGCGCGGGCGCGGGTCCCACACCAGCAGGTGGGCGGGCGATCCCGGTTCGAGGGCCCGGCCGTGGTCCTCGTCTCGGGCGATCAGCGCCGGGGTCTCCGAGAGCACCCGGGCCACGTCCCGCCAGCTCAGGGCGCCGGTGCCGACCATGGTGTGCTGCACGATCGGCAGGGCGGTCTCCAGGCCGGTCATGCCCATCGCGGCCTGGTCCCACTCGCGGTCCTTGGCGTCGCGCAGGTGGGGGGCGTGGTCGGTGGCGACGATGTCGATGGTGCCGTCGGCCAGGCCCTGCCTCACCGCGTCGACGTCGGCCTGGGTGCGCAGCGGCGGGTTGACCTTGTAGCGGGCGTCGAAGCCGCGCACCTCCTCGTCGGTCAGCAGCAGATGGTGCGGGGTGACCTCTGCGGTCACGGCGACGCCTCGCTGCTTGGCCCAGCGCACGATGTCCACGCTGCCTGCGGTGGACAGGTGGCACACGTGCAGGCGGGAGCCGACATGCTGGGCGAGCAGCACGTCGCGGGCGATGATCGACTCCTCGGCGACGGCCGGCCAGCCGGTCAGGCCCAGCTCGGCGGAGACCACCCCCTCGTGCATCTGCGCGCCCTCGGTCAGGCGGGGGTCCTGGGCGTGCTGGGCGATGACCCCGTCGAAGGCCTTCACGTACTCCAGGGCACGGCGCATCAGCACGGGATCGTGCACGCACTTGCCGTCGTCGCTGAACACCCGCACCCGGGCGCGGGAGCTGGCCATCGCGTCGAGCTCGGCCAGCCGCTCCCCCGCCAGGCCCACGGTGACCGCGCCGACAGGCCGCACGGTGCACCAGCCGGCGCTGTCACCGGCGCGGGCCACCTGCTCGACGACCCCGGCGGTGTCGGCCACGGGCGTGGTGTTGGCCATGGCGTGGACGGCGGTGAAGCCGCCCCGGGCCGCGGCACGGGTACCGGTCTCGACGGTCTCGGACTCCTCGCCGCCGGGCTCGCGCAGGTGGGTGTGGAGATCCACCAGGCCGGGCAGGACCACGCAGCCCTCCGCGTCGATGATCTCGGTGCCCTCGGGTGCGGTCAGATCAGGGCCGATCTCCTGGATCAGGCCGCCGACCAGCAGCACGTCGGTGCGCTCGTCGCCGTACAGGGAGCCGCCGCGCACCAGGACGGGGGCCGGGGGCGGTGGGGTGAGGTTCGTGGTCATCGGGCGTCCTCCCGGTCATCGGTGGCGAGCAGGTGGTAGAGCACGGCCATGCGGACGAACACGCCGGAGGCGACCTGTTCGACGATCACGCTGCGGTCGGAGTCGGCGACGTCCCCGGCGATCTCGAAGCCGCGGTTCATGGGGCCGGGATGCAGCACGATGGCGTGGTCGGGCAGGCGTGCGGCCCGCTGGGTGCTGAGCCCGTAGCGGCGGCTGTACTCGCCCTCGGTGGGGAAGAAGCCCCCGCCCACCATCCGCTCGCGCTGCACCCGCAGCATCATCACGGCGTCCGGGCCTGCCGCGAGGGCCTCGTCGAGGTCGTAGAGGACCTCGCAGGGCCAGGCGTGCGCGCCGACGGGAAGCAGGGCGGGCGGTGCGACCAGGGTGACTCTCGCTCCCAGCAGGGTCAGCAGGAGCATGTTGGAGCGGGCCACCCGGGAGTGGAGCACATCGCCCACGATGACCACGTGCAGGCCGTCCAGCCCCCCGTTCGGGTCGCCGGGGCGCAGGTGGTGGCGCAGCGTGAAGGCGTCCAGCATGGCCTGGGTGGGGTGCTCGTGGGCACCGTCACCGGCATTGATGATCGGCTGGTCGATCCACCCGGCATGGGCGAGCTGGTGCGCGGCACCCGAGGAGGCCGAGCGCACCACGACGGCGTCGGCACCCATGGCCTGCAGGGTCAGAGCTGTGTCCTTGAGCGACTCGCCCTTGGACAGGCTGGATCCCTTGGCCGAGAAGTTGATGACGTCGGCCGAGAGCCGTTTGGCGGCGGCCTCGAAGCTGATGCGGGTGCGCGTGGAGTCCTCGAAGAAGAGGTTCACCACGGTGGATCCCACCAGGGTGGGCAGCTTGCGGATCGAGCGGGACTGGGTGGCTGCCATGTGCTCGGCGGTGGCGAGCAGGGCGACGGCCTCGGTGCGGTCCAGATCGGCGATGGAGATGAAGTGCCTCATGCCTGGTCCTCACCCGCCGGTCGCACGATGTCGACGCAGTCCTCGCCGTCGGTCTCGGTGAGGTGGACGAACACCCGCTCGGAGCGCGAGGTGGGGAGGTTCTTGCCGACGTGGTCGGCTCGGATGGGCAGTTCGCGGTGGCCGCGGTCCACCAGCACCGCCAGGCGCACCGCTGCGGGGCGTCCGATGGCGCTGAGGGCGTCCAGGGCGGCGCGCACGGTGCGGCCCGAGTAGAGGACGTCGTCGACCAGCACCACGGTGCGGCCGTCGATTCCCTCGCGGGGGATGCGGGTGGGGCTCGGTGCCCGCGTGGGGTGCTTGCGCAGGTCGTCGCGGTACAGGGTGATGTCCAGCGAGCCGTGGAGCTGCTCGATGTCGCCGCCCAGGCCCTCGGCGCGGACGATGTTCTCCGCCAGACGGCGGGCCAGGGGGACGCCGCGGTGCGGGATGCCCAGCAGCACCAGGTCCTCGGCGCCGTGGCCGCTCTCGAGGATCTCGTGGGCGATGCGGGTCAGGGCACGGCGGATCTCCTCCGTGCCCAGCACCCGACTGCGATGGTCAGTCGATGACTGGTCGGTCATTGCTCTCCCTTGGGCGCCTCACAGGACGCGTTGTTAAAGGGTGGTGGTGGCGTTCAGGTGGTTCGTGCGCAGTGTAGTGCGGTCTCAGCCGAGCATGCTGCGCATGTCCAGCAGGCGCTGCAGCAGGCCGTTGACGAACCGGGGGGAGCCCTCCGTGGACAGCACTTCGGCGATCTTCGTGTACTCGCCCACGATCACGCCGCGCGGGGTGTCAGGCTCCTCGGGGCCGTGCACCACCTCGGCCGCCCCCAGCCGTAGGATCGCTCGATCCACCGCGGGCATGCGCTGCAGGGGCCAGTCCCGGGAATGGGTGGCGAGCTGCTCGTCGATCTCCTCGGCGTGCTGGGCGTACAGCGACACCAGTTCGCGGGACCACTGCGGCAGCGGCGACTGCGCGGCGGTGCGGGCGATGCGGTCCTCGAGGACCTCGCGCACAGCGCGACCGCGCGCATCGGCCTCGTAGAGCACGTCGATCGCGCGGATGCGGTCGCGACTGCGGCCGGTGAGGCGGTCGGTGCGGGCGGGAACGGTGCGCTCGAAGGCCACCTCCTCCCCCTCCCTGCCGGGCAGGGGGAGGCCCGGGTCCTTCTGGGTCCTGCGGGCCGCGCCGGGGGTGTCGGTCACGTCAGGCGCGCCCGAGGTAGTCGCCCGAGCGGGTGTCCACCTTCACCTTGGTGCCCTGCTCCAGGAACAGGGGGACCTGGATCTCGTGGCCGGTCTCCACGGTGGCGGGCTTGGTGCCGCCGCTGGAGCGGTCGCCCTGCAGGCCCGGCTCGGTGAAGGTGATCTCGAGCACCACGGAGGCCGGCAGCTCGATGTACAGCGGGGTGCCCTCGTGGAAGGCGACGATGACGTCCTGCCCCTCGAGCATGAAGTCCTTGGCGTCGCCGACGACCTCGGAGGTGACGTTGGTCTGCTCCCAGGTGGAGGTGTCCATGAACACGTACATGTCGCCATCTAGGTAGGAGTACTGCATGTCGCGACGGTCCACCGTCGCCGTCTCCACCTTCACCCCCGCGTTGAAGGTCTTGTCCACGGTCTTGCCGGACAGGACGTTCTTGAGCTTGGTGCGCACGAAGGCCGGGCCCTTGCCGGGCTTGACGTGCTGGAACTCGACAACGCTCCACAGCTGGCTGTCCAGCTTCAGGACCATTCCGTTCTTGAGGTCGTTCGTCGTCGCCATGGATCTCCTCGTAGCTGCCCACCCGGGCCGCAGGGCCGGCAGGCGTGGTTCGGTGGACCGCTCGGGGCGGGCCGCGAGCGCTGGTTGCTCGGGGCGGGCCGCGAGCGCTGGTTAAGGATAGCGCGCCGTCATGAGGTCAGATCGATCATGGCCAGCAGGCGCACCAGCAGCGGGTGCGCCGCACTCTCCTCGCGCCAGCCACTGGTCTTCAGCGAGCGGGAGACCGTCTGCTGGGTGATGCCGAGCAGGGCGGCCAGGTCACGCTGGGTGAGCTGGGGATTCCCGCGCAGCGCCCGCACCACGCGCCACTGGCCCGTGCTGCGGGTGGCGATCATCCATCCGATCAGGCGCAGCACGGCCTCCGCATCGGCCGCGGTGGCAGCGTGACGGGGATCGCCCGCGCGGACGGACAGCGGCACCTGGGCCGTGGCACGGGCGGCCCGCAGCGCCTGGCGCGCGGCGTCCACGGCCGGCCCGCGCAGGGCTCGCACCTCGGCCGGCAGCGGGGCGTCGACTCCGCCCACGCCGAGTCCGACGCACCAGCCCCCGAGCTCGGCGGTGGTGCAGATCGCCTCGACGGCCTGCTCGGCGCGGTCGAGCACCACGATGGCCTCCTCCCCCATCGTGCGCTCGAGCGGACGGCGCAGCCCCAGCGGGGCCAGGGCCTCGCCCAGCTCTGCGACGGGATCGGACCGGCCGGCCCGGGAGGCGGATCGGGAGGGGGCGAGCAGCAGCACGTGCATGCCCGCACCCTAGCATTGCACAGCTGTATTGCGCTGTACTTCACGAATCAGCTCTCACGAACTGATTGCCGCCGGGTGGACCACCAGGGAGGCCCATCCGGCCCCCGCCCGATCCAGGGGTGGTCACCCCCACCGCTCGGGGAGGGGGAACCGGCTCAGGCCAGCTGCACGAGCTCCTCGTACTCCGCGTTCCACAGGTCCTCGACCGCGTCGGGCATCAGCAGCACGCGCTCCGGGGAGAGCGCTGTGACGGCGCCGGGATCGTGCGAGACCAGCACCACTGCCCCCTCGAAGGCTGCCAGGGCCCCGAGGATCTCCTCGCGGCTGGCGGGATCGAGGTTGTTGGTGGGCTCGTCCAGCAGCAGCACGTTCGCACTGGAGACCACCAGGGTGGCCAGGGCCAGGCGGGTCTTCTCCCCGCCGGAGAGCACCCGGGCGGGCTTGTGCACGTCGTCGCCGGAGAACAGGAAGGAGCCCAGGATCTTGCGGGCCTCCACCTCGGGCAGCTCGATGGCCGCGCTCATCATGTTCTCCAGCACGGTACGGTCCAGGTCCAGGGTCTCGTGCTCCTGGGCGTAGTACCCGATGCGCAGGCCGTGCCCAGGGAGGATGCTCCCGGTGTCCGGCTGGTCCACTCCGGCCAGGATCCGCAGCAGCGTGGTCTTGCCCGCCCCGTTCAGCCCCAGGATCACGACGCGGGATCCGCGGTCGATGGCCAGGTCCACGTCGGTGAAGATCTCCAGGCTGCCGTAGGACTTCGAGAGCCCCTCCGCCATCAGCGGTGTCTTCCCCGACGGCGCGGGCTTGGGGAAGCGCAGGGAGGCCACGCGGTCCTTCTGCCGCTCCCCCTCGGTGCTCTCCAGCATCCGCTCGGCACGGCGCAGCATGTTCTGGGCCGCCACCGCCTTGGTGGCCTTGGCACGCATCTTCTCGGCCTGGGCGGTGAGGGCGGAGGCCTTCTTCTCGGCGCTGAGCCGCTCCCGCCGGCGGCGCTTCTCGTCGTCCTCGCGCTGGCGCAGATACTGCTTCCAGCCCATGTTGTACACATCGATCACGGCGCGATTGGCGTCGAGGTAGAAGACCTTGTTCACCACCTGCTCCACCAGCTGCACGTCATGACTGATCACGATCAGCCCGCCGCGATAGCTCATCAGGTACTCACGCAGCCACACCACCGAGTCCGCATCGAGGTGGTTGGTGGGCTCGTCGAGGATCATGGTGGTGGCCTGCGAGAACAGGATGCGGGCCAGCTCCACGCGCCGCCGCTGGCCACCGGAGAGGGTGCCCAGCTCCTGCTCGAGCAGACGATTGGGCAGCCCGAGGTTGGCGGCCATGCGCTTGGCCTCGGCCTCGGCTGCGTATCCGCCGACGGCATCGAGCTCGGCCTCCAGACGCGGGTAGCGGTTCATGGCCTTCTCGCGCCTGGCCTCGGACAGGCTCATGTCGGCCATCTCCTCCTCCGCGCGGCGCAGGCGGCGCAGCACGTCGTCCAGGCCCCGGGCCGACAGGATCCGGGAGATGACCGTCTCGGAGTCGTCGCCGCTGTGGGTGTCCTGCGGCAGGTAGCCCAGCTCCCCGCTCACCTCGACGGTGCCCTCGGTGGGCTGGATCGCGCCGGAGAGCACCTTGGTCAGCGTGGTCTTGCCGGCTCCGTTCCTGCCCACCAGTCCCACGCGGTCACCGTCCACCACCTGGAAGCTCACCTCGCTCATGAGCAGCCGGGCGCCGACGCGGACGGCGAGGTCGTGCACGGTGATCACCTAGGGGCTCGCTTTCGTCAGGCACCGGGGCAGGCAGGGATGCGGCCGGAGGGCCGGGTACGAGTGTAGGCGCAGGCAGGACGCCTCCCGCGGGTTGTGACGGGCTTCTCCCCGTCGGACCCTCAGCCAGGGCCGCCAGGGGGGCTTTCGTGAGAAGCTGATCCGGCACGGCCGTGTCCAGCGACCGTCTTTCCAGGCAAGGAGGCACGAGAGATGCGAGTGGGCGTTCCCCGCGAGGTCAAGAACAACGAGAACCGGGTCGGCCTTGCTGCCGCCGGTGTGTACGAGCTGGTGAACCGCGGCCACGAGGTCGTGGTCGAGACCGGCGCCGGCGTGGGTGCCGGCGTCACCGATGACGAGTACCGCGCCGCCGGGGCCACGATCCTCGATTCGGCAGACAAGGTCTGGGAGCAGGCCGACCTGATCGTCAAGGTCAAGGAGCCGCTCGAGGAGGAGTACGAGCGCATGCGCGAGGGGCAGCTGCTCTTCACGTACCTGCACCTCGCGGCCAACAAGCCGCTGGCCGAGGCCCTGATGGAGCGCAGGATCACCTCCGTGGCCTACGAGACCGTCCAACTTCCCAACCGTTCTCTGCCGCTGTTGGCCCCGATGAGCGCGATCGCCGGCCGTCTGGCCACCCAGGTGGCCGCCTACCATCTGATGAGCCCTCTGGGCGGCTCCGGCAAGCTGATGGGCGGCGTCCCCGGCACCGACGAGGCCAAGGTCGTCGTGATCGGTGGCGGCGTGGTGGGCGAGCAGGCGGCCATCATGGCGCGCGGCCTGCATGCCAACGTCACGGTGATGGACGTGAACGTCTCCAGGCTGAACGAGATCTCCACCGTCCACAACGGTGACATCCTCACCCGGTACTCCAGCAAGCTGGACGTCACCGAGCTGGTCACCGGTGCCGACGTCGTGATCGGTTCGGTGCTGATCCCGGGGAAGAGGGCCCCCAAGCTCGTGACCGACGAGATGGTGTCCCAGATGAAGCCGGGCGCCGTGCTGGTGGACGTCGCGATCGACCAGGGCGGTTGCTTCGAGAACTCGAAGCCCACCACCCATGACGCTCCCACCTTCAAGGTCCACGACGCCGTGTACTACTGCGTGGCGAACATGCCCGGCTCCGTGCCGAACACCGCCACCAAGGCGCTGAACAACGCCACCATCCCGTACGTGGTGAAGCTGGCGAACAGCCAGGGCCTGGACGCCCTGAAACAGGATTCGGCACTGGCCAAGGGCCTGCACACCTACAACGGCAAGCTGTACCACGACGGCGTCGGCGAGGCGCACGACATCGAGGTCGCACCGCTCGAAGACGTGCTGGAAAGCTGATCGAACGCACCTGATCTGCACGGGGGCCCGTCACCGCGAGGTGGCGGGCCCCCGTCGTCTCACGATGTGGCACACAGCTCCCCAGATCACATGCAGCACCTAACCTCCGGGAATCCAGATTGTATACAACGAGTCCTCAGGTTCTGCGGGCGGACCCCGAAGGGAGTCACCATGCTGAGAAGGCGAACCGTCGTCACCGCGGGCACCGCCGCCCTGCTCGCCGCCGGCTGCGTGCCGAGGCAGGAGCTCGAGGCGCCGCCGGACAGACCCAACGTGGTCGGCACGGGCGAGCCGACGTCGGGCGTGCGCGAGGGCGGCGATCTGGTGATGGCGCTCTCCTCGGAGCCGGACCGGCTGGATCCGACGACCTCCTCGTCGCTCTACACCCGGTACGTCATGCAGCCGATGTGCGAGAAGCTCTACGACATCGACAGCGACGGCGAGATCGTGCCGATGCTCGCCACCGAGCTGCCCACCATCGAGGAAGGCGGCCTGACGCTGACCTTCCCGCTGCGCACCGATGCCGTGTTCAGCGACGGCGAGCCGTTCAACGCCGCGGCCGTCGCGGCGATGCTCACCCGCCACCTCACGCACGAGGCGTCCTCGCGCAAGTCCGAGCTCGGGCCGGTGGACACGGTCGAGGCCGTGGACGAGCACACCGTCAAGGTGACCTTCTCCGCGCCGTTCTCCCCGTTCACCGCTGCTCTGGCGGACCGCGCCGGCATGATTCTCTCCCCGAAGGCCGTGGAGGAGATGGGCGACGACGTCGGCAATCATCCCGTCGGCGTCGGGGCCTTCCGCTTCGTGGGACGGGTGCCGCAGACCTCCATCGAGCTCGAGCGCGACCCGCTGTACTACGACGCCGACAACGTGCACCTGGACCGGATCATCTACCGGATCATGACCGATGCCAACATCCGCGCCGCGAACGTCCAGAGCGGTGACGTGCACGTCGCCGACAGCATCTCCCCCCAGGACATCGAGGTCCTCGAAGCCGCCCGCGGGGTCACCACGCTGCAGGTCGGCTCGCTCGGGTACCAGGCGCTGACGATCAACCTGCGCGACACGGACCCCGACGGCAACCCCACCGACCCGCCGCTGATCGCCACGGATCCGCGCGTGCGCCAGGCGCTGTCGATCGCGCTGGACCGCGAGGCGCTCACCAACACGGTGTTCAACGGCTGGTACACCCCGGCCGGCTCTCCGATCGCCCCCGGCACCCCGTTCTCCACCCCGGAATCGGACCATCTGCCCGCGTACGACCCCGACGCCGCCAGAACGCTGCTGGCCGAGGCGGGCGCTCCGATCCCCTACCCGCTGCAGGTGAAGGTCTCGAACTCCCAGGACGCGCTGCGCTACGCCCAGGCGATGCAGGCGCAGCTGTCCCAAGCGGGCTTCGCCCTCGCCCTCCTGCCGACCGAGTACACCGCGATCCTCGACGCGCAGGACCGCGGGGACTTCGAGGCGGTGCAACTGGGCTGGTCCGGACGCGTCGACCCGCACGGGAACGCCTACAACTTCTGGACCACGGACGCCTCCAACAACTACTCCGGCTACAGCTCCCCGGAGATGGACGACCTGCTGGCCCGCGGCGCCGAGCAGACCTCGATCGATGACCGCGCCGCGACCTACGGCGAGGCGGTGACCCTCATGCAGGAGGTCAACGCCGTGATCTACCTGTACCGGCAGCGCAGCCTCACCGCCCTCAGCTCCGACGTGACGGGCGTGGCGACCTTCGCCGACGGCGTGGTGCGCCTGTCCCACGCCGCCTTCCTCGACGAGAAGGAGACCTGATCATGGGCCGGTTCCTCGCGGTTCGCGCCGTCGAATCGCTCATCACGCTGCTGATCTCCGCCGCGGTGATCTTCCTAGGCGTGCGCGCGCTGCCGGGCGACCCCGCCCGCGCCATGGCCGGGGAGGAGGCAACGCCCGAGCAGCTCGCCGCCATCCGCGCCGACCTCGGACTCGACCAACCGCTGCTGGTCCAGTTCCTGGCGTTCCTGCGCAACACCGTGACCTTCGACCTCGGCACGTCGACCCGGACGGGCCAGGAGATCACCCAGATGCTCGCCGCCGCGATCCCGGTGACCCTGCAGCTGTCGGTCTACGCGATCATCGTCGCGATCATCATCGGCATCACCTTCGGCATGTACGCCGAGCGCCGACGCGGCAAGCCCGACGAGCTGCTCGCCAACGCCGGTGTGCTGCTCGGTCTGTCCGTACCGAACTTCTGGCTGGGCCTGCTCGGGATCCTCATCCTCGCGGTCATGCTCGGCATCGTCCCCGCCTCCGGGTACGTCCCGTTCTTCGAGAGCCCGGTGCGCAGCATCTACCACCTGACACTGCCTGCGCTCGTGCTCGGCACCGGGCTCGCCGCCGTGATCGCCCGCCAGACCCGCGCGAGCCTCATCGAGACCATGGGCACTGACTACGTCCGCACCGCACGCGCCACCGGCATCGCCCCGCGTCGCGTGCTGTTCCGCTACGGGCTGCGCAACTCCCTCATCGTGCTGGTCACCATCGTCGGCCTCCAGCTGGGCGGCCTCATCTCCGGCGCCGTCGTCACCGAGCGGATCTTCGCCCTGCCGGGGCTCGGCCGCATGACGCTGGACGCCGTGTTCTCCCGCGACTATCCCGTGATCCAGGCCGTGGTGCTCGTGGTCACCTTCTCCTACGTGCTCATCAACTTCCTGGTCGACGTCCTGTACTCCGTCGTCAACCCCCGCATCCGAACAGGCGGTGCCCGCGCATGACCACGACTGCCACCGTCACCGAGCCGCGGACCGCCGTCCGTCGCCGCTCCGGTGTCCTCACGAGGCTCGTGAGCACACCCGCGGGCCTGGCCGGCACCGTGCTCGTCGTGCTCGTGCTCGTCGCCGCGGCCGTCGGTCCGCTGCTGGCGCCGTACAGCTTCGCCGAGACCAACTTCTCCTACCCGTACCAGCAGCTGTTCACCCAGGGATTCTGGCTGGGCACCGACGACCTGGGACGTGACGTGCTCTCGCGTCTGCTTTACGGACTGCGGGCCTCCCTGCTGGTGGGTCTGCTGGCCGTGGGTCTCGCCGTCGCCGTCGGCACGCCGCTGGGGCTGCTCGCCGGCTACTGGCGGCCCGCCGACATGGTGATCTCCCGCTTCGTGGACGTGACACTCGCCTTCCCGTTCCTCATTCTGGCCGTCGGTCTGGCGGCGATCTCCGGGGCGAGCCTCTCCAACGCGGCGATCGCCCTGGGAATCGGGTTCATCCCGAACGTCCTCCGCGTAGTCCGCGGCGAGACGATGCGGCTCAAGCAGGAGTCCTTCGTCAAGGCGGCGGTCGCCACCGACGCACCGCTGTGGCGCATCCTCGGCCGCCACATCCTGCCCAACACGCTCAGCGCGATCATCGTGCAGGCCACCGTGATCCTGCCCGCCGCGATCATCGGCGAGTCGATGCTGTCGTTCCTGGGCCTGGGCATCCAGCCGCCCAACCCGAGTCTCGGCATCATGCTGTCCGATGCGCAGCAGTACATCTACCGCGCGCCGTCGGTGGCGGTCCTCACCGGCCTCACGATCATCATCATGTGCTTCGCCTTCAACCTCTTCGGCGATGCGCTCCGCGATGCGCTCGATCCCAATTCCTCGAAGGGACACTGACCCGTGACATCCTTCACCGCACCCCCGTCGCCGCTGCACCGCCCGGACCTCCGCGGCACCTTCGGCATGGTCAGCTCCACGCACTGGATCGCCTCGGCCACCGCGCAGGGCATGCTCGAGCGCGGCGGCAACGCCTTCGACGCGGCCGTCGCCGGAGCGTTCGTGTTGCACGTGGTCGAGCCGCATCTCAACGGCCCCGGCGGGGACATGACCGGCGTGTTCGCCGCTGTCGCCGACGACTCCCGGCCCCGCGTGCTCATGGGCCAGGGCCCCGCGCCCGCCGGGGCGAGCATCCGGACGTACCGCGACGAGCTCGGTCTGGATCGCGTACCGGGCTCGGGAGCGCTCGCCGCCGCGGTGCCGACGGCCGTGGACGCATGGCTCATGCTGCTGCAGGACTACGGCACGCTGCGCCTGGAGGAGGTGCTCGCCCCGGCGATCCGGTACGCCCGCGACGGTCATCCCGTCCTGCCGCGGGTCGCCGCGCAGATCGCGTCGATGCGGGAGTTCTTCCTCGCCCACTGGCCGAGCTCCGCCGAGCTGTGGCTGACGGACGGTGCGGCTCCGCAGGCGGGCGACCTCATCACCAACCCGCGTTACGCCGACGTGCTGCAGGACCTCGTCGATGCCGCGAACGCCGTCGAGGACCGTGCCGCCGGCATCGCCGCCGCCCGGGACCGCTGGCGCACCGGTCCGGTCGCGGAGGCGATCGACGCGTTCGTCCGCACCCCGCACCGCCACGCGGACGGCGGTGACTACGCGGGGGTGATCACCCGGGAGGACATCGCCGGGACCGCGGCCGCCTACGAGGAGCCGACCGTCGCGACCTTCCGCGGCGCCGAGATCGCCAAGACCGGACCGTGGGGGCAGGGCCCCGTACTGCTCATCGCGCTGCGGATCCTCGACGGGTTCGACGACGCCGACCTGGACCCGTCGACCGAGCGCGGGGCCCACCTGGTCCTGGAGACGATGAAGCTCGCGCTCGCCGACCGCGACGCGTTCTTCGGCGCCGACGCCGACGTCTCCGCGCTGCTCACCGACGAGTACGTCGCCTCGCGGCGCGCTCTCATCGCCGAGACGGCGTCCGCAAAGCTCCGCCCCGGCACGCTCCACGGGCGCCCGGGCGATCTCTCGCACGTGCAGACCCGCGAGGAGTACGCGCAGGCCGGAGGCACCGGCGACGCCTCCGCCGGCGAGCCGACCGTGCGCGTCGGTGCGGGCGAGGAGAAGGCCGATCCCGAGACCGGCGAAGTCTCCGGCGACACCTGCCACATCGACGTCGTCGACCGCTGGGGCAACCTGATCAGCGCCACCCCGTCGGGCGGCTGGCTGCAGTCCTCCCCGACGATCCCCGAGCTCGGCTTCTGCCTGGGCACTCGTCTGCAGATGATGTGGCTTGAGGAGTCCTCGCCGTCGGCCCTGCGGCCCGGGGCGCGGCCCCGCACCACGCTCAGCGCGACGCTCGTCCTGCGCGACGGGGAGCCGGTCATCGCGGTGGGCACGCCGGGCGGGGACCAGCAGGACCAGTGGCAGCTGCTGTTCCTGCTGCGCGTGCTCGCCGGCGGCTACACCCCGCAGCAGGCGATCGAAGCGCCGATGCTGCACACCACCTCGATGGTCGACAGCTTCTGGCCGCGCACCTGGGCGCCCGGCGAGTCCGTGGTCGAGGACCGCATCGGCGACGAGGTCATCGCCGGTCTCGAGGCGCGCGGACACCGGATCGTCCGCGCCGGCGACTGGGCGCTCGGACGCCTCTCCGCCGTCACCCGGGATCCGTCGACCGGTCTGCTCGGCGCCGCCGCGAACCCGCGCGGCGAGCAGGGCTACGCGGTGGGTCGGTGACGGCGATGACCCACAGCGCAGGCAGCGAGGAGGAATCCGCAATGAGCACCGATGAGCACGTGCTGGAGGTCACCGACCTCGAGATCACCTACGGCCGCAGCGCGGAGCCCACGGTGAAGGGCATCAGCTTCGTGCTGGCCCCGGGCGAGAAGATGGCGATCGTCGGCGGCTCCGGATCCGGCAAGTCGACGACCATCGCCGCGCTGCTGGGCCTGCTGCCCGGCGAGGGCCGCATCACCGGCGGTTCGATCCGGTACCGCGGCCAGGAGCTCGTCGGCGCCACCGCTGCCGAATGGCGGCAGCTGCGGGGGCGTCGCATCGCGCTCGTGCCGCAGGATCCGATGTCGAACCTCAACCCGACGATGCGGGTCGGTGACCACATCGCCGACGCCCTGCGCGCCTATGGGCAGACCGACAAGCAGAGCATCCACGACGACGTCATCCGCCTGATGACCGAGTCGGGGATCCCCGAGGCCGAGCGGCGCGCCCGCCAGTACCCGCACGAGTTCTCCGGCGGCATGCGGCAGAGGATCCTCATCGCGATCGCCCTCGCTGGCGATCCCGACATCGTCATCGCGGACGAGCCCACCAGCGCGCTCGACGTCACGGTGCAGAAGCAGATCCTCGACCACCTGGAGCGACTGGTCGAACAGCGCGGCATGTCACTGCTGTTCGTCACCCATGATCTGGGCGTCGCGGCGGACCGCACCGACGGCATCGCCGTGATGCACGAGGGCGAGCTGGTCGAGCGCGGCCTGCCAGGCGAGGTGCTGCGCCACCCGGAGCACCCGTACACCCGCGAGCTCGTCGACGCCTCTCCCGTGCTCACGAACCTCTCCTCGACGCCGCCGGTGGCCGAGTCGGAATACGTGCTGGAGGTGAAGGACCTCACCAAGGTGTTCCGCATGCGCGGCTCGGCCCGCGGCGAGGTCCGGGCGGTCGACGGGATCAGCTTCCGCGCGCGCCGCGGTGTGACAACCGCGATCATCGGCGAGTCCGGCTCCGGGAAGTCGACGCTCGCCTCGATCGTGCTCGGGCTCGAGACGTCGACGAGCGGCGACGTGCTGCTCGACGGCCGCTCCGTCACGGACGCCTCCCGCCGGGAGATGAAGCAGCTGCGGCGCTTCACCCAGCCCGTCTTCCAGGACCCCTACTCCTCGCTGAACCCCATGTGGACCGTGGAGCAGATCATCCGGGAGCCGCTCGACGTCTTCGGCATCGGTGATCGAGGTGAGCGGCGGGAGCGGGTGCGCACCCTGCTCGAACAGGTGGCCCTTCCCGCGCATCTGGCGCACGCCCATCCGAGCCAGCTCTCCGGCGGACAGCGCCAGCGCGTCGCCATCGCCCGTGCGCTCTCCTCGAGCCCGCAGCTGCTGGTGTGCGACGAGGCGGTCTCCGCCCTCGACGTGCTCGTGCAGGATCAGATCCTCACCCTGATCGGCGGACTCACCCGGGAGCTCGGCATCAGTTGCCTGTTCATCACGCACGACCTCGCCGTGGTCTCGGAGCTCGCCGAGGACGTCGTGGTCATGCGGTCCGGCAGCGTCGTCGAGACCGGACCGGTCAGGGACGTCATCACGAACCCTCAGCATGACTACACTCGGGGACTGATCGAATCGGTGCCGGGCAGGGAGTTCATGAGTGTCTGACCATGCTGCGCGCAGCGTGACCGATGAGCTGCGCTCGCGCATCATGGAGGCGCGGCTCGACGCCGGGACACCGCTGCGGGAGGTGGCCCTCGCTGAGGAGTTCGGGGTCTCCCGCATCCCGGTGCGCGAGGCGCTGCAGACCCTCACCGGAGAGGGCTTCGTGATCTCGACGCCGAACGTCGGCTCGCGCGTGGCCAGTCCGCCCTACGCCGACGCCGCTGAACTGTTCGATCTGCGCATCGTGCTCGAGGTCGCCATGGTGCGCAGCGCCGCCGAGCGATTTCGCGACGACACCGAGCCCGGGGAGAGGTCCGCCGCGCTGCTGGCGGAGGTCGAGTCCTCGCTGTGCGACGGTGAGCAGGGGGTCGAGCGTCGCGATGCGCGGCAGATCGCCTCGGCGAACCTGCACTTCCACCAGGGGATCGCCCTGTTGGCGCAGCGCCCGGTGCTGTCTGATCTGCTGCAGCGGATCGGCGGCAGGATCGAGTGGATGCACGCCACCCACGGCGGCTACACCGCCAATCGCGGCTCGTCCACGTGGACGCAGCATCGGCGGATCTTCGAGCTGGTGACCGACGGGGCCGTCGAGGGGGCCGCCGAGGCGATGCGCGATCACCTGGTCCGCAGCCGCGATGCGTTCCTCGCGGGACTCGCGGACCTCCCCGACTGATCGAGCCGGGCCGCAGGAGGGTCAGCCCAGGAGCTGCCGGAAGAGGGCTGCGAGGGCCACGACGACGATCGCGGCGCGCAGCACGCTGTTGGGCAACCGCTTGGCGATGTGCGAGCCGGCGAAGCCCCCGATGAGGCCCGAGACGGCCAGCGTGAGCACGCCCCACCAAGCGATCGTCGACCCGACCAGCACGAACGCGCTGATGTAGACGACGGCGGCCGCGATGTTCACCACCAGCTGCATGAGGTTCTTCACCGGGTTGATCGCCTTGGGCGAGCGACCGGTCATCGTGCCGAGGATCGCCGTGTAGAGAATGCCCTGGGCCGCCGTGAAGTAGCCGCCGTAGACCGCGGCAAGACCCATCGGCGCGATCACCTCGGGTCGGCGGTAGGCGGCTCCGACAGGGCCCTCGGCATCTGCGCCCGTCTGCGCCAGAGCCGTCGACACCTGCGGATCCGTCGCGCGGCGAGCCCGCCGGGCGGCCATGCGGCGGGTGATCGTCGGCTGCAGCACGACGAGCACGAGCGCGACCACGATGAGGACCGGCACCACCACGTCCAGCGCGCTGGAGGGAGAGAAGAGCAGCAGCAGCGAGCCGACCATTGCGCAGAGCACCGTGACCAGCGTGAGCGGTCCAACGTGCGCCCGCTCCGCCGCGATCTCCCGACGGAACCCGAGCACCGATCCAATGGTCGCGAAGGACATGCCGACCGTGTTCGTGCGCACCGCCTCACCGGGCGGGAGCCCGAGGGCGAGCAGTACCGGCAGCGTCAGGAGCGAGCCTGAGCCGACCGCGGCATTGATGATGCCAGCCAGCACGCCCATCAGCGCGAGCAGCGCGATGCTCCACAGATCCACAGGTCACCTCTCCACGTCGATCCCCGGATTGTATACAGACCTGGGAGGGGTGGGCCGCAGCGTCCACAGGGACGCTGCGGCCCTTCCGATCGCTGTGGCCGGCTCAGCGGATCGGATCAGAGGTTGAACCCGATCGCGCGCAGCTGCTCGCGGCCGTCCTCGGTGATCTTCTCCATGCCCCACGGCGGCATCCACACCCAGTTGATGCGGTGGGACTCGGTGATGGGGTCCAGAGCCGCGAAGGTCTGCTCCTCGAGCAGGTCCGTCAGCGGGCAGGCGGCCGAGGTGAGGGTCATGTCCACCACGGCGTTGCCCTCCTCGACGGTGATGCCGTAGACCAGGCCCAGGTCGACGACGTTGATCCCCAGCTCGGGATCGATCACATCCTTCATCGCCTCCCAAACCTGCTCAGCGGTCGCGTGCTCGGAGGCACCGGGTGCGCTGGTCTCTGTCATGGCTCCTCCGTGGTCAGGCGGTGGGGGTGAGGTAGCGGTCGTAGCCCTCGGACTCGAGGCGCTCGGCGAGCTCGGGGCCGCCCTGATCGGCGACCTTCCCGTCGACGAACACGTGCACGAAGTCGGGCTTCACGTACTGCAGGATGCGGGTGTAGTGCGTGATCAGCATGATGCCCACGTCGGTGTTCTCCTTGGCGCGGTTGACGCCCTCGGAGACGATGCGCAGCGCGTCCACGTCCAGGCCGGAGTCGGTCTCGTCGAGGATGGCGATGCCGGGCTTGAGCAGCTGCATCTGCAGGACCTCGTGGCGCTTCTTCTCGCCGCCGGAGAAGCCCTCGTTGACGTTGCGCTCGGCGAAGGCGGGATCCATGCGGAGGTCCGCCATGGCACCCTTCATGTCCTTCACCCAGGTGCGCAGTGCGGGGGCCTCGCCGTCGATGGCGGTCTTGGCGGTGCGCAGGAAGTTCGAGACGGTCACTCCGGGCACCTCGACGGGGTACTGCATGGCCAGGAAGAGGCCGGCGCGTGCGCGCTCGTCGACGCTCATCTCCAGCACGTCCTCGCCGTCCAGGGTGACCGAGCCGGAGGTGATCTCGTACTTGGGGTGGCCGGCGATCGCGTAGGCGAGGGTGGACTTGCCCGAGCCGTTGGGGCCCATGATGGCGTGGGTCTCGCCCGCCTTGATGGTCAGGTCGACGCCCTTGAGGATCTCCTTGGTGCCCTCGGGGGTCTCGACGGTGGCGTGGAGGTCCTTGATCTCCAGGATCGACATGCGGTGGTTCTCCTCAGCTGTGCGGCCAGGCGCTTCGACCTGGCATTCGTTGTACGGGGATGTTCAGGGGGCGAGGGTCGCGGTCGGGTCGACCGAGATCTCGCCGGTGGTCTCGTCCACCCGCACCGGGTGCACCGGCACGGGGAGGACGGCGGGCAGCTGCAGCGGACGGCCGGTGCGCAGATCGAACTGGCTGCCGTGCTTCCAGCACTCGAGGGTGCAGCCCTCGACGTCCCCGTCGGAGAGGGGGACGTCCTCGTGGGAGCACCGGTCCTCGATGGCGTGGACGCCTCCGTCCTCGTCGCGCACCAGGGCGATCTCCACCCCGCCGGCGACGACGTCGATCGCCTCGCCCGGGGCGAGCTGATCGAGGGTGGCGACGGGGACGAAGGCGTCGGGCATCAGTTCATGCTCCGCTCGAGCTCGTTCTCGATCGACTCGAAGAGGTGCTCGCGGATCTCCGGGACGTCGATCTGCTGGATGAGCTCGGCGAAGAAGCCCCGCACGACCAGGCGGCGGGCCTCCTTCTCCGGGATGCCGCGGGCCATGAGGTAGAACAGCTGCTCGTCGTCGAAGCGACCCGTGGCGGCGGCGTGGCCGGCGCCCTCGATCTCCCCGGTCTCGATCTCGAGGTTCGGCACCGAGTCCGCGCGGGCGCCCTCGGTGAGCACCAGGTTGCGGTTCAGCTCGTAGGTGGTGGTGCCCTCGGCCTGCTTGCGGATCAGCACGTCGCCGACCCACACGGAGCGGGCCTTGGCCCCCTGCAGCGCGCCCTTGTAGGCGACGTTGGAGGTGCAGTTCGGTGCGGCGTGGTCCACGAACAGGCGGTGCTCGAGGAACTGATCGGCATCAGAGAAGTACAGTCCCAGGTTCTCCAGCTCGCCGCCGGGGGCGGCCAGCTCACCGATGACGTCCACGCGCACGCCGCTGCCACCCAGGGAGACCACGATGTGCTTGAGCTTCGCGTCGCGGCCCACGCGGGCGTGGTGGCGGGCGATGTGCAGCGCATCGTCGTCCCAGTCCTGCAGGGCGATGACGGTCATCTGCGAGTTGTCGCCGACGACCATCTCCACGTTCTGCGCGTACTGGGCGCTGCCGGTGTGGTTCAGCACGAAGGTGGCCGAGGAGGACTCCTCGGTCTCCAGCACGATGTGGGCATTGCCGCGGCGGTCGGCACCGCTGCCCGTGATCGCGACCCGGAAGGGCTCTGCCACGTCGGTGCCCTTGGGGGCCACCAGGTGCAGGGCCTGCTCGCAGCGGGCGGAGGCCACGGCGCTGGTGAGGTCCTCGGGCACCAGCACGGTGCCGCGGGGGGCCTGGCCGGGGGCCAGGTTCGCGACATCGGGAACACCCTGCGGGATCTCCACCTGGTAGTCCAGGGCCGGGTCGCCCTCGCGGTCGTCGGTGGCGACGTCCTCGAACAGCGGCGCGAAGCGGCGCAGCGGGGTGAAGCGCCACTCCTCGACCTTGGAGGTGGGAACCTCGTGGTCGGCGAGCTCGAAGGAGCGCTTGCGGTCGCCGCGGTTGGCGGCGCCGTGCGCGGCGGACTTCTCGCCCTCCTGGCCGGTCATGGTCAGGCCCTCGGACTCCAGCTCGGCCCCGCTCGCGCGCGCGTCGCGGGCGTCGGACTCGTGCAGGACGTCCTGGGCGGAGACCGGCGCGGCGCCGGCCGCGTTGCCCGCGGCCTCGTTCGCCGTCGGGTCCCCGGCGCTCTCGGCACCCTTCACATCGGTGACATCGGACGAGGTCATCAGCCGACTGCTCCTTCCATCTGCAGTTCGATCAGGCGGTTCAGCTCGAGGGCGTACTCCATGGGCAGCTCGCGCGCGATCGGCTCGATGAAGCCGCGCACGATCATCGCCATCGCCTCGGTCTCCTCCATGCCGCGGCTCATGAGGTAGAAGAGCTGCTCCTCGGAGACCTTGGAGACGGTGGCCTCGTGGCCCATCTGGACGTCGTCGACGCGCACGTCCACGTACGGGTAGGTGTCGGTGCGGGAGATCTGGTCCACCAGCAGCGCATCGCACAGCACGGTGGAGGCCGAGTGCTCGGCGCCCGGCATCACCTGCACCAGGCCCCGGTAGGAGCTGCGCCCGCCACCGCGCGAGACCGACTTGGAGACGATCGAGCTGGAGGTGTGCGGCGCCATGTGCACCATCTTGGAGCCGGTGTCCTGGTGCTGGCCCTGACCGGCGAAGGCGATCGAGAGGGTCTCACCGCGAGCATGCTCGCCCATCAGCCACACGGCCGGGTACTTCATGGTGACCTTGGAGCCGATGTTGCCGTCGACCCACTCCATGGTGCCGCCCTGCTCCACCGTGGTGCGCTTGGTGACCAGGTTGTACACGTTGTTCGACCAGTTCTGGATGGTCGTGTACCGCACGCGGGCGTCCTTCTTCACCACGATCTCGACCACGGCCGAGTGCAGGGAGTCGGACTTGTAGATCGGGGCGGTGCAGCCCTCGACGTAGTGCACGTACGAGCCCTCGTCCGCGATGATCAGCGTGCGCTCGAACTGACCCATGTTCTCGGTGTTGATCCGGAAGTAGGCCTGCAGCGGGATCTCCACATGCACGCCCTTGGGGACGTACACGAAGGAGCCGCCGGACCACACGGCGGTGTTCAGCGCGGAGAACTTGTTGTCACCGGCGGGGATCACGGTGCCGAAGTACTCCTGGAAGATCTCCGGGTACTCGCGCAGACCGGTGTCGGTGTCCACGAAGATGACGCCCTGCTCCTCCAGGTCCTCGCGGATCTGGTGGTAGACCACCTCGGACTCGTACTGCGCGGCGACACCGGCAACCAGGCGCTGCTTCTCGGCCTCGGGGATGCCGAGGCGGTCGTAGGTCTCCTTGATGTCCTCCGGTAGCTCCTCCCAGGAGGTCACCTGCTTCTCGGTGGAGCGCACGAAGTACTTGATGGTGTCGAAGGCGATGCCGGAGAGGTCCGGGCCCCAGGTCGGAATCGGCTTCTTGTCGAAGAGCTTGAGCGCCTTCAGGCGGCGCTCGAGCATCCACTCTGGCTCGTCCTTCAAGCGGGAGATGTCACGGACGACCTCCTCGCTCAGACCTCGGCGGGCGCTGGCGCCGGCCGAGTCCTCGTCGTGCCATCCGTAGGCGTAGTTGCCGATGGACGCGATGATCTCGTCCTGGCTGAGCTGCTCTGGTGCGCTCGTCATGGTGTCCTTCCCTCGGTGAGCGGAATGTGGGTCGTGCAGGCATGTGCTCCCTGGGCCAGAGTGGCCAGACGCTGGACCGGGGCTCCGACGATGCGGGAGATGACGCGGGTCTCGGCCTCGCACAGCTCCGGGTGCCCGGACGCGACGTCCAGGACCGGGCAGTGCCCGTGGCACAGCTGCGCCGTCATGAGCGTACGCGGGCGGGAGCGCCCTCGTGCACCGGCTGTCGGCAGGGGGACCGTGAGGGGGCGCACGGTGGTGGCGTACCCGCGGGAGGTGAGCAGCTCCGCGAGCAGCTCGACCCGGCGCTCGACGGTCACCCGTTCGCCCTGCGCGATCCTATCGACCACCAGGGACTCCAGCTCGCTCTCCCAGTCGGCCACGCGGCGATCGGCCAGGCGCCGCACTGCATCGGTGCCTCCCTCCCGCACCAGCTCCTCCATGGCCAGCACGGCGAGCTGGTCGTACCCCCCGGGCAGCGACTCGTGCGCGGAGGCCGAGAGCACGAACGCCTTGGAGGGCCGGCCGCGCCCGCGGCGGGCCACAGGGGCCTCGTGCTCGGCGATGACGTCGTCGGCCAGCAGCGCCGCCAGGTGCCGACGCACGGCCGCACTGGTGAGACCGAAGCGCTCGGCCAGCTGACGCGCGGTGACCGGACCGTGGGTGGAGATGGCCTCGATCAGCCGCTCACGGGTGTCGCGGAGATCCGGGTCGGCGGGTCGCTGGTCGCTGTCGATGTGGTCCACGCGCTCCTCCTCCCTCGCGCGCCCGTCGCGAATCGGGCACGCGCGCCTCGCGTCTGTTGCACTCGTGTGTATTTCACAAGCATTTGCTTGCATAAACCGTATCGCATCGCCGACCTCGATGCGGGACCGTCGGGGACTGATCCGAGTGAGGATCTCCACCCCTCTTGAGCTTACTTCAGTTTTCAATCATAATGGTGCCGACGGTCCCTCGGCGGTGGATCCCGCACACGGCGGATCACCATCAGGGCGGAACCCGACACCCGTCCCACGACAGGAGAAGCACGCCATGAGCACGCAGGAGACCAACGAGCACGACCGAAAGGGCAGCTACGTCCGCAAGGGCGAGTCCTTCGACCGGGACATGAACTACATCCCCACCCGCATCACCAAGGACGGCGAGGACGGCTACCCCGTCGAGGCCGGCCGCTACCGCCTGGTGGTCTCGCGCGCCTGCCCCTGGGCCAACCGCACCATCATCGTGCGCCGCCTGCTGGGCCTGGAGGATGCCCTGTCCATGGGCATCGCCGGTCCCACCCACGACAAGCGCTCCTGGACCTTCGACCTCGACGAGGGCGGCAAGGACCCGGTGCTCGGCATCGAGCGCCTGCAGGAGGCCTACTTCAAGCGCATCCCCGACTACCCCCGCGGCATCACCGTGCCCGCCATCGTGGACACCCGCGACGGCGCCGTGGTCACCAACGACTTCGGACAGATCACGCTGGACCTGAGCAGCCAGTGGACCGAGTTCCAGCGGGAGGGCGCACCGGACCTCTACCCGGAGCACCTGCGCGCCGAGATCGACGAGCTGAACGACTGGATGCTGCACCGGGTCAACAACGGCGTGTACAAGGTGGGCTTCGCCGGGTCGCAGGAGGCCTACGAGAAGGAGTACCACCTGCTGTGGGAGGCGCTGGACGAGCTGGAGGAGCGCCTGTCCACCCGCCGCTACCTCATGGGCCCATCGATCACCGAGGCCGATGTACGGCTGTTCCCCACCCTGGTGCGCTTCGACGTCGCCTACCACGGCCACTTCAAGGCCAATCGGCAGACCCTCGCCACCATGCCCAACCTGTGGAACTACCTCAAGGACCTGTTCCAGACCCCGGGCTTCGGCGACACCGTGGACTTCCAGCACATCAAGGAGCACTACTACTACGTGCACACCGACATCAACCCCACCCAGATCGTGCCGCTGGGCCCGGACATGAGCCACATCCTGGAGCCGCACGACCGCGATCGCTTCGAGACCGACACCTGGGGTCCCGGTGGCACCGCCCCCGAGCCCCCGCTGGCCTCCGAGGTGGTGGAGCCGGAGCACACCCCGCTGCACCTCCAGGGGCGCTGAGGCCGCTCCCGTCGATGCACGGGTGACCTACGAGCGCGTGCCCCGGCCGAGGCCGGGTGTCCGCTTTTCACCGGGGCGCCCGGCCCCGCCTACCATGGGGGCGCCATGCACAACGACACCCCCGCCCTCGTCGCCGAGGACCTGACGCTCTCCTACGGCCCCGTCCGGGCCCTGGACGGGCTCGATCTGCGGGCCGAGCACGGGGCCGTCACCGCCGTGCTGGGCCCGAACGGCGCCGGGAAGACCACCGCCATCTCCTGCGCCACGGGCCTGCTGCGACCGGACGGCGGCTCGGTCCGGGTGCTGGGCGAGGATCCCTGGCGCGCCGGCCCCGGGCACCGCGCCCGCGTCGGCGTGATGATCCAGGACGGCGGGCTCACCTCCGGTGCACCGGCCCTGACCCTGCTTCGCTATGGGGCGAGCCTGCACGCCGATCCGCTGGACGTGGACGAGGTGGCCCAGCACCTGGGCATCGACGAGTTCGGCGGCACCCTGGTGCGGCGGCTCTCCGGCGGGCAACGGCAGCGCCTGGCCCTTGCCCTGGCGATCATCGGCCGGCCTGACCTGGTGTTCCTGGACGAGCCGACAGCGGGCATGGACCCGTCGATCCGCCGCCGGGTGCGCACCCTCATCAAAGGACTCGCCCGCACCGGCACCGCCGTCGTGCTCACCACCCACCTCATGGACGACGTGGCCGGGCTCGCCGATTCGGTGTGCGTGATCGCCCGCGGCAGGGCCCTGGCCTCGGGCTCCGTGGACGAGGTCATCAGCGACCATCAGGCGGGCCGGGGGGCCGCCTGCCTGCAGGCCACCCTGCGTGACATCGAACCCGGATCGCTCGATGCCCTCACCGCTGACCTGCAGTCCCTGGCCGCGAAGCACGGGGCCCGACTCGAGCTAGGCGCCGGCGGTGCGGCGGACCTCGAGAGCGTCCTGCTGGACCTGATGGAGGAGGACGCATGAACACCCACGTGATCGCCCCTGCTCCCCCGCTGCGCCGGATCCTCTCGCACGCCGCGCTGGAAGCGCGCATCCTGCTGACCAACGGTGAGCAGATCCTGGTCGCCATCGTGATGCCGGCGCTGGTGCTGATCGGCCTGCGCCTGCTCCCGGTGGGGCGCCTCGAGGACGTCGCCCCCATTGACACCGCCATGGCCGCCACGCTCGCCACGGCCCTGGTGTCCACCTCCTTCACCTCCCAGGCCATCCAGACCGGCTTCGACCGGCGCAACGGCGTGCTGCGCTGGGTCGCCACCACTCCCCTGGGCCGCGACGGCTACCTGGCCGGCAAGATCCTCGCCACGCTGGGCGTCCACGTGCTCCAGGTCCTGGTGCTGAGCCTGCTGGGGATCGCGCTGGGCTGGCGCCCCGAGGTGACCGGACTGCTTCTGCTGGTGCCGGTGTGGCTGACCGGGACCGTCGCCTTCGGCTCCCTGGGGATGCTGGTGGCCGGAACGCTGCGCACCGAAGCGGTGCTGGCCGTGTCCAATCTGCTCTTCCTGCTGTTCGTCTCCGTCGGTGGCATCGCGTTCCCCCTGGTCAGCTATCCGCGGATCCTGCGGGGTCTGGTGGATCTGCTGCCCTCGGGCGCCCTCGGCGAGCTGATGCGGGCGGGCCTGGGCGGTGGGGCCCTGATGGTCGGCTCGTTCCTGGTGCTGCTGGTGTGGGCGGTGGGCGGTGTACTCGCGGTGATCCGCTGGTTCCGCTGGACGGACAGCTGAGTCCGTTTTCGGCACCGGGCCGCCGGAGCCGACTCGTCGTCCGCTCATTCGGATGAGGACTCCATCGCATTCGACCTCGACGCTGCTGCGCCGGACCGAACGTCCAGACGACATCCTTAGAATCGTCGCCATGTCCTCCCAGCCCGCTGAGTCCACCGTGCCGCACCCGTCCGATCCGCTGCCCGAGCAGCACGGCCGACTCAGCACCCAGCCCGATCCGCGCCTGCCCTCGTGGTCTGCCGCATCTCGCGCACGGATCGCGGCGATCGCCTTCTGGGGGAACCTGATCTGCCAGATGGGGATCATCCTGTCCGGCGGGGCGGTGCGCCTGACGGCAAGCGGGCTGGGCTGCTCCACCTGGCCCAACTGCGAGCCCGGGCAGTTCACCCCGGAACTCACACTGGAGGCCGGCATCCACCCCTTCGTGGAGTTCGGCAACCGCACCCTCACCGGTGTGCTGGGGGTCTTCGCCATCGCGGTGCTGCTGGTGTCCTGGCGCTGGCTGCGCCACAAGGGCGCGGGCTTCCGGCGCCTGGCCTGGGTTCCGCTGATCGGCACCGCCCTGCAGGCGATCATCGGTGCCTTCGTGGTGCGGCTGGATCTGCACCCGGGGCTGGTGAGCCCCCACTTCCTGATCTCGCCGGTGATCGTCGCGGCCTCCACCGTGCTGGTGGTGCGCCTGTACGAGGGCGACGGCACGGCACGGCGCACGGTGCCCTGGTCGACGGTCGCTCTGTACGCCGCGATCGCCGCCCTCGGCTTCACCGTGCTGGTGCTGGGAACCCTGGTCACCGGCACCGGCCCGCATTCCGGTGACGACGGGGAGATCACACGCATCGCCATCGACCCTCGCCTGATCTCCCAGATCCACGCGGCCTCGGTGTGGCTGTTCTGCGCCCTGCTCGCGGTACTGCTGGTGCTCCTGCACCGCGATCCCCGCAGCGCGCAGGCCCGGGTCTCGGCCTGGGCGCTGGTGGCGCTGACCGCGGTCCAGGGCGTGATCGGGTACGTCCAGTACTTCACCGGACTGCCCGAGCTGCTGGTGTTCTTCCACCTGCTGGGGGCCGCCCTGTTCGCGGCCGGGATCGCCTGGGTGGGGGCGCGCCTGGTGAGCTGGCACAGCGATAAGGCACCCGGAGACTCCGAGGCGGGCCCTGGCCGTGCTGGCCGGATCACCGCCGCGGCGGACGGGAGCGCCCGATGATCCGCGGGCGCCGTCGACGCCGCCGGGACTCCACGCTGGAGCTGCCCGCGCTCGAGCAGGCCCGCCCTGCAGGCCAGTTCGTGGCCTCGGTGCTGTCGGAGCTCAGCAGCACCGTGGACGTGGGCTGGAACCTGCTGGAGGTGGACGCCCGGGCGCACGAGATGATCCGCGAGGCCGGCGCCACCAGCTGCTACATCGACTACCACCCCGTCTTCGGGGCATCGCCGTTCGGATACGTGATCTGCACGTCGGTCAATGACGGGGTGCTGCACGGCCGGCCCCGCGACCAGGTGCTGGCCGACGGCGATCTGGTCTCGCTGGACTTCGCCGTGGAGGTGGAGGGCTGGGTGGCCGACTCCTGCGTGTCCTTCGTGGTGGGCGAGGCCCGGGAGGAGGACCTCCGTCTGATCGCCGACACCGAGTCGGTGATGTGGGCGGGGATCCGTCAGGTGCGGGCCGGCAGCACCGTGGGCGACATCGGCCACGCGGTGATGAACGAGGCGCACCGGCTGGGCTACACGATCAACGAGCAGTTCGGCGGGCACGGCGTGGGCCGCACCATGCACGAGGCGCCCTTCGTGCCGAACAAGGGCGTGCCCGGCAGTGGCGCCGAGCTGGTGGCCGGGCAGCTGATCACCGTCGAGCCGTTCCTGATGCCCACCACCCATGAGCTGGTGGTCGACGAGGTCGACGGCTGGACGCAGCGCTCGGCGGACGGCTCCCGCGGCGCCCACGCCGAGCACACCCTGTACGTGACCGACGGCGATCCGATCGTGCTCACCGCGCGGCCGGGTGTGCCGGTGCTTCTGTGAGCGCACAGTTATTCCGGTGATCCCACCGTTCATCGCGCTTTCCACTGCGAGCACCACGGATCCCGTCGCCGCCGCCACGTCTCCCATCGGGACCGATCAGAACGGCTCGAGGTCCTCCACCGGGATCCAGGAGTCAGGGACGAACCACTCCTCCACCACCTGCCATGGCGGATAGGGGAAGTCCTCCTCCCCCGCGCCCTCGGGCTGCCATGGATCCATCGCCCCCTCATCGTGCGGCACCGAGTGCCCCGCATCGCCGGAAACCGATGGCTCAGCGCACAGCTCCTCCCGCAGGCGCGGCGGACGGGACCGGTAGCTGTGCCCGCTGGGTGCTGTGAGGATCAGATCACCGCCACCTCCCTCGCCGCTGATCCGAGTGCTCCACCCGGGCAGCTCCGCTACGTGGTTCAGCCGCTCGCACGTCCCGACCCCGTTGGCGGGGGTGGTCTCCCCACCGCTCGCGTACCCGTGCACGTGATGCACGTGGCGTATCGGGGCATCGCACCAGGGTCCGCGGCAGCGCTGATCGCGTGCGCTGATGAAGGCGCGGACCTGGCCGGCAAAGACCCGGCGACGGGCGTCGATGGCCGTGAGGTCACCGCTGACCGGATCCGCGTACAGACGACGGATCCACCGCACCGGTGCAGGCGCTGCGCTTGGAGCGGGCCGATGCTGCGCCGCGGAGGGAGCGGCCCCCGCGGCATCGGGATCCCGTAGCTGCGTCTCGGGGAACAGTGCGCCGGTCAGGGCCAGGTTCCGGGCCACCGGGCCGGGGATGGGGTGCCCGTCGATCAGGGCGACGTCGGCTCCGTCCCCCAGGAGGGTGGTATCGGTCATGAGCAGGTGGATCTCGACGGGGACGACCTCCCCCTCGGCGGTGCCGGTGACCCTCTGCATGAGGGTGTCGGCCATGACGGCGCCACGCGATCGCTGATCGCCCGTGGCCTTCGCTGCGCTCGCGGCCTGGGCCAGCGCCGCGTAGGCGGCAACGCCCTCATGGGTGGGAAGCAGGGCGGTCAGGCGCATCATTCCCTCCCCCGCTGCGCGCTGGGTGACGGTGCGCTGAGCAGTGCTGCGGCGCACTCTCTCGACAGCGGCCTCGGCGTTCAGCCGCTCAGCAACCGCGCGGGCGACCCGGCCGGCTCCCCGCGCAGTGAGCTCCGGCAGGCGGGCAGCGATCTCGGCATCCACGGTGGCGCGTTCGTCGTCGTCCAGGACGATGACGGCCCGGGAGACCTCCTCGGCCGCCCAGCCGGAGATCTCTCCGGCCTCCAGCAGCGCGAGGGTACGTGGCAGCGACTCCACGAGGACCCGACGCAGGCTGAGCTGGTTCCCGGCGGCCGCCGGGGAGATGCGACGGGCCAGGCCGACCTCGTGCCCGACGCCGCTGCCGGCCTTCGCCACGGGGAGCCCGGCCTCGCGTTCGGCTCGGACCCGCACATGACGAAGCTGTACTTCCAATCGGCTCTGAACAGCATCCAAGGAGTTCTTCATGCGTTCGATCTGGCCGATGGTCTCTACCAGCGCGTGATCGGGAGGGGCCGAGCCGAGAGCGGGGCCGGGTGCGTCGTGCCCTGTGCAGTCACAGGCGAGCTCCACCAGGGTTCTGACTGCTTCGCTCGCCGACGCGGTGGCGTTCAGCAGCGGCGACTCGTGCGCAGCGCTCGTGGATGTCCCGTGCACAGCCGCCCCTCTTCGATCGACGTGGATTCGACCCTCGCGGCGGATCCGACCTTCGCAGTGGATTCGACCCTCGCGGCGGATCCGACCTTCGCAGTGGATTCGACCCTCGCGGTGGATTCGAGCATCTATTCGGTAGGGACGACAGTACCGAGCGCCTCCGACATTCGACACAGCGCAGCTGCGTCTGTGGATGGAGGCATGATGGGGAGGGTCCTGGAGCACCGGACCGGTCGATCACGCTCGAGAGACGACCATGCCCCAGCGGGTTCCGGGCAGAACGCAGCAGGACGGATCCGGCAGACGGGGTCAGGGAAGCCGGTACCCGCTCGGATCCCACAGCGCCAACGACCGCAGGTAGCCCCCCTGCACCGGATCCGCCCAGGCCTGTTCATCGTTGTCCTCGAGCACCCAGGTACCCTCCTCCCACCACATGTGGTCCACGGCCGCCGACCACAGCTCGCGCTCGGCCGGCGTGAGCGTCACGTGCTCGCCGTATGCGCGGGCGAACACTTCCCATTCCTCGTGGTTCATCATCCGGGCCGGTGCACCAGGGCACTCGCAGTGGAACAGCACCAGCGCCATCGCCAGGTCGAGCAGCCGAGGCTCCACGCCGCCGTTGTCGGGATCCACGAGTACCGGGCCGGTCGGGGTGAAGACGACGTTGGAAGCCTTGTAGTCCGAGCTGACCCCGGTGCGCGGCAGCTCGGCATCCCGTGCCCTCAGAGCCGGCCAGGAGTGCTCCCACCAGCGATCGGCGAGGGCAGTGAGACCCGCCTGGGCGGCATCGGCCTCCTCGCACGGCAGATGCGCGGTGACGACATCGCGCAGGGTGCCGAGATCGGAGTCGACATCGGCACGCTCGGTGTCCGGATGGGAGTACGCGCGCAGGCCGTCCGTGGGCACCTGCGCCGCGTGAAGGCGTCCCAGCAGGTCACCGGCGGATCGGATCTGCTCGGTGGTCCCGGTGTAGGACTCCCCGTCGATGAACGGGTAGAGCACCCACTGGTCGCCATCCAGCTCGAGGGGCCCGGCCACCGCGCTCACCACAGTGACCCCTGCATCTGCGAGGGCTCGCGTCCACCTGGCCATCGCCTCTGCCCGAGTATCGGTCACCTTGGCCACGACGTGCTCCCCCGTGGACGTCACCGCACGATGGACTCGCGCGAAGCGCGTGAGGCTCATCGGCTCGATGGAGGTGAGCCGGAAGTCACGCTGCAGGGCGAGAAGGCGGCTATCGGCGGTCGGGCCGTTCGGCACGGTCGAGGGGTCCGGCGCAGTCGCGCCGTCCGGCGTCGGGGAGATGGAGCTCATGGCACCAGGATGCACGCCCCCGCGCCGTCGGCGCGAGCGGTCTTCACCCCGTTCTCACCCGAGCACGGAGCGTATCGATGCCTCGATCCCCGCCGCGTCCAGGCCGTTCTCCGCCAGGATCGCATCCCTCTTGGCGTGCGGGATGAACTCCTGGATGACCCCGAGGGTGCGCACCGGCGGCATCGGGGTGCCCACCGTGGCGCGCTGTGCGAGCCGCACCGCGAGGGCCGCGCCGATGCCGCGCTCGGCCACGCCGTCCTCCACCGTGACCACCGCACCCGCGGAGGCCGCCAGGTCGACGATCGACGAGGACAGCGGCAGGGCCTGCACCGGGTCGAGGACGACCACGTTCGGGCCATCGTCCCCCGCCTGCTCGCGCAGTGATCGCGCCGCCTCGACCGCACGGTGCGCGAGGGCGCCGATGGAGACCACCAGCACGTCGATCGGCAGCTCGGGATCACCGGCCAGCACGTCACCGGCATCGATCCGGGCCGTCGCCGGCAGTTCTGACGGGCAGGCGCCCTTCGGGAAGCGCACCACCGACGGGCCACCGGTGCCCAGGGCCGATGGGAGCGCCTCGGCCAGGCGCTCGCCGTCGCGCGGTGCCCACAGAGAGGCGCCCGGCACCTGGGCGGTCACCGCGAGGTCCCAGATGCCGTGGTGGCTGGGGCCGTCATCACCGGTGACGCCGGCGCGGTCCAGGGTGACGGTGACGTCCTCGCTGTGCAGGGCGACGTCCAGCAGCAGCTGGTCGAAGGCGCGGTTGAGGAACGTGGAGTAGAGCGCGAGCACAGGCTTGGCACCGCCATGGGCGAGGCCGGCGGCGGTGTCCATCGCCAGCTGCTCCGCGATGCCCACGTCGAGCACCCGGCCGGGCAGTTCCCGCTGCATCGGGGTCAGGCCCACGGGGTCCACCATGGCGGCGCTGAGGGCGACCACGCGCCCGTCCGCGCGGGCGGCCTCCAGCACCGCCTCGCCGAAGCATGCGGTCCAGGTGGTTGTAGGGGCGGGGGCATCGGCCGGCGGGTAGACCTCGGCCTCGGTGGGCGGTTCGATCTCGAAGGGGCCGGTGGCGTGCCAGTGGTCCATGACATCGGCCTCGGCGCGCTCGAATCCGGCGCCCTTGCGGGTGACCACGTGGAGGACCACGCCCGAGGAGGCAGGATCCTCCGCGGCGATGCGGGCCTGGGCGAGGGCCGGCGCCAGGGCGGCATGGTCGTGGCCGTCAATGGGGCCGATGTAGTGCAGGCCCAGGGCGGTGAACAGATCCTCCCCGGCGCTCACGGTGCCGTCTCGCAGGTCCTGCAGGTGCCGGGCGAGGCCGCCGACCGTGGGGGCGTAGGAGCGGGTGTTGTCGTTGAGGACAACCACGGTGCGGGTGCCGATGTCGGAGGCCAGCTCGTTGAGCGCCTCCAGCCCCACGCCCCCGGTGAGCGCACCGTCGCCGATCACGGCGACGGTGGTGGCCGGATCCCCAGCGAGGCGACGGGCACGGTCGATTCCATGGGCCCAGGCGATCGAGCCCGAGGCGTGGGAGTTCTCCACCACGTCGTGCTCGGACTCCCCGCGATCCGGGTAGCCCGACACTCCCCCAGCGCTGCGCAGGCCCTCGAGGCCGGCGCGGCCGGTGAGCATCTTGTGCACATAGGCCTGGTGGCCGGTGTCGAACACGATCGCCTCTCGCGGGGAGTCGAACTCGCGGTGCAGGGCGATGGTCAGCTCCACCACTCCGAGGTTCGGCCCCAGGTGCCCTCCGGACCGTGAGGTGATCTCCAGCAGGCGCCGACGCAGGGTGCGGGCCAGCGCCGGCAGGTCCTCGGGGGGCAGTGCGCGCAGTGCGGCGGGATCACCGGGGATCTCCACGTCGGTCTGCCCCGGCTGTGCGGGATCGCCCGTGGCATCGATGTCCGCCAGCAGCGACCCGGGGACGGCGGAACCCGCGGGCTCGAGGGCCTCGCGGGAGGCAGCGGGCTGTGCATGCACGACGGGATGCTCCTGAGTGGTGGACACGCGGGGATCCTCCTCGATCACGACTGCGGAACGCACACCAGAGTACGACGCGATGACCTGTGATGACGGGAAGCATGGTCACATCTGTGCAGATCTTCACCGGTGGTTCACGCCGTATCAGGGAGGTGTGCAACGCCGTGCAGACCAGACGGGAGACGGTGCAGCAAAACACCTCGAGTGCGGCGAAGCGGGTCCGCAGACCGCCGACGGCCCGGGCGGAGTCTCCTCCGCCCGGGCCGTCGGGCACCGGGTCGATCAGCGGGCCATGCGCTCAGCGGATCCCGGGGTCAGCGTGCGAACTGCAGAGATCACGCCTTCACCAGGGAGCGCAGCACGTACTGCAGGATGCCGCCGTTGCGGAAGTAGGCCGCCTCACCGGGGGTGTCGAGACGCAGCACGGCATCGAAGGTGACCTCCGAGCCGTCCTCCTTGGTGGCCTTGACCTGGACCGTCTTCGGGGTGTCGCCGTCGTTCATCGCGGTGACGCCGGTGATGTCGAAGGTCTCGGTGCCGTCCAGCCCGAGGGTGTCGGCGGTCTCGCCCTGGGGGTACTGCAGCGGCAGCACGCCCATGCCGATCAGGTTCGAGCGGTGGATGCGCTCGAAGCTCTCGGTGATCACGGCCTGGACGCCCAGCAGCTTGGTGCCCTTGGCGGCCCAGTCGCGGGAGGAGCCGGAGCCGTACTCCTTGCCGGCCAGGACCACCAGGGGGATGTCCTTCTCGGCGTAGGCCTGGGCGGCGTCGTAGATGAACTCCTGCTCACCGGTCAGGAAGTTCTTCGTGTAGCCGCCCTCCACACCGTCCAGCAGCTGGTTCTTGATGCGGATGTTGGCGAAAGTGCCGCGGATCATCACTTCGTGGTTGCCGCGGCGGGAGCCGTAGGAGTTGAAGTCCTTGCGCTCCACGCCGTGCTCACGCAGGTACCGGCCGGCCGGGGAGTCGGCCTTGATGGAGCCCGCCGGCGAGATGTGATCGGTGGTGGTGGAGTCGCCCAGCTTCACCAGCACGCGGGCACCGGTGATGTCCTGGACCGGATCCGGCTCGATGCCCATGCCCTCGAAGTACGGGGGCTTGCGCACGTAGGTGGACTCGGGGTCCCACTCGAAGGTCGCGCCCTCCGGGGTCTCCAGGCTCTGCCAGCGCTCGTCGCCGGTGAAGACGTCCTTGTAGTCCTCGGTGAACATCTCCTGGGAGATGTTCTCGGCGATGACCTGCTCCACCTCGGTGGGGCTGGGCCAGATGTCCTTGAGGTAGACCTCGTTGCCCTCCTGGTCCGTGCCCAGCGGGTCGTTCTCGAAGTCGAAGTCCATGGTGCCCGCCAGCGCGTACGCGATGACCAGCGGCGGGGAGGCCAGGTAATTCATCTTCACGTCGGGGTTGATCCGGCCCTCGAAGTTGCGGTTGCCCGAGAGCACCGCGGTGACGGCCAGGTCGTTCTCGGCGATCGCGTCGGAGATCTCCGGGGCCAGGGGCCCGGAGTTGCCGATGCAGGTGGTGCAGCCGTAGCCCACCAGGTGGAAGCCCAGCCCCTCCAGGGCCGGCCACAGCCCGGCGCGCGTGTAGTAGTTGGTGACCACCTGGGAACCGGGGGCCATCGACGTCTTCACCCAGGGCTTAACCTCCAGGCCGCGCTCCAGGGCGTTCTTGGCCAGCAGGCCCGCGGCCATCATCACCGAGGGGTTCGAGGTGTTGGTGCACGAGGTGATCGAGGCGATCGAGACGATGCCGTGGTCGATC
This sequence comes from Brachybacterium epidermidis, assembly GCF_015209585.1. GTDB lineage: Bacteria > Actinomycetota > Actinomycetes > Actinomycetales > Dermabacteraceae > Brachybacterium > Brachybacterium epidermidis. Next base: position 78,361 of record NZ_JADEYR010000011.1, read on the forward strand.
GTGAAGTCGTGGCCCTCCACCTCGGTGGGGCGGGTGGCGCGGCCGCTGACCTGGTGGTGCTCAGCCGGTGCCTGGCCGCCGGAATCGTTGTCGGACTGCGGGGAGGCGGGATCCGAGGCCGGGAAGGAGCCGGACTCGGCCGGGTCGGGCCGGTCGGCACCGCCACCGGCGAGCGCGTCGTCCCCGGTGTAGGAGGGCAGCACCTCGCGGAAGGACTCCTTGGCCTCACTGAGCACGATGCGGTCCTGCGGGCGTTTGGGGCCCGCGATCGAGGGCACCACGGTGGACAGGTCCAGCTCGAGGTACTCGGAGAAGGCCGGCTCCACCGAGGGGTCGTGCCACAGGCCCTGGCGCTTGGCGTAGGCCTCCACCAGCGCCAGCTGCTCCTCGGAACGGCCGGTGAGGCGCAGGTAGTCCAGGGTGACCTGGTCGATGGGGAACATGGCGGCGGTGGAGCCGAACTCGGGGCTCATGTTGCCGATGGTGGCACGGTTGGCGAGCGGCACCTGGGCCACGCCGTCGCCGTAGAACTCCACGAACTTGCCCACCACGCCGTGCTGGCGGAGCATCTCTGTGATGGTCAGCACCACGTCGGTGGCGGTGGCAGCCGGCGGGATCTCCCCGGTGAGCTTGAAGCCCACCACCTTGGGGATGAGCATGGAGACGGGCTGGCCGAGCATCGCGGCCTCGGCCTCGATGCCGCCCACGCCCCAGCCCAGCACGCCCAGCCCGTTGACCATGGTGGTGTGGGAGTCGGTGCCGACGCAGGAGTCCGGGTAGGCGCGCAGCACCCCGTCGGTCTCCCGGGTCATCACGGTGCGGGCCAGGTACTCGATGTTGACCTGGTGGACGATGCCGGTGCCCGGGGGCACCACCTTGAAGTCGTCGAAGGCGGTCTGGCCCCAGCGCAGGAACTGGTAGCGCTCGTTGTTGCGCTCGTACTCCAGCTCGATGTTGCGCTCGAGGGCGTCGATGCGGCCGGCCACGTCGATCATCACGGAGTGGTCGATGACCAGCTCCGCCGGGGCCAGCGGGTTGATGCGCTCGGGATCCCCGCCGAGCTCCTCGACGGCCTCGCGCATGGTGGCCAGGTCCACGACGCAGGGCACGCCGGTGAAGTCCTGCATGATCACGCGGGCCGGGGTGAACTGGATCTCGGTGGAGGGCTCCGCCTCGGGATCCCAGTTCGCGATGGCGCGCACGTGATCGGCGGTGATGTTGGCACCGTCCTCCGTGCGCAGAAGGTTCTCCAGCAGGATCTTGAGGCTGTAGGGCAGCTTCTGGGCGCCGTCGACGGCGTCGAGGGCGTAGATCTCGTAGTCGGTTCCGCCGACCGCGAGCGTCTGCTTCGCGGCGAACGAGTCGATCGTGCTCACAGTGCGATCTCCTTCGGGGTGGGGCGTCTCACCCATCGTAGGTGCGTCGGCGCCGCTCCGCGCCCGACATCACGCGCAGTGCGCGCATCGGGCGACGATCCACTGCCCTCACGGGCCATCGGGCGTCCGACTCTCACCGAAAAATTATCTTGACGTCAAGATAAATGGTAGCACGCTGCTCCGCGATTCTGCTCGCCGCGGCAGCGGCGTCGGTCTCGAGGTGGGTGTCGGAGTCCTCAGCGCGTGGATCCGGGCTCCAGCACCGTCACCGATTCGATGTGGTGGGTGTGCGGGAACAGGTCGAAGGCGCGCACGTCCACCACCGACCATCCGGCACGCTCGGCGGCGGCGAGGTCCCGGGCCAGGGTGGACGGCTCGCAGGAGACGTACACGATGCGGCGGCGCACCTTCGCCGTCAGCAGCCCGATCAGCTCCACGCCTGCTCCGCTGCGCGGCGGATCCAGCACCACGCAGTCCACCCCTCCCTTGCGGGCGCGCACCCAGTCGGTGACATCCGCGGTGGCCGCGCTCACCTGGGGCAGGTCCTGGAGGTTCTCCGCCGCCAGGACCGAGGCGCGCCGGTTGCCCTCGACGGTCAGCACCTGCCCGTCGGGGCCCACCTGATCCGCGGCGACGGCCGCGAACAGGCCGACACCGCCGAAGAGGTCCCACGCACTGCCGCCGCGAGGTGCGCGCAGCGCATCGCTGACCACCTCGGAGAGCAGCTCGGCGGCCCGCCGGTGCACCTGCCAGAAGCCGGTCGCGGAGACGGTGAAGAGCCGCTCCCCCACGCGCTCGCGCACGGTGCCGTCCCCGTGCAGCGGAACCAGACCGCGCGCGGTGCGCACGCTTACATCCGCATCACCCCACGCCTGGGGGACCTCGAGCCCTGCCGGATCGAGCTCCCGACCGATCAGCACGACGCTCGCCGGCCCTGCCGACGGCGCCACGACATCGACGGCCTCGGTCCCGGGCGGCGCCGTCCAGGCTCCCAGGCCGAGATCTCGGATCGCCTGGGCCGCCAGCGGGTTGTCGCCGACCTCACGCACCTCGTGGGAGCGCCATCCGCGCATGCCCACCCGGCCGTGCTCGTCCACCGCGAAGCGCACCCGGGTGCGCCAGCCCAGGCCGTCCATGTCGTGGGGAGCGGGCTCGACCTGGACGTCCTGGAGCGGGTAGGAGGTCACCCCCGCACGGCGCAGCAGATCCTGCATGACCTCGGTGGCGATGCGGCGCTGGGCCGGCAGCGCGATGTGGGCCCATTCGGCTCCGCCCACGCCGTCCACACCGGCCTCGGGCCACACGGTGGGCACCCGGTCCAGACCGGCCTCGAGCACGTCCACCGTCTCGGCGCGCCAGAACCGGGCGGAAGTCGCCTCGCTCGGGTCCTCCAGCACTCGAGCGGTCACCGTCTCCCCAGGTGCGGTGCCACGAACGAAGACCACGCGGCCCTCGTGGCGCGCCACGAAGGTCCCGCCGGCCGCCGGAGCGCCGACCGTCAGGGTGAGGTGCCGGGCGGCGCCGGCCTCATCGGCGTGGCGGTGGTCCTGGTCGGGGCTCATCGCGCCCTCCCCCTTCCTCGCAGTGCGGCAGAGCGCACTTCGTCCTGCACCTGGTCGACGGCTTCCTGCGCGCTCCCCAGCTGCCAGGGGACCGTGGCCACGACCACACGGGGCAGGTGCTCGAGGCGGGCCCTCAGCCGCCGCGCGGAGTGGTTGTGCAGCAGTGCCTCCCACCAGTGTCCCACCAGGAACTCCGGGATGTAGACGACCACCTCGTCCCGGGGGCTGCGTGAGAGCAGGTTCATCACGTGGGCAAGGACCGGCGCGCTGAACTGCCGATAGGGCGCGTACAGGACCCGCAGGGGGATCTGCACATCCAGATCGCGCCAGCGATCTGCCACCGCCCGCCAGTCCACGTCCTCGTCGTCGACGATGATCGCCTCGATGGTGGTGGGGCGGGTCGCCGAGGCCACCGCGAGGGCTCTCATGGTGGGGCGGTCCAGGGAGGCCACCAGCACCAGGGCGGGGGACCTGGCCGGCCGCGGCATCGGATCCTCCTGGTCGGTGGGCAGAGCCAACTCGCTGCGCACCCGCTGGTAGTGACGGTGGACGCCGGACATCAGCAGCCACAGCAGCAGCATCGCCGACACCGCCACCCACGCACCGTGCGGCAGCTTCGTGACCAGGACGATCACCAGCACCAGCGTGACGACCGCGAAGGCGAAGGCGTTCACCGCGCGACGGCGTGCGATCCTCCGGCGCTGAACCCCGCTGGTGATCACCCGCAGCTGCTTGCTGAAGTGGATCGTCATGCCCAGCTGCGCCAGGGAGAAGGAGACGAACACCCCCACGATGTACATCTGGATCAGCAGGCTCACGCGGGCACCCGTGAGCCACACCAGCAGGATCGACGCCAGGCTCAGGGCCAGGATCCCGTTGGAGTAGGCCAGCCTGTCGCCGCGCTGGCGCAGCTGGCGGGGCAGGTTCCGTGAGCGGGCCAGGGCACAGGCCAGGTTGGGGAAGCCGTTGAACGCCGTGTTGGCGGCCAGGAACAGCACCACCCCGGTGCTGATCAGGACCACGTAGAACAGCGGTGAGCCGCCCCCGAAGACCGCCTGGGCGATCTGGGCGATCACCGGGATCTGCTGGTAGTCCGTCACCTGCGCGCCGTCCCGGGTGAGCTGTGTGGCGGGATCCTCCACGTAGCGCACCCCGGTGGCGCCGGCCAGCACGATGATGCCCAGGATGAACACTGAGGAGATCGCCCCCAGGATCACGAGCGTGGTGGCTGCGTTGCGGGACTTCGGAGGGCGGAACGACGGGACCCCGTTGCTGATCGCCTCCACGCCCGTGAGCGCAGCGCAGCCCGAGGAGAAGGCGCGCAGCACCAGGAGTGCTCCGCCCAGGGCGGTCAGCCCCTGGTCGAAGGCGGCATCCGGCTCGATCTCGTAGCCGGCGCTGGGCGCGTGCCCCAGAGTGCCGGTGAGGGCCTGCACCGCGCCCAGCAGCAGCAGCAGGCCGAGCGATCCCATGAACAGGTACACCGGGATCGCGAGGGTGCGGCCTGACTCGCGCACCCCGCGCAGGTTCACCAGCGTGACCAGGATGATCAGGCCGATCGCGATCCACGTCTCCCATCCGTGGAGGACGGGCAGGCCGCCGGTGGTGTAGTGCGCGGCCTGCGAGATCGACACGGCCACCGTGAGCACGTAGTCCACCAGCAGGGCGCTGCCGACGACGCGACCTGCCCGCTGGCCGAGGTTGTCCTGCACCACCCGGTAGTCGCCGCCCCCGTCGGGGTACTCCTGGACGTTGTGCCGGTTGGCGGCCACCACCACCGCCATCAGCGCCACCACGGCGAGCGCGACCCAGGGACTGACCGCGTAGGCCGTCATCCCGGCCAGCGCCAGGGTCAGCAGGATCTCGTCCGGCGCGTAGGCGACGGAGCTGAGGGCGTCGGAGGCGAAGGTGGGCAGTGCGAGTCGCTTGGGCAGTCGCTCGCGTGAGAGGTCCTCCGTGGCGAAGGCGCGGCCCAGGAGCGCTCGCTTGATGGTGGAGGTGGTGAGGCCCGGCACGCGGTCAACTGTAAGCCCGCAGGGCCATGGGTCTATCGTGACCCTCGCACGTGCCGCACCGAGCGCCACGGGCGCACCGGAGGAGAGATCGATGCACTTCGTGATCATGGGCTGCGGGCGGGTGGGCGCGATGCTCGCCGCGTCGCTGGTCGATCGGGGCCACACCGTGGCCGTGATCGACCAGGATCCCGCGGCCTTCGCGCGTCTGGGACGCGACTTCGCCGGGGAGAGGGTGGCCGGGCTGGGCTTCGACCGCACCACGCTGGAGCGGGCCCGCATCCGTGAGGCGGCCGGCTTCGCCGCCGTGTCCAGCGGGGACAACTCCAACATCATCGCGGCCCGCGTGGTGCGCGAGGAGTTCGGGGTGCGCCGCGTGGTCGCCCGCATCTACGACCCCCACCGGGCGGAGGTGTACGAGCGGCTCGGCATCGCCACGGTGCCCACGGTGCGCTGGGCCGCGGCCCAGGTGATGGGCCGGCTCCTGCCGGGAACCCCTGAGCGTCAGTACCGGGACGTCTCCGGCGCTCTCACCATGATCGCCCTCCAGCCGCACCCGTCGTGGATCGGCACCCCTCTGTCGCACGTGGAGCGCGAGACCGGCTCCCGGGTGGCCCACCTGACCCGCTTCGGTGAGGGCGTGCTCCCGGGTGTCGACGCGCACGTGCAGGACGGCGACCGCCTGCACCTGCTGGTGCCCACCGGTCAGCTCGAGAGAGTGGAGACGCAGCTGGCCCACCAGCGCGACGAGGACGAGGTGCGGGAGAGCTACGACCGGGCACTGCGGGGTGAGCGGGAATGAAGATCGTGATCGTGGGGGCCGGGAGCGTGGGCAGGTCCATCGCCCGCGAGCTGATGGAGAAGGGGCACCGCCTGGTGCTCATCGACCGCAAGGTCACGCCCGAGCGGCGCACCGCGCTGCCGGGGGCGCAGTGGGTGTGCGGCGACGCGGCGGAGCTGGGCGTGCTGCGCGAGGCGGCGATCGAGGAGGCCGACGTCCTGGTGGCCGCCACGGGCGATGACAAGGTGAACCTGGTCGTCTCCCTGCTGGCCAAGACGGAGTTCCTGGTGCCGCGCACGGTGGCGCGCGTCTCCCATCCCGACAACGAGTGGATGTTCGGCCCCATGTGGGGGGTGGACGTGGCGGTGTCGACACCGCGGATGATCACCGCCCTGGTGGAGGAGGCCGTGAGCGTGGGTCGCGTGGTGCGCCTGTTCCAGTTCGCCGGCAGCGACACCCAGATGGTGGAGATCACGCTGCCCGCCTCGAGCCCCGCGGTGGGCCGCACCGTGGGGTCCATGCGCTGGCCGACGGGCTGTGTGCCGGTGGGGATCATCCGGGACGGCCGTCCGATGGCCCCCACCCCTCACGACGCGCTCGAGAGCGGGGACGAGCTGCTGTTCATTGCCGAGCCGGCGGAGGTGGGGGCGATGGAGCGCCTGCTGGCTCCGGCTGACGAGCCGCACGACGGCTGAGAAGGGAGCGGTGCATCAGCCACACCAGGTAGGCGATCACCGCGAACGCCGGCAGCCCCATGGCGAGCTTCGCCACCCCCAGCGCGGCCACCTGTCCGGTCAGCAGCAGCGGCACCTGGACGGCGAGCTTGGCGGCGTACAGGCCGGCGAACAGCCACGTGGCCCGGGCGTACACGCGACGGGCATCGCGGTCCTGAGCCCAGTCCTCCACCCGCGGGTCGAGCATCCCGATGAACAGTCCCACCAGGGGGCGACGGGCGAGCAGGGAGATGAGCAGCACGCCCAGTGCCACCGCGTTGATCACGATCCCCGGTGCGTAGAAGTCGCTGCCCTCGCCGCTGCGCACGGCGAGCACGGCGCCCAGCGCCACGCCCAGCAGCCCGCCCAGCACGGTGGCAGGGCTCTGGCGCTGCACGATCCGTGCGAGCAGCGCCAGCACCACGACGGCCACGGCCGCCACCGCGGAGATCATCACCGATCGGGTGGCCACGTAGAGAACGACGAACAGCAGTGTGGGGACGACGGACTCGATCACGCCGCGCGGGCCGCCCACGGCCTCGGCCACGGAGAACTGCTCCTGCTGCAGCAGCGTGCCCACACCCCGGGAGCGGGCCGGGGACCGCTGAGGGGATGACTGACCTGCGGCCGGTGGTTCGGCAGGGGTGGTGCTCATGTCTCCTCCTGACCGCTGATCCGGGTGATCTCGTAGCGGGGGTTGTACATCACCCGGCGGCCGCCGCGCCGGGCGGCGAAGCCCGTCACGGACAGGCGCGCGCCGGGCTCGATGCCGGGGATGCGGTCGCGGCCTAGCCAGACCAGGGCGATGGTGCCGGTGCCGTCGTCGAGCTCGGCCTCGACCGCGGGTGCCGCACTGCGCGGCAGCACCACCAGGGAGCTGATCACGCCCGCCAGGTGCGCCTTGCGGCGGTCGTCGATCGAGGCGACGGTGTCCGGGGCGCCCCCTCCCCGCGCCCCGGGACGGCTTCCATTCGCGGCGGAACGGGGACTCATCCGACCTCGGTGATCTCGGGCCCGCGCTCGAGCGGATCGATCAGCGCCGCCTTCTGCGGGATCAGCCCGGGCCGCTGGCCGGGCAGCGTCAGCGGGATCAGCTCCTGGGGTGCCATGGCGTCGCCGCCGCGCACCACCACCAGGCGGGAGATGAGCGTCTCGAAGCGGCGAGACTTCGTCCTGTCCGACAGGGCGGGGCCGGTGAGGATCGCGCGCAGGAACCAGCGCGGGCCGTCCACGCCGATGAAACGGGCCGGGCGGTACCCCGTGCGGCCGTCGGCCCGGTTGACCGGCAGGCGCGTGATCAGCTCGGTGCCGAACGCTCCGGAGCGGGTCTCGGCGGTGCCGCCCTGCTTGACCACGGAATCCCGCAGAGACGTCCGCACCTCGTCCCACAGGCCGCGGGACTTCGGCGCAGCGAAGGCCTGCACCTGCAGCGAGGAGCCGTCGATCACCATGTTCGCGCCGGTGACGGTGCCGGTGCGCTGGTCCACCTCCATCCGCAGCTCCATGCCGTCGATGGTCGGCACCTGCAGACCGCCCAGGTCGATGCGGTCCTCCTCGGGGGCATCGGGCTGGTCGTAGGGGCCGGCCTCGAGGTGCTCGGGGCGGGCCTCCGATGCGTCGGCGGTGTCGTCGGTCTCGGCGTCGTCGGCCTCAGAGGTCGAGGCGGCGGCCTCGTCGGCGCGGTGCGTGGGGGCGTCCTTGCGGCGCCCGCGGGAGAACAGTGCCATGCGTTCAGCCTTCCTTCCGGTGGCCAGGACCGAAGCCGCCGCTGGAGCCGAAGCCCGCGCTGGCCCGGTCGGTGTCGTCGAGCTCGTCGACCTGCTCCAGCGCAGGGGCCAGGAACGGCACGATCACCAGCTGGGCGATGCGGTCGCCGCGGCGCAGGGCGAAGGGCTGGTCGAGGTCGGTGTTGTGCAGCGGCACCCGGATGGGGCCGCGGTAGCCCGCGTCCACGATACCCGGGCCGTTCAGCACGGTGATCCCGTGGCGGGAGGCCAGGCCCGAGCGGGGGCAGACCAGTCCCACGGTGCCCGTGGGCAGGGCGACGGCGGTCCCGGTGTCCACCAGTGCGCGCCCGCCCGGGGGGATCTCCAGATCCTCACTGCTGGTCAGGTCCAGGCCGGCGTCGTCGGCGTGGGCGCGATGCGGCAGCGGCACGCCGGGCTCGAGCCGGATCTGCAAGGTGGTGCGCGGAGCGGTCTGGTCGTCGGACATGGACCCAGGGTAGGGGCTGCGCAGGAGGAGCCGGTCCCAGGGGTGCGTGAGACCATGCCGTCATGCCCGATCAGCCCCGCCCCGCAGCGTCCCCTGTCCCCGCTCGCCCGACGGCGCCCGTGTTCCACGAGCGCCTGCTGCCGGGGCCCGGCGCCTGGATCGTGATCGCCCTCCTCGGCGCCACCTTCGGTGTGATCCTGGTGCCGCTGTCGTACACCCTGGCCGCCGTGGTGGGGGTGCTGGCTCTGGTGGTGGTCTGCGCACTGGCCTACGTCAGCTCCCCGGTGCTGGAGGTGCGCGACGGGCAGCTGACCCTGGGCAGGGCCCGGATCCCGGTGGAACTGCTGGGCGAGCCGGTGGTGCTGGAGGGCGAGCAGTGGGAACGGGTGATGGGTCAGGACTTCGAGCCCATGGCCCATCACTGCACGCGCGGCTGGATCCACTCGGGGGTGCGCATGGAGGTGCTGGACGAGACGGACCCCACCACTGCGTGGGTGGCGTCCTCGCGCCGTCCGGAGGATCTGGCCCTGGCAGTGAGAGCGGCGCGGCGCACCGTCGACTGACGATGCACCGCGCCGCGGGGAGGTCGCGCCTTGATCAGGCGGAGCACTCCTTGCAGTAGATGAGGGTGCCCTCCACGTGGTCGATCTGGCTGCGGTGCTTCACGAGGAAGCAGCTGGCACAGGTGAACTCGTCGGCCTGGCGGGGCAGCACCCGCACCGAGAGCTCCTCACCGGAGAGGTCCGCGCCGGGCAGCTCGTACGAGTCGGCCGCCTCGGCCTCGTCCTCGTCCACCGTGGGGGCGGCGGCTTCACTGCGCCTGCCCTTCAGCTCCTCGATCGAGTCCTCACCGGATTCGTCGTCGGTCTTGCGCGGGGCGTCGTAATCTGTGGCCATCTACGGTCCGTTCCTGGTTGTCAGAGGTATTGCCGACCCTGAGCCGGTCCTGCACGAGGAGTGCAGCTCCGCGTGGCAACGTCGAATGCGGCGGCATTATTGCAGAGCATTCTGCGGCCGACAACACGCCCCCTGGGAACGGACGCAGGGACTGCAGGCGCGGCGGGATAGGGTCGTGCCCGTACACCGCAGCAGCGACATGGCCCGACCGACAGGTCTCCGACGGAGAGGACGACGATGCGAGAGCTCGAGCTCGACGGGATCCACGACGACGGGGAGCACCTGATCCTCACCGACTCCGACGGTGAGCGCTACACGCTGCGCATCGACGAGGCGCTCCGTGCGGCCGTGCGCCGCGACCGCCCCGCACTGGGCATGATCCGGGCGGCCGAGGCCGGCGCACTGCGCCCCAAGGACATCCAGGCCATGCTGCGATCCGGTCGTAGCGCGGAGGACATCGCGGAGATGTCGCAGATCCCGGTGGACCATGTGCGCCGCTACGAGGGCCCGGTGCTCGCCGAGCGCGCGTGGACCGCGCAGCGCGCCCGCAGCTTCCACGTGGGCCGGGGCGGGCCGGCACTCGAGGAGATCGTGGCCGAGCGCCTCGCCGCGCGCCAGGCCTCCCCCGACACGGCCTGGGATGCATGGCGGCGCAGCGACGGAACCTGGGCGCTGGAGCTGACCTTCTCCGCCGCCGGGCGCGCCCGCCAGGCGCACTGGGTGGTGGACATGGACAACCGAACGGTCACCGCCAAGGACGACGAGGCCCGCTGGATCAGCGACGAGGACGCTGACCCGGAGCCCTCCCGCGGCCGGGCGCGCCTGGTGGCGGTCAAGAGCTCGGTGTACGACCTGGAGGCCGACGGCTCCTTCGACGAGGGCGCGGGCCGTCCGCGCCGCCGCACCCCGGTCTCCAGCGACCACCCCGCAGCGATCGACGAGTCCGAGCTCGATGCCCTCAACGCGCGCCGGGGCCTGCGCCCCCTTCCCCAGCGGGATGCCTCGCAGGGCGGCGCCGGTCAGGACGAGGAGGATCCGGAGAGCATCGGTGTGTGGTCCAGCCTCGATGATCCCGAGGTCGACCAGGACCAGGCGATCGACGGCGCCGGCGCGGACGGCGAGGTCGACCGCGACGTCGCGCGACCCGGCCCGGCCGCACAGGGGGGCTTTGCCGGGGGCGAGGATCCGGACCAGGAGGCCTGGAGCGAGCACAGTCGGGAGCGGGCCGAGCATGATCAGAGCACTGATCTGGCCGCCTCCGAGGATCCTGCTGCCACCCGGGAGGAGGACAGGGACCCCGCTGATGACGACGACCTGTCCGGGAGCGGATCGCCGACCGACGGCGAGGGCGACGGAGCCGAGGGCGACCCGGCGGAGGATTCCCGAGGTGCTCAGCCCGACTACCAGGACACGGTGGACCTGACTCCCCTGCCCGGCTTCGAGCAGGAGCGCGCGCAGGAGTCCGAGGGGGAGCAGTCGCGCAGGCCCGCCTCGAAGAAGTCGGGGAAGTCTCGCAACAAGCGCGCCTCGATGCCGAGCTGGGACGAGATCGTCTTCGGCTCCAAGCACGACTGACGGCCCTCCCTACCGGGCGGTCCAGGCCGCTGGGCCGTCGCCGCGCTCAGCTGACGGCTCGCACCAGGGGGATCCAGGACTCCGCGGCGGTGAGCGAGCCGTGCACACCGATCAGGGGCTTCGTCCCGGCGGGGCGGTGGGACAGCAGGTCCACGGTCCAGTTCTGCCGCGCCAGCACCATCACGTCGGGCACGCGCCCCGTGACCCTGTCGCTGATGGGGGTGCCGACAGGTCCGAGCAGGGCCGAGGCCAGCAGCTGATCGCGCACCATCACCACGGCCCGTTCCCCCAGCAGGTCCTGCAGCCCGGCGGCGAGCTCCTCCATGGCTCCCGCGCGGGGCTCCGCGAACAGGGCCAGGGCCCGCGGCTCCCCCGCCACGCCCGCGATGAGTCCCTCCAGGTGGGGGGGGGCTCCCAGCTCGATCGTGCGCTCGGGCGAGGTGTCCACCATGCCGTGATCGGCCGTGACGTGGACCCGGGTGCCTCCCGGGAGCCTGCGCAGCAGCGCACCCAGCAGGGCGTCCACCTCCATCAGCGCGTCCCTCCACTGCACGGAGTCGATCCCGTGGTGATGCCCGGCGTGGTCCACGTCGTCGACGTGGAGGTGGACCAGCCCGTCAGGCCCGGCGCGGCGCACCGCACGCAGGGTCACCTCGAGGCGGTCCTCGCGCCCGTGGCCCTGGAACTCCCACCCGCGGTAGGCCATCCCGCTGAGGTGGCTGCCTGCGTGGCGGCGCGGACCCACCTGCACGGCTCGCCGCCCGCTGCGCTGCAGGAGGGTGGGCTCCGGCATCCACGCCCTCGGGTCCACGCCCGCGGCACCCGTGAGTTCGTGGACGGCCTGTCGCGTGGCCGGGTCGCGGGTGGTCAGCCCCAGCACCCCGTGCACCAGGGGCGGCAGGCCGGTGTGGAGGGACACCATGGCGGTGGCGGTGGTGGAGGGGAACACGGTGCGCACACGCGTGGTCTGCCCCTCCAGGCGCCGCAGGGTCGGGGTGAGGGCCCGGTGCTGCACGAGCAGATCGGCTCCCAGCCCGTCCACCAGCACCACCAGGTCGCGGCCTGGCTCCGGGGCGGTGGCCAGGGGCGCCAGCACGTCCAGCAGCCCTGGATGCAGGCCGCCCGCGAACGGGGCGTCCAGCAGCCCGGGTGCGAGACCCGTGTCCTGTGGGTCCTGACCGGTGGCAGCGCTCAGCGCTCTCAGCCCCGGGCGTCGTCGAGCGCGTCGATCGCGTCGACCAGCAGGCCGTGGAAGCGCAGCGCATCGGCGACGGCGCGCGGGCCGTCGGCCAAGGCGCTCACGCGCAGGGCGAGATCGGCGGGCGCGAGGGTCCCGGTGTAGCCGTGGTCGACCTCGCAGGAGGGGTCATCGCACACCGCCCGCTCCAGGTCCATGCGGCGGGTGCCGTTCCAGGTGATCCCGATGGTCACCTCGGCCTCCTGCTGCGGGACGCGCTGCCCATCGGTGTCGAACACCTGGGAAAGGCCCGTGCCACTCACCCGCTGCAGGCGCACGCGCTCGGTGGTGGCCACTACCTGGCTGGGGTTCAGGGCATCGGCAGGATCGTCATCGAGGTGGGTGACCAGCAGGTGGGTGGCGGTCAGCACCAGGACGGTGAGGTGACGGCGCACCTCGGGGCCGTCGAAGGTGGTCTCGGGCCGCACCAGGTAGCCCAGCGGCCGTGCCCCCCGCAGGGAGGCCTCCATGCTCGCTGCCGCCGTCTGGGGGAAGTACCCCGCCGTCTCGAGATCGGCGAGGAGCTCAGCGGGAAGTGCTGTCGTCATCCATCCAGTCTCCCACGGTGCCGAGCACGCGGCGTGCGCCGTCGGTGCGGTTGGGCGCCCGTGCGAGATCGACCCGCGCCCCCACCACGGCGGCGCCGCTGTGGGCCACCACCACGGGGTACAGCTCCAGCTGCGCCACCTCGGGCAGGTCCTCGGCCAGCAGCCCCACCCGCACCACGATGTCGGCCAGGGCGGCGCGATCGGCCGGCGGCAGCCCGCGGACCCCGCGCAGCTTGACCGCCGTCGCCGGGGCGTCCACCAGGGCGGAGGCGGCCTGCTCCGAGAGCGGCGGGATCGCGTAGGCGATGTCGTCCAGCAGGTCGGTGGCATCACCGGCCAGGGACAGGGAGACCACGGGCCCCAGGGAGGGATCCTCCGTGCTGCGCACCACCACCGGCACGCCGGCGGCCGCCATGGACTGGACCTCGAGCGGGGCGCTGGAGAAGGAGAGCTCGCGGCGCATCTCCTCGTGGGCGCGGCGCAGCTGTGCGTCATCGGCGAGACCCAGCCGCACCCCGCCCAGATCGGCCCGGTGGCGCAGCACGGGGTCCGTGCTCTTGAGGGCGACCGGGTACCCGAGCTCCTCCGCAGCGGACACCGCCTCCTGGGCATCCGCCACCCTGATCGACCGCAGCACGGGGATCCCGTAGGCGGCCAGCAGGGAGGAGACGTCCTCGGCATCGAGGGGCACGGGACCTGCTCCGCGCTGCGGCACCAGGCGCTCGACCAGGGCTCGGGCACCAGCCCGGTCCACGTCATCGCGCACGGCCGGATCAGCCTCGCCCACGGCCGGGCGGCGCAGCGCCGCCAGCATGCCGGTGGCGGCGCGCACGGCATGGGACGGGGTGGCATGGACCGGAGGCAGCGAGGCATCGGCACGGACGGCACGGCGCACCTTCTCGAAGCGGTCCTGACTGGTGATCAGGCACACCAGCAGCACCACCTCGCTGTGCCGGGCCACCAGCGACATCTGGCGGATCACCTCGACGGAGTCCCCGGTGAGCGGATCGAGGACGCCCGCGATCACCACGTCGACATGGCCGAGCGCGGCCATGGAGGTGAAGGCGCGCTGGACCAGCCGCTGATCGGCGGCCAGCGGCACACTGCGGTTGTCCGCGACCACGTGCATGCCGGACTCGTCGGCGGCTCCCCTGAGGGCCGCGCCGAGGGCCGGGGTGTTCGAGAGCAGGCCCACGCGGGTGCCGTGGGGAAGGCCCTGCCGCCCCAGGGCGTCCACCACGTCCATCAGGTGCTCGACGGAGCCCGTCTGCACCACGCCGGCGGCCTCCAGCACCTGGTCCAGGGCCCGACGCGGGAGGGTGGAGCGGCGCACGTCGTGCCCGGGAGGCAGCACGGAGCCCGGGGACGGTGGGCGCAGCACGATCAGAGGGGTGCGGCGGGTCAGGCGCCGGGCGATGCGGCTGAACTTGCGGGGATTGCCCATCGACTCCAGGGCCAGGCCGATCACATCGATGCGGTCGTCGTCCTCCCAGTGCTGGAGGCAGTCGTTGAGGGAGACGTCGGCCCGGTTGCCGACGCCCACGAACTCGTGCAGCCCCACGCCGCGCGCATCCACACCGGCCAGCAGCATCGCGGTCAGGGCGCTGGACTGCCCGGCCAGCGCCACCCGGCCCGCGGCAGGCAGCGCCGGGGACAGCGAGACGGACAGGGGATCCTTCCCGGTGCGCAGGAACCCGAAGGAGCCCGGGCCCAGCAGGCGCATGCCGTGCCTGCGCGCGCGGGCCACCAGCTCCCGCTGCAGGCGGCGCCCGTCGGTGGTGTCGCTGAACCCCTCGGTGGGGATCACCACTGAGCGCACCCCGATGGCGGCGCACTCCTCGATCGCATCGAGGCAGGCCTCGGGCCGCAGCGCGATCACCGCGAGGTCCACAGGGCCGGGCACATCGGCGATCCGGGCGTGGGCAGGGTGCCCGCGGATCTCGAAGGCATCCCTGGCGACCACGTGGATGCCACCGTCGAACCCGGAGGCCTCCAGGGCCGTCAGGAAGCGGCCACCGGGAGAGTCAGCGCGGGTGGAGACCCCCACCAGCAGGACCGATGAGGGGTGCAGGAGCCGTTCCATCGCCTGGGACTCGGCGCGGTGCTCGCGCTCGGCCATCACCGCCAGGGAACGGGCGGTGGGGTCGATGCGGAAGGAGACCTGCACCACGCCATCGTCGTAGGCACGGCTCACATCGAAACCGGCTTCGGAGAAGACGTGGAACATCTTGGTGTTCTGCGGCAGCACCTCGGCGGTGAAGGTGCCGATCCCGCGCTCGCGCGCGGCGGCGGCCAGGTGCTCGAGAAGCACCGAGCCCAGGCCGGTCCCCTGGCGGGAGTCGGAGACGTTGAACGCCACCTCGGCCTCGTCCGGCCCGATGCGGTCGTAGCGGCCCACGGCGATGATCTCCGTGCCCACCAGCACCACGAAGGCGACCCGATCGCGGTGGTCCACCACGGTGAAGCGCTCCAAGTCCTTCGTGGACAGTCGTGGCATCGGAGCGAAGAACCGCAGGTAGCGGGACTGCTCGGACTGCCGCTCGTGGAAGCGCTGGAGGGCCTCCGCGTCGCTGGGCAGGATCGGGCGCAGGTGGGCCGCGGATCCGTCCCGCAGGGCGATGTCGGCCTCCCAGTGCGCCGGGTAGGGCGCGCGGGCGGGCTCCTGCGAGGAGGGGCGGCGTCGTCGGGGCGGGGACCTTCGCGCCGGCTGCCATGTCCCGGATCCTATCGGGGCATGCCCCGGATTGACGCGATCCACACTCCGGCCTGCCGGGATCCGGGCCCTCCACCTGCCATGATGTCCCCCATGGCCCGATCCCGCAGCACGCAGCCCCCGGCCGGTGACGAGAAGGTCGCGGAGACGATCCTCGACATCGACGTCACCAGCGAGATGGAGACGTCCTTCCTGGAGTACGCCTACTCCGTCATCTACTCCCGTGCGCTGCCCGATGCCCGAGACGGTCTCAAGCCCGTGCAGCGTCGCATCCTCTACATGATGGCCGAGATGGGGCTGAGGCCCGACCGGGGCCACGTCAAGAGCCAGCGCGTGGTGGGCGAGGTGATGGGCAAGCTCCATCCCCATGGCGACACCGCGATCTACGATGCGCTGGTGCGCATGGCGCAGCCGTTCTCGATGCGCCTGCCGCTGATCGACGGCCACGGGAACTTCGGCTCCCTGGACAACGGGCCGGCAGCGCCCCGCTACACCGAGGCGCGCCTGGCCAAGGCAGCACTGCTGATGACGGACTCGCTGGACGAGGACGTCGTGGATCTGGTGCCGAACTACGACAACCAGCTCACCCAGCCCGAGGTGCTCCCCGCGCAGTACCCGAACCTCCTGGTCAACGGGGCGGCGGGCATCGCGGTGGGCATGGCCACGAACATGCCCCCCCACAACCTGGTGGAGACCATCGCTGCCGCGCGCCACCTGATCGACCACCCGGATGCCGAGCTCGAGGAGCTGATGCGCTTCGTCCCCGGACCGGACCTGCCCAGCGGAGGTCGGATCATCGGCCTGGAGGGCGTGCGGGATGCGTACCGCACCGGCCGCGGCTCCTTCCGGATGCGTGCCACCACGCGGATCGAGAACGTCACCAGCCGCCGCAAGGGCATCGTGGTCACGGAGCTGCCGTACCAGGTGGGCCCGGAGAAAGTGGCCGAGAAGCTGCGCGATGCGGTGCAGGCCAAGAAGGTCCAGGGCATCACCGACTACCAGGACCTCACCGATCGCCACCACGGCCTGCGCCTGGTGCTCACCGTGAAGTCCGGGTTCGACCCGGAGGCGGTGCTGCAGCAGCTGTACCGCCACACCCCGCTGGAGGAGTCCTTCGGCATCAACAACGTGGCGCTGGTGGAGGGCCAGCCACGCACCCTGGGCCTCAAGCAGCTGCTCGAGGTGTTCGTGGACCACCGGTTGAAGGTGGTGCGGCGCCGCACGGAGCATCGCCTGCGCAAGCGCCTGGACCGGCTGCACCTGGTGGAGGGCCTGCTGCTGGCGATCGTGGACATCGACGAGGTGATCCAGATCGTCCGCTCCAGCGATGACGCCGAGACCGCCCGCACCCGGCTGATGGGGGTGTTCGACCTGACCCAGGTGCAGGCCGAGTACATCCTCGAGCTGCGCCTGCGGCGCCTGACGAAGTTCTCCCAGATCGAGCTGGAGGGCGAGCGCGACGAGCTGCGCGCCGAGATCGAGAGGCTCCAGGAGATCCTGGGCTCCGACGAGGTGCTGCGGCGCCTGGTCTCCGACGAGCTGGCCGCGGTGGCCGCCGAGCACGGCACGCCTCGCCGCACGGTGCTGCTGGAAGCCGCGGAGCAGCCCGTGGCCACCGCCGGCGGCTCCCTCGAGGTGGCCGACGAGCCCTGCGGGGTGCTGCTGACGGGCACCGGTCTGATCGCGCGGGTGGCAGGCGAGGGACCGCTGCTGCGGGAGGGGCCGCGCGGCTCCCACGACGTGGTGGTCTCCGACGTCGCCACCACCACCCGTTCCGAGGTCGGTGTGGTCACGGACCTGGGGCGCGTGCTGCGGGTGAACGTGGTGGACCTGCCGTCCCTCGCGCCCACCGCCGGTGCGCCGTCGCTGGCCGGGGGCACCCGCCTGGTGGACCTGATCGACCTGGAGAAGGAGGAGAGGCCGCTGGCGCTGATCCGCCTCGCGGAGGGGGACGTGGCCCGCGGCGGCGCGATCGCGCTCGGCACCCGCCACGGCGTCGTCAAGAGGGTGCAGCTGGACTTCCCCCGCGCCGACGGCTTCGAGATCGTCGCGCTGAAGGACGGCGACCGGGTGGTGGGCGCCGTGGACCTGGAGGACGATGCGGACCTGGACCTGGTGTTCGTCACCTCCGACGCGCAGCTGCTGCATTTCCCCTCCTCCGGTGTGCGACCCCAGGGGCGGGCGGCCGGGGGCGTGGCCGGGATCAAGCTGGCCGCGGGAGCCCACGTGGTCTCCTTCGGCGTGGTCGACGTGACCGCTCCGGCGGACGTGGTGACCGTGGCCGGCTCCTCCGGGACCCTGCCGGTGCTGCAGACGGGCTCCCTCAAGGTCGCCGCCTTCACCGAGTACCCCGCCAAGGGCAGGGCCACAGGCGGTGTGCGCTGTCACCGTTTCCTGCGCGGCGAGGACGTGCTGATCGGCGCCTGGGTGGTGCCGCATCCCGCTCGGGCGAGCTCCGAGGCGGGGCAGCCGATCGAGCTGCCCGAGCCGACGGGCCGCCGCGACGGCTCCGGCACGCCGGTGGCCGTGCCGATCGCCGCGGTGGGATGATCACACCATGACTCCTGCGACCGAGCCCGCGCCTGTCCCCCTGCCGCCCGGCGTGAGCCAGGAGCGCGTGCACGGCACCGAGGCGCTGGTGGTGGACACCCCGGCCGCCCGCGCCGTGCTGCACCTGGACGGCGCGCACCTGACCAGCTGGGCCCCGGCCGGTGAACAGGACGTGCTGTGGCTCAGCGAGCTCTCGGAGTACGGGGACGGCGCCGCGATCCGAGGGGGCATCCCCCTGGTCGTCCCCTGGTTCGGACCCGGTCGCGACAGTGAGAGGCCGGTCAAGCACGGGTGGATCCGCAACCATCCCTGGGAGCTCACCGCCGCCTCCTTCGACGGGGACGACGTGGTGCTCGAGCTGGCGCTGAAGGGAGCCGATCCCGACGGCACCGGGATCCGGGCGGACGCCGTGTTCCGCATCGGCGCGGACCTGTCGGTGGATCTGACCCTCACCGCGGGCAGCGAGGAGATCGAGGCCGAGGCAGCCCTGCACACGTACCTCGCCGTGGGTGACGTGCGCGAGATCGAGATCCGGGGCCTGCAGGGCGGGGACTACTTCGACAACACACGGGACCTGGAGCAGTTCCGGCAGGAGGAGCCCGTGCTGAGGCTGAGCGGCGCGACCGACCGCGTGTACGGCGTCAACGCGGAGGTCGTGATCGAGGACGTGGCCGGGGCCCGCCGGATCGTCTCCTCCCCCCGCGGCACCGCGAAGACCGTGGTGTGGAACCCGTGGTCGCAGTCGGCGGCGGAGATGGCCGACATGCCCAACGACGCCTGGACCGACTTCGTGTGCGTGGAGCCGGCAGTGGCGAAGGACGCCGCGCAGGTGCTGCCGCCCGGCGGGGCGCTCACCCTGGGGGTCACCTACCGCGTGGAGCGCTGAGACCGGCACTGATCAGGCCCCGGACGAGGGAGGCGAGCTCCTGGAGAGTCCCCGGCTCCCGCACGGCTGTCAGGAACTGCCCGTGGGTGAGCGTCCCCGGCAGGCGGGCCCAGGCTGTCTCCGACCAGACCGCGCTCCAGATCCAGCACCACGAGCTCCCGCGGGTTGTTCACCCGCACCCCGGCGATCGAGTTGCCCAGCCCCCGGCTGATCACGATGGTGGTGCCCTCGCGGGTGTGGACCCCGTTGGTGAGCTCGGGCAGCCAGCCCTGGTGCGGGGCGAACAGCGCACCGATGACGGGCAGGCGCACCTGGCCGCCGTGGGCGTGGCCGGACAGCACCACGTCGGCCTCGGTGCGGGCGTAGTCCTCCAGCAGCTCCGGGCGGTGAGCCAGCAGGATGATGGGCAGCTCATCGGCCTCCGCTCCCAGGCCGTGCAGGGCGAGGGCCGCGTCGGACCGTGCGGAGGAGGCGGTGCGTCCGTCGGCGCGATCCACGCGCGGGTCGTCGATGCCCGCGATGATCAGCTCGGTGCCGCCCAGGGTGACCACCTCTGCCTCGTTGCGCAGCACGGTGATGCCGGCCTGCTCGAGCCCGGCCAGGAACTCCTCGCGCAGCGGGGAGTCCGCCTCGTGGTTGCCCAGCACGAAGTACGTGGGGGCGAGAGAGCTGAGCTCGGAGGCGAGGTCCAGCACCCCGGTGAGGTCGCGGGTGCGGACGTCGATCATGTCCCCGGTCAGGGCGATCAGGTCCGGCTGGGCCTCGCGGATGGCCGCGAGCAGACGATCGGTGAAGGTTCCGAAGTCGGCGGCGTGGAGGTCGGAGATCTGGGCGATCCGCACGGGGCCGGCCGGGCCGATGCCTGAACCCGCCGAGGAGGCCGCGGTGCCGAGGAGCGGGACCCGGTAGGTGGTCACGTCCAGCCGGCGGTTGTCCCACAGCAGCCAGGCGGCCAGCAGCGCGATCGCGAGCAGCAGCGCCAGGGCGGAGACGGCCAAGCGACGGGCGGCACGGGAGCGCCGGTCACCGCCGACGGTGCGATCGGTGCTGACCGACAGCGGGGCGCTCACCGGACGGTGATGCCCTCAGCGGCGAGGGCCTGCTTCACCTCGGCGATGCTCATCTGGCCGAAGTGGAACACGCTCGCGGCGAGCACCGCGTCGGCCCCGGCCCGCACCGCGGGTGCGAAGTGCTCGGGGGCCCCGGCGCCACCGGAGGCGATCAGCGGGAGGGTGGTGGCCTGGCGGGCCAGACCGATCAGCTCGAGGTCGAAGCCGTCCTTGGTGCCGTCAGCGTCCATGGAGTTCAGCAGGATCTCGCCTGCTCCGCGATCAGTGACCTCGCGGATCCACTCTACGGCGTCGATGCCGGTGCCGCGGCGGCCACCGTGGGTGGTGACCTCGAAGCCGGAGCCGGTGCGAGCGGTGCCCTGGGGGGTGTCGTCGGTGACGCGGCGCGCGTCGATCGACAGCACCAGCACCTGGTTGCCGAAGCGGCTGGCGATTTCGGTGATCACCTCGGGGCGGGCGATGGCGGCGGTGTTGACGCCGCACTTGTCCGCGCCCGCGCGCAGCAGCTGATCGACGTCCTCGGGGGTGCGCACCCCACCGCCCACGGTGAGCGGGATGAAGATCTGCTCGGCGGCGGCCCGGACCACGTCGATCATGGTGGCGCGGCCCCCGGAGGAGGCGGTCACGTCCAGGAAGGTGAGCTCGTCGGCGCCGTCGGCGCCGTAGCGGGCGGCGAGCTCCACGGGGTCACCGGCATCGCGCAGGTCCTGGAAGTTGACGCCCTTGACCACGCGCCCGGCGTCGACGTCCAGACACGGGATGACACGGACTGCCAGGCTCATGCGTCGATCCTCTCGCGGTCCAGCTCCTCAGCGCCCTCGATGATGAACTGCTTGCGCGGGGCGACCTCGGAGCCCATCAGCAGCTCGAACATGGCGCTGGCGGCCTCGGCGTCCTCGATGCGCACGCGGCGCAGGGTGCGGTGGGCGGGGTCCATGGTGGTGTCGGCCAGCTGGTCGGCATCCATCTCCCCCAGCCCCTTGTACCGCTGGATCGGCTCCTTGTAGCGCTTGTTGCGGCGCTCGAGGGACTTCACCAGCTTGAGCAGCTCCGCCTCGGAGTACGTGTACACGTACTCGTTCTTCTTCGCTCCCCCGTGGATGATCTCCACCCGGTGCAGCGGGGGCACCGCTGCGTAGACGCGACCCGCCTCGACCAGGGGCCGCATGTAGCGGTGGAACAGGGTCAGCAGCAGGGTGCGGATGTGGGCGCCGTCGACGTCTGCGTCGGTCATCATGATGATCTTGCCGTAGCGGGCGGCCTCGAGGTCGAAGGTGCGCCCGGAGCCGGCACCGATCACCTGGATGATCGCTGCGCACTCGGCGTTCTTGAGCATGTCCGTGATGGACGCCTTCTGGACGTTGAGGATCTTGCCGCGGATCGGCAGCAGCGCCTGGAACTCGGAGGAACGGGCGTTCTTGGCGGTGCCCAGGGCGCTGTCGCCCTCGACGATGAACAGTTCGGAGCGGTCCACGTCGGTGGTGCGGCAGTCGGCGAGCTTGGTGGGCATGGTGGAGGACTCCAGCGCGTTCTTGCGGCGCGAGACCTCCTTGTGCATGCGCGCGGCGATGCGGGCGCGCATCTCGGAGACCACCTTGTCGAGCACCAGGGCGGCCTGCTCCTTCTCGCCCTTCTTGCCGGAGGTGAGGAACGCGGTGAGCTGCTCCTCGACCACCCTGCTCACGATCGCGCGGATGGCAGGGGTGCCCAGCACCTCCTTGGTCTGGCCCTCGAACTGGGGCTCGTCGATGCGCACGCTGATCACGGCGGTCAGACCGGCGAGCGTGTCGTCCTTCTCGATCTTCTCGTGCTTGGCGTTGAACTTGAGGCGGCGGGCCTGGTTCTCCACCTGCTTGCGCAGGGTCTTGACCATGGCCTGCTCGAAGCCGGCCACATGGGTGCCGCCCTTGGGGGTGGCCACGATGTTGACGAAGGAGCGCAGGGTGGTCTCGTAGTCGGAGCCCCAGCGCAGGGCGATGTCCACCTCGCAGCTGCGGTCCACATCGGTGGAGACCATGTGCCCGTTCGCGTCGAGCACCGGGATGGTCTCGGTGTACTCGCCGGTGCCCTGGAGGCGGATCACGTCGGTGATCCTCTCGTCCTGCGCGAGGTACTCGACGAACTCGGAGATCCCGCCCTCGTAGTGGAAGCGGCGGGTGGCGGGCTGATCGGGCGAGGCCTCGGGCCGGTGGTCGGTGACCGACAGCTCCAGCCCGGGCACCAGGAAAGCCGTTTGCCGGGCGCGGCGGGTGAGGTCGTCCAGGGAGAAGTGGGAGCCCTTGACGAAGATCTGCGGATCGGCCCAGTACCGCACGCGGGTGCCGGAGACGCCGCGCTTGACCTTGCCGATCTTCCGCAGCTCCGCCGGGCCGTCGGCCGGGGTGAAGGGCGCATCGGGGCTGGGCTCGCCGTCATCGGCGAACACGCCCGCCCGGCCTCGCTGGAAGCTCATGGCATAGGTGGTGCCGGCGCGGTCCACCTCGACGTCGAGCCGGCCCGAGAGGGCGTTGACCACGCTGGCGCCGACGCCGTGCAGACCACCGGCGGCGGCGTAGGAACCGCCGCCGAACTTCCCGCCCGCGTGCAGCTTGGTGTAGACGACCTCGACGCCGGTCAGGCCGGTGCGGGGTTCGGTGTCCACGGGGACGCCGCGCCCGGTGTCGCGCACCTCCACCGAGGCATCGGGATGCAGGATCACGCTGATCGACTCGCCGTGCCCGCCCAGTGCCTCGTCGACCGCGTTGTCGAGGATCTCCCACAAGCAGTGCATGAGACCGCGGGAGTCCGTGGACCCGATGTACATCCCGGGGCGCTTGCGGACGGCCTCGAGCCCCTCGAGGACCTGCAGGTGGCGGGCGTCGTACTCGGTCTTCGCGCTGGGACGTGGGGTGCTGCTGGAACTGGACACCCTGTGGATCTTACGGGCCCGGCAGCCGCGCACCCGGTATTGCGGCGCCCCTCACAGCAGGTTGCGCCGCCAGCGAACCGAGGTGGACGCACCTCGGTTTCGCACCCGCCAGGTGCTACAAAAGAACCATGAACCTGACTCTCGAAGCCCCCCGGCTCACCGCGCACGATCGGTGCGACCGCTGTGGTGCCCAGGCCTACGTGAAGGTGGTCCTGCAGGCCGGCGGTGAGCTGATGTTCTGCGCCCATCATGCGCGCGCCCACTCCGATGCGCTGCGTCCCCTCGCCTCCGAGGTGATCGACGAGACCGAACGACTCCACATCAAGCCGCAGATCCCCGAGGACTGACCTCACGGGTCCGCGCCCCTGGACGTCGAGGACCCCGCACCGCCGATCGCGGTGCGGGGTCCTCTCGTACCCGGTGCCCTGCCTGCGCTCCGATCCCGAGCAGGTGCCCGGTCCGGCCGCTCAGATCTGGAGCAGGTGCTCTGCCCGGCCCTCGTACTCGATCCACTCGCCACCGGTGGACTCCCGAGGGTGGCGCGTGCCCGTCTCGGTGAAGCCGAGGCGCGCGTAGAGCCGACGCGCGGCATGCCCGGCATCATCGACCTCGAGCAGCAGATGCGGCCGTCCCAGCTCCAGGGCGAGCTCGGCGGCGGCGCGGAACAGAGCACGGGAGGCACCGCTGCCGCGCGCCTCCGGCCGCACCCACAGGGAGACCAGGATCGCCTGGTCCTCCCCGATCACGTGCTCGGGGGTGTAGCCCTGAGGCAGCACGGCGAGGCTGCCCATGACCTGGTCGCCGCACCGCGCCTGCAGGTGGATGCGGGGGCCGCGCAGCTCCTCGCGCCACTGCTCCGGGGTGCGGTCCTGCACCTCGGCGAGCTGCGCCCAGAAGGCGCGCGGCGAATCGGCGAGCATGTCCAGGCGCAGATCACGGTGGGACCGCCAGTCCTCCTCGCCGACCCGCACCACACGCACATCGCCAGCGGCGCCGGGCTCCCTGGCGGAGGTCCCGGCGCCGCTGGTGGTCTCCAGCGGTGTCACGCTCAGTCGAGGTAGTCGCGCAGTCTGGACGCTTGAACGCTGTGCATCCCGGCGTGTCGAACGGGGCAGGTCAGAGCGCTGTGGTGCGGAATATCCTTGACTGAAAG
>NZ_JADEYR010000012.1:0-98360 GCF_015209585.1 Brachybacterium epidermidis
ATTAGTGACCCACCCAGCCACCCTGGAAACCCCACGACCAGCAGAAACGCTACTGAAATCTCTCAAACCAGGCCCGAGAGGTCCAACTCAGGCCCAAACTTCAACAACTTAATCCAGGGGATCAGGAACTCGAACCCGTATGGCGAGCCCCTCCCTTCTGACATCGGAGCCCTCCTGGGAAGGCTCTCTGACGCTTGGTCATGGCTGGAGTCGCACGCTCTGATCGGTCCGTCGTCCTCTAATCCGCAGACGGGGAACTGGCAGCAAGTAACTGCCGCTGGGGAGGCAGTCCGGAAGGACCCGAAGTCCGTTGCGAAGGTGTGGGCCGCTGAGCGACTATCTGGGGACCTTGATCCCGCGCTCTCATCTGCGCGCTCCAACTTCGCGCTCGGAGATTACGAAACTGCCTCCTTCGCGGCCATGAAGGCTGTGGAGGTAGCGGTGAGGGATGCCGCTGGACTGCCGAACGAGTTGCTCGGCGTGAACCTCATGCGCAAAGCGTTCAGCCCGAAGGACGGAGTGCTCCGGGACCCTGAAGCGGAAGGCGGCGAGCAGCAGGCGACGGCTGACCTCTTCGCCGGGGCCATCGGTGCCTACAAGAACCCGGCCAGCCACAGAACGGTGAAGTTCGATGACCCCATGGAGGCAGCCGAGGTCATCCAGTTGGCCGATCTCCTTCTGCGGATCGTTGCACGGGCGAGAGATCGTCTCGACTAGCCCTGCACGGGGTCATCCGGCTCAGCCATCACCTTCAGGTACTTGATGCCACCCTGGTTGATCACGTCGCGGGCCAAGTCATTTACACCGGGTAGCAGGACCTCTATCGACTCCAGCGGGTTCAGATCGGTCGTGACGGGCTGGAAGTGATGGATCGGTTCGGAGTGGTCAGCGTCGAGCAAGTAGTTGGTACTGCCTTCGTTGGTCCTTACGAAGATGGGCTCGGAGTCCCTGCCGATAAGTCCGACCCGCACTCGGTAGCCAGCGTTGGATTGACGTTCCTTTGCGTGTGCTCGTAGCACGGAAATGAAGTCGATAAGCGCGGACTCGATGTCTGCTGCCAAGCAGTGGTTCGGCTGCCCCACGGGATAGTAGGCCGCAGCCTCCTCGCGGTCGGTGAGTGCTCCCAGCCTGTAGGCAGCGAGGACGGTCCCGTCATCGTGGACAGCCTTCCGAAACGCGCGCCGGTCATTCTCCTCGCTGCGTAACAGCCAGTGCCTCATGCCTTTCCGTACCCGAGTCGATTCCCACCGCCTGAGTGATTGACCACCAGGGAACACCAGGCTGGGTAAAAGTGGCTGCCGGAAGAACTTGTGTGCCTCTTCCTCCGACATGGGAGCCAACCCAGAGCCACTCTCCGCTGGAAGCGCAGCCATCACGATGACGACGCCCTGCTCGGGGTTGAGGCCCTGTCCGGCCTGCTTGAAGAGGGCTTGTAGTTGGTGCTCTCGGTCGTCGAAGCGCTGGAAGCGTTCGCGGAAGGAACGCTCGATCTCCCTGTCGCTCATGAAGACCGTGTGGGGTCCGTTCCGCCTCGGCGCTACAAAGGCATCATCACCTTTGCGGGCGAAGTGCGGAGCATCCCTAGAGTCCGGAACGCGGAGGAGGACGACGTGCCCTTCCTCCACGTCGAGCGGGAAGAACTCCAATCCGAGCACAGGTGGCCCCACCCGAGCGTAGGCCGCGCGGAGGATGCGCTGCTGAGCCGCTGCGTTCCACTCGACCGGAGTGACCTTGGACGCGCCGTTGGCTTCGCCATCTTCCTCGACCCCGAAGACGATCCAGCCCCCTCCGCTGTTGGCCATCGCAGCAACGTCCTTCGCCACCTCGTCCTGCCAGGTCGGCTTACGTGAGTCGTATAGCGCGGTCTTCCAGTCAAGGTCGCCAGTCTCTTCGACTCTGCGGTCCACCGCCGCGTCGATGAGATGGTGCGTGATCGCTCCGGGTTCGATACCGAGCGCGCGATGGATCGGGGTGAACATGTCTCCTCCCTGTGGCCTAGCCCTAGTAGACCGCTACTGCATCGAGGACGACCGCTGGCCCCTTGATCCATGCGTGAATGTCTTTGGCGGGTAGGTCGATCTTCAGGCTGGCGACGATCTCCTGAACCTTGTCGCTGATCTCGGTCATGAGCAGCCGCTTGATGAGGTACTCCCAGTCCGGCAGTAGCCAGTCCTCTGTCGAGACGTAGCCATCGTCGCCTTCGTCCACCAGGCTTCGCACCGTGCCCAGGATTCGACGGTCGCCTTCGATCTGATCGCTGGTCGCGGAGTCCACGAAGAGGTTTGGACGGAGGTTGACGAGCACCCGGGGGGCGAGTCCCGTCCCAACGACATCGACCAGTACGGGGATCGGGACCAACTCGTTGCGCAGGTACACCGACTGGATGAGCGCCGTGACATCTGGCTCTATGTCGCTGAAGTCCAGGTCGCGGATGTCCTGCTCGGTCGATTCGAGGTACTTGCGCAGGACGTAGAGCATCTTCCCGGCGAGGCTGGCGGCGGTAAGGCGAACCAGCCCCTCGACCTCCACGATGTCATCCTTCTTCAGCACCGCTTCCTCTGAAACCGGCACCGTGTGCTCACCCGCAAGGAGTCCGTCGATCACTTTGCTGACCGATGCCTTCTCGGTAGGGGCGATGGTGAAACTCGACTGAAGTTCCACGTCCTTCCCGA
This sequence comes from Brachybacterium epidermidis, assembly GCF_015209585.1. GTDB lineage: Bacteria > Actinomycetota > Actinomycetes > Actinomycetales > Dermabacteraceae > Brachybacterium > Brachybacterium epidermidis. The sequence goes on from NZ_JADEYR010000012.1 coordinate 2,673, forward strand.
GTTCGGCTCCGCCTCCAATCCCGGCGAACGATGCCTTGGCATTGCCCGAGCGCTTCTTGACGGACTTCTCAACCACATCGGTGAGCCGAGGCATGTCCAGTTCGTGGTAGTCACCCAGAGCCATCAGGGTCTCAATGTCGAGGTAGACGGGTCGTCTCAGTGCCATCAGTAATCGCTCGCTATCCCGGACTCGTAGAGCCCCTTGGCCGTCTTCGCGTCCCGGATGGCCTGTCGGACGTGGTGCTTGGTCAGGTCCAGGACCCGCATGGCCCCTCCGGTCTCGGCCACCGACTCGATGCGGCGGAACTCGCTCTGGTACTTCTCCGCGAACGCCGCCAGCCCTCGCAACTTGGGCAGGGCGTCGGAGAGGTGATGGCCGTGAGGGTCCACCAGATCAGCCACTACGGCACCCGTGTGGTCGGTGCCGAAGAAGATGAAGTCGGGGCGAACAGCCTTCCAGTTCCCGGTGTCCTCTTTGTAGGCGATGGCCAGGGACTCCTTGGTGGCGCGTGCCGGGTTGCGGTACCAGCCCTTGAAGCCGGGCTGCTTGGCCTCGGAGTCCAGGACCTTGCGCTCCCAGTCGTTGAGGGTGATCGGGTAGGTGCCGTCCTGGGCTGCCATGAGGTGCATGAGCCGGGTCTCCAGCGGGCTCTCGGTGCCGTCGAGCTCGCGCACCATCGTCTCGGCCTGGGCTGCTTTGGGAACGGTCAGGGAGATGCGCTCGGGCTGGGTGGACATCCCCTCCAGCCGGTCGTACTCCGCTTGCCTCTCGTCGGGCAGGCCCTTGCGGGCGACGCGGGTCTGGTTAAGCCAGCGTGCCGCCAGTGCATCGGCTTCGTGCTCCACGGCTTGTGCGATCTCCTCGACCCGGCCAAGGGCGGCGACGGTGATGTTGGCGTCCAGCAGCTCATCGTCGTCGGAGTCGGCGGGGACGAGGTGGTCGACATAGGTGGAGCACAGGGCCGGGCTCAGTACCCGTGTCGCGGCCCGGTAGGAGTCCTCGATCGCGCGAGGGTCCGCGGATTCCTGGAACGACTTGTACGTGACCCCCCCGCCGATGCGCCCGCGGGCTTCCTCTCCGCTCATCGTGAGGACATCCGTGCGAGCCGTGTCGACCTTGTCCTTGTACTGCACGGCCCGGCCGTCGAGCACAGCGTGGAGGTACCGGTGTGACTCTGCCACTGCCCCTTCCACGAGACCGTCCTTGGACAGCGCGGTGGCCAGAGCGGTGAGCCGGCGAATGGGTTTGACGCCCTTTTTGGGGATCGTCACGGAGGGCAGCGTCGCGAAACGGTCCCACACCTCCTGGGGCACAGCGGGATTGGGCAAGAGGTCCACCGGTTCGAACAGGACGCGGCGCCCTTCGCCTCCACCGGTGCCGGTCTCCTCCTCGTCCTTGGAGGTGGCTCCCTTCATCAGCATCTCGGCAACACCCGTGGCGGTCTTGCGGGCGAAGAACGGCAGCAAGCAGTCCACGGAGTTCAGCAGTTCATTGCCCGGGATGCGCCGAGCCAGGGGAGTGCGGATCATCCGTCCCAGCAGCTGGGTGATGTGGGTGCGATCCTTGGCCGGGCGCATGGAGACCAGCACCTCGGCCCGGGGGCAGTCCCAGCCGGTGGAGATCGCAGACTTCGCCAGCAGCACCCGCACGTGCGTGGAGTCCTGCACCCGCTGCGGTTCGATGTATGGCACGTTCTGCTGACCGATGAGAAGGTCCTGGTGCTCACCGAACACGTTCGCTACGGCGTCGGGGCCGAGTTCGGGCCAGGCGTCGTAGATCGTGTCCAGCACCTGCACGAGGGTCTCCTGAGTGGGCTTGTCGCCGACCTGGACCACTAGCAGCGGGATGGCCGGATCGGCCTCTTCCTGCTCATCGGCGTCCGCCCTCCATGCTGCCGTCGAGGCACGTACTTTCTCCACTGCCCGCCGCAGCAGCACCGTGTCGAAGACACCTTGCTCTGTTGGGATGGACAGAACGATGTCGTCCTTGAGCAGGCCCGACGCCTGCACCAGGGCCGAGTCCACGACGACGGAGGGCAGTGCAGTACGTCCCTTGGCGTCCTTCATCGCTGTCTCGAACCGCTCGACTGTGGCGGAGATGCCGAAGACGACCGGCATGGGCGGGACAGCGCCATTGCCGTTGATCAGTCGCTGCACGATGGTGCTGCGGTCCTTGCTCGTCGTCCCCATTCCTCGGTGGGCCTCGTCCAGCACGAAGTACAGCGTGAGGTCCTTGTTCTCGACGGTGTTGGTGATGACGTCGTAGATTGAGGACTGCACCTCATCCGGCCGCGGCTGGTAGAGACGATCCTGGCCAGGCATGGGGGAGGGCGCGCCCCGTACCAAACGCGAGTTCTTCGACAGTTTCTGGGTGTTCAGGAAGTACACGTTCCCGGGCCGCAGGGACGGCTCGGAGAACGTGGTCTCGATCATCCGTAGGCGCGAGTCGAGGTCGCTCGCAGCCTCCTGCAACCGTGCCCGCGACTGCTCGTTGAGAGACGGGTCGTCGGAGAACCACAGCACGACAGCGCCGGGATCGGCCTCGAAGTCGAACTCGTCGTTGCCGAAGAAGAGTGCCTCGATCACGGCGGCGGCCATGACGGTCTTGCCTGCGCCGGTCGTGGCGGTGAGGGAGAACTGTGACAGGGACCCGTAGCGGTGGTACATGTCGCGGGCCTGGTCCAGGTTCCGTAGCACGTCGCGGACGGCCTCGGCCTGGTAGTCCTTCAACGTGTAGCGCATCAGCGGCCACCCCTCAGCATGAAGTTCTGCAAGTACGACTCGTACAGCCGCACCGGGAGCACCGCGCTGGGCAGGTCACGGCACACCATCTGGAAGGCCGAGTCATCATCCGTGACGATGAACGCCGTCCGCACTGAGTCCTCCTCCGCCACCCGTGTCACGAAGGCGCCGGCCTGGTCCAGGTTCTCCAGCACGCCGTACGTCTGCGCCACGTCCCAGCCGTCCTCACCGAGATCGGTGATAATCCGGCCCTGCGACCCGGCTCGCATCCACAGCATCGGAGCGATCCGTTCGAAAGCGCGGTTGTGACGCACCGAGAGGGGAGCCTCGTACGTGAGCGTGAAGAAAGCGGCGTTCTCGTCGAACCCGTGGCTCATTGGGAACTCGTCGGTGAACTTGTAGTCGCCCTTGACCGGCTCGCCCTCCGGCGTCTTTCCCGTGATGGCAGCCGTAACGCGCGGCTTGGTGATGTAGTCACAGATGCCCAGCGCCTCCCAGCCCTCGTCTCCGGGACGTAGCCTCGAGTTTTCATAGCGGTGTGGTCTCGATGGGTGGGAGGCATAGAGAAAGGTGCTCCTGGCCTGGGATGATACGGGGTGTTGAAGCTCGTAGCCATCCGCCGGAAGGAGCACCTTTCAGGTGTCCCACCCTACCTTGTTCTTCTACCCCCGTCCGCGCGTGGACATCGCTGAGGTCCCGGCCCTCTCGCATGCTGGTGCGGTGCTGCTGACCGACACGATCCACGCCACCGGCCTCGCCTCTTCGCTGCGGGAAGCACTGGCTCCGTGGACGAAGCCGCTGGCCGAGCACCACGCGGCGAAGGTCCTGCTGGACCTCGCACTCACTCTCGCAATCGGCGGGGAGCATGCTTCGGATACTGATCTGCTGCGTTGCGAGCCGGGCCTGTTCGGTGATGTCGCCTCGGCCCCGACGATCTCCCGCACGCTCACCACCCTCGCCCAGGACGCGCCCACCGTGATCGAGGCGATCTCGAAAGCCCGCCGGGCCGCGCGTGAACAGGCCTGGGCCCTGGCCGGAGACCATTCCCCGACTGTGGGGGCGAGCGTGAAGAGCCCGCTGGTCATCGACCTCGACGCCACCCTGATCACCGCCCACAGTGAGAAGGAGCGGGCCGCACCGACGTTCAAACGCGGCTTCGGATACCACCCGTTGTGTGCGTTCCTTGCCCACGGCAGCGACGGGACGGGGGACCCCCTGGCGACCCCGCTGCGCCCCGGCAACGCCGGCTCCACCACCGCCGCTGATCACATCACCGTCACCCGTGACGCTCTGGCCCAGCTGCCTGCGGGCCTGCTGGCCCGGGGCGGGCGGGGGTCGAAGAAGATCCTGATCCGCACCGACGGGGCCGGCGGCACCAAAGACTTCCTGGCCTGGCTCCAGCGGCAGCGTCTGGCCTACTCGGTCGGGTTCACCCTCCCTGCGAACACGCCTGACCTACTGGAACGTATCGACGAGGCAAAGGCGTGGACCCCCGCCTACGACAGCGAGGACGAGGGGATCCGCGAGGGGACATGGGTGGCGGAGCTGACCGGGCTCCTTGACTTAGCCGCGTGGCCTGCCGGGATGCGGGTGATCGTGCGGAAGGAACGTCCTCATCCTGGGGCGCAGCTGCGGATCACCGATCACGAGGGGATGCGCATCACCGCGTTCGCCACCAACTCCCCGCGCGGCCAGCTTGCCGTCCTGGAACTGCGGCACCGTCGCCGTGCACGCTGCGAAGACCGGATCCGTAACGCCAAGGACATGGGCCTTGAGAAGTTCCCGCTGCAGTCCTTCGCGCAGAACCAGATCTGGTGCCAGATCATCCAACTCGCCTCCGAGCTCGTCGCCTGGATGCAAACCATCGCCTTCAGCAGGCACGACGCGAGGAAATGGGAACCCAAACGGCTCCGCGCGCGGTTGTTCGAGATCCCCGCGACCCTCGTGCGCCGCGCCCGGCACAAGGTCCTCCACCTCGCCGAACATGCACCCGAAGCCGTGAGGGTCCTGACCGGCGTCAACCGGCTCCGCACCACCGTCGCACAGACCTAACCCGGCGAGACCACCCGCCCCTACGACCAGCAGCTCCTCTTCTCGGGAGTGGAACCCGACCGCCCGCAACGGACACTGCGACGATCTGTCATACCCGAATGCCAGAATCAGCAGCTCAACACCGGCAACGACGCCGACCCACCCCGCTCACCAGCCCCATGAAACATCGAGGGTAGGCCGCTAGTACGCAGCCCGCGTTGCTCCTCGGCGCTCACCTCGTTGTTCGTGACGCTGATGCACTGACGCCGACCGCCATCCTGCTTGTTCAGCCGCATGACGGCGTGAGCGGTCGTACCGGAGCCGGAGAAGAAGTCGAGAATTACCGCGTCGGGCTTGTCCTTGACGAAGTATCGCACCACATCCTCGACTGCATAAAGGGACTTCGGGAACGGGAATCTCCGACCATCCGGCAGTAGGCGAGCGAGGAGTTTCGTCCCGAACGCCTGGGCGTTGTGTGAGGGGCGATCCCACTGGGACAAAGGCATAGTCGTCTTGATGCCCAACGGACGCTCCACTATCGCAGACCCATCAGGATTCTTACCGACGACCTCGATCTCGCCGTTCGCGATGTCATCGATCTTTCCGCTAGTCAAGTAGTAAAGCGAGTATCCCTCACGCCTGCTCGGAGTGGCTCGCGCATAACCCGAAGTCACGCGACTCATCAGCGCTGATCCGGTCAAGCCCCAGATCATCTCGGTGCCATCGGGCTTCAGGGGGAACACTGCGACGCACCCCGCAGGGGGCTCGACTGAGCGACGGTCTACGTCGTCCGCCAGTGCTGAACTGACTCCCACGATTCGGTGAGATGAACTGTCGACGAAAACGGCATAGAACTGCCCCGGTCGGCTCCCGCGCCTGGAGGACATTTCGAAGCGCCGGAGACTGTTCCATCGGACGCTTTCACCTTCTTGCAGACCCACTGCGTCTGGAACAATGCTGGCGGCTCCAACTAGAGCGACGAGGATGTACTCATTCGTTCGCGTGAACTCGTTTACACGAATAGCGCCAGTCGGATTGATTACGCTGGACACCATCTGTACCCGAGACTCGGGAAACACCTGGTGAAGCAGGAGGGCCAGTCGATGCACCTCCTTCTCATCAATCGTCACAACCAAAGCCGATGACTCCGGATTCAGCAGGTCCCGAGCGACTTCCAGTCGCCGCTCCATGAAGGCCAGCCACTTCGAGTGTCGATAGTCGTCATCCGAAGACACGTAGTCGTTGTTGTACTTCCAGTCTTTCGCGCCTGTGTTGTACGGGGGGTCGATGTAGATGGCGTCGACCTTGCCGCGATGGGTGTAGGTCAGCATCTCTAGGGCGTGGTAGTTCTCTGCGTTGATGACGGTGTGGAACGGCTTGTCCCCGCCGCGCTCGACCCGTCCCGTCTCTACGAGGCCCGGGTAGATGCGGTCGTTGAACTCCGCGACCACCACCAAGTCGTCGGCGAGGACAACCTGGCTTTCGGGCTCCTCGGCATCCAGTTCGAGCAGGTGGGCGACACGGCCTCCGTCGACCCGCTCAATCTGCTCCACGCGCCACAGCCGCTGATCGCCCTGCGTGAGTTCGCCGCGAGGGGGGAGTACCCGCACCTTGTCGCCGCGGCGCACAGCTCGCCCCGGTAGTTCCACGGCCTCAGGCTGGTGCTGCTCGAAGACAAGGCCGAAGGTGCGCCGCTTCATCAACGCGGCAAATTCTTTCTCCAAGTCGTCGCCGAGTTGCTTGTCGGCCTTGCGGGCCTGCCTCAACAGTTCAGTCAGTCGCGACACTCGCTGCGTCTCCTTCACGATCTGCGAGCGCTTGAACTCGCTGTTGCTCATGCTAGGGGCGGGTGCCGACAGATCAGGTCAGGCATGGCCGCAGCAGCACGGTCGGCCGCTCAGGGGAGCGCCGACCTTCGGGTGACACCCCCTTTTCTCAAGCTGCACTTTACATAACGTACATTATCGGCGCGCACCGAAGACGGCGTCATGTAGCCCCTTCGCCCAGGGGTGATGACGCGGAGCTCTGCGAGGAACCGTTCATCGCCCCAGCGCACGCCGTCGTGTCCGTGGGGTCATGGTGAACTCAGCTCGCCTGCTCCTCGAGATCCTCGAGGGTGAACTCCCCGCGGCGCAGTCCGCTCAGCACGCGCCAGGTGCGGATCACCCGCGGCAGGGAGATGACCAGCAGACCACCGAGCATGTTGACCGGGATCACGATCGCGAACCATGTGAGGAACTGCCCGATGGAGATGTCCGCACCGGCGAGCATGGCAGCGAAGATGACGATCGCGTTCAGGGCGCCGTGGAGCATGCCCAGACCGATCACCAGCAGGCCCGAGACCAGGCACACGATAGCGGTGACGACGTCGTTGGAGGTCCCCTGCTGCATGCGGGTGGACAGGGTGATGGTGGCGCCCGCCAGCAGGGACAGGCCGATCATGGTCGGGAGTGAGTCCTGGTCGAGGTACTTCTGGGCGGTATCGATGATGGTCCCGTGGTGCCCCGGCAGTGAGAGCACGATCAGCCCGGCGAAGGCCAGTCCCCCGCCGAGGTCCGTCACCAGGGTCACCGCCCACAGGCGCGCCATCTGCACCCAGGTCCCCTGGCCCGCGATCACTGCGTTCAGCGGCAGCAGGAACTCCTCGGTGAACAGCTCCGAGTGGGCGAGCTTCAGAGCGAGCAGTCCCACGCCGAAGGCCATGCCTGCCAGCACATCGGAGCCAGTGGCCTGCTTGACGAGCACCATCGCCAGGATGCCGAGCCCCACGTCGATGCCGCCGAACATGCCGGTGATGATCAGTTCGGGCCATTTGCGGTTCAGTCGCTCAGCGCCTTCGGAGACGGTGTCGAGCGCCTCGTCCAGCAGCTCGTCCTCGATGTCGAGGTCGTTGGTACCGAGCCGTTGGCGCTGCTCCCCCTGGTCTAGCTGGGCGCTCTGATCCATGCCCAGATCCTAGGCCTTCGCGATCGTCGTGGACTGCCGCCCGGCCACCACGAAGCACACGATGGAGATCAGCGAGCCCGCCACCATCGCGATCGCCATCGGCAGCGAGGAGTCCGTGCCGGCCAGTCCCACCAGGGGCGCGGCGAGGGAGGCGGAGAACGAGAAGCCCAGGCCCAGCATCGCCGAGCCGGTGCCGGCGAACTCCCGGGCCTGCTCCGAGGCCATTGCCGCGCCGTTGCCGAAGATCATCCCTTGCGGCGCCACCGTGAAGAAGAACGCCGGCAGCACGATCCACGCCGGGGTGTCGAAGAACAGGCTTCCGATCAGCAGCGCGAAGCTCGCCAGGCTCACCATCGCCAGCGCCACTCGCATCAGCCTGCGCGGGTGGATGGTACGGGTGAGCCGGGCCGAGAGGAACGCGGCGGCCATCATGCCGGTGGAGTTGATCGCGAAGCTCACCGAGTACTGGGTGGAGGAGTAGCCCAGCATCTCCTGGACCACGAAGCTGGAGGCGGAGACATACGCCATCAGCGCGAAGGCTGAGAACGCGTTGACCAGCATGTAGGCAACGAACAGGGGCCTTCTCAGCAGGGTGCGCGCGTTGCGCAGGAAGGTCCGGAACCCGCCCGCGTGGCGGCGCGACGGCGGCAGCGACTCCGGGATCAGGAAGAGGGTGCCGATCAGCGAGATCAGCGACATCGCGGCGATCACCACGAAGATCTCCCGCCACTGACCGACGATGAGGATCAGCCCGCCCAGCAGCGGGGCGACGATCGGGGCGATGCCACCGATGCCCTGCATGATGTTCATGATGCGGAACAGTTCGGGTCCGTCGGTCATGTCGATCAGCACGGCACGCCCCAGCACCATCCCGAAGCCGCCGCCGATGCCCTGCAGCACCCGCACGATCAGCAGCACTTCCACGCTGGGAGCGAGGGCGCAGCCGATCGACGCGAGCAGGCACAGCACGATCCCGATCAGTAGCGGGGTACGCCGGCCGATGCGGTCCGAGAGGGGCCCGGCCACCACCTGGCCGCTCGCGGTGCCCACGAAGAACGCCGTCAGTGTGAACTGCAGGCTGGCGGCGCTGGTGGCCAGGTCCGAGGCCACCTGCGGGAAGGCCGGGATGTACATGTCGGTGGCCAGCGGCCCGATGGCGCTGAGGGTGGTGAGCACGACGATCACCATCACCGTGACCTTCGCGCGAGTGCGCGTCAGCTCCTGCTCGTCGGGCAGATGGGCGATGTCGCGATCGGCCTGGTCCTCCAGCACCGGGATGGCACCGGTGATGGTGGGCAACGACCCGGTGGTGGTGGGCACGGGGCCGGTGGTGGGTGCCGGTTCGTCGACCGCGGGGGCCTGCGCGGGCTGGTCGTGATGGTGATCGCGGGCGGGGGAAGCCACGGGCGTCCTTTCGAGGGGGAAACGGGCGAGCCGAGCAGGATCGCAAGGATCCCGCCCGGCTCGACCGCACCATCCTAGGGACAGGCGGGAACCACCAGAAGCGCTCAGGCCGTGGGCTGCGCTACTCCTTCGTGCACCTCGGCTGCGCGACGGCGACGTTCGAACAGCCACACCAGGGCCACAGCCACCAGGTCCATCCCGATGTACACGAGCATGAAGGGGCCGCCCATGCCCACGGAGCGGTCGATCGCGATGTGCCCGTCGTCGGACCCGAGGGCCGACAGCACCATCATCACGACGTTGTTGACCACGTGGAAGGCGATCGGCGCCTCCAGCCCGCGGCTGATGATCGCCATCAGGCCCGTGCACACCCCGAACAGAACGTAGTAGGAGAGCAGCCACGGGTCGATCGAAGCGTGCATGATGCCGAAGACGAGGCTCGAGCCGATCAGAGCCACCACCACGGCGGCCTTCGCCGGCCGGATCCAGGAGCCGATCGCCGGCATGATCGCGCCGCGGAACATGACCTCCTCGGCGGCGGCCTGCAGCGGGGTGGTCAGCAGGGTGATCGCGATCAGCAGGATCACCCCGGCGCTCAGGCCGATGCTCTGCAGCATGCTGGGGTCCACGGCGACCATGATCCCGTTGACCAACAGCAGCAGCACCAGGAACACGCCGGTGTACAGACCCAGTCGGCCCCAGGAGGCGCGCCGGCCGATGCGGAACTGCTCGCGCACGGGCACCTTGCCGATCCAGCGCATCAGCAGCATCGCGACCGGCGCCATCACGGCGATGCTCAGGTTCGCGGCCAGCATCATCCACGGCGACAGAGGAGCGCTGCCGTCCACCGGGGGCTGCACACCGGTCACCGCCATCTCGATGAGCATCACGATCGTGCCGACGATGATCTGCAGCACGAGCATCAGCACCAGCAGCACGGGGATGATCACCAGGGGCTTCCACCAGCTCATCCGCACGTGCGCACCGAAGGGGCGAGCGTGGTCCACCGCAGGCGGTCGCGGGGAGGACGCCTGCGGCGGCATCGGTGATCCGTAGGTCCCGTGCCACGTGGCAGGGCCCTGCGGGGCGGGGGCGCCGTGCTGGGCCGATGGACCTGGTGCCGGGGGGCGAGGAGTCTGCGTCATGGATCCATGGTCGGGGATCGGTCCGACCGTTCGGTGCCGCCGTGCGTCCATGGCCGACCCCACCTGGGGCGGTCGACCTCCGGTGGTGATCAGACCTTGGTCGGGTCCGCGGGGGCGCGATCCGCGAGGCGGGACAGGCGCGCCTGGTAGGTGGGGTCGGTGCGCTTGAGCCAGCGGATCACGGCGGCGGTGACGGGGATGGCGGCGTACTGCACGAGCACCTTGTACAGGAATCCCAGCAGGGTGTACTGCGCCCATTGCTCCACGGTGGTGATGCCGATGGCGGCCGCGGCGATGGTGCAGAAGATGACGGTGTCCACCAGCTCGCCCAGGCCGCTGGCGGTGAACAGGCGGCCGATCAGCCCGCGCTCCCCCGACCGCTGCTTCATCCGGCCCACCAAGAAGGAGTTCAGGGACTGACCGGCGGCGAACCCGGCCAGTCCCGCCACCACCACGATCCACACCGGGCCCAGGGCCAGTTCGAGGGCGTCCTGCTTGGCCAGGCCGTAGTCGTCGGGGAACGGGGGCAGGGCGATGATCACCTGGTAGCTGAGGGTGGCGATGACGCTCACGCTGAAGGAGGTGATGATCGCGCGGCGGGCGGCGCGGGGGCCGTACAGCTCGGTGATCACGTCGCCGAGGATGTACGCGAGGGGGAAGAGGAAGAAGCCGCCGTCGGTGATGATCTCGAAGCCCGTACCGGGAACGGTGCCGAAGGTGACGCCCTTGGCGGCGCCGATGCCGGAGAGGATCACCACGGTGACCATGGCGGCAAGGAGGATGTCGAAGTGAGAGGAACCCCGGTCGGCGTAGACGGCGCCGGCCGGGCTTCCAGGGTACTGACTGGTGGGGGTGCTGTTCGGTGAGGTCACCGGAGCAGGGTACACAGCGCTGCCCCGGCGGAGTTGACCTCAGATGCCGTGGGCGTCGTAGTCGACGTCGCAGACGAAGCTCTCGAACTGGGCCTGGGTGCCGTGCCAGAGGTTGGAGTCACCGGCGAAGGGACCGGAGTCGGAGTACTGCCACAGCTCCCAGCCCCACCAGCGGCCGGGCAGCAGCACGGGCGGCTCGGCGCGGTAGGCGGCCAGGAACAGGGGCGTGTTGGTGGGTGTCCAGTCCCCCACCACGTCCATCCACCAGTAGTAGTTGGTGTAGACCACGGGCCGGCGGCCCACCGAGTCCCGGTAGCGCACCAGGAAGGCGGAGATCCACTCGCGCATCTCCTGCTGGCCCAGTCCGTAGTCGCGCGGCAGGCCGCGGTAGCCCTCCAGGTCGACCATGCCGGGCAGGGTGCGTCCGTCCTCGCTCCACCCGCCCCCGTTGTTCAGGAAGAAGTCCACCTGCTCCTCGGGGCCACCGGAGTCCGGCCGGGCGAAGTGATAGCCGCCTCGCATCATGCCGGCGTCGCCGGCCCCGGTGTACTGGTGGTCGAAGTCGGGGCTGCGGTAGCTGCGGCCCTCCGTGGCCTTGACGTACGCGAAGCGGGAGCCCAGTTCGCGCTGGGCAGCCCAGTCCACGCGGCCCTGCCAGGCGGAGACGTCCTGCCCGTGGATGCCGGTGGCCACTGCAGGAGCGGCAGGTTCGGCCGCGGCGGGGGCGGCGTGAGCGGCCGCCCCGAGCGCGCCGGAGGCGCCGACACCGAGGGTGGCCATGCCGAGGGCCCCTCCGCGCAGCAGGCTGCGACGGGAGGATCCGGCGGGCGGGAACGGGGGCTGGGACGGGGTGCGGGCAGGCGCGAGATGGCGCGGTCGATAGGCCGCCATGGGGTTCTCCTGGGGAAGCGGAGGACGGGGGAAGGGGGATGCGAGGTTCGCCACATCCGTGCCTCACCGTAGGAGCTGGGATCGCGCGATCGTGGGAGATCCGCCGTCAGGGCGTGTCGGTCTGCTCCTGGCGCACCACGAATGCCCGCAGGGTGCCCAGGATGGTGGTGGCCGCCAGCTCGGTGACGTCCCGGCCGTCCATCTGCTCACGGAGCATCAGGTCCACGAAGATCCCCACCAGCAGCTGGGCCAGATCCTCCGGCGCCAGCAGCGGGCGCTCACCCGTCATGGTCATGCCCAGCATCAGCAGGTCGCCGATCTCGTCCCGCAGGCGCTCGCGCTGGACGGCGCGGCGGCCCCGCAGCTCCTCGTCGCGCAGGGAGCGGGAGATCGCATCGGAGTAAGCAGGTACCACTGGCGGCCGAAGGGGCGGATCGCCTCGAACACGGCCACCATCACCCGGTCGTCGCCCGCCTCGGCGTGCAGGCTCATGGCTTCCTCGACCGCGGTGCGCATGATGCCCAGCAGTTCTTCGGTGACCGAGGCGAACAGCTCGCTGAACACCTCCTCCTTGGTGGAGAAGTTCGAGTAGAACGCGCCCCGGGTGAATCCGGCGGCGGTGACCAGGTCGTCCACGGTGGCGCCGTCGATCCCCTTCTCCACGAAGACGTCCAGGGAGGCCCGCACGAGTCGCGTACGGGTGTTCTCCTTGCGCCGCGTGGCAGCAGATTCGGGGAGAGGTTCGAACAGATCGGTCATGGGTCCTCATCGGCGCGTAGGGGCCTGGGTGCTGATGGTCTCTCTTCTGGAGGCGGCCCCTTGGCAAGCACTCAGCTTCACGAAAGCACCCCACTGATACATTAGTGTATCGAGTGCACCGCTGTTTCCAGTTCGAGATCGTCTCGAGTGCGGGACCAGGCCCGATCCCGTCGCGGTGCACGTCTCCCCCGTCGTCCGCCTCGTCCCGCCTGGAGGCCGTGTGTCCTCATCCCTGTACCGCCTCGGCCGCGCCATGGCAGCGGCCGGGTGGAAGATCGTCGCCCTGTGGACGGCTCTGCTGATCGCGGTCGCCGCCCTCGCCTTCGGGCTGAACGGCTCCTTCTCCACCGAGTTCGAGATCCCCGGCACGGAGGGGCAGGCCGGCATCGACAACCTCGCCACCCGCTTCCCCGAGATGGGTGGCACCTCCGGCCAGGTGGTCTTCCGCACCACCGACGGCACTACGGTGGACGAACTGCAGGGGCCGATCGAGGAGACGATGACGGCGATCGGCGAGGTGGAGGGCGTGGAGGTGGCCCCCTCCCCCTTCGACGAGCTCTCCCCCGGCACCCGCAACCAGGACGACACCGCCCTGATCGCCCAGTTCCAGATGGACGGGCAGATCGGTGAGTTCCCCGCATCCGCGCCGAGTGAGGTGCTGGAGATCATCGAGTCGGCGAACACCGCGCAGCTCGAGGCCCACCTGGGCGGTCAGGTGCTCTCCAGCGCCGAGATCCCCTTCAGCATCGGTGAGGTCCTGGGCATCGTCGCCGCCCTCATCATCCTGGCGATCATCTTCCGCTCGTTCCTGCCCGCGATCATCCCGATCGTCACCGCCGTGGTCGGGGTGGGCATCTCCATGCTTGCCCTGGTCGCGCTCTCGGCCGGTGTGGACATCCCCTCGGTCACCACCACCCTGGGGGCGATGCTGGGCCTCGCAGTGGGCATCGACTACGCGCTGTTCATCCTGCACCGACACCGCGGCAACCTCGAGCGCGGCGACGACGTCTCCGAGTCCATCGGCACGTCCCTGGCCACCTCCGGCAGCGCCGTCATCTTCGCCGGCATCGCCGTGATCATCGCGCTGGTGGGCCTGTTCGTCACCCGCATCCCCTTCGTCACCATCATGGGCATCGCCGCCGCCGCCACCGTCGCGCTGTCGGTGCTGGTCGCGGTGACGATGCTGCCGGCGATCATGGGCATCCTCGGGGAGCGACTGCGGCCGCGGAAGGTGCGACGCCTGATGGCCGACAACGGCGGCACGCTCCCGCAGGAGGATCCCTCCACCGGCACCCGCAGGAAGCCCTTCGGCACCACCTGGGTGCGCCTGGTCACCAAGGTCCCTGCGCTGACGATCCTGCTGGTGGTGATCGGTGTGGGAGCGCTGGCCGTCCCGCTGAAGGATCTGGAGCTGGCCCTGCCCGACCAGGGCACCGATCAGCCAGGCACCCCCGCCCGCGAGACCTACGACCTGATCGCCGAGGAGTTCGGCCCCGGCTACAACGGGCCCCTGCTGGTCACCGCCGACATCATCAACACCACCGATCCTCTGGGCGTGGTCGAGGCCCTCGAGACGGAGATCGCCTCGCACCCCGACGTGCGCGAGATCCAGATCGCCACTCCCAACCGGGGAGCGGACCTCGCGGTGATCGCCGTGGTCCCCGAGGGCGGCCCCACCGAGCAGTCCACCAAGGACCTGGTCCAGGACCTGCGCGAGGCCGGACCCTCCTGGGAGGAGGAGTTCAGCATCTCCGAGGTCACGGTGACCGGTGCGACCGCCGTCGGCATCGACGTGACCGACATGCTCTCGAAGGCGCTGCTGCCGTTCGCGATCTTCGTCGTCGGCCTCTCGCTAATCCTGCTGATGGTGGTGTTCCGATCGGTCTGGGTCCCCATCAAGGCGTCGCTGGGATACCTGCTCTCCGTGGGCGCCGCCTTCGGCGTGACCGCGATGGTCTTCGAGTACGGCTGGTTCAACGGCCCACTGTTCGTCAGCGTCAACGGCCCCGTGGTGGCGTTCATGCCGATCTTCGTGATGGGTGTGCTGTTCGGCCTGGCCATGGACTACGAGGTGTTCCTGGTCTCCCGCATGCGCGAGGAGTTCGTGCGCACCGGCGATGCGAAGGGTGCCATCGAGAGGGGCTTCACCGGCAGCGCCCCCGTGGTCACCGCCGCTGCCCTGATCATGGTGGTGGTCTTCACCGGCTTCATCACCTCCGGCTGGTTCATGCTGCAGCCCATCGCGGTGGGCCTGGCCGTGGGAGTGCTGGTGGACGCCTTCGTGGTGCGCATGACCCTGGTGCCCGCCGTGCTCGCCCTGCTGGGTCCTCGTGCCTGGTCACTGCCGGGATGGCTGGATCGCCTGCTGCCCACGGTCGACGTCGAGGGCGAGGGCCTCGAGCACGTCCTCGAGCATCGCGACTGGACCGAGCACAACGGGAGGGCCTCCCTGCGCCTGGACGGCGCGGTGGTGCCCACACCGGACGGCGGTGAGCCGCTGGGCCCGCTGAGCGGATCCATCGCCCCGGGCACCCTGCTGGTGGTGCGCAGCACCGACGACGCGGCCCGCGCCGCGCTGCTGTCGCTGATCGGCGGGCGCATCAAGCCCACCGAGGGTGTGGTCGCCCTGAATGACCGGCTTCTCCCCCAGGACACCGGCGTGATCCAGGCCCGCACCCACTGGATCCCCACCGGGGCCGACGTCTCCTCCCGCCTGGAGGACGTCACCGGCCGCGACCTTGCCCGCCGCATGGTCGTCGTCGAGCAGATCGAGGACCTCGCCCACGCCGCCACCGTCAGCGGTGACCGCACCGTCGCGCAGCTCGATGCGCTGCTGGAACGGGGCGTGACCGTGGTGGTGGGATCCCGCAGCGAGCAGGCCCTGGACGCCGAGCGCCATCTGCGCGCCTCCCTGCAGGACCCCACCCGTCTGACCGCACTTGCCCTGCACCGCTCCCCCGCCCCTGAAGGAGCCCTGGTATGAACCGCCTTCGCCATCCCCGCACCCTGATCGTCGTGCTTCTGCTGCCCCTGCTGGTCGCGGCCGTCGGCATGTGGGCGCTCAGCGGTCGCGTGGACCGCATCGACGAGGTGCCCGCCGCCGTGGTGAACCTCGATGAGGGCACCACCATGGAGGTCGACGGCGAGGAGCAGATGGTGCCGTTCGGCCGCCTGCTGGCCGGAGCCCTCACCCAGCCCGACACCGTCACCGGGCAGGACGCTCCGGAGATGACCGGCTTCGACTGGCGCCTCACCGATGCCTCCGATGCCCGCCAGGGCCTGCGCGACGGCACCTACGCCGCGGTGGTGACGATCCCCGAGGACTTCTCGGCCAAGGTGGGCACCCTGGGCACGCCCGAGGCTGTCCAGGCCCAGCTCCACGTCACCACCAACGACGCCAGCGGCCAGCTCAACGCTCTGGTGGGCACCGCCGTCGCGCAGGCCTCCGCCTCGACCATGGGCGGGGAGATGGCCCGCCAGTACCTCGACGGCATCTACCTGGGCTTCAACGACCTGCACGCCGGGTTCGACGAAGCCGCCGACGGTGCGGAGGAGCTCGCTGACGGCACCGCCGATCTCGACGACGGCCTGCAGCAGACCGCCGATGGCACCAGGGAGCTGGCCGGCGGCGCCGGTGAGGCGGCCGACGGCAGCCGGGACCTGGCCGACGGGGCCTGGGGGCTCGCCGACGGCACCCGCGGCACCGCCGATGGCACGCGCAGCCTGGCCGACGGCTTGGGCGAGCTGGCGGACGGCACCGACAATCTCGCCGGCGGCAGTCGCGACCTCGCCGACGGACTGGACCAGGTGGCCGATGGCACCTCGGATGCCGCGACCGGCGCCGACGACCTCGCCGGGGGCCTGGACCAGCTCGCCACCGGAGCGGACGACGCCGCCGGTGGCAGCAGCGACCTGGCCTCGGGCCTGGACGAGCTGGCCACCGGCACCGAGCAGCTGGCCGATGGGGCCGAAGCCCTGGAGGGCGGCCTCACCGGTAACGCGGACCAGCCGGGCCTGCTGGACGGCATCGATGCCCTGCGCAGCGGTGTGGAAGGGGACGGCACCGCGGAGAACCCGGGCCTGGTGGCCGGCGCCGATCAGCTGGCCACCGGGCTGGAGCAGTACACCGAGGGCGTGCAGAGCGCCTACGACGGCCTGAGCCTCGGCCTGAACGGTGATGGCAGCGAGGAGAACCCCGGCCTGGTGGCCGGTAGCCGCGGCGTCGCCGACGGCGCCGCCCTGGTGGCCGACGGCGCCGAGGAGCTGCGCGAAGGCATCGCCGGTGACGGCACGGCCCTGAACCCGGGCATGCTGGGCCTGGCCACGTCCCTGCGCGACCAGGCCTGCGCCACCGCGCAGGAGGAGCCGGCCGATGTGCAGGCGCAGACGCTGTGCGAGCAGGCCGAGGGCAATCTCGCCTACGTCCAGGGGGTCGACGACGGTCTCAACGGTGACGGCTCCGAGCAGAACCCCGGCCTGGTGGCCGGCACCCGTGGCGTCGCCGACGGCGCAGGCGGCGTCGCCGAGGGCATCGAGCAGCTGGCCGGTGGCATCGATGCCGCCTTCAACGGCGACGGGACCGCCGAGAACCCCGGCCTGATCACTCCGGCCCGGCAGCTCGCCGAGGGTGCCCGGGCCAGTGCTGACGCCGCTCCCCTGCTGGTGGACGGCGTGGGCGAGTTCGCCGATGGGCTGCACACCTACGCCGATGGTGTCAGCGACTTCTCCGACGGCGCCCGCGACCTCGCCTACGGTGCCCGTGCCAGCGCCGACGGTGCAGGCGAGCTCTCTGCCGGCCTGCGCCAGCTCTCCGACGGCACCCGCGCCAGCGCCGACGGCGCAGACGAGCTCTCCACCGGCCTGCATCAGCTCTCCGACGGCACCCGCGCCAGCGCCGACGGTGCAGGCGAGCTCGCCGACGGGGCCGGTCAGCTCGCCGACGGCACCCGCACCAGTGCCGATGGCGCCGGGGCGCTCGCCGATGGCAGTGAGCAGCTGGCCGACGGCACCCGCGAGTTCGCCCAGGGCAGCGATGAGCTCGCCAACGGCGTGGGGCAGCTTGCCTACGGCACCGACGAGCTGGCCGATGGCACCGGGCAGCTGGCCGATGGCTCGGGCCAGTTGGCCGACGGCACCGATGCGCTCGCCACCGGGCTGCGGGAGGGCGCCGACGAGGTGCCCACCTACACCGAGTCCGAGCGGCAGCGGATGGCCGAGATGGGCGCTGAGCCGATCACTGCGGTCAGCGAGCGGCACAACGAGGCCGCCGGTGCCTCCACGGCCACCTTCCCGTTCGTGGTGGCGCTGGCCCTGTGGCTGGGCGCGTTCGCCTCCTTCCTGCTGCTGCCGGCGCTGTCCGGCCGGCTGCTGGACCGTGCCCTGCCGATGTGGCAGGTGGCGCTGCGCTCCCTGGCCCCGGCCGCCGTGATCGCCGTGGTGCAGGCCGTGGCGGTGCTGGCCGTGATCACGGCGACCGGCGTGAATCCGGTGTCGCCCCTCGGCGTAGGTGTGGTGGCACTGGCCGGTGCGGTCATGTTCGCGGCGCTGCATCAGGCGCTGCTGACGGTGCTGGGCAACCGCATCGGCCGGATCGTCTCAGTGCTGCTGTTGGTGCTGCAGGCCGTGGCGCTGGTGGGCATCGTGCCGGTGCAGACCGCTCCCCCGCTGCTGCAGTCCGTCAGCTCGCTGATGCCACTGACGATCGTCTCCCAGGGCCTGGTGCATGCCGCGCTGGGCGGCGCGGTGACCTCGCTGTGGAGCGTGCTGGGATCGATCCTGGTGTGGGCTCTGGTGGCACTGGTGGTGACCCTGGTGGCCGCCCGCGGTGCCCGCAGCTCGCGCCGCTTCGACCGGGCGCCTTCAGCGGCCGGCATGGTCCCCGCCGCGGCCTGAGCCGGCCTTCTCTCCGAGCGGTCCTGCCGCCGGCCCTCACCGGAAGTCCCGGGAGGCGCCGGCGGCGGTCAGCTCGAGATGCTCGACGTCGTCGGCCACCAGGTTGACGGCACCGGTGCGGTTCTCCACGATCCCGCGCAGCACGACCGCCCGGGAGGTGCGCAGCAGCACCCGGTGGCGGGACCAGAAGCCAGCCGAGCACACCACGTTCAGGATCCCGGTCTCGTCCTCGAGGCTGAGGAAGGTGATGCCGCTGGCGGTCTGGGGTCGCTGACGGTGGGTGATCACGCCTCCCACCCGCACCCGGCTGCCGTCCTGCACGTCCCGGCACTCACCGATCGCCCGCACCCCCTCGGCACCCAGCTGCTCGCGGACCAGCACCATCGGGTGGTCATCGAGGGTGATGCCGGTGGCCCAGGCGTCGGCCGAAGCGAGCTCGGCATCGCTCATGCCCGGCAGCATCGGGGCCCGGGCGCCGACAGCGAGGCCCGGCAAGGTGTGCGGGGACTCCTGGGCGGCGGCACCGGCGGCCCACAGCGCCTGCCGGCGTGAGCCGGCCAGGGTGTCCAGCGCCCCCGCGGTGGCCAGCGCCTCCAGCTGTCTCGCACTCAGCCCCACCCGTCGGGCCAGCTCCGGGACGGAGGCGAAGGGGCCGCCGCGCTCGCGTTCGACGACGATCCGCTCCGCGGTGTCGGTGGTGATCGAGCGCACCTGGTCCAGCCCCAGGCGGATCGCCGGTCCGCGTCGTGCCGCTTGGTCCTGCACCTGCGGGCCGGGGTCGTCGGTGGGCACCGTGTAGCCGTGGTGCTCGTCGTCGGTCTCCAGGTCGGTGCGGGCCCTGCTGCGCAGCACGTCGGGCCCCCGCGTGAGCACGCCGTGCCGGCGGGCATCCGCGACCAGCGACTGCGGGGGGTAGAAGCCCATCGGCTGGGCGCGCAGCAGGGCGGCGGTGAACGCGGCCGGGTAGTGGCACTTCAGGTAGGAGCTCGCGTACACCAGGTACGCGAAGGAATAGGCGTGTGACTCGGGGAAGCCGTAGTTGGCGAAGGCCAGCAGCTTGCGGTGCACCGCCTCGGCGTCCTCGCCGGTGATGCCGTGGCGGGCCATCCCGGTGAACAGGGCGTCGGACAGCTCCAGCATCTTCTGCGTGGAGCGCTTGGAGCCCATGGCACGGCGCAGCTGGTCGGCCTGGGCGGGGGTGAAGTCAGCGACGTCCACCACCATCTGCATCAGCTGCTCCTGGAACAGAGGCACACCCAGGGTGCGGCCCAGGGACTTCTCCAGCAGCGGGTGGATGAAGGTGACCGGTTCCTCCCCGTTGCGGCGGCGGATGTAGGGGTGCACGGAGCCGCCCTGGATGGGGCCGGGCCGGATCAGCGCCACCTCGACCACCAGGTCGTAGAACTCGCGGGGCCTCAGCCGCGGCAGGGTGGAGATCTGGGCGCGCGACTCCACCTGGAACACGCCCACGCTGTCCCCGGCGCACAGCATGTCGTACACCGCTGGGTCCTCCTGCGGCAGGGTGCGCAGCTCGAAGGACTGCCCGTGGTGCTCGGCGATCAGCACCAGCGCGTGGTCCAGCGCGGTGAGCATCCCCAGCCCCAGCAGGTCGAACTTCACCAGGCCCGCATCCGCGCAGTCGTCCTTGTCCCACTGCAGCACGCTGCGGTCGGCCATCGCCGCCCACTGCACGGGGCACACCTCGATCACGGGCCGGTCGCACAGCACCATCCCCCCGGAGTGGATGCCCAGGTGGCGGGGGGCGTCCCGCAGCTGCTGGGCGAGCTGCACCACGTCCTCGGGGATCCCCGCCTGGGCGAGGGAGGAGAAGGAGCGCTCGATGCGCTTGGAGAAGGCATCCTGCGCACCGGGGTCGTAGCCGAGTGCCCGGGCGGCGTCGCGCACCGCGAGCTTGGCGCGGTAGGTGATGACGTTGGCGACCTGAGCGGCGTTCTCCCGGCCGTAGCGCTGGTAGACGTACTGGATGACCTCCTCGCGGCGGTCGGCGGCGATGTCGATGTCGATGTCCGGCGGGCCGTCCCGCTCCGGGGCCAGGAACCGTTCGAACAGCAGCTGGTGGCCGACGGGCTCGACGGCGGTGATGCCCAGCGCGTAGCAGACCGCGGAGTTCGCGGCCGAGCCGCGCCCCTGGCACAGGATCCCCTCCCGACGGCAGAACGCCACGATGTCGTGGACGATCAGGAAGTAGCCGGGGAAGTGCAGCTCGGTGATGACCCTCAGCTCGTGGTCGATCTGCGCCCATGCCCCGGGGACCCGCTCGGGGCGTCCGGCACCCGGCCGTGGCCCGTACCGCTCCCGCCCCTCGATCTCCACCAGCTCCACCAGCCAGCTGGCCTCGTCGTGCCCGGCGGGCACCGGGGAGGGAGGCAGGTCCGGGGCCAGCAGGCGCAGGTCCAGGGCGCAGTCCCGACCCAGGCGGGCTGCGGCCTGCACGGCCTGCGGGTAGCGCGGCAGCAGCTGCGCGAGCTCCTGGCCGCTGCGCAGGTGGGCGAGACGGTCCGAGAGGTACGGATCGGCCTGGGCCAGCGGCACCCCGGCGCGCAGGGCGGCATGGGTGTCGGCCAGGCGCTTGGCGGAGGGCTCGGCGTAGTGGGCGTTGGTGGAGGCCACCAGGGGCAGGGTGACCTGGTCCAGGCCGTGGCTCTCGCGCACCAGGC
Source organism: Brachybacterium epidermidis (assembly GCF_015209585.1). GTDB lineage: Bacteria > Actinomycetota > Actinomycetes > Actinomycetales > Dermabacteraceae > Brachybacterium > Brachybacterium epidermidis. The sequence goes on from NZ_JADEYR010000012.1 coordinate 24,033, forward strand.
GGGCGCCCTGTGCGAGGGCGTCGTGCAGCTCGTCGGCCGCTCCTCCCCCGCCGGCCACCAGCTCCACGGCGACGTTGCCGGGACCGAACAGGTCGATGAGGCGGGCGATGGCGTCGGCCGCGGCGTGGGCGGCCCCGTCGAGATCGCCGCGCGCCAGGTGCGCGGTGGCGGCCCGGGTCACCGATCCCTTGCGGCAGCCGGTGAGGATCTGCCAGTGGCCCTGGTGGGAGATGCGGGACAGCTCGGCCAGGCGGTAGCGGGGAACGCCCTTCTGACCGCTGTCGAGGTGGGCGCCGGCGATCGCGGCGGACAGCTCCCGGTAGCCGGTCTCGTCGCGCACCAGCACCAGCAGGTGCTCGCCGTCCGGATCGGGCACCCCGGTGCGCGGCGGGGAGATCACGGGAGTGGTGCCGGCCTGCGCGTGGCCGGGTTCCAGTCCCAGGGTCAGCTCGGCACCGAACACGGTGGAAAGGCCCTTCTCACGGGCGGCACGCGCGAAGCGCACCGCTCCGGGCAGCCCGTCGTGGTCCACCAGCGCCAGGGCGCTCAGGCCCAGGGAGGCGGCCTGCTCGACCATCTCCTCGGGGCTGGAGGCACCGTCGAGGAAGCTGAAGTGGGAGTGGGCGTGCAGCTCGGCGTAGTCCACGCGGTGCGTGGAGCGGGGCTGCGGGGGCGGCTCGGGCCTGCGCCTGCCGGTGTGCTCCACGGTGATCGGCGGGGAGACCAGGTGGGCGGGGCGGTCCGAGAGGATCGCCTCGAGGTCCTTCCACGCGGGTGGGCCCAGGAACCAGCGGGCCATCAGATGCCTCGTGCCACGGTGTTCGGACGGACCCGCTTGCTGGGGATCGCCTCAGTCATAGACGCCCTCCAGGAACCATTCACCGGTGCGGGACAGGGCCAGCACCGCGGCCTCCTCCTCCCCCGCGGCGGCGAGCACCAGCTGCAGGCGCGCCGCACGGTTGCCGCCCGTGGTCCCCCAGCGCTCGTCGATCACCGTGGGGGAACCGTGCGTGAGCACGGGGTGGGTGCTGCCCGCCCGCAGCCCGATCCGCTGCAGGGCGGGAGTGCCGGGAGCGGTGACCAGCAGGCGGGCCGGGGGCGCACTGAGCAGCCCGCGGGCGGTGACCACCACGGGATCGCCGTGCGCATCCTGCAGCTGCACCGGGGGCGGGGTGCGGAACACCGTGGCCGGCACGGGCCGCGGCAGGGACCCCGGCCAGGGGCCCACCCGGCGGGGAGGCTTCTCGGTGCGCCACGGCACCAGCTGCACCTCCTCGGCCAGCAGGCGCCCTCCCACCAGCACCGGCACCTGCACGGCGTCCTCCCCGGCCAGGCCCTGGGCACGGGCGAAGGCACGGGAGGCCCGCTGCGCGGCCTCACCGGCACTGCCCCACAGGGCGGGAGCGTTCCGGGAGGCCGGCTCCAGCTGCAGGGGGTGCAGGCCGATCCGCACGATCGCCCCGGTGGCGGGACCGCCCAGGCGGGAGCGGGTGATCCAGCCGTCGCACTGCCAGCGGATGCGGTCCACGACGTCGGCCACGGTGAGCGCACCGTCGTGCCGCCAGGTGCGCTCCATCTCCTCGCCGCTCTCGGTGCGCGCCACGATCCGCAGCCGGGTGCACACCAGGCCCCGCTCCACCAGCATCGAGTGCAGCTGCTCGGCCAGCGGACGAGCCACGAAGGCGGCCTGGTCGGTGCGCACCAGGGGCGGGTCAAGAGCGGTCTCGGCCAGGATCGGCTGGGCGGGGTGGTGCGCGGCGGGCGGCGCGGGCTCCCGACCTGCGGACAGCAGGTGCAGGGTGGCCACGTCGGGGCCGAAGCGGTCGGCCACCGAGGCGGCGGGCAGGGCGGCCAGGTCCCCCAGGGTGGCGATGCCCAGGCGCTGCAGCAGGTCGACGGTCTCGGGCAGGTCCAGTCGGCGCTCGGTCCGGTCGGCCCGGGTGGCGGTGGGCTGGCCGCGGTGCCCCCAGCCGGGGCCGACGGGGGCGTCGCGGAGGGCTCCGATCGGGTGCGGGGCGAGGTAGTCCCCGGAGCGGCCGGGGTGGACGATCCTGCCGGTGCGGGCGGCGAGCAGGGCCGCGAAGGGACCGTCGGCGATGCCCACGGAGCAGTCCCAGCCGGTGAGGTCGGCGACGGCGTCGATGATGCGCTCGGCGAGCACCGGCTCGCCGCCGTGGTGGCGAGCGGGACCGCGGGCGGCCATCAGCAGGGTGCCGGGGCGCAGCACGTCCACTCCGGCGGCGACGGTGTCCACCGCGGCGGCCACCAGTTCGAACAGTGCAGATTCGCTCTCGCGGTCGCCCTCCAGCACCAGGGCGTCCGGACAGGCGGCGCGGGCGGCACGACGCCGCATGCCGGGCAGCGCTCCCGCCCGCTGGGCGGCGGTGCCGGCGTGGGTGACGCGGTGCTGGTCCACCAGGATCACCGGGTCGAGGGCGAGGTCCACGGGTGGGGAGTCGGTGCGGCGCTGGTGGCGGTCCAGGGCCGCTACCAGCGGCCAGTCCGGCACGATCACGGCAGCGATGCGGGTGGCGGTGCGGGTATCGGTGCTGCTCATCAGCCGGCCCTCCGCACGGGGTGCAGGGCGGGGCGTGAGGCGGCGCGCACGACGACGGGGTGCGTCGCAGCGGTGCCGTGCTCGATCCGGCCAACCACCTGCGGCAGCAGCACCTGGACCTCCCGCTGCCCGGCGATGCCCCGGCCGCTGGAGGTGACGTGGAGACGGCGCTTGCGCAGGCGCCCCGATCCCTTCCCCAGTCCGGTCCAGCCGAGGGTGGTGGTGTGCAGGGTGATGTCGGCGGTGCCTGGCGGACGGGCGGCCAGCACCAGGGTGTCGGTGGCGCGGGCCCTGCCCAGCAGGCTGCGCCACAGGGCCGGGGCGAGCTCCAGCTCGGAGCCGAGCACCAGCACGCCCACCCCGTCGGCGAGGGCGGAGAGCACCTGCGGGCGCTGTTCCCCTTCTGCGGGGGCGAGGGCGAGGCGGCAGGGGTCCAGCCCAGCATCCAGCGCAGAGCGCAGCCCGAGATCCGGCATCCCGGCGACGGCGCACCAGGAGTCCTCCCCTGCGGCAGCGACGGCGAGGGCCAGCAGCAGCGAGGTGGGAGCTGTGCCCTGGACCGCGATGGAGCTGCCAGCACGCACACCGACTCCGGGGAACAGATCGGCCAGCGGCTCCGGGACGGGCAGGTGGGCGCCGGTGCCGTCATCCCCCTCGGGCATCCCTGTCTCGGGAGTTGATCCGGGAGCGGACCCCTGGGCAGGAACGGGGCGCAGGGCGGTGCGGTCGATCCTCCCGCCCCAGCGGGCGGCGCTGCGCTCGGCCGCGGTGAGGACGGCACGCGCCTGTGCCAGACGCTCCTGCTGGACGGGACTCTCGCGGGTCACCGCAGTCATGGATCCACCTCCGTTCCGCCTCCCGTGGGCTTGTCGTACCGCCAGCCGATCGACACGCACATATCGAATGTGCGTTCGAACTCTACGCCGGTGGGCGATGGTCCTCAAGGGAAGCAGGTCATAGCTTCGAACAGTTGTACGAAGCGTGACGGAGGGGTATGACAGACGAGGATCCGCAAAGCACGAACCTGTCAGAACGGTGGGTCCTCCGGCGGGGGCGGGCGTTGCTGGTCGGGGTGGTGGGCTGGTTGTGGTGGGCGCGCAGTGCGCGTTGTTCGCGGTCGCGTTCGAAGGTCTGCCACGCGGCGGTGAGCTCGGCGACGGTGGTGGGGGTGGCCAGGTCGGTGTCGTCCTGGACGGCGATCTTCGCGCGGGCACGGATCTCCCATGCGGTCACCCCGGGCCTGTCGGGGGTGGTGGTGTGGCGGGCAGGGTCGATGAGGCCTGCGGTCTTGAGCCGGTGGTGCATCCAGCACAGCAGGTGCAGGTTGTCGATCTCGGTGAGCCCACCGCGGGTGGGGTCGGCGTGGTCGTACTCCTGGATGTGGTCGCACTCGGCGGCCCAGGAGGAGGGCCTCGTGCAGCCGGGGACCGCGCAGGTGGCGTGCCGCAGCCGCAGGTGCTCGAGCATCCGCGTGGTGGGGCGGTAGGCCTTGGCGGGCAGGGGCAGGAACGCGCCGGTGGCGGGGTCGGTGAGAACACGGTGCCAGGTCTCGCACTGCCCGGCGAGCTCTCTGGCCATGACGGCGGGGATGGGGATGGTGCCATCCAGGGTGCCGGGTTCCTCGGATGCGCCGAGCAGGGTCAGGGCCGGGACGGTGACGGCGAGACGGAACCGCTCCCGCGGGATCTTCACGCCGTCGGTGTCCAGGCTCGCGCCGGTGAGCAGTTCGTAGCGCAACCGGGCCAGGGACAGGGGCTTGCCGTGGGTGGTGACCGTGCCGTCGGGATCCAGGGGCGGGGGCTCCCCGGCCCCCAGGGCATGGCGCTGGGTGTGCTGGATGGCGCGGGCGGAAGCGTCCAGGCGCTGGGCCAGGGTGAGGATCTCGGGGATCGGGCCGATCACCTGGAGGCAGCCGATGCCGTCCTCCCCCACCGGCAGCAGGTCCACGCGGCGTCGTCCTTCGGGGGTGTGCTGGGGCGGGGTCTGTCGCTGTGCGGTGATGCGGGTGAGGGCGTGGGAGAGTCGGCGTCGATACTGCTCCACCGTCAGCTGCCCCAGCGGCCAGGTGGCGATGCTCTGGTCGAGGGCGGTCAGGTCCGTGGCTGTCAGGTGACGGGTGCGGCGCAGCAGGCGCTGGAACCACTCGCAGGGGAACTCCCCGGATGCGAGCCGGGCGAAACAGCACGGGAGAGCGGTGAGGGCGCGGTGGGCATCGTTGATGCGGTGGTAGGCAGTGGCGCGGGTGCAGCGCAGGGCCAGAGCGACGGCGAGGGTCTCGGCCTCGTACTCATCGGCCCCGGAAGGGTCACCGCCCTGCGGGAACTCCAGCTGCCGCCAGAACCCGGCCAGACGCCGGTACTCGACCGCCAGGCGCTGGGACTCGGCGACGCCAGCGGTGAGCAGTTCCTGCAGGCCCGTATCGACCAGCAGATCCCCCAGGATCGGGTCATCCAGATCTCCACCCGGTGGTGCCACCGGGGGGCGCGGTGAGCCTACCGCCGACGGTGACGGGGGCGCCGCCGGTGACGGGGCTGCCGACGGCTCGACAGTCGCGGGCGTGGCAGGCGCGGCAGGGCCCGCACTCGCGCGTGCCGCCCCCTGATCGCCGCGTTCCTTCCGCGCGCCATCATCCAGCTCCCCCATCACACACCCCCTTTGGCCGGCAGCCTGTTACCCTCGAGATTTCACGGGGGTGTGGTCTCGCCCGACGGACGGCATAAAGAAAGGTGCTCCTGGCCTGGGATGATGCGGGGTGTTGAGTCTCGTAATCCCTGGCCGGAAGGAGCACCTTTCAGGTGTCCCACCCTACCTTGTTCTTCTACCCCCGTCCGCGCGTGGACATCGCTGAGGTCCCGGCGGCCGCGCATGCGGGCGCGGTGCTGCTGACCGGCACGATCCACGCCACCGGCCTCGCCCCTTCGCTGCGTGAAGCTCTGGATCCGTGGACGAAGCCACTGGCCGAGCATCACGCCTCGAAGGTCCTGCTGGACCTCGCGATGACTCTCGCGATCGGCGGCGAGCACGCTTCGGATACTGATCTGCTGCGATGCGAACCGGGACTGTTCGGAGACGTCGCCTCGGCCCCAACGATCTCCAGGACCCTGACCACGCTGGCCGAGGACGCACCCGCCGTGGTCGAGGCGATCTCCCAGGCCCGCCGCATCGCGCGGGAACGGGCCTGGGCACTGGCCGGCGACCACTCCCCGGTCCGCAGGGTCAGTGCGCAGAATCCGCTGGTCATCGACCTCGACGCCACCCTGATCAACGTCCACAGCGAGAAGGAGCAGGCTGCACCGACGTTCAAACGCGGCTTCGGTTACCACCCACTGTGCGCTTTCCTGGACCACGGCAGCGAAGGAACCGGGGAACCGCTGGCGATCCACCTGCGCCCCGGCAACGCCGGTTCCAACACCGCCGCCGATCACATCACCATCACCAGGCAGGCCCTTGCGCAGCTCCCGGCTGGTCTGCTCTCCTCCGGCGGAAGGGGGTCGAAGAAGGTCCTGATCCGCACCGACGGAGCCGGTGGCACCAAGGACTTCGTCAAGTGGCTGACCGGGCAGCGTCTGGCCTACTCAGTCGGGTTCACCCTCCCCGCGAACACTCCCGACCTGCTGGAACGTATCGATGAGGCGAAGACGTGGACTCCTGCCTACGACACCGACACCGACGGGATCCGCGACGGAGCATGGGTCGCGGAACTGACCGGGCTGCTGGATCTTCAGGGTTGGCCGCCCGGGATGCGGGTGATCGTGCGGAAGGAACGTCCTCATCCTGGGGCGCAGCTGCGGATCACCGATCACGAGGGGATGCGCATCACCGCGTTCGCGACCAACACCCCGCGCGGCCAACTTCCCGTGCTCGAGCTGCGACACCGCCGCCGCGCACGATGCGAAGACCGGATCCGCAACGCCAAGGACATGGGCTTGATGAAGTTCCCGCTGCAGGGCTTCGCGCAGAACCAGGTCTGGTGCCAGATCATCCAGCTCGCTAGCGAGCTCGTCGCCTGGATGCAGACCATCGCGCTGACCGGCCATGATGCGCGGAAGTGGGAGCCCAAACGGCTCCGCGCACGGCTGTTCGAGATCCCCGCGACCCTCGTGCGCCGCAGCCGGCACAACCTCCTCCACCTCGCCCAGCACGCTCCCGAAGCCCGCACCGTCCTAACCGGCGTCAACCGGCTCCGCATTGCCGTCGCGCAGACCTGATCCGGCAAGGCCGCCCGTCCCTACGACCAGCAGCATCTCTTCTCGGGAGTGGAACCCGACCGCCCGCAACGGACACTGCGACGATCTGTCATACCCGAATGCCAGAATCAGCAGCTGAACACCGGCAACGACGCCGACCGCGACCGCTCACCAGCCCGATGAAAGATCGAGGTTACGACCCGTTCGTTGATTCGATCCTAGGGGCCGCCACCGACAGATCAATGGCACACAAGAAATGGGGACACAAATGTGGAGAACACATGAATGGGGAGGAACCTCGAACACCCAGAGCATCCCGACGCCGCCCTTGCGGGCCAGCCGCCAGGACGCGCCCCCGCCCTACAGAACCTACTGGTCAGCCCGTAGCAATGCTCCACCGGTGATAGGCGGCACCCGGAACCGTACCGTCGTTCGAATTGTGGACAACCACCCGGTGGGGAGGAACCCGAAACCGCCCCGAACACCGGCTGTGGAAAACCTGGTCCCGAACACCCTGCGCACATCGCGCGAACAGCAGAATGGAAATATCCTGGTGGACAATCCCCCCAGCTGCACGGCTCAGCCGGCCCCCAGCATCGCCCGTCGCTGCCAGAAGACGACCGCGCTCGCGGCAGCCACGTTCAGCGAGTCCACTCCCCCGGCCATCGGGATCACCACATGATCGGGGACGGCGCGCAGGGTCGCAGGGGTGAGGCCGTGCCCCTCGGTGCCCAGCACGAACGCGACCTTCCGGTCCGGCCCCAGGTCCACCACGTCGAGCGCCCGCGCCTCATCGGTGAGCGCCAGGGCCAGCACGTCGAAGCCCGCCTCGCGCAGCCGATCGGCATCGGCCGGCCATGCGCGCAGGCGCGTCCACGGCACCTGGAACACGGTGCCCATCGACACGCGGATCGAGCGCCGGTACAGCGGGTCCGCACAGCGCGGCGTCACCAGCACGGCATCCACCCCCAGAGCCGCGGCCGAGCGGAACATGGCCCCCGCGTTCGTGTGATCGACGATGTCCTCCAGCACCGCGACGGTGCGGGCCCCCTCCAGCACCGCGGCCACCGGCGGGAGCTCAGGCCGGTGCATGGCAGCCAGCGCACCGCGGTGAAGGTGGAAGCCGGTGATCCGCTCCAGCAGTGCCTCCTCGCCCACCAGCACCGGCGCCTCGGGGAACCGGGAGGTGAGCGGCGCGAACTTCTCCAGCCACTTCTCGCTCATCAGGAAGGAGCGCGGCTGCATGCCGGCATCCATCGCCCGTGAGATCACCTCGAAGCTCTCGGCCATGAACAGCCCGCGCTCCACCTCGATGCGCGAGCGCAGCCGCACGTCGGTCATCCGCAGGTAGTCGTCCAGCGCCGGGTCGGCGACGTCGTCGACCCCGATCCGGCGGATCTGAGGCTCCACCTCAGGACAGGGTGACCGAGCGCGCGCTGAACCGCTCGCCGTGGCGGTCCACCACCAGGGGCAGCCCGAAGGTCCGGGTGAGGTTCTGCGAGGTGATCGTCTCGCCAATGGGGCCCGCCGCGACCACGCTGCCGTGACGCAGCAGAAGGGCGTGCGTGTAGCCCGGCGGGATCTCCTCGACGTGGTGGGTGACCAGCACGGTCACGGGGGTGGCCGGATCCTTCGCGAGCTGGCTCAGGGTGCGCACCAGCTCCTCGCGGCCGCCCAGGTCCAGCCCGGCGGCCGGCTCGTCCAGCAGCAGCAGCTCCGGGTCGGTCATGAGGGCGCGGGCCGACAGCACGCGCTTGCGCTCACCGGTGGACAGGGTGCCGAACATGCGGTCGGCCTTGTCGGCCACGCCGAAGGCGTCCAGCAGCACCCGGGCGCGGTCGAGGTCCATCTCGTCGTACTGCTCGCGCCAGCGCCCCACGATGCCGTACCCGGCGGTGACCACGACGTCCAGCACCTTCTCCTCGACCGGGACGGTCTCGGCGAGCTCCTGGCTGGCCAGGCCGATCAGGGGGCGCAGCTCGAAGATGTCGGTGCGGCCCAGCCGCTCGCCGAACAGGTCCACGGTGCCGCTGGTGGGGTGCAGGCGTGCCGCCAGCAGGCGCATCAGGGTGGACTTGCCGGCACCGTTGGGGCCCAGCACCGCCCAGCGGTCGCCTTCAGAGATGGTCAGGTCGACGGAATCGAGGATGGCGCGCCCGCTGCGGCGGACCACGACGTCGTTCAGGGAAGCTGCTGCAAGGGCCATGGGCCGAGCCTATCGCCCTAGACTGACCGAGCCGTCCCCGCCCAAGAGCCAGCAGGAGCCCACCGTGCTGCACCGTCCCGTCTCGCTCCACGCCCCGCGCGGCTCCGTCGCCGCCGATGTGATCTCCCAGGGCATCGACGCCCTGCTGGAGGAGTACCGGGAGCAGGTGCCCCTCGAGTTCCTCGCTGAGGTGCTGGCCGAGGCGGAGCGCGCAGCGAGCAGGGCGGGCACGTCCGCGGGGGCCGGTGCCGGCAGCACCGACAGCGGCCAGACCGACATCGATCGCTCCGATCGCACCGACATCCCCTTCGTGACCCTGGACCCAGAATCCTCCACGGATCTGGACCAGGCGATGCACCTCGAACGCACCGATACCGGCTACCGGGTGCTCTACGCCATCGCGGATGTCCCCCTGTTCGTCGAGCTGGGCAGCGCCCTGGACGCGGAGGCCCGCCGTCGCGGTGCCACCGTGTACCTGCCGGATCGCCGGATCCCCCTGCACCCGGAGGTGCTCTCCGAGGGCGTGGCGTCGCTGCTGCCGGAGCAGGACACGCCCGCGTTCGTGTGGACCTTCGAGCTGGATGCGGCCGGAATCGTCACCTCCGTGGATCTCGAGCGCGCGACGGTGCGCTCGGTCGCGAAGCTCGACTACGACACTGTGCAGCAGCAGCTCGATGCCGGGCAGGGCCACCCCACGATGCAGCTGTTGCAGGAGATCGGCGACCTGCGCCTGCAGCAGGAGGCCGAGCGCGGCGGTGCGAGCCTCAATGTGCCTGAGCAGGAGGTCGAGGCCGAGGGCGACCACGTGCGCCTGACCTGGCGCGACCTCAACGCGATCGAGGAGGCCAACGCTCAGATCTCGCTGATGACCGGGATGGCAGCCGCCCAGCTCATGATCGACGGCGGCGCGGGGATCCTGCGCACCATGCCGCCTGCCGAGCCCCAGGCCATCGCCCGCTTCCGGAGGCAGACCCAGGTGCTGGGCACCCCCTGGGAGGAGAACGTGGCCTACGGCGACTTCCTGCGCTCCCTGGACTGGCGCGATGCCGCCCACCTGGCCCTGCTGAACCAGGCCACCTCCCTGTTCCGCGGTGCCTCCTACGTCGCGTTCACCAGACCGGAGGAGCTGCCTGAGGATCCGGCGCAGGCTGCCATCGCCGCTCCCTACGCCCACGCCACCGCTCCGCTGCGGCGCCTGGTGGACCGCTTCGTGCTGCTGGTGTGCCACGCCCATGCCCGCGGACAGTCCCCGGACCCTGCCCTGCTGGCCGCGCTGGAGAAGATCCCCGAGGCTATGCGGTCCACCGCCACGAAGGCCGGGGAGCTGGAGCGTCGGGCGATCGAGCTGGTCGAGACGGCGGCCCTCGAGGCCTGGGTGGGAGAAGAGTTCGACGCCAGTGTGATCGAGCGTCGCGAGGCCTCCGAGGGGAAGAACGGCAACGGTGGTGCCCCCACCCGGGTGGAGGTGCAGCTGATCGACCCGCCGGTCACGGCCTGGGTGCCGATGGACGCCGAAGCCGGACAGGTGGTCCGGGTGCGTCTGGGGTCGGTGGACCCCCGGAAGGGGAAGGCCCACTTCGTGCCGGCGGGCCCCGCCGGAGCGGATGCGGCCGGCACCCCCGGCACGGCCGGCGCCACCACCGCCCAGAGCTGCTGACGGACACCGCTCCGATGGCCTCCTCCGAGCTGCTGGCGCTGCCCCGCGCTGCGGTCCTGATGCTGTGGGCGGGTGCCTACCTGCGGGGGGACGCGGGACCCGACGACGCCGCCCAACACGCTCTGGGGACCGGGAAGGACCGCCCGGGGGCCGAGGGGGTCGAGCTGTTCGACTGGCTCACCGGGCTGCGCCGACTGCCCCTGGTGCAGCTGCGTCTGGTGCTGCCGGTGCCTGGCAGGATCGCCGGTCTCGTCGGCCCGCCCACAGCGGTCCAGGCGGCGCTCGCGGCCGAACAGGCACTGGTGGTCACCGCGGCGGGGATCCCCGATCACACCCTGGTGCCCGAGGACACCCCGGTCTCCTCACTCCAGGGCCCGATCGCGCTGGTGGACTGGATGCAGTCCCCCGCGCCGCTCGGCGCGAACCTGGCCCCTGCCAGCAGCTCCGGCACGGCCCGCGAGCAGCTGCTGCGCGTGATGCAGAGGGTCGCAGATTCCACGCAGGACCTGGACCTGGTGCCCGACGAGCCGATCCCGGCCCGGGATCTCCCCTCCGGGTGGGCACGCACCATGCCGCCGCGGCACGTCACCGCAGCCGATGCGCACCTGCTCACCCTGGCGGGCAGGATCCTGGCGCTCAGTGCGCAGGAGCTGCGGGCCGGCTCCCCCACTGCCCTCGCTCTGGCCGATGACCAGGCCCGACGGCGACTGCTAGAGGAGCTGCGCGACGCCGCCCGGGAGGCGCTGGTCGAGACGGTGCAGAGGGCAGCGGGCCCCGAGGGCTGAGCCCTCGCCCCGCACCCCCGGCACTCAGGCCCCGTGGGACTCCAGCACCGCGCGGTACACCTCGACGGTGCGCTCCCCGATGGACGTCCAGGAGAAGTGCTCGGCCGCGCGACGCCGGGATGCCTCCCCCATCTGCCGGGCGCGATCCGGGTCGGAGAGCATGCGCTCCAAGGCCCGGGCCATGTCGGCGATGAACCTCTCGGGATCGGTGGGGGTGCCGGTGCCGTCGGTGAGCTGGTCGAAGTGCACCAGGTACCCGGTCTCGCCGTCCACCACCACCTCGGGGATCCCGCCGGTGGCGGAGGCCACCACGGGCGTGCCGCAGGCCATCGCCTCGAGGTTCACGATCCCCAGGGGCTCGTACACGCTGGGGCACACGAAGGTGGTGGCGTGGGTGAGGATCTGCGTGAGCTCTGTGCGCGGCAGCATCTCGGTGATCAGGTGCACGTTGCCGCGGTCGCGGTTCAGCTCGGCGACCAGGTCGTCCACCTCTGCGGCGATCTCTGGGGTGTCCGGGGCGCCGGCGCACAGCACCACCTGGTGCTCGGCGGGCAGCTCCCGCACGGCGCGCAGGAAGTACGGCAGGCCCTTCTGCCGGGTGATGCGGCCGACGAACACGATGGTCGTCGCCTCCGGATCGATGCCGCGCGAGGTCAGAGCGGTGGTCTCCGGGTTCGGGGACCACTGGTCGATGTCGATCCCGTTGTGGACCACGTGCACGCGGGCCGGGTCCACGGTCGGGTAGGAGCGCAGGATGTCCTCCCGCATCCCGGCGGAGACCGCGATCACCCCTGCGGCGGCCTCGTAGGCGGCGCGCTCGGCGAAGGAGCTCAGGCGGTAGCCTCCGCCCAGCTGCTCCGCCTTCCACGGCCGCAGCGGCTCCAGGGAGTGGGCGCTGAGCACGTGGGGCATGCCGTGCAGCAGGGAGGCCACGTGCCCGGCGAAGTTCGCGTACCAGGTGTGGGAGTGGACCAGGTCCGCGCCCTCGCAGTCCGCCGCGATCAGCAGGTCGGTGCCCAAGGTGCTGAGGGCGGCGTTGCTGCCGGAGAGCTCGGCAGGGGGCCGGTAGGAGGTGGTGTCCTGCTCGTCGCGGTCCGCCCCGAAGGCGCGCACCTGCACCTCGATGTGGTCCCGCAGGACGGCCGACAGCTCTGCGACGTGCACACCCGCCCCGCCGTACACCTCCGGTGGGTACTCCTTGGTCAGCAGATCCACGCGCATGACGATCCCTCCTCCGGCACCTTCGTCCGAGGGCCGTTCGACGACGTGATGGACACCACCCTTGCATTATCCTCGACGCATGCAGAAGAAGGTCCTCGCCATCGTTCTCGCAGGCGGAGAGGGCAAGCGCCTGATGCCGCTCACCCTCGACCGGGCGAAGCCCGCCGTCCCCTTCGGCGGGATCTACCGCCTGATCGACTTCGCTCTGTCCAACATCGTCAACTCCGGCTACCTGCGCGTGGTGGTGCTCACGCAGTACAAGTCGCACTCCCTGGACAAGCACATCTCCCAGACGTGGCGCATGAGCTCGCTGCTGGGCAACTACGTGGCCCCGGTGCCGGCGCAGCAGCGCATGGGCAAGCACTGGTACCGCGGCTCCTCCGATGCGATCTACCAGTCGCTGAACCTGCTTCACGACGAGAAGCCCGACTACGTGGTGGTGGTCGGGGCGGACCACGTGTACCGCATGGACTTCTCCCAGATGCTGGATGCGCACATCGAGTCGGGCAAGCCGTGCACGGTGGCAGCCATCCGCCAGCCGATCGAGATGTCCGATCAGTTCGGGGTGATCGAGACGGTCCCGGAGGACCCCACCACCATCGCCCGCTTCGTGGAGAAGCCCAAGGAGACCACCGGGCTGGCCGATGACCCCAGCCAGGTCCTGGCCTCGATGGGCAACTACGTCTTCACCGCCGATGCCCTGGTCGAAGCGGTCACCAAGGACGCCGAGGACGACGGGACCGCCCACGACATGGGCGGGGACATCGTGCCGTACTTCGTGGCACAGCAGGCCGCCGGGGTCTACGACTTCATCCACAACGACGTGCCGGGCTCCACCGATCGCGATCGCGACTACTGGCGGGACGTGGGCACGCTGGATGCGTTCTACGACGCCCACATGGACCTGATCGCCATCCATCCGGTGTTCAACCTCTACAACGAGGACTGGCCCACCTACACCGGTCACCGCACCGTGCCGCCGGCGAAGTTCGTCCACGCCGGGCCGGGCCGCATGGGTTCGGCGGTGGACTCGATCATCTCCCCCGGAGTGGTGATCTCCGGTGCGCAGGTCTCCAACTCGGTGGTCTCGCCCGGCGTGCGGATGAACTCCTGGTCGGCCGTCTCGGACTCGGTGATCATGGACGGCGTCTCCGTCGGCCGTCACAGCCAGATCCACCGGGCGATCATCGACAAGAACGTCGTGGTCCCGCCCCGCACTCAGATCAGCCTGGACGCGGAGCAGGACCGCGCGCGCGGCTTCGTGGTCACCGAGTCGGGGATCACCGTGATCGGCAAGGGCACGGTCCTCGAACCGTGACGGGGCCCGGGTCCGCCGGTGCCGTCACCGGGCTGCTGGTCTCCGACGTCGACTCGACCTTCCTCACCCAGGAGGTGATCGAGCTGGTGGCCGATCACGCCGGGGTGCGGAGCGAGGTGGAGCGCATCACCGAGCAGGCGATGCGCGGGGAGCTGGACTTCTCCGACTCCCTGCGCCGCCGGGTCGCCCTGCTGGAGGGCCTTCCCGCCGCCGTGCTGGCGAGTGTGCGCGAGGTGCTGGTCCCCACCGACGGTGCCGTCAACCTGATGCGCCACGCGCAGCGGGCTGGATGGGTGACCGCGCTGGTCTCGGGGGGCTTCCATGAGGTGATCGACGAGCTGGCCGCGGCCACCGGCATCCATCACGTGGTCGCCAACCGGTTCGAGATCCGCGAGGGTCGGCTCACCGGTCGGGTCGACGGGCCGATCATCGACGGGCAGGCGAAGCTGCGCACCCTCGAGGATCTCGCCGAGCGCTACGAGGTGCCGCGGTCGCGCGTGGTCGCCGTCGGCGACGGTGCCAACGACCGGGCGATGGTGCGCGCCGCCGGGATCGGCATCGCGTTCAACGCCAAGCCGGCACTGCGGGAAGCGGCCGACGTGATCGTGGACGGGAGCCTGGCCGACGTGTGGCCCCACCTGGAGGCCGCCGCCGGGGCCTGAGAGCGCTCAGGGCCTGACGATGGTGTGCAGTGTCAGCGAGCCGTCGGTGAGCTCGGACCAGTGCGCGAGCGGCCCGGAGAGGACGCCCATCGCACCGGTGGGCAGCCCGATCCTGGCCTGGGCCACGGATCCGGCATCCGAGTCGTCGTCGGCGAGCTGGGCGACCATGCTGGACATGGTGGGCTCGTGGCCGATCACCATCACCACCGCGTCCTCATCGGCGCAGGAGCGGATCAGCGCTGCCAGTTCGGTGGTGCCGCCGTTGTAAATGTCCTCATGGAGGCTGACCGTGCCGTCGAAGCCGTGCATGGTCGAGAGCAGGTGCTCCCAGGTCTCCCTGGTGCGCGCGGCGTCGGAGACCAGCACACGGGTGGGGCGCACGTTCTGGGACTCGAGGTACTCCCCCACCAGCTGCGCCTGGGAGTGGCCGCGATCGGTGAGGCGCCGCTCGTGGTCCGGCTGGCCGGCGCCGCTGTCGGCCTTGCCGTGGCGCATGAGGAGCAGGAGCCGACTGTCGGGGTCGGAGGATGACATGAGGGGGCGATCACACCTTGTGCATCGGGGACAGGAGGGCCGGGATCGGAGCGGCCAGGATCAGTGTCCCATGCCGAGGCCGCCGTCGACGGGGATCACGGCGCCGGAGATGTAGGCGGCGTCGTCGCTGGCGATGAACGCCACCACGCGGGCCACCTCGGAGGGGTCGGCGAAGCGACCCGCGGGGATGGCCTTGCGATAGGAGTCCTGCAGCTCGTCGGAGAGCTGTGCGGTCATGTCGGTGTCGATGTAGCCGGGTGCGACCACGTTCGCGGTGATGCCGCGCGAGCCCAGCTCGCGGGTCAGCGCGCGGGCGATGCCGACCAGCCCGGCCTTCGAGGCGGCGTAGTTGATCTGGCCGGGCGAGCCGTACAGGCCCACCACGGAGCTGATCAGCACGATGCGGCCCTTCTTCCTGCGCATCATCGAGCGGATCACCCTCTTGATGGTGCGGAAGGACCCGGTGAGGTTGGTGTCCACCACGGACTCGAAGGAGTCATCGCCCATCCGCAGCAGCAGCTGGTCGTCGGTGATGCCGGCGTTGGCGACGAGCACCTCGATGGGTCCGTTGGCCTCCTCGGCGGTCTTCACCGCCGCGTCGAGGCTGTCCCCGTCGGTGACGTCCGCGGCCACGGTGAGCGCGCCGTCGGGCCCACCGGAGCCGGACCTGCTGGTGACGGCGACCTTGTCCCCGCGCCGCAGGAACTCCTCAGCGATGGCGCGGCCGATGCCTCGGTTGCCCCCGGTGATGAGGACGCTGCGCGGTTCGGTGGCGGGATCGGACATCGGCTCTCCTGAGGTGGGGTCGGGCACAGGGCCCCGGGCTGGGTGTGCTCTACGATACGTGGCAGGAATGGTCGCAACCTTCGGGGGGAGCCGACCGCAGTCGACATCGGGAAGGTGCCTCAGATGGCATATCGCTTCAATCCTCCGCCGAACTGGCCCATCGAGGACCCGAACTGGACTCCGCCCCCGGGGTGGCAGCCCGATCCGTCGTGGGGCCCGCCGCCGGCCGACTGGAACTTCTGGGTCGATGCGGATGCTCCTGCCGAGGGCGGTGACGCGTCCGGTGGTGAGGTGACCGGCGGCAGCGTGCCTGTCGAGGACAGCGCGGTCGAGGACGCCTCTGATCCCGCCCCCCTGCCTGAGGACGACGCCACCCGCGTGGCCGGCACCGGCGAGCCGGCCTCCGCCGATGCCGCTCCCCTTCCCGAGGACGATGCGACCCCTCTCGCCGGCACCGGCGAGCAGGCGCCGGCCGAGGATCCCGGCAGCGCCGCGCAGGTCGGCGAGGGTCCGATCGAGCAGCCGGGTGCGCCCGAGACCGCGGAGTACGGCGGCCCGGATCTGGAGGCCGATCTGGCCCAGCAGGCACCCTACGAGACGGGCGACCAGGGCTACTCCGACCAGTCCTACCCGCAGCAGGGCACGAACCACCCTGTCGACGGATCTGCCACTGTCGGCGGTCTCGCCGCCGGAGGGGCCGCTGCCGGCTACGGCCAGGCATCGCCGAACCAGGGCTACGGGCAGGACTCCGTCGACCAGGGGTACGGCCAGGCATCGCCCTACGGTCAGGCGTCCCCCAGCCAGGGCTACGGCCAGGCGTCCCCGAACCAGGGCTACGGGCAGGATCCCGTCGACCAGGGGTACGGTCAGGCATCGCCCTACGGCCAGGCGTCCCCCAGCCAGGGCTACGGCTCCCCGGACAGCGCATCGCAGTGGACGGCCACCACGAGCCCCGAGAACGCGCCGAAGAAGAGTGCGATCGCTCGCTTCTGGTGGGTCGGCTGCCTCGTGCTACTGCTCATCGGCCTGCTGATCGCCGGTCTGGTGGGCGGCCTGGTGCTGATGAACCGCGGCGGCGACGATCCCACAGGAGACGGGGGAACCACCACCACCGCCACGGAGGATCCCACCTCCGAGGATCCCACCTCCGACGATCCCACCTCCGAGGATCCCACCTCCGAGGAGGCCGCCAGCGACGACGTCGTCACCCCGTCGGTGCTTCCCACCGTCGACCCGGCGGCCGAACCCGTCGAGGTCGTCTCCATGGACGGACGCGGCACGATGCAGGTCTCGATGGAATGGCTGCCCGCCGACCAGCTCCCCAGTGTGTATGGCGGCAACATCGAGCCCAGCGAGAACGGCGACTACCTGGCGGCGACGGCGAAGATTACCGTCACCGAGGGCGAGTTATACTTCAACCCGTTCACCTTCGCGGTCGTCACTCCGTACGGCGGCAAGCTCGACCCCGCCACCGAGACCTTCTCGCTGAAGGACGCTGGGGTCGGCATGGATGCGCCCACCGATATCAAGGCCGGTGAGGAGTACACGATCCGAATGCTGTTCGCACCTGTGCGCGCCGGTGGGCTGAAGCTGGAGTTCGACTCCTTCACCGACCAGTACACCTGGGACGTCCCTGAGTGACCGAGCGCTTCAACCCGCCGCCGAACTGGCCGGAACCCCCGCACGACGGGTGGGTGCCTCCCGCGGACTTCCGTCCGCAGCACGGGTGGGGGCCGGTTCCGGCCGGTTGGCGGCTGTGGCTGAGTGAGCGGCTGCCCTCGCGTGGGGAGCCGCCTCTGCAGCTGTCGGAGGACGTCCCGGCCAGCGGCGCCCGCCCGCGGGCGCGGGTGGACACCTATCCGGTGTCGGTGCTGAATCCCGGCATGTGGTCAGAGAACCACCTGCAGGACGAGGACTACGGCTTCCCCCCGGCGAAACCGGTGAAGAACCGTCCGCGGCTGCGGCTGGCGATGACGATCCTGGCGACCGTGCTGGGCTTCCTTCTGGCCGCCGCGACCGCGGTGATGTTCGTGATGCTCACCGACTTCGCCGTCGAGAAGCTGCCCGGCATGATGACCGGCTGGCTCGGTGCCGCCCTCCCGGTCACACCGGGCGACGTATGACGGCGTCCTCGTCCCAGGCCGCCCCGTCCGCCCGGCGCCGAGTCCTCCTCAGCCGCGACACCCTCGTCGGGCTGCTCGTCGTACTGCTGGCGATGGCCGTCTGCGCAGGACTGGGGCGGTGGCAGTACGGCCGGTTCGAGGACCGCCGCGACCAGGCCCGGATCGTCGAGGCCAACTACGACGCGGAGCCGGTAGCCCTCGATCAGGTGCTCGATGATCCGGCAGCCGGTCTCGGCCCGGCGGACGACTGGACTCCAGTGCAGCTGCGGGGCCAGTACTGCACCGACCGCGCCTGCGAGCTGTACGTGCGCAACCGCACCCAGGGCTCCCAGGTCGGGTTCTGGCAGCTGGTCCCCTTCGAGGCCGATGACGGCACTGTGCTGCTGGTGGTGCGGGGATGGGTGACCGCCCACGACCAGGACTCCGCCCCGGCCGATCCGCCGTCCGTTCCCGAGGGGCAGCGGACCATCACGGTGCGACTGCGACCGGCCGAACCCCCGCTCGAGCGCCGCGGCAACCCGCGCGGGCAGGTCCACTCGGTGGCGCCGGAGCAGATCGCCCCGGTGCTTCCTTTGGAGCAGTTCGGGGATCTCGATGCGGATCTGGTGACGGGGGCCTACGGCAGCCTGGTCTCGGAGGATCCGCCTGCGGACAAGCCCACTGCCCTGGAGCCCCCGGACACCTCCCTGGGCCCGCACCTGTCCTACGCGTTCCAGTGGTGGATCTTCGCCCTGTTCTTCCCGGCGGCCCTGGTCTACCGCACCCACCGCCTGATCCAGGAGGAGTCCGACGATGACGACACCCCCTCCCGTGCCGCCCGGGAGCCCCGTGCACGACGCCGCAGCCGCGATGAGGAGGAAGAGGATGCGCTCCTCGAGCACCCCCAGCACTGACTCCCCCCGGCCCGGCGGGCCGAGCAACAGGGCCGATGCGCCCCTGGATCCACCCTCCCGCTTCCTCCCCGGCCCGCGCCCGCGGCGGATCGCGCACCGGGGTCTCGCCCTCGACGGGGCCGAGAACACGATGCGAGCCTTCCAGGACGCCGTCGACGCCGGTGCCGACATGCTGGAGACCGACACCCGCGCCACCGCCGAGGGCCTGGCACTGGCCTTCCATGACGAGGACCTGCTGCGGGTCGCCGGTGACGCCCGCCGAATCGACAGCCTCGACGACAGGCAGGCACGCGCGGTACGGCTGGCCGGGAACGAGCCCCTGGCCCTCCTGGAGGACGTGCTGGGCACGTTCTCCGACCTCCCGGTGAACATCGATGTGAAGGCTCCCTCGGCGATCGAGCCGGCGGTCCGCGCCATCGCCCGCACGCGCAGTGCCGGCCGCATCTGCCTGGCCGGATTCGACGACGCCGTCACCGCGCGGGCTGTTGAGAAGGTGCGGGAGGCCACCGGCATCACCCCTGTGCGCAGCCCCTCACGGCGTGCGATCGCACTGTTCCTGGGCCTGGTGGCTTC
The DNA here is from genome assembly GCF_015209585.1 of Brachybacterium epidermidis. Classification (GTDB taxonomy): domain Bacteria; phylum Actinomycetota; class Actinomycetes; order Actinomycetales; family Dermabacteraceae; genus Brachybacterium; species Brachybacterium epidermidis. The sequence goes on from NZ_JADEYR010000012.1 coordinate 43,535, forward strand.
CGGAGCACCCACCGCCGCAGTGCGCAGGCTGCTGGCCCCCTACGGTGCACTCCAGGTGCCCGTCTCCCACCGGCAGGTGCCCGTGGTGACACCGCGCACCGTGGCAGCCGCCCACCGCGCCGGCTGCGAGGTCCACGTGTGGACGATCGACGAGATCCCCGCCATGAAGGACCTGCTGGTCATGGGGGTGGATGGTATTATCACCAACCGTGTCGACCGGCTGGGCGACCTGCTGGACGCGACCGGTTCACCGCACCGTGCAGCCACCGGGTCGTCCTGACGCCCCTGGTGGGGCGCGGCACCAGTCGGGAACAGAATCCGGGCGCCCGGCGTTGCACCCCTCAGACCTCAGTCCCCGAAGCACCGGCAGGCATGGCGCGGCACCGCGCCCCCGCCGGCAGGAAGCGAGAACCGCATGAACAGCCGCAGCCTGCGAGGCACCCGTCTGGGCTCCCTCTCCATGGAGACCGACGAGGGCGTTCTCGCCGCACCGCGCCAGGAGGCCGTCTATGACTGCCCCAACGGACACAACATCGTGCTTCCCTTCTCCGTGGAGGCCGACGTGCCCGCCGTCTGGGAGTGCCGCTGCGGCGCCACCGCGGTGCTGCGTGACCACGAGAAGCCCGAGGAGAAGCCTGGCAAGCCGCAGCGCACCCACTGGGACATGCTGCTGGAGCGCCGCGAGGAGAAGGACCTGCAGGTGCTTCTCGACCAGCGCCTGGAGCTGCTGCGGGCAGGGAAGTTGCACTCCAGCCGCACCCTGTGAGGTGCGCGCTCAGTCCTGAGTGATCGTGGGCGGGGTCGAACGGCGGGAGCCGTCGGCCCCGCCCTCGTCATGTGTGCCCGGGCGATCCGTGGGCTCCGCGTTCAGCACGATCTCACCATCGATGACGCCCCCGCTGGAACGGCGGTAGAGCACGCTTCGAGCACCCGTGGAACCGCTGCCGAGGCCCATGGCCTTCACGGTGCGGCGCTGCACCGGGGTGAGCAGCAGGACCACCCCGATGACGTCGGTGATGAGGCCGGGGAAGAAGAACGCGAACGCTGCGAGAAGGGTGAACATCGGGCGCGAGAGATGATCCTGCACGTCCCCCCTGCCCCGCACCGCGCGCACCAGGGAGCGCAGGCGGACGAAGGACTGCTGGCCGGCGGCGATCAGCAGGGCCACGCCGATGATCCAGCCCAGCACCACGATCAGCACGGACCACCACAGGCTGGTGTTGACACCGATGATGATGAGGATCGCCAACTCGAGGACGCCCAGCACCACGAAGGCGATCGGCAGCCAGGCGGCCCAGCGGGGGCCCTCACGCCGGGAGCCGCCGGGGCGCTCGCGGCCGGCGTCGGCCGGCGGTGTGCGGTGCGATGCAGTGCTCACGGCGTCTCCCCTCGTGTCGGACCGCGCCCAGGGTAGCCCAGCGCCCCGAGCACCTGCTGGGCGCGATGGCCCAGCCCCCACGCGGTCACCTTGACCAGTGCCTCCCGCACGATCGCGGAGCTCATCTTGCTGGCCCCCTCCGCACGTTCGTCGAAATCGATGGGGACCTCCCGGATGTCGGCCCCGAGGTCCCGGGCCCGACGTGTCATGTCCACCTGGAAGCAGTACCCCTGGGAGGCGACCTGCTGCTCCACCAGGCGCCGCAGCAGGGAGGCTCGGAAGGCACGGAAACCGGCGGTGGCATCGCGCACCTCCAGGCCCATCAGCATCCCGGCGTAGAGGTTCGCGCCACGGGAGAGCACGAGCCTGCGCAGCGGCCAGTCGTGGACCCGGCCACCGGGAACCCAGCGCGAGCCGATCACCAGGTCGGCCCCTTCGGCGACGGCGTCCAGCAGCCGCGGCAGCTGCTCGGGGCGGTGGGAGGCGTCGGCGTCCATCTCGACCAGCACGTCGTAGCCCCGTTCGAGGCCCCAGGCGAAACCGGCCAGGTACGCGGGTCCCAGTCCCTCTTTGCCGGCCCGGTGCAGCACGTGCACGTGGTCGTCGCGCTCGGCCGCACCGTCGGCCCACTGCCCGGTGCCGTCCGGGGAGGCGTCGTCAGCGATCAGGACGTGCGCCGCCGGCACCGAGGTGCGAAGGCGCCTCAGAGTGCCCGGGAGCGCCGCACGCTCGTTGTAGGTGGGGATCACCACCAGCACTCGCTGCTCCGATGCACTCATCGGCTGCTCCTCCCGTCCTGCACGCCCGCCCGTGCGCGGCTGCTGCCCTCTCCCCGGCCCGCGACCGCCGGCACGTGGCGCAGCACTCCTCGGCGCGGTCCGGTCAGCGCCCCCAGCCAGCCCAGCAGTCCCACGGCGCTGATGCCGATGGCGATCCAGATGCCGCCGGCGACGGCTGGGGTGATCCCGGTGCGCAGCGGCACCTCCGCGATCACTGCACCCTGCTCCCAGTGGTCCACGAAGTCCAGGCGCCGTCCCTCCGGCCCGAAGATCGCGGAATGGCCCACGGTGGACACGTGCACCACGCTGCGTCCGGTGACCACGGCCAGCACCTTGGCCTCGGCCAACTGCTGCACGGCCTCGTGGGAGTCGCCGAACAGGGCGTTGTTGGACTGCACCACCACCAGCTCGGCGCCCTCGCGCACCGTGTCGATGGTCAGGGTGTCGTAGGCGATCTCGAAGCAGATCAGCACCCCCACACGGCCCTCCCCCAGCCCCAGCTCCTGCAGGTCCATCACGCCCACCTCGGTGCCGGGGAGCATGTCCCGGCCCACCAGGTCCACCTTGTCGGTGATCATGCGGAAGAAGTCCCGGGCGGGGACGAACTCGCCGAAGGGCACGGGGTGGCGCTTCGCGTACACGTAGGGGGTCTCACCGTCGGCGGTCCACAGCACCGAGTGGTTGTAGCGGTGCTCCTCCCCCACCGGGGTCTGGGTGCCCACCAGGATGGGGGCACCCGCCTGCTGGGCGGCGTCGGTCAGTGCCTCACCGCGGTACGGGTCCAGGCGGGGGTCGTAGGCGGTGGAGTCCTCCGGCCAGACGATCAGCTCGAGCTGCCGCCCCTGCTCCTGGGTGGCGGCGGTGACGTCGTGGGTCACCTCGAGGTGGTTCTCGAACACACCCTCGGGCATGGCCATCGACCCCGGGTCGATGGGATCCATGGAGCCCTGCGCCCCTGCCACCGTCATGGACGGTCGGTCGTCGGGGGCGCGGTTGACCGGGTGCGGGACCACCATGGTGGCCAGCACCGCCGCGACCGCCATAGCCAGGGGCCACACCCCGGCGAGGCCGCCCAGGCCGCGGCGGCGCCGGCCCAGCACGCACAGCACTCCGTGGACCAGAAGCTGGCCCAGGGCGGCCACCACCAGCGCCATTCCCGCCATCCCGATCCAGGGCCCGAGGTTCAGTAGGGGCGAATCCGCCAGGGCGAAGCCCGTCGCGCCCCACGGAAGCCCGCCCCACGGGACGTGGCTGCGCAGCGTCTCCACCGCCACCCACAGCGCGCTGACCACCACCAGGGACCCGGCACCGAGACCGCGGCGCACCATCACGGTGCGTGCCAGCAGCCCGTACAGCACGATGTACAGCGACTGCACCACACCCAGCGCCAGCCACGGCATGGTGCCGGCATAGGTGTTCGCCCACTCCGTCAGGGGCACGAAGAAGGCGAGCCCCCAGGCCAGGGACGACAGCAGCGCGGGCAGGAAGGACCGGGTGAGCACTCCGATCGACAGCAGCGCCAGCGCCACCGGCATCAGCATCCACAGGTCGTACGGGGGGAAGGCCAGCAGCGCCAGCACGCCCCCGGCCGCACCGCACAGCAGTGCCACGGGCCAGGGCGTGGCGGTGACCTCCTCGAGGGGCTGTCGACGTTTCACGAGATCCGCCCACCCATCTCGTCGTGCGCCACGGTCCCGCGCACCACGGTGCGCAGCGCGCGCGGCGCGCCCTGGGCGAGGTCCGGGAGCAGCGGGGTGCGGGCGCGCGGATCCGTGGACCAGGTCTCGAACTGCTCACCCTGGCCCCGGACCGTGAGGTCCCAGGGCTCCCACACCACGAAGGTGGCCTCGGTCCCGGTGAGCAGGGAGCCCGGGGCGCGATCGCCAGCGGCACGGTGCCCACCGCGGGTGGCGGCCAGGAACGCGGCGCGATCACTGATGCGGCTCTCCACCGGGCCCTGCTGAGCGGCGGCACGCACCCATGCCCACGGGTCGGCGTGCTCGGCCACTCCGGCGGAGCCGAAGGCCAGCGGCACGCCGTCGGCCAGCAGGGACCGGTAGTCGACGCGCTCGGCGAGCGGGGCCACCACCCGCACGCCCTCGGAGGCGCCGGCCGCGCTGCCGCCAGGGAGGCGGCGCACGATGCCGCGGGCGAGGGCGGTCTGCTCCTGATCGGGATCGGGCAAGGTGCCGTCGGCGCTGGCGGAGGCGTCGACGAAGCCGGGGGTGAGCAGGCAGCCGGTCGCCTCGATCACCTGGGCACCAGGGTGCAGCACCCGGGCGGAGTCCTCCGGTCCGGTCCAGGCGATGAGGCCATCGGCCACGAGCATCGCGGAGGCCTCCGGATCCGCGGTCGAGTACAGCACGATCCCGGTGTACAGCTGGGCGGGAGCGGTGGGGCTCATCGATCGATCTCCTGTGCCACCAGCCCGCGGCGCACGGCGGCGATGGCGGCCCGGGCGGTGGCGCCCAGGCGTTCGTCGGGGGTCAGCTGGTCCAGCAGGTCCACCGCCTGCCGGCAGTGGCGCACGAAGTCCCCGGGCGGCAGGTCTGAGCCGTCCAGGGCCGCGGCGAAGTGCATGCCACGCGCCCAGCGGTGCACCACGGCCGCCACGGCGGGATCGGGCGGCGGCGTGGCGTCGACGCCGTGGCGGGACTCGGCGGCCTGCAGCTGCGCGGCGATCTCGCCCGAGGCGATCAGGGCGGCCTCCACGGAGGGGTCGTCGATCAGCTCGGGCGCCCTGCCCTCGTCCCGCCGGGTCTCGTGGACGGCGGCGGAGACCACGGCGGCCAGGCCCGCCGCGTCCAGACCCTCCCATGCACCGTGCTCGAGGCATTCGGCGATCAGCAGGTCGCGGTCGCTGAAGATGCGTCGCAAGCGCAGCCCGCGCTCGGTGGGCTCAAGCTCCCCCTCCCCTGCCCGGGTCAGGTACCCCAGCTCCTCCAGCAGCCCGGTGAGCAGATCGAACTGCTTGGCCAGGGAGCTGGTGCGGCCCTCGATGCGGCGGTGCACGCCGGCCAGGTCGCGGCGGGTGGAGCGCCACCGGTTCACCCAGCGCAGGTGGGACTCCAGCTCCGGGCAGTCGGCGCAGGGGTGGGAGGCGAGCTGATCGCGCAGAGCGATCAGCGTCTCGTCGGTGGCGGCGGTGGACGGTGTGCGGCCTGCCTTCCGCCGCACTTCGCGTCGCGGGTCGTCGTCGTGGCCGGCCAGGCGCTGGCGCAGTGCCGCGGCGGTGTCCTTGCGCACCTTGCCGCTGCCGAGCTTCTCGGGGCGGGGCAGGCGAAGGCGGGCGAGCGCGGCGGGCGGCGAGGGCAGGTCTCCGGGACGGATGCTGCGCAGGCGGGCCTCGGTGTCCAGCACCTGCACCTGGGGGCCGCCGAGCACCTCGCGGTCCACGTGCAGCACCACGGCGTAGCCGCGGCGCTTGCCGCCGGGCAGGGCCAGCACGTCGCCGCGCTGCAGGCTGCGCAGGGTGGACCGGGTGCGGTCGCGGTCGGCGCCGGCCCGAGCGCGCGACAGCGACTTCTCCCGCTCGCTCATGCGCTCGCGGATGTCGGCGTACTCCACGAGGTCCCCGCGGTCGCACTCCATGGCCTGGCGGTAGGACTCGGCCGTCTCCTCCAGCTCCCGGGCGCGCCTGGCCAGTCCCACCACGGAGCGGTCGGCCTGGAACTGGGCGAAGCTGGTCTCGAGGGTCTCCCGGGCACGAGCCAGGTCGAAGCGGTCCAGCAGGTTCACCGCCATGTTCGCGGTGGGCCGGAAGGCGGAGCGCAGCGGGTAGGTGCGTCGGGAGGCGAGGGAGGCGACGGCGTCGGCGTCGAAGCGGGGGCCGGCCATCACCACCGCGTGCCCCTCGGTGTCGATCCCGCGGCGGCCCGCGCGGCCGGTGAGCTGGGTGTACTCCCCGGGGGTGAGGTCGGCGTGCTCGACCCCGTTGAACTTGACCAGCTTCTCCAGCACCACGGAGCGCGCCGGCATGTTGATGCCCAGCGCCAGGGTCTCAGTGGCGAACACCGCCTTGACCAGGCCGCGTTCGAACAGGTGCTCCACGACCGTCTTCAGCAGGGGCAGCATGCCCGCGTGGTGGCAGGCGTAGCCGTCCAGAGCCGCACGGCGGAAGGCCGCCACGCCCAGGATCTCGGCATCCTCGTAGGGGATCAGCGAGAGCTCCTCGTCGAGCACGGCGCGGATCTCGCGGCGCTCCTGCTCACTGGTGAGCCGCACCCGGGACTGGGCGCACTGCCGCACCGCCGCCTCGCAGCCGGCCCGGGAGAAGATGAACATGATCGCGGGCAGCAGGGCGTGCTGATCCAGCAGGGCGAGCACCTCGGGTCGGCGCAGGCTGCGCTGGCCGCCCCCGATGCGGCCGCCTCCCCCGCTGCGCCGGTCATCCCGGTGGTCGCGGCTCCCGCGGTGGTCGTGGTCCCGACGGTCCAGGTCGTGGCGGGCTTCGCGCTCGGGTCGGCGCTGGGCGGAGCCGCGCGGCCGGTGGCGGCCGCGGGTGCCCCTGCGGCTGGGCAGGCCGCCGCGGCGACCCCGGTCAGGACCGTGGCGCTCCGGCAGCTGGGTGGCCAGCGCGGTGAGGCGGTGCAGCTCCGGATTGACCTGCCGGTCGGACCGGGCCCCGGGGCCGTGGGAGATCACGGGGTCGCCGGAGTCGTCCACGAACAGGTCCAGCATCTGGTCGCCGATGATGACGTGCTGCCACAGGGGCACAGGGCGGGTCTCGGAGACCACGATCTCGGTGGAGCCGCGCACCTCCTGCAGCCAGGCTCCGAACTCCTCGGCATTGGAGACGGTGGCCGAGAGCGCCACCAGCTGCACCGAGGGGGCCAGGTGGATGATGACCTCCTCCCAGACGGGGCCCCGCAGACGATCGGCGAGGTAGTGGACCTCGTCCATCACCACGAAGCCGAGTCCGTCCAGGAGGGAGGAGTCGGCGTACAGCATGTTGCGCAGCACCTCGGTGGTCATCACCACCACGTCCGCGTCCGGTCGCACGGAGGTGTCCCCGGTGAGCAGACCCACCCGCTCCGCGCCGAGCCATTCGGTGAGCTCGGCATGCTTCTGGTTGGACAGCGCCTTGATGGGGGCGGTGTAGAACACCTTGCGCCCCTGGGCGAGTGCCAGGTGCACCGCGAACTCGCCCACCACCGTCTTCCCGGCGCCCGTGGGGGCTGCGACCAGCACCGACCGTCCCTGCTCGAGCACCCGACAGGATGCCAGCTGGAACTCGTCCAGGGCGAAGGGGTACCGCGCGGTGAAGGCGGCCAGTTCGGTGCCCTCGATCGCCTTCTGCTCGCGCCGTTCCGCGGCCCAGCGGGCGTACTGCTGGGCGGGCGAGGGGGTGTCCGAGGACGAGTTGGGGTTCACGGCTGGCTCCGGCCCGGGTCGGCGAGGATCCGCACGGCTCCGGGCAGCACGCGGGCGGTGATGGGCAGCTCGATGCGCGGCTCGCCGTCGGCATAGGCGCGCAGGCGACGACCGTCCCGCAGCCCCACGGTGACCTTCCGCACAGGCTGGACCTCGAAGCCGTCGACGCTGGTGTGGGTGCCATTGAACACGCGGGGGAAGAAGCGCAGCAGCTTCGTGCGGCCGATACCGGTCAGGGTGACCAGCTCCAGCACACCGTCGTCCACCCGCGCCTCGGGCACCATGCGCATGCCACCGCCGAACACCCCGGAGTTGCACAGGGAGATCAGGGAGGCGTCCAGGTCGATGCGCTCGCCGTCGTCGATGCGGATCCAGTACGGCAGGGGTCGGAACGAGGGCAGCTCACGCAGCACGGCGGTGGAGTATCGGACGGCGTGGCCGCGGGAGGCGCTGTTCGCGCGGGCGTTGACCAGGGCGTCGAAACCGAGGTTCACATTGCCCAGCGCCAGGGAGCGGTGGGGCAGCGCGTGCTCGGAGGCTGAGGTGATCTCGATGGCGTCGATGGTGACCACCGGCCGGGACAGCGCGTGCAGCAGCACTCGGGTGGCCTCCGCCGGTGAGTTCTCCGGCAGTCCCAGGGCGCGGGCGAAGTCGTTGCCGCTTCCGGCCGGGACCACGCCCAGCCGCACCGGGGTGCCGGCCACCACCTCGGCCCCGAGGGACACCGTGCCGTCCCCGCCGACGACCACCAGGGCGGTGAGGGTGTCGCGGACCTCGAGCGCACGTGCCCGGGCCACGTGGGCGGAGGATCCGGACAGGTCCACCACGGAGATCCCGGACAGGCGCAGCAGGTTCCCCACCTGGCGGCCCACCCGGTGAGCGGTGCCGAGCGCTGCGGTGGGGTTGAACAGCAGCCCTACCCGGAGTCGGCTCACCTGTTCTCCGGCTCGTCGATGCGGGAGGGGGCGTCGATCGGTTCGACGACGTGGTCGATCCGGCTGGCCTGGTCCGGTGACAGGCTCTGGGCGGCCTTTGCCTCCTTCTTGTCCCGTCGCTTGTCGTTCCAGATGGAGATGAACACGGCGGCGAAGAAGAGGCTGGAGATCGCGGCGGACATGCCGATCAGGGTGAAGGGCTCCGGGGTGGGCACCATCATCGCGGTGAAGGCGAAGCACAGGAAGATCACCCAGCGCCAGGCCTTCAGCATCGAATGGCCCCGAAGGATGCCCAGGAAGTTCAGCAGCACCAGCACCACCGGCATCACGAAGGCGATGCCGAAGGCGAGCATGGTCTTGACCAGCAGAGCGAGGTACTCGTCGTACTTGATCAGCTGCTGGACGCCATCGGTGACCGGGGTGAAGCTGAGCAGCACCGGCACCAGCTGGTTGACGGCCCAGTACCCGGCGGCGCAGCCCAGGAAGAACAGGGGGATCGCGGCACCGAAGAAGCCCAGCGCGTACTTGCGCTCGTTCTTGTGCAGGCCCGGCATGATGAACAACCATGCCTGCAGCATGATGATCGGTGCGGCCAGCAGCAGGCCCAGGTAGGCGGACATCTGCAGCCGTACGCTCAGGCCGGTGGCGACGCCCTGGAAGTTCAGATCGGCCTCCATCCCTGCCTTGGAGGCGATGCGGAAGGGACGCTGGAGCGCCTCGAACACCGTGGGGAACAGGAACCAGCCGACGATCGCGAGCACCAGCACGGCGAGGGCACAGATCATCAGCCGATTGCGCAGCTCGGTCAGGTGCTCGCCGAGGGACATCCGACCCTCGGGGTCCTTCTCCTTGCGCTTCTTTGGCGTGCGGCGTGCCTGACTGTCACGGGCCACGGGTGTGCTCCTCCCAACAATCTGGGTCCGGTCGCGCTGCGGCCGGACCCGTCCTGTCGTTCAGCGGCTCGGCCGCCGAACGGATGACCGCTCAGTCGCGACGGTAGAGGTCGTCGTCCTCGCGCGCACGCACGGGCTCGCGCTCCAGCTCCTCGCGGTCGCGGGGGTCGTACTCGCGGTGGCGATCACGATCGTCGCGATCATCGCGGTAGCGGTCACGATCGTCGCGGTAGCGGTCACGGTCGCGGTCATCGCGGTACCGGTCGTCGTGGTCATCGCGCGCACGGTGGGAGCCGCCGTGGCGGTCCTCGTCCTCATCACGATCATCACCGCGCATCTCCTCGACCTCGCTCTTGAAGATGCGCATCGACTGGCCCAGGTTGCGTGCCAGACCCGGCAGCTTGCCGGCGCCGAACAGCAGCACGACGAGCAGGATCAGCAGGACGATCGCCCAGGGGTTGCGGAACATTCCCATGAAAAAGCACCTTTCAGAAGCGCCGCGTGTGTGCGGGAGCGCGCCCATGGTCCCACAGCGGACCGTGTCGGCGTCGTACCCGGGAGCGGCGACGTGCCCGCCGTGCGACGGGCCCTCTCAGGGTAGCGCTTCGGAGGCGCGATGCCGCAGTTCGGAGGTCCGCGAAACGGTCACGATCGTGTCTCTGAGCGATGTGGGATGGACCACGTCGGCTGCACCGGCGGCTTCGAGGACCGCGTCGACCAGGGGGGAGCGCAGAGGGTCCACCAGTCGAGCGTACGAGGCTGGCTGTGTCTCGGTTCCCGCCTCACGCAGTTCACGGGCATCGAAGGCCTCGGCGATCCAGTGCGCCTCGGGCTCCAGGCGCAGCCACACCTCCCCCTCGACCACGCCGGAGAGGTCCAGGGCCGCACCCGCCTCAGCGGGATCCGCCGGGTGCTGCGGCGCGCCGTCGGGGAGCACCTCCACCACGCGGTCCAGCCGGAACCGGCGCTCCCCCTGGGCCAGCTCGCAGTACGCCCGCAGGTAGGAGCGGATGCCGTCGGTCTCGATGCGCACAGGCCTGATCCGTCTCACCGAGGTGCCCGGCCGGTCCGGGGCGGAGTAGCGGATGGTCAGTGCACCGGACGGGTCGGCGGGGTCATCGACCGCCAGTGCGCGGTGGACGGCGCCGAGCACGGTCTCGGCGCGAGAGCCGATCAGCTGCGCTCCCGTCCCGTTGACTTCGCTCGCCTCCCCTGCTCCCGACGGCGTCACGCCTTCTGGACCGGTCTGTGCGGCGGTTCCTGCGCGAGCGCCGGCATCTGCACCCTCGGTGACCGTGTCGCGGCTTGCGAGCAGCTTCTGCCGGGCGGCGGCCACCAGGCGCACCTCCTCCCCGGCGGCGGGCTCGAGAGCGGCCAGTCCCGCCAGCAGCGCGGTGACCTCGACGTCGCTCAGGCGCAGGGCCCTGCGCAGCGGTTCGGCATTGCGCACCCGCACCGTTCCCTGCTCCCATTCGGCCTCGATCAGGTCCTCGAAGCCGGTTCCCATGTCGCCGCACACGAACAGCACCTGCAGGTCGGCGATGAGCTGCTGCTGGCTGATGCCGAGGGCCTGGGCCAGCTCGGCAAGGTCCACTTCATCACGGGACTGCACGTAGGACGCCTCGCTGATCAGGCGGGACAGCTGATCGCTCCCGCTGCTGGAGACCCGGATCCTGGGCGCGGGCCGTGCGGGAGCGGCCTGAACGGCGGCGAGGTCCCCGGGTCCCTCGTGCTGCTCGGCGATCCGGGAGAGGATCTGGGCGATCTCCGCCCTCCATGGTGCAGGATCGACCAGAGTCGTCCAACGCGCGGAGCCCAGCACCAGGCGGCGCAGTGCCGAGCGGGGCAGGATGGGCGTCTCGAAGCGCTTCGCCTCGAGCGGGGCGCCGGCACGATCCCTCAGCTCGAGCGCCTTGTACGGGGACGCCTCGATGACGGCGGGGGCGGGGTCCCCGCCGGTCTGGAGCCTGCCCAGGACCTCGGCGAGATCCACTCGCGACGGCCTGGGCCAGGGGGCGGCCCCTCCGACGCGGGGGAAGGACTCGATGCGGGAGGCGCGGAACACTCGGGCGTCCTCGCGATCCCGGTCGTAGCCGTGGACGTACCAGTGGCCGTCGTGGACGCCCACCACCCACGGCTCCACCGTGCGGCTGGTGAGGGCACCCGTGGTGGCGCGGTAGTCGAAGCTCACCGCGCTGGCCGAGGTGACCGCCTCCAGCAGGGGGGTCAGCACCGGCAGGGACTCCACGGAGCCGCGGGGCGCGCGGCGCAGCAGGTCCGGATCGGCATCGTGCCCCAGGCTCAGCAGCTTGGAGCGCACCCTTCGGGCCGCTCCCCCGGCGGCGGCATCGTCCCAGGCGCGGCTGGCGGCCAGCAGCACGGTGTACTCCTGCGTGGTCAGGTCGAGCACGGCATGGCCGGGGGTGGTGTCCAGGCGGTAGTAGACGGTGTTCTCGTCCAGCACGTCCGGTTCGCTGACCAGCGGCAGGCCCAGGTCCAGGATGGCGGCCTTGTCCCGCTCGAACATGCGCTCCGCAGCGGTCTCGCTGGGCGCGGCCGCATAGTCAGGGATCACCTGGAAGAGCTTTGAGCGATCGATCCGTCGGCGCGAGCCGATCGTCATGATCACGTTGAGCAGTCGTTCCACACCACGGGCAGCCACGGCCTCAGGCTACCGCTCCAGGGTCCGCGACGACCTACGCTGGGCGCATGCTGCGCTGGGAACGTGCCACCGTGATCGACCATCGCCCCGGTTGGGCGGGGGTGCGCCGCCTGCTGGTGCGGATCGACGCCACCGGGGAGACGGTGAGCGCGCTCGCCTCCCCCGAGCTCACCGGGGAGCCGGGCACCGGCGAGCAGGTGCTGCTGAACACCAATGCGCTGCGACGGGGCCTGGGCACCGGGGGCGAGGCCATGGTGGTGGCCCGGCCCGCGCACCTGCCAGCGGCGGAGGAGATCGCCGGGCACATGGTCAAGGCCCGGTACACGCCGATGCAGACCATGGTCGACGCCATCGACGACCCCGCCTCCGAGCACTACGAGATCCTTCAGCACGCCGAAGGCCTGGACGGCATGCCGGTGGTGGTGGCGGATCTGCACTCCTCCCTCCCGGCCGTGGTGGCCGGGGTGCGGGCCGAGGCGCCGCAGGCCCGGATCGTCTACGTCCACACCGATGCGGCGGCCCTCCCGGCCGCCTACTCGGCGACCGCCGCGACCCTGCGGGAGCAGGGTCTGCTGGCGGCGACCATCAGCGCCGGTCAGTCCTTCGGCGGGGATCTCGAGGCGGTCACGGTGCATTCGGCCCTGCTGGGTGCCCGGCACGTGGCAGGGGCCGACGTCACTGTGGTGATCCAGGGGCCGGGCAACCTGGGCACCGGCACCGGGTGGGGGTTCTCCGGGGTGCAGGCCGCTGAGGCCGTGCACGCGGCCCACGTGCTGGGCGGGGTGCCGGTGGCGGCCCTGCGGGTCTCGAGCGCCGATCCGAGGGCGCGTCACCGGGGCCTGTCCCACCACAGCGCGACCATGTTCGGCAGGGCCACCCTGGCTCCCCTGCGCCTTCCGGTGCTCGACCCGAGCGATGACGAGTACAGCGCTTTTCATATGTCAGTCACTGAACAGGTGGAATCTGCGATCATCGGGCCGGCGCTCGAGCGTGGCTGCCGACATCAGCTGGCCCCCGTCCGCACCGAGGGGCTCATCGCCGCTCTCGAGGCACTTCCGGTACGGCTGTCGACCATGGGCCGTGGGCTGGAGGAGGATCCGGAGGCGTTCCTCTACGCCGCACTGGCCGGGCGCTGCGCCGCCTCCCTAACCACGGACTGCTGAGCAGGCACGTCAGGCCGTCACGCTCGCGCGGGGCGCCGCGATCTCAGCCCTCGTGGTCGGGGGCCTCGCCCCGCTCACGCACCAGTGCCGCCAGGCGATGCGCATCGGCGATGCCGCGCTTGCCATCGGACCGCTGGATGGCCCAGGTGGCCAGGGTGCTGCCATCGGCGAGGTCCAGGTGCGCCCAGGGATCGCCCATGGGGAAGCTGACGCCCACCACCTCCGGCCAGGTGACCGTGCGGGTGCGGAAGAGGTTGCGCACCTCGAGCTGCTGCGGGCCGGCCACCACGCGCACGGAAGCCTGGAGGTGACAGAAGAGCGCCGCGAGCACACCGACCATCACCATGCCGGCGCGGTCCAGGGGGCTGAAGCCCGGTATCAGGATCGCTCCGCCCACCAGCGCGGCCAGCATGATCACGGCGACCGCATAGCCCACCGCCCGCACCATGCGAGGGCGGAACACGACAGTGCCGGCAGTATCCATCACGACAGCGTCAGATCCGACAGGCCTGGATCGCCGTGACCAGGATGGCGCGGGCGCCCACTTCGTACAGCTCATCCATCATCCGATGGGCATGCGCACGCTCCACCATGGAGCGCACGGCCGACCACTCCCCGCCGTGCAGCGGGGAAACGGTGGGCGACTGGAAGCCGGGGGTGATGGTCACGGCCCGCTCCAGCTGGGCGGTGGGGATGTCGTAGTCCAGCAGCACGTACTCGCGGGCCACGAGGACGCCCCGGATGCGGCGCTCGAGCACCTCGAGGGTATGGGCGGTGGTCTCGTCCAGCTCCATGCCGGGACGGGAGAACAGCACTGCCTGGCTGGTCACGATGGGCTCGCCGAAGGGTTCCAGGCCGGCCTGCCGCAGAGTGGTGCCGGTCTCCACCACGTCGGCGATCACATCGGCCACTCCCAGGCGGATCGAGGACTCGACCGCTCCGTCCAGGTGGACCACCTCGGCGTTGATGCCGTGCCCCGCCAGGTGATCGCCGACCAGGTTCTCGTAACTGGTGGCGATGCGCGTGCCCTCGAGGCTGGTGACGTCGCTGTGCTCGCCCACGGGGGCCGCGAAGCGGAAGGTGGAGCGGGCGAAGCCCAGCGGCAGGATCTCGGTGGCCGGGGTGCGGGAGTCCAGCAGCATGTCCTGGCCGGTGATGCCCACGTCCACGGTGCCCGAGCCCACGTACACGGCGATGTCACGCGGGCGCAGGTGGAACAGCTCCACGTCGTTCTCGTGGTCCACCACCACGAGCTCCTTGGCCATGCCGCGACGGCGGTAGCCGGCCTCCTGCAGCAGCTCAGCAGCGGGCTCGGACAGTGCGCCCTTGTTGGGGACGGCGATGCGCAGCACGGGAACTCTCCTGGGTCGCCCGGGGAGGGCGAGGGGTCGGGGCGGGCAGGGACGGGGTGTCGATGGGTGCCGGGCGGGGCCGGCGGGAGGACAGGCTCGCGGTCGCGGTCCTGGAGTCCTGCTCAGAGGCGCCGGTAGACGTCCTCGAGGGTGATGCCCTTGGCGATCATCATCACCTGCAGGTGGTACAGCAGCTGGCTGATCTCGGTGGCGGCATCCTCGAGCGACTCGTGCTCACAGGCCATCCAGACCTCCGCCGCCTCCTCCACGATCTTCTTGCCGATGCCGTGCACACCGGAGTCGAGCTCGCGCACGGTGCCGGAGCCCTCCGGCCGGGTGCGGGCCTTCTCGGTGAGCTCGGCGAACAGGGCCTCGAAATCCTTCACCCCGACAGGGTACGCGCCCGTGCGGGCGGCCCGGGGAACGGACCGCCCGTCGGACGGCTCCGGTGGCCTCAGCGGGTGCGGACCGTGGGATCCAGGTGTGCGGTCTCGACCGTCACCCGCGCGTCGTCTCCCCCGCTGGGCCGGGCGGTGTCATCGCGCCGGCTGCGCACCCGCCACCACACGAAGAAGCCCACCAGGGTGAAGGCCCCGTAGAACACGTACATGAAGGCGCTGGCGTAGTAGCCGGCGCTCCACAGCAGCGGCACGCCCACGATGTCGACGGCCACCCAGATCAGCCAGAACTCGACCCAGCCCTTGGCCATGCCGTACGTGGCCAGCAGGCTGCCCATGAAGATCCAGGCGTCGGCCCACACCGGCTCATAGGAGCCCAGGGCGCGGAAGATCGGGGTCAGCAGCGCGGTGCCGCCCACCATCGCGACCACCAGCAGGATCCGCGTGCCCCAGGAGGCCCACTCGGGCTCGACCGCGGTGCCTCCTTCGGAGCGGGCCTGCCGCCAGCGCACCCAGCCGTAGACGCTGGTGGCGATGAACATCACCTGTCGGCCGGCCTGTCCCAGCAGGTCCACCGCATTGGGACTGCCGAACACGGTGCCCAGGAACACCGTCAGCAGCAGCAGGTTGCCGAGGATCCCAATGGGCCATGCCCATACCTTGCGGCGCATGCCGCCCAGGGCGCTGAGGAGCCCGAACACATTGCCGAGCACTTCTCGCAGGAGGAGGAACTGTCCACCCTCGAATTCGATCTTGGCGTCGAAGAGCCACTGCAGAACATCCATGTCAGTCCTTTCACCATCGGATGCAGTGGCTCCGGGGAAAAAGGTTCCGGCATGGAACGACGGACGTGCACAGGGGCGCGCCCGTCGGCATGCAGGACGTGCGCCTCTCATCCAGGCTCTGACTGTCGGTGCCGGAGTTCCACCGGCTCCACCGCCGAAGCGGGTCGCGGACTATCACCGCCGGCTCGGACTTTCACCGACCCCGGAGCACGTCACTGATGTGACCGCACCAGGGTACTCCTCCTCAGGGCGCAGGCGCGGGCCGGCGCTCAGTGGCCGTTGTGGGATGCGGCATGCTGCGCCGCCAGCTCCCGCAGCGCGGCGATCTCCGCGGCGGCATCGTGCGCACGGTAGATGGCCGATCCGGCGACGAACACGTTGGCGCCGGCCTCGGCGCAGCGCTCGATGGTCTCCCGGCTCACACCGCCGTCCACCTGGATCGACACCTGCAGGTTCGACTCGCTGATCGCGGAGCGGGCCCGACGGATCTTGGGGAGCATGGTCTCCAGGAAGCTCTGGCCGCCGAAGCCGGGCTCGACGGTCATGATCAGCAGCATGTCGAACTCGCCGATCACATCCATCAGGGGCTCGACAGGGGTGGCCGGCCGCAGTGCGACACCCACCGCCGTGTTCTTGCGGCGCAGCTCCCGGGCCAGGCGGATCGGCGCCGCGGCGGCCTCCAGGTGGAAGGTGACCGAGGAGGCTCCGGCCTCGGCGAACTCGGGAGCGTGCCGGTCTGCGTCGGCGATCATCAGGTGGGCGTCCACCGGGATCGGGGACCTCTCCACGATCTGCTCCACCATCGCCGCGCCGAAGGTCAGGTTGGGCACGAAGTGGTTGTCCATCACGTCCACGTGCACGCTGTCGGCGCTGGAGATGCGGTCCAGCTCCTCCCCGATCCGCATGAAGTCGGCGTTGAGGATGCTGGGATGGATGTACTGGCCATCGGTCGCGTAGGCGGCGTTCATGACAGGGGTCCTTCCTCGGATCCGGACGGGTTCTGCGGGGACTGCCCGCTGCGCTTGCGCAGCAGGGCGATGAACATGGCGTCGGTGCCGTGGACGTGGGGCCACAGCTGCACGGAGGGGCCCGGGCCCAGGTCCACCTGGTCCTGGAGCTCGGGGTGGATGCCGGCGGCCACGGCAGGGCGGGCATCGAGCTGCTCGACGTCCTTGCGGCGACGCAGCACGTCGGTGACCACGAGGCGGGTCTCGGCCAGGTGCGGGGAGCAGGTCACGTAGGCGACCACTCCCCCGGGCGCGGCAGCGTCCAGCGCGGAGCCCAGCAGGTCCCTCTGCAGGGCGGCCAGCTGCCCGATGTCTCCCGGACTGCGGCGCCAGCGGGACTCCGGCCGGCGGCGCAGAGCGCCCAGCCCGGAGCAGGGCACGTCGGCCAGGACCCGACTGAAGTGTCCCGGCATCTCACGACCGATGGTGGTGCCGTCGGCGGTGCGGGTGGTGATCTCACAGCCGGCCTCCTGCAGGGTGGCCACCGCACGATCGACCAGCTCGGTGCGGTGGGGCTGCACCTCGATCGCCAGGAGCTCTGCATCGCTGCCCGGGGTGAGCCCGCCCAGCAGGGCCGTCTTCCCCCCGGGACCGGCGCACAGGTCCAGCCACCGTGCGGGGCCGTCCTGCTCGGCGAGCACCAGCTCGTCAGCACCGAGACCGAGGGCCAGTGCCATCAGCTGGCTGCCCTCGTCCTGCACCGCAGCGCGGCCCTCCTTGACCGGGTCCATGCCGCCAGGATCCCCCGAGGGCCAGGTGGCCGCGAAGATGCTGAGATGCCCGCGGCCGGCCCCGTTGTCGATCATCTCGTCGAGATCGGTGAGGCCCGGCCGCATCACCAGCGACACGGCAGGAGCCTGGTTCTGGGCGTCCAGGAGCGCATCGATCTCGGCACGATCCCGGCCGTGACCGGCCAGGGCGTCGGTGAGGGCGCGCACCACCCAGGTGGGGTGGGAATGGACGACGGCGAGGTGACCGGCGGGGTCCTGCTCCCGATCGGGAGCGACCTGGGCGATCCACTCCTCAGCGGTGCGCTCGCCGACTCGGCGCAGCACGGCGTTGACGAAGCTGGCCGCCCCGGCACCCACTGCGGAGCGGGCCAGGGCCACGGTCTCGGAGGTAGCGGCATGGGGGGCGACGCTCATGTCCACCAGCTGGTAGGCGCCCAGGCGCATCACGTCCAGCACATCGCCGTCGACCTCGTCCAGGCCGCGGTCGATGCAGGCGGCGAGGATGGCGTCCAGCCGGCCCCGGGCACGCAGGGAGCCGTAGAACAGCTCGGTGGCGAAGGCGGCGTCCCTGCCGGAGAGGCGGTGCCGGCGCAGCAGGCGCGGCAGCACCAGGTTGGCGTAGGCGTCGTCCTCGCGCACCGCGGCCAGGGCCTCGTAGGCGACCTGGCGGGAACCGGTGGCGGTGCGGCTGCGCTCGGAGGGGCGGGAACTGGACCATCCCCGGCGCGGCCCGCCCTGCCCTCGAGAGCCGGAGCGCTCGCGGCCCTGCGCGTCCCGTCCGTGACGGGGGCGCTCGCCGCGTCCGTGCTCGTCCCGGTCACGGTCCTCACGGCGGCCCCGGCCCTCGCGCCGGCCGCGCTCGTCTCGCCGGGACCGATCATCGCGGCGGCCCCGGCCGTCGCGGCGCGGCCGGGAGGCGTCGTCCTGGGGGCTCATCGCTTCTCCTCGGGGGCATCGGTGTGGTCGTCGAACGCGGCGTGCTCGTCCAGCGCGGCACCGCGGGCCCAGTCCGCACCCCGCATCGGACGCTTCCCTGCCGGTGCGAGCTGCGCTATCGCGAGGGGGTGGGTGCCGGTGCCCACCAGCAGGTGCCGCTTGGTGGCGTGCAGGGATCCCGGGGGCAGATCGGCCGGTGCCGCCGCGGGAGCCGCCTCCAACCCGAGCACCTTCATGCGGCTTCCCTGCCAGTGCGTCCACGCGCCGGGATCCGGGCTCATGCCTCGGATGTGGGCACTCACCTGGGCAGCGGGAAGAGTCCAGTCGATGCGCGCCTCGGCGGTCGAGAGCTTGGCGGCATGGGTGGCCGCCGCATCGTCCTGGGAGGTGAAGGCAGCGGTGCCGTCCTCGAGGGCGTCCATCGCCTCGCACAGCAGGGAGGCTCCCTCCTGGGCCATGCCCTCCAACAGCTGCCCGGCCGTCTCGTAGGCACCGATCGGGCGGCGGCGGGTGGCGATGACGTCGCCGGTGTCCAGCCCCTCGTCCAGGCGGAACACCGTCATCCCGGTCGCGTCGGCTCCTGCGAGGACCGCTCTCTGCGCCGGAGCGGCGCCCCGCCACTCGGGCAGCAGGGAGAAGTGCAGGTTCACCCAGCCGTGGGTGGGGATCTCGAGGACCGGCCCCGGGATCAGCGCGCCGTAGGCGACCACAGCGGCCGCATCGGGGGCGAGGTCCCGCAGCTGCTGCTGCACCTGCTCGTCCCGAAGGGACGACGGGGTGAGCACGGGGATCCCGGCCTCGAGGGCGAAGGCCTTCACCGGGCTGGGCGTGAGCCTTCGGCCCCGACCGGAGGGGGCATCGGCGCGCGTGAGCACGGCGATCACCTCGTGCCGGGAGTCCAGCAGGGCACGCAGGGAGGGAAGGGCGGTGGCGGGGGTCCCCGCGAAGATCAGACGCATGATCCCTCGAGTCTAGGTTCCGAACCTCCCGGTTCAGAACACCGACGGCGGGTCCAGACGGACCCGGAGGGATCCGGGAGCCTTGCGCGCCGGTGTCGCCTCCCGCTCGGCGCGCAGCGCAGCGGCGAGCTCCCGGGAGCGCTGAGGCTCCAGGCGCAGCACCGCCCTGGCCCGACCGGGGGCATCGGGATCCCCGAGGTCGACGGGCCCGAACACGTCGGTGCCGTCGGGCAGCTCGACAGCCTCCAGGAAGGCGTGGCAGGCCTCGCGAGCCCCCACCACCTCCGCGGTGCGGGTGAAGGGCGGCAGGTCCAGTTCGCGCCGATCGGCCAGCACCCGGTCCCAGAACACCTCGGAGCGGTGCGCCACCAGGTGCCGGATGGCGGGCAGCGTGGAGGTGCCGACCACGAGCACCTCACCGCCGTCAACCGCGCTTCGCACCAGGGCGATCGCATTGCTCCAGCGGCGCACGGACTCCACATCTGCGTCGTAGGCGGCGCGGGCCAGCATGGCATCGGCGTCCAGCAGCAGGGCTGCGGCGTAGCGGCCCCGGGGGGCGGGCTCAGCACCGGGGGTGGCCACCACGATGCCCCGCTCGGGCACGTCCTGGTCCTCCAGTGGGCCGTGGGCGCCCCCGCCGATGCGCAGCGGCACCTCGGGGAACGCACGGCGCAGCTCCTCGGCGGTGCGGGTGGATCCGATCACCATGGCGCGCACCTCTGCGCGGTGGCACTCCGGGCACCGGTAGCCATCCTCGCGGCGACCGCACACGCTGCACTGGAGGGGGCCGGTGCGGCCCGACAGCAGCAGGGGGCCGGCGCAGCGCGGGCAGCGGCAGCGGGTCCCACAGAAGGTGCAGGCCACCGCAGGGACGTAGCCGGAACGAGGCACCTGCACCAGCACCGGCCCGTGCTGGATGCCGGTGCGGATCACGCGCAGGGCCTCCCTCGGCAGCCGAGACCGGCCCGAGGGGCCCTCACGGTCACGCAGGTACTCGTCCATCGCCACGATGCGGGGACGGAGCTGTGTCAGCGGGGCCGGTTCCGGGTCCAGGCGGGTGAGGTAGCCGCTGTCGGTTAGGGCGCGCAGGGGGACGGCATCGCTGGCGGCCAGGAACAGCAGCGCGCAGCGCTCCTGGTGGGAGCGGCACTGCAGGACGGTGCGCGTGTGCGGGTAGGGGGCGCGGGGCTCTTCGAGCAGGTCATCGGCGCTGTCCCAGCAGATCGCCAGCGCCAGGTTCCGCACCGGGGCGAAGGCGGCGGAGCGGTTGCCGAGCACCACCCGGGTGGCACCTCGCAGGATGCGGCGGAAGGTGCGGTAGCGCTTCTCGGGCCCCTCGGTGCCGGCAAGGATCTCGTGCGCGACCCCCCGCGCTGTGAGCTCGTGGCTGAGTCGCTCCACATCGCGCTGGTCGGGGGCGATGACCAGCGCGCCGCGGTCCTGGTCGAGGGCGGCCACGGCATCGGCGGCCACCTCCGTCCAGGCGTCAGCAGGGTCCAGGGTGATGGTGGCGCGCGGCACGGGGCCCGCGGGCGCGCCCGCACGGGTGAGCAGCGCGGACAGCCCGCGGTAGCGGTCACCGGGGCGGGAGGGGCACGCCCCGTCCGGCTCCGTCGCTCCTGTCTCGGGCGCCTGCGTGCCCTCGGGTGGGCCCGCTTCGGCCGGCACCTGTGCTGCTTCTGCCTCCTCAGCCGCCCGCACTGCCTCCGATTCCTCGGCGGCGCGATCGTTCTTCTCGGCGCGGGCGTGCCGGGGAGGCAGCGCCAGCCGCAGCACGTCACCGACGGTGCCGGCGCAGCGCGTGGCGACCTCCTCGCACACGCGCATCATCGCAGCGGGGACCACGATGTCGTCGGAGACCAGTCGGGTGAGCGGTGCCAGGGGTCGGTCCGTGGTGGGCCGGGCGGTGCGCTGCAGCACGATCCCCTCGGTGTCCCGTCCCGAGAAGCGCACCCGCACCCGCATGCCCGGGCTGGCCGCCGCCGTGGCTGGGGTGACGGCGTACTCGAAGGGCCGGTCCAGATGGGGCAGCACGCCGATCAGGCGCACGCTCGCCACCGGGTCCTCCTCGACCACCTCGAAGCCGGCGGTGGTGCGCAACCCGGCGGCCCGGGACGCGGTGTCGCGTCCCGGGCCGGGGGTCTGGGTGGTGGTCGCCTCGGGGGCAGGGGCCTCGAACAGGCCGTCCTGCTCCCCGGGAGCGCCGGGGCGTGCGGTGGTCAGCGCTTGTGCACCGCCACCAGGTCGCACACGAAGATGAGCGTCTCGCCGGGGGCGATCATGGGCGGGGCACCGGTGTCGCCGTAGGCGAGGTGCGCGGGGATGTCCAGGCGACGACGGCCGCCCACCTTCATTCCCTGCACGCCCTGGTCCCAGCCGGAGATGACCTGTCCCACGCCGAGCTGGAAGCGCAGCGGCTCGCCGCGGTCCCAGGAGGCGTCGAACTGCTCGCCGGTGGAGTGGGAGACGCCCACGTAGTGGACGTCGACCACGTCGCCGCAGCCGGCCTCCTCGCCGTCACCGGTGATCTCGTCGGTGATCACCAGGTCGGTGGGGGCAGGGCCCTCGGGGTGGTCGATCTCGGCTTGCTGCGGTCGTCCATGCGTACCTCCTGGATCGGGATAGGTCGTTGTGGGGCGGGGTCGCGGTACGGTCACTCGATCTTATGGGCTGCGTCCAGCACGTCCACCACGAACACCAGGGTCTTTCCGCCGAGCTCGTGGAGCTCCGGGTCCTCGCCGTAGGCGTCCGCTGGCGGGATCACCAGCATCACCTGGCTTCCCACGGGAAGGTCCAGAAGGTGCTGGTCCCAGCCGGTGATCACCATGCCCTGCCCCTGGACGAAGCTGAAGGGAGCACCGCGGTCCCACGAGGAGTCGAACTGCTCCCCGGTGTCCCAGGCCCAGCCGGTGTACTGCATGGTGAGGAAATCGCCCTCGCGGGTGGCATCGCCCGTGCCCTCGATCAGCAGCTCGCGGGTGGTCTTGGTGGGCGGCTCCCCCTTGGGGGCGCCGTCCAGGGAGGGGGCGCCGTTCTCGCCGAGGGTCACGGCGGGGAAGTCGCCGCTGGGATCCTGCGGCTTCCCCTCGGCGCGCAGCGGAGCGACGATGCGGTCGATGTCCCCCACTTGGATCAGGGACATGGACTGGCCGGTCTGGCTCTGCTGCCAGCCGGCCATGGCGAATCGCGAGCCCACCGTCACGGTGGTGAAGAAGGTCGCCGCCTGCTCCCCGATCGTCTGTGCGTCGACCTGCATGCCACCGGCCGGGGCGCCCTGCCACCAGGACTGCAGCATCTCGCCGGTGGAGGCATCCACGTAGGCGCTGCGCATGATCACGGTGTCCCCGGCGGCGATGGTCTCGCCGTCACCGGGCACCACCACCACGGCATCGGGTGCGGTGACCTGCAGCGGCGCCTCGAACTCGACGGTCGGCTCGGAGCCGAGGTCCTCGCTGACGGTCACGGCCGACAGGATGGCGCCCTCACCGCCCCCGTCGGAGCCCGTCGCACCGGTCTGCTCCGGATCGGTGCCGTCGTCGGAGCAGGCGGCCAGTCCGATCGCGGCGGTCGCGGCGAGAGCGGTGGAGAGCAGGGTACGGCGGCGGATCACCAGGGGGCCTTTCGGGTAGGGACGCCCGGCACGGGCGCGGTCACAGCGTACGGCGTCGGCACGGGACGGGCTCCCAGGCCGACGCCGCCCGCTCAGGCGGGCAGGGGCGGTTCGGTCGCGCCGCCGGCGGCACGGATCTCCGCCAGCAGGGCCTCCACCTCGGCGGACTCGGTGGTGAAGGGGTCCAGCAGCTGCACGGGCATCGCGCCTGGCCGGGTCAGGCGCAGCGTGGTCCAGTCCACCACGTGGTCCACACCGTTGTCCTGGGCGGCGGTGACCACCTGGCCGCGCAGGTGCGCGCGGGTGGTGGTGGGCGCCACGGTGCGGGCACGCTCGATGCGCTCCTGGGAAAGGATCGACGGTGCCAGGCCCCGTCGAGTCAGGGCGGCGAACACGCCGCGCTCGGGATCGATGTCGTGGTAGGCGAGGTCCAGCCGCTCGATCGCGGGATCGGCAAGGTCCACGCCGCGGCGCTGGGCGACCTGCTCGAACAGCCTCTCCTTGATCGCCCAGTCCAGGTGGAGGGCGGCCCAGGCACGATCCCCGGTGCGTACGGCGTCCAGCCCGCGCTGCCAGGTCTCCAGCGTGTCCTGCTCGTCCCGGTCCCCCGGCTCGGCGTGCTCGGCGGCCACGTCCAGCCATCGCTGCTGGACCTCGAGCGCGCTGGTGGTGCCGCCGTCGGCGGTGGGGATCGGAGCTCGGCCGCTCAGGTCGCGGGCGACGGCTCGGATGGCGGAGATGTCGTCGCGCAGGGTGAGATCCGGCAGGGCCCGCCCGGATTCGATGGCCCGCAGCACCAGGTCGGTGGTCGCGAAGCGCAGGTGCGTGGAGGCCTCGCTCATGGTGGAGTCGCCCACGATCACATGCAGGCGGCGGAACCGCCCGGGATCGCCGTGGGGCTCGTCGCGGGTGTTGATGATGGGGCGGGTGCGGGTGGTGGCGGAGGAGACCGCCTCCCACATGTGGTCGCTGCGGCGGGAGAACACGAAGCGGGCCCCGTCCTCGTCCCGCACCACTCCCCCGGCACCGGTGAGGATCTGGCGGGTGACCAGGAAGGGCAGCAGGTAGCGAGGCAGACGGGTGAACTCGCCGCGCCGGTCCACCAGGTAGTTCTCGTGCGAGCCGAAGGAGTTTCCCTCGGAGTCGACGTTGTTCTTCAGCAGATGGATGCGGGCGTCCTGCGCGTCGGCCGCCAGGCGCTCGTTGGCGTCCTGGACCAGCTCGCCGAGGATGCGCTCGCCGGCGCGGTCCTGGGCCACCAGGTCCCACCAGTCGTCGCACTCGGCGGTGGCGAACTCCGGGTGGGAGCCCACGTCGAGGTAGAGGCGGGCCGCGTTGGTGAGGAACACGTTGGAGGACCTTCCCCGGGCGACCACCGGCCGGAACAGCTCCCGTGCCGCGGCCTCGGGCTCGAGGGCGCGGGTGCCGTCGGACCGCACGCACACCAGGCCGAACTCGGTCTCGAGTCCTCCTACCCGACGCTTCATCGGGTCACTGCCCGCCCTTCTGGACGAAGGAGCGCACGAAGGTCTCGGCGTTGGCCTCCAGCACGGAGTCGATCTCGTCGAGGAGGTCGTCGGCGCCCTGGGCGGAGGCGAAGGTCTGCCCGCCGGTGACGGACTGGTCGTCCGCGGCGTCGTCCTCGCCGGGGCCGGGGGCGTTCAGGGACTGCTGGCTCATGGCTGCTCCTGGTCGTCGTGGTGATCGTTGGGCTGGGTCGGGGAGTCGTCGTGGGTGGAAGGCACGGCGGCGGTGACGGCGCGGCGCAGGGCCTCCAGCACGGTGTCGACATCTGCGGAGGGGTCGACGTGGTGGTGGGCGCACCAGGCGGCGGAGCCGATCAGCGGGTCGGCCAGCCGCAGGCGCGCACCGCCCTCGGAGCCGGCCACCGTGATGGTGTCCCAGCCCGCCGCGGGCACGCGTGCTCGGTGGTGGGTGATGAGGCTGCCGCGGAGGTGTGCGCGGGTGGAGGCCGGGGGCGTGACCACGGCGCGGTCGACCTCCTGCTCGCTGACCAGGGTGCGCACCCTGCCGGAGGCGCGCATCCGCTCGAACAGCCCCGTCGCGGGGCGCAGGTCGGAGTACTGCAGGTCGATCGCGTACAGGCGGGGATCGGACCAGTCCAGCCCGTGGCGGGCACGGTACCCGTCCAGCAGGCGCAGCTTGCCGGCCCATTCCACCCTGTCCGCAGCCAGCATCGGGTCGCGCTCGAGCAGGTCCAGGATCTCGCCCCAGGCTGTGAGCACCGCGGTGGTCTCCTCGTCGTCCCCATCGGCGACCTCGCGCAGGGCATCGAGATGGGCGCGCTGGATCTGCAGCGCGGTCATCTCGCGGCCGTCCCTCAGGGGCACCGTGGCGCGCAGCGTGGGGTCGTGGCTGATGGTGTGCACGGCCTCCACCGGATCGGCCAGGGTCAGGTCGGGCAGGACCCGGCTTCCGCTGCGGTGCTGGGCCTCGATCGCGGCGAGCACCAGGGAGGTGGCGCCGAGCTTGAGGAAGGTGGACTCCTCCAGCAGGTTGGCGTCCCCGATGATCACGTGCAGGCGGCGGTGGCGGGAGGGGTCGGCGTGGGGTTCGTCTCGGGTGTTGACGATGGGCCGGTTCAGGGTGGTCTCCAGCCCCACCTCGGCCTCGATGAAGTCGGCCCGCGAGGAGATCTGGAAGCCGGGTGCGGTGCCGCGCGGACCGATGCCCACGCGCCCGGCACCGACGAGCACCTGGCGTGTGGCCAGGAACGGCAGCAAGGCGGCGACCACGTCGTCGAAGGGGACGGCCCGGTCCAGCAGATAGTTCTCGTGAGTGCCGTAGGAGGCGCCCTTGCCGTCGGTGTTGTTCTTGTACAGCGCCACCTCGGGGATGCCGTCGGCCCCAGCCAGGATGCTCATGGCGCGGCGGGCGATGACCTCTCCGGCCCGGTCGGTGACCACGGCCTCCCGGGCGCGCAGCACCTCCGGTGCGGAGTACTCCGGGTGGGCGTGGTCCACGTACCAGCGAGCCCCGTTGACCAGCACGGCGTTGCCTATGGAGCGGTGGGCGGCCCAGGTGAGCACCTCGTCGTCCTCGCCCTCGGGCGGGATCTCCGGTCCCTGCAGGGGCGCGTCGAGGTCCACGCTGGGCACGTGGGCGTCGCGCACCTGGTCGGTGAGCTGGGTGGGGTGGGCGGCGGCGCGCTGGATCTCGAAGCCGCGGGCGTCACGCAGCGGGGACTCGTCGCCGTAGTCCCAGCGCACGCGCCGGCCGCGCTCGCCCTCGGCCGGGTCCAGCAGGGCGTAGGCGCCGACGGTGAGGTGGGACAGCAGGATGGAGCTGCCGACCCCGGCGCGGGCGCGGTCCTCCGGGTCGGCGTGCAGCACGCCGAACTCGGTCTCGATGCCCATCACGCGCTCGGTGGTCAGGCGGCGGCTCATGCCTCCACCACCTCCTGCTCGGGCCGGCCCTGCAGGGGGATCACCGCATCGACCCGGCGGCCGCGCCGACCGGAGATCCGGGCCCAGTCCTCGGGGTGGGCGCCGGAGGGGAGGTCCTCGTTCTCCACGAACTCGCTGCGGATGGCGGCGGCCAAGTGCTCGGAGTCCACGCCCACCTGTCCGGTGGCCAGCTGGTCCTTCACCGCGTTCTTCTTGGCGCGGTCCACGATGTTGCGCAGCGTGGCGCCGGAGACGAAGTCGCGGAAGTGCAGAACTTCGCCGGTGCCGTCGGAGTACTCCAAGCGCACGAAGGCGGATTCCGGGCCGTCCGCGTAGATCTCACGGACCGCCTCGTCCAGCAGTCGGTCGCGCTCACCGCGCACGGGCACCGAGTCGTCCAGGTACAGCGCGAGGATCTCCCGGCCGGACTCCGCATCGGGGCGGCGCACCCGGATCTTCACGTCCAGGCGCCCGGGCCGCAGGATCGCCGGATCGATCATGTCCTCCCGGTTGGAGGCACCGATGACGATCACGTTCTCGAGGGTCTCCACGCCGTCGATCTCCGCCAGCAGCTGCGGGACAACCGTGGTCTCCACGTCGCTGGAGAGGCCGCTGCCGCGGGTGCGGAACAGCGACTCCATCTCGTCGAAGAACACGACCACCGGGTGGCCGCTGGTGGCCTTCTCCCGGGCCCGCTCGAACACCAGGCGGATGGAGCGCTCCGTCTCCCCGACGTACTTGTTCAGCAGCTCGGGGCCCTTCACGTTGAGGAAGAAGGAGTGCTGGAGGGCCTCCTCGACCGGGACGTCCCGCGCCTCGGCGGAGCGCACCGCGAGCTCGTGGGCCACGGCCTTGGCGATCATGGTCTTGCCGCAGCCGGGCGGGCCGTACAGCAGCACGCCCTTGGGCGGGCGCAAGCCGTAGGTGCGGTACAGGTCCTGCTGCAGGAACGGCAGCTCGACGGCGTCGCGGATCGCTTCGATCTGCTCTGTCAGGCCGCCGATCTGCTCGAAGGAGATGTCGGGCACCTGCTCGAGCACCAGGTCGGTGATCTCGGCCCGTTCGATCCGCTCGATCACCAGCTGTGCGCGCAGGTCCACCAGCACGTGGTCACCGGGATGCAGCACCTCCTCCGCCAGGGATCCGGCACGGCGCAGCACCCGCACGTCGTCGGGCGCCACCGCCACCAGCACGCGGGAGTCGGCCAGGGCCTCGATCACGGTGACCATGTTCCCGGCGTCGCTGGGTGGGACCACCTCGACCGCGGCGAGGGCCTCGTTCAGGCGCAGCTCGGCGCCCGGCTGAAGGGCGTCCAGGTCGATCTCGGCGCTGGTGGCGATGCGCAGGCGCCGCCCGTTGTGCAGCACGTCAACGGTGGTGCCCTCGGTGCGGCGCAGGAAGGTGGCGTAGGAGTTGGGCGGGTCGCCCACGCGCTCCAGATCTGCCTTCAGGTCCACGATCTGGGCACGGGCCGCCCGCAGGGACGCGGTGAGCCGGTCGTTGAGGGTGGCGAACCGGTCGAGCTCCGCGGACATCTCCGCGTAGGTCTTCATGGTCATCGGGTGCTCTCGTTCATCGGTCGCGTCCTTGGCGGATGTCGCGCAGGGCGCGCTTGATCTTGCGGGGTGCCACACCGCGCTCCCCCAGGTCCTTCGCGGTCCATTCGCCGCCGCCCCCGCCGAAGCCCTCGTTGTCGGGGTGGGCGATCTCCTCGGCGTCCCGGGAGCCGGGGGCCGGGCGGGTGGCACGGGTCAGCGCGGTGGTGCCGTGGGCGGTGCGGCGGGAGGTCAGCAGGAAGCCGGTGTGGGCGTTCATCCGGTGCTCGGGTCGCACCGCGAGGCCCTCGAGGTGCCAAAGCCGCACGAAGGACTCCCAGGCATGGGGCTCGGTGAACTCGCCGTGGTCGCGCAGCGCCTCGGCGGTGCGCGACAGCTGGGTGACGGTGGCGACGTAGGCCAGGAACACCCCACCGGAGACCAGGGCCCGAGCGGCCGCGTCCACGCACTCCCAGGGGGCCAGCATGTCCAGCACCACGCGGTCCGCGGCCGGACCGTCGGCGGCCAGGTCCAGGGCGACGTCCTGGAAGTCGCCGATGCTCAGGGTCCATGCCGGGTGGTCGGCACCGAAGTAGGTGCGCACGTTCTCCTGGGCGACGGTGGCGAAGTCCTCGCGGCGCTCGATGGAGTGCACGCTGCCGTGCTCGCCCACGGCTCGCAGCAGTGCGGTGGTCAGCCCTCCGGAGCCCACTCCGGCCTCGAGCACCCGGGCGCCGGGGAAGATGTCCGCCCACATCAGGATCTGGGCGGAGTCCTTGGGGTAGATGATCGCGGCGCCTCGCGGCATGGACAGCATGTAGTCCGCGTACAGGGGCCGCAGTGCCTGGTACCGGTTGCCGGCGGTGTCGGCGATCACCACGCCGTCCTCGGCGCCGATCAGGTCGTCGTGCCGCAGCACGCCCCGGTGGGTGTGGAACTGGCCGCCATGCTTGAGCGTGATGGTGTGCAGACGGCCCCGGGAGTCCGAGCTGCACCTTGTCACCGAGCTCGAAGGGCCCGGTGCGGTCCAGGCCCTTCGCCTCGGGTGCCGCGCCGCCCTCGGGCACAGCACCGGCCTCGCGTGCGGTGGTGGCCGGGGCGGTGGGCCCCCCTCGGGGGCCGAGGGGCGCGGGGGCGTGGAGGTCATGCGTTCCAGCATAGGTCGATCGGCGTGCCGGGCACCGGCGCCGTTCAGCGTCCGCGCAGGACAGCGTTGACCTCTGCGCTCCGGATCACGCCGATCACCGTCCCGTCGGCCTCCCGCACCAGGTACAGGGGGTGGGGCCGGGCCAGCATCGCGGTGACGACCTGGCTGCCTGTCATGCCCGCCCTCAGCTCCCCCACCGTGCCCAGGGGCGCGGCGACGGCGCTGACGGGCACGTGCCTGCGCTGGTCCGGGGGCACCGAGCCCAGGGCCGAGGGATCGATCTGCAGGGCGCGCGGTGGCGGCCCGTCCTCGAGCACCATCACGGCGGACGGGTCCAGCGATGCCCCCGCTGCCTCCTGGCCCGCGTCGAGCACCTCCGGCAGACGGGACAGCGGCAGCGCTCCGGCGACGAGGACCACCGGCGAGGCCAGCCGGGCCGCGTCCAGGCTCTGGATGCGGTGCTCGAGGTTCGCGGCCTCGAGTGCGCGGGAGGCACCGTGCCAGAGCATGCCCGCGATCAGCAGGGCCCACACCAGGGTGAGCATCGACCCGGTGCTCACGCTCGTTCTGCGCGACAGGTTCCACAGCGGCCAGGCCACCACGGCCACCGCGATCGCGCGGCCGACCCAGGCGGTGATCCGGGTGCCGATGATGCGGCTGCGCAGCACGGTCCCCAGCAGTGCCTCCAGGGCGCGGCCGCCGTCCATCGGCAGGCCCGGCAGCAGGTTGAACACGGCCAGGGCCACGTTCAGCCATGCGGAGTTCTCCCAGAACAGCGAGGCAGGGCTCGGTCCCGTCGCCCCCTGCACGAGCGAGGCGATCCCCGTGCACAGCGCGGCCAGGCCCAGGTTGCTGAGCGGTCCGGCCAGGGAGATCAGCGTCGAGGGCAGCCCGCCCATGCGCTCGGCGCGGTACTGGGTGTGACCACCCCACAGCGTCAGGGCGATGTGGTCCACGGTGGCCCCGAACAACCGGGCGGTCAGGGCGTGGGCCAGTTCGTGCACCAGCACCGAGACGATCATGAACAGCGAGATCCCCAGGGACAGTGCGATCGCACCGCCGGGGCCCACCACTGCGCTGAGCGCGATCACGGGGTGGATGACCACGGCCAGGATCAGCAGGGTCGCCAGTGTGCCGCCGCTGATGCGGATTGGCGGCAGTGAGCCGAGGCGCAGGGAGGGGCTCTTCACAGGTGAGACCCTAGCGGGCGCCTATGATGGCTCGATGAGTCGTATCGCGATCACCGCCTTCAGCGGGTGGAACGACGCGGGCGAGGCGGCCAGCGGCGCCGTCGAGCACCTGCTGAGCGTGTGGCCCTCCCGGCCGGCCGGCGCCGTCGATGCCGAGGACTACATCGACTTCCAGGTGAACCGCCCCGAGGTGCGCACCACCGAGGAGGGGCTGCGGGTGCTGGACTGGCCGGACACCGAGCTGCGGATCGTGCAGCCTCCCCGGGGGCCGGAGATCGTCACGGTGCTGGGCCCGGAGCCCAGCCTGCACTGGAAGCGCTTCTGCGACGAGGTGCTCGAGCAGATGCAGCTGCTGGACGTCAGCTCGGTGATCTCCCTGGGGTCCCTGTTGGCCGATTCCCCGCACACGCGGCCTCTGCCCGTGAGCTGCCGGGTGGAGCCGGGGGCTGCGGAGACCGTGGGCGAGGAGAGCCTCTACGAGGGGCCCGTGGGGGTGCCGACCGTGCTGGCCCGCCGCACCACCAGCGCTGGTCTGCGCACCACCAGCATCTGGGTCCAGGTCCCGCACTACGTGGCGCAGACGCCCTCCCCGAAGGCGGTGCTCGGCCTGATCCGTGAGGTGCAGGACCGCATCACCGCGCCGATCCCGCTGGGGGAGCTGGAGGAGGACGCCGCGGCCTGGGAGCGCGGGGTGGACGAGCTGGCGCGCACCGACGAGGACGTGGCCGACTACGTGCGGCGCCTGGAGAGGGCGCAGGACGCAGCTGAGCTGCCGGAGGCCAGCGGCGATGCGATCGCACGGGAGTTCGAGCAGTTCCTGCGTCGCAGGCGCGACACGGACTGACCCGGCACCAGCTGCTGGAACATCCCGGGGCGCCGCTCAGTCCCGCAGGGCCAGCCCGAACAGCGCGTCCACCGCGGAGGCCACGTCATCGGGGGCGTCTGCGGGCATCTCCTGCTGGGCGTGCTCGCCGGCCGCCCAGGCGTCCAGCACGGTGAGCGCCGTCGGGGTGTCGAGGTCCTCGCGCAGTGCCCGGCGCAGGACCTCCACGGTGAAGGGGTGGGACCCGCCTCGGGCAGCGGCGGCCCGGTAGGCCTCCAGGCGGGCGGTGGCCCGCTCGAGCTCCTTGTCCGTCCACTCCCAGTCGGCACGGTAGTGGTGGGCCATCAGCACCAGCCGGATCACCATCGGGTCGACGCCCTCGCCCACCAGTCGGTGCACGAACACCAGGTTCCCGAGAGACTTGCTCATCTTCTCGCCCTGGTAGGCCACCATCCCGGTGTGCGGGTAGAGCGAGGCGAAGCCTCGGCCGAGGGCGGCAGCGTGCGCCGCTGAGAGGTCATGGTGGGGGAAGATCAGGTCGCTGCCGCCGGTCTGGACGTCGAAGGGCAGGCCCAGCCCGTGCTCGGCGATGCACACGCACTCCACGTGCCAGCCCGGTCGCCCGACCCCCAGCTGCCCGGCATCCCAAGAGGGCTCACCGCTGCGCGCCGCTCGCCACAGCAGCGGATCCAGCGCATCGCGCTTGCCCGGCCGCTCCGGGTCGCCGCCGCGATCCGCGTACACGCTCAGCATCTGCTGTCGGCTCCATCCGGAGACGTCCCCCAGGGCACCGTCGATGGAGAGGTCCAGGTACCAGTCGGGGCCCGCGGCCTCGTCGCGGGCGTTCTGGACGGGGTAGGCCCGGCCCCGGTCGTGGAGGGTCTGCACGGCGGCGATGATCGCGTCCATGGACTCGCTCACCGAGAGGTAGGTCTCCGGGGCGATGATCCGCAGCGCCTCCATGTCGGAGGTGAACAGCTCGGTCTGCTCGCGTGCGAGGTCCTGCCACTCGATGCCGTCCCGGGCGGCGCGCTCGAGCAGGGGGTCGTCCACGTCGGTGATGTTCTGGGCCATGTCCACCTGCCATCCGGCGTCCAGGGCCGCGCGACGCATGAGATCGGCGGCATGGTACGTGGCGGCGTGGCCGAGGTGCGTGGAGTCGTAGGGCGTGATGCCGCAGACGTACAGCCGGGCATGCCCGGGCGTGAGGGGGATGAGCGGTATCACCCGCCCTGTGCGGGTGTCGTGCAGCCGCGGGGGGATGTCGGATCCGGGCAGGGGCGTGATCGCCGGTGAGGTCCAGGTGGGCACCCGTCGATCATACGGAGGTTCGGCGCGGGAACTCTCAGCCCCCGGCCAGTGGATCGATCACACCGGTCCACAGCAGGACCAGCAGCAGCGCGCCGGCGATCACCCGGTAGAGCACGAAGGGCATGTAGGAGCGGTTCTCGATCAGCCGCATGAACCACACGATGACCGCGTACCCCACGGCGAAGGACACCACCGTGGCCACGACGATCGCCACCAGGGAGGGCTCGCCGGCCGCCGCAGCAGCGGCGCGGCCGTCGACGGTCAGCAGCGCGGGGACCTCCTGGGCGGCCTTGTAGAAGCCCGAGGCGAACACGGCGGGAACCGCCAGCAGGAACGCGTACCGTGCAGCGGCCTGCCGGGAGTACCCCATCAGCAGGCCCGCGGTGATGGTGCCGCCGGAACGGGAGACCCCGGGGATCAGCGCCAGGGCCTGGGCCAGGCCGTAAAGGATGCCGTCGCGCACGGTGAGGTCCTTCAGCTCCTTGCGCTGCGGTGCGATGCGATCGGCCACGCCCAGCAGCAGGCCGAACAGGATCAGCATGGTGGCGGTGATGTACAGGTTGCGCAGGGAGTGGTCGATCTGGTCCTCGAACAGCAGGCCGAGCACGCCGATGGGGATCGAGCCGATGATCACCATCCAGCCCATCCGCACATCCGGGTCCGAGTGCGGGATCCTCCCGGCCAGTGCCCTGAACCATGTGCCGATGATGCGGGTGATGTCGTTCCAGAAGTAGATCAGGACCGCGGTCTCGGTGCCGAGCTGGACGATCGCGGTGAAGGCTGCACCGGGCTCCTGGCCGGGCTCCAGAAGCTCTCCGGCCACGCGCAGGTGCGCGCTGGAGGAGATGGGGAGGAACTCGGTCAGGCCCTGCACGATGCCCAGGATGATCGCTTCGAGGAAGGACACCGGCACTGCTCCTAATGCTGGGCGCACACGGGATGCGCGAGGGATGGGCGCGGGGTGGCGGCCGGAGCTCCGGAGCCGACGCTCGGTAGCCGACGCTCAGGAGATGGGGCCCCGGAGCCGGGGCCGCCGGCCCCTCGGACACAGTACGCGGCGCCCGGCCGCTGCCCGGGCGCCGCGTGGCGCTGCGAGGTGAAGATGAGATGCAGATCCCGTGGAGGGATCAGCGCCGAGAGGTCACCGGGTCCTCGTCATCGTCGCCATCGTCGTCGTAGTCGTCGTCCTCATCGTCGTCGTCGAAGTCGTCATCGTCCTCGTCGTCGAAGTCGTCGTCATCGTCGTCGAAGTCGTCATCGTCGTCCTCGAGGTCGTCGAGATCATCGAGGTCGTCGTCGTCGAAGTCGTCCTCGCCGTCGAAGACGACCAGCGGGGTTGCCACGTCGTACGCGTCGAACAGCGCGTCGTCGTAGGCATCGAAGGCCGTGGTGAGACGATCGGTGGCGGCCTCGAGGGCGGGATCGCTGTCGCCACGGGAGGCGGCTGCGGCTTCGTAGTGGCGTTCCAGGGCGGCGATCAGCGCAGCAAGAGCGGAGCGAGGATCCGTGTTCATGGTTGGACCGTACCCCGTCCGGGGTCAGAATGGACAGTCATCGATCGATCATCCACGACGGGAGGAGCCCGGTGCCCGCAGGACAGAAGCCACCCATGGCCCGGGTGGTCCACGTGCGCGACCCACGAGGCGAGAAGGATCTGCCGCTGGAGAAGGGGCGGCGACCCGAGGACTACGAGTTCCGCATCATCACCGTGCCGCGGCGCACCTCCATCGGGGCGGTGCGGTCGGTGCTGACGGAGGAGGCGGAGTACGGCCGGTGGGAGCTGGCCCGGACCCGCATCTACATGGGCGGGGAGAAGAAGGTCTGGATGCGTCGGCGCATCATCCGGGTCCAGTCCACGCTGAGCGGGCCGCTGACGGCCTGATCGACCCTCTCGGCGGCGTCCACAATCGCCACCGGGGCCGGGCGCCGCGGTGCGCGCTCTGCTGGAATGGGCGCATGCCACTCCTGGTCCCCGCGATCCCACCTGCGGCACTGCTGGTGCTGCTGGTGGCGTACCTGCCTCCGGCGGTGGTCCTCTCCCGCATCGACGCCGTCGAGCAGCGACTGCCCAATCCCTGGGTCGCAGGCATGACGGCCGCTGTCACCGCCGGGCTGCTGCTCGCCTCCGTGGCGGACCCCTCCGTACGGGGATCCTTGCGCGGGGCGCTGGTGATCGCGGTGGTGCTGGGCCTGGGGGCCGTGCTGGTGGCCCTGGCCGCTCCCCCGCTGCTGGGCATGGGGGATGCGAAGACGGTGCCGGTGGTGATGCTGATGTCCACGACCCTCGGCGGCGAGGTGCTGATCGGGGCGATCCTGGGCATCGCGGTGCTGGGCGGGGTGGTCGGTGCGGCTGTGCTGATCGCCTCGGGACGGGCGGGCCAGCGCTTCCCCTTCGGACCTGTGCTGCTGGCCGGCCCGTTCCTCGGGCTGCTGGCCTCCCCGCTCGTCGCAGGCGCCCTGGGATCCGCGTGAAGTCGCCTCAGGAGCCGGAGGGGCCTCGTTGCCGTGCCACCTCGTACAGGGCGATGGAACCGGCCACAGCGGCGTTCAGCGAGCTGGCGCTGCCGGTCATGGGGATCTCGGCGAGCTGATCGCAGGATTCGCGCCACCCGGCGCTGAGGCCGATGGTCTCGTTGCCGACCACCAGCACGGTGGGCACCGTGAGGTCGGTGTCGGCGAGCTCGTGCCCGCGGGCCTCCTCCAGGCCCACCACCTGCCCGGGCCCCCCCGCCCCGCGGCGCCCTCCACCCACGACAGCAGGTCGCGGTGGGAGTCCAGGCGCACCACGGGCATGGCGAACACCGAACCTGTGCTGGCGCGGATCGCGGCTGGATCCCAGGCATCCGCGCTGCGGCCGGTGATCACCAGCCCGTGCCCGCCCAGTGCATCGACGCTGCGTGCCAGGGAGCCGATGTTCCCCGGCGAGGTGGGCCGGTCGAAGGCCACCACCAGTCCGGTGCCGGTGCCTGTGCCGGTCCCGCTGCCGCGGACACGGCCGCCTCCCTCGCCGGAAAGCCGGGCATCCAACCTGCCCAGGTCGTCTGCGGGCACGGCCGCAATGGCCAGGAGCTCCGGGGGGCCGTCATCGCGCTGTCCCAGTTCGGCCATCAGCTCCGATGCCACCTCCACCACCGGTGCGGGCGGATCCTGCAGCAGCTCGCGCGCCCACCGCGACTGCTCGAGGCGCCCGTCGCTGAGCAGTGCCCGGATCTCGTGCCCGTGGGCGATCGCCTGCGTGATGGGCCGCACGCCGTGCACGATCATCTCGCCGGTGCGGGTGCGCTTGGTGCGGTTGGTCAGCAGGGCCTGCCACTGCTGGAAGAGGGCGTTGCGGCGTTCGAGCCGTGCAGGGAGCCTCACGCGCCCGCCCCGTCGTAGCCCAGCTGTCGCCACGCCTCGTACACCGCGATCGAGGCCGCGTTGGCCAGGTTCAGGGAGCGCCGGGCGGGGAGCATGGGGATCCGCACCCGCTCCGTGACCCTGTCGTGCGCCAGGACGTGCTCGGGAAGCCCTGTGGGCTCGGTGCCGAACAGTAGGACGTCCTGCCGCCGGTACGCGATGCGATCGAAGGTGACCTCGCTGTGGGAGGTGAAGGCGAACACCCGCGAGTCCGGGACAGCGGCCAGCGCCGCGTCGAGGTCGGGGTGGATGTGCACATCCGCGAGGTCGTGGTAGTCCAGGCCCGCCCGCCGCAGCTTGGCGTCCTCGAAGTCGAAGCCCAGGGGCTCTATCAGGTGCAGCCGTGCACCTGTGACCGCGGCCAGTCGGATCGCGTTGCCGGTGTTGCCGGCGATCACCGGTTCGTGGAGGAAGATGTGGACCATGTGACTCCTTGATCGACGAAGGGCCCCGGTGCGTACGACCGGGGCCCTTCGTGACGACGTGTCCGAGGGGGGACTTGAACCCCCACGCCCTAAAGCGGGCACTAGCACCTCAAGCTAGCGCGTCTACCAATTCCGCCACCCGGACAGGTGGTCGCCGTTGCGACGTGGAAACTCTAGCACGCACGCAGGCTCGCGAGCGCCCTTCCCCGACCCCTGCCAGCGGCTTCGTGGCGACCATCACGCGATGGTTCAGGAGAGCGCGCCGCGCAGCACGCCCAGTGCAGCAGAGATCGTGTCGCCCATGGACAGCAGGTGGGGCTCGTCGAGACGTTCGGCGAGGTCCTGCAGCGCGGCGGCCGCCAGGGCCAGCATGGTCGGATCGGGATCGATCAGCTGACCACCCTCCCATGCCGCCAGCTCGGCGAGCACCTCGCTGAGCTCCGCGCAGTCGGCGGGGCGGGAGGTGACGAGCAGGTCCACCCGGGCACGGGTTGCCAGGGCGGTGCAGCGCCGCAGCAGCGGGGTGGAGCGGCCGGGAAGGATCATGATCGGGGGCTCGGCCAGGGTTGTCGCACCCACGGGCTGCGCAGATCCACCCACCTGCAGGACTGCTCCCCGATCCCGGTCCATGAGTCACTCCTTTGCGCTCGGGACGACCGCCGTGCGGCTCGTGCGTGCGGCACATGCCGCTCACCGACTTTACTTCGGCTTTACCCGCTGGGGCAACCAGACCGGGCCGGCCCGACCGCTTTGTCCCAACCGTCCGATCCTCGCGTGCGGAGCCGCGCTCCGGTCAGGCCCGGCCCGCCAGCTGCGCCCGGGCCGCCGCGAGCATCTCCGCCCGGGGCGCCTCCCTGATGCCGAGCATCGACCGCAGCTGCATGTCCGCCTGGTGCACCAGCATCTCCAGGCCGTCGGCGATCTCGGAGCCGGCTGCCCCGAGCAGACACGCCAACGGAGCCGGCCACGGGTCGTACAGCACATCCATGAACACTGCGGGCACGTCGCTCACCCCGGTCCTGTGCCACGCATCGGCGAGCCCCGTGGCCCCCTCCAGAGCCAGTGCACTGATCACCACGTCGGCGGTCAGCACCTGTGCCGCGTCCCCCCAGGGCACCACCGTCACACGGGCGCCCGCTGCCCTTGCCAGCTCGCTCAGCGGTGCCAGCTTGCTGCGGGTGCGCGCTGTCAGCAGCAGCTGCCGGGCGCCCAGGTCCAGCAGGGCGGCCCCGGCACTCAGCGCGGTCGCGCCGGAGCCGATCACGGCACCGACGGCGGGCTCGCGCACGCCGTGGTCGCGTAGGGTCGCCACGATTCCGTGCACATCGTGGTTCTCCGCCCGGAAGCCGCCGCCGGGCAGCCGCAGCAGCGTGTTGGCGATGCCCAGCCTGGCCGAGGTGCCGTCCTGCAGCTCGGCCAGTGCGAAGGCCTCCGGCTTGCCCGGCATGGTGACGCTGGCACCATCGAGCCCGCGCCCCTCCCCCGCGGTGAGGAAGGCGGCGAGGCCACCAGCGGGGACCTCGAAGCGCTCGTAGACGACGTCCTCGCGTCCCAGCACCGCATAGGCGGTGCGATGCAGCAGCGGGGACAGCGAGTGCCGGATCGGGGATCCGATCACCCCGAAGCGGCGCGCCCCGGGGGTCAGCCCTTGCTGTCGGCCCACTGCTGCCATTCGCGCACGTTCTCGGTGTGCTCGTCCCAGGTCTCCGCGAACTTCGTCTCACCGGTGTCGGTGTTGACCGTGACGAAGTAGAGCCAGCCGCCCTCAGGCGGGTCGAGGGTGGCATCCAGGGTGGCACCGCCGGGCGAGGCGATCGGGCCGGGAGGCAGGCCTGTGTGGACGTAGGTGTTGTACGGCGAGTCGGTGGCGCGCTCGGCATCGGTGGTGCCCACGCTGGCCTCCTTGCCCGTCACGTAGTGCACGGTGGAGTCGAACTGGAGGGGCATCGGGCTGCCCCCGGCCTCTCCCTTGCCCTCCAGGCGGTTCAGGATGGTCCTCACGACCTTGCCGTAGTCCTCGGCGTTGCGCACCTCGAGCTCGGCGAGGGAGGCGATGGTGAGGGTGCGGTGCCACTGGTCCTCGGGGATCTCGCGCTTGGTGAGCTCCTCCTCCATGCGGCCCCACATCATCGACAGCACGTCGTTGGCGGTCGCGTCCTCGGAGATGTCGTAGCGTCCCGGCCACAGGTAGCCCTCGGGGCTGTTCGCGGGGTTCTCCGGGATCCCGAGGGAGGTGTAGTCCTTCGCCGCGGCCTCGAACTCCTCGACCGGGATGTCCGTGCTCTCCGAGAGGATCGGCCAGATCTGCTCCAGCCGAAGGCCCTCGGGGACGATCACCCGGTGGGCGGCGAGGCTGGCCGGATCCAGCAGCAGTCTCATGGCGTCGGAGGAGTTCATCTCCTTCTTCAAGCGGTACAGGCCCGGCTCGATGGAGGAGGCCTCCGGGGTGTTGGAGAAGACGGTGATGAAGGGCCCGGCCGACTTGATCACGCCCTCTTCGACGAGGGTGCTCGCGATGTCGGTGCCGGTGTCGCCCTGGGCCACCTCGATGACCACCTCACCGGTACCGGGGCCGGGGTAGTCCTGCTCCTCGGCCTCGACGTTGACGTTGGAGGTGAGCCACCGGTAGCCCTGGTAGCCGCCGAAGGTGAGGCCGCCCAGCACCACCACCACCAGCAGGATCGGGATCAGCGCCCGCAGACCGCCACTGCGACGGCCACCGCGACGGGATCCTCGACGGTGCGTGCCGCGGGCGTGCTGGTCCTCGACGATGTCCTCGAGGAAGGCGTCCTCGTCGCTCATGCGGAGTCCTCCTGCTGGGTTCCGGGAGCCGGCGGGGCCGGGGGTGGTGGGGGTCACCGGGTTCGGTGCGGACGAGCTCGCCTGCCCGGGCCCCGGTGGACCGTTCGACGTCCAGCGCCTGCTGGAGGATCATCACGGCTGCCACCTGGTCCACGACCTGGCGGTGCTTCCGGCCGCGACGTCCTGAGTCGTGCAGGGCCCGGTGAGCGGACACCGTGGTGAGGCGCTCGTCGAGCAGACGCACCTCGATGTGGTCACCGGTGCCGGACAGCATAGCGACCAGCTCGGCCGCGAACGCCCTCGCCTTGCCGGCGGCGGGCCCCTCCTGTCCCGACAGCGAGCGGGGCAGTCCCACCATGACGACACGGGCGCCGCTGGCGGCCACCTCGGACGCCACCCGGGCGACCGCCTCGCCGCGCGGAACCGTCTGAACCGGGGTGGCGATCATTCCGTCGAGGTCGCTGCGTGCCAGGCCCACGCGGACGTCGCCGACGTCGACACCGAGCCGGACGCCGCGGGGCAGGCTCCCGGTCATGCCGACGCGGTCGAGGTGACGCCGGTGCGCACGGCCTCCAGGGCTGCTTCGACGCGCTCGGGATCGCCGCCACCGCCCTGTGCCATGTCGGCCTTTCCGCCGCCGCGGCCTCCCATCGCCTCGGCACCGGCGCGCAGGAGGCTGCCGGCGGCCAGGCCCTGCTCACGGGCAGCGGCGTTGGTGGCCACGACGAGCGAGGCGCGGGAGTCCTCGTGTCCCGCCACGGCGATCACGGCCGGCACGTCCTCGCCGAGGCGGGAGCGCAGGTCCTGGGCCAGGGTGCGCAGGTCTCCGGCGGAGACGCCCGCCCCGGCATCGTGGGTGAGCATCCGCACACCGGCCACCTCCGTGGCCTGCGCGACCAGCTGGCCGGCCTGGGCCTGCAGCTGGGCTCCGCGCATCGCGGCCAGCTGCTTCTCCATGTCCTTGATGCGCTGGGTGAGCGCGCGGACACGCTCGGGGATCTCGTCGCTGCCCACCTTGAGGATCTCGGCCAGCTGGGACACCATCGCGTGCTCCTTGGCGCGGTGACGGTAGGCCGACAGGCCCACCAGTGCATCCACGCGACGCACGCCGGAGCCGATCGACGACTCCCCCATCAGCTGGATCGCACCGATCGCCCCGGTGGTGGGCACGTGGGTGCCGCCGCACAGCTCGCGCGACCAGTCCCCGCCGATGGACACCACGCGCACGATGTCCCCGTACTTCTCGCCGAACAGGGCCTGGGCGCCCAGGGCCTTGGCCTCGTCCAGCGGCATCTGGGTGTCGGTGACCTCCAGCTCGTCCTGCAGGAGGGTGTTGACTCGCCCCTCGATCTGCTCGAGGGCGGAGCGCGGCACGCTCTGGCCGTACCGGAAGTCGAAGCGCATCCGGCCCGGCGAGTTCTCGGAGCCGGCCTGGGTGGCGCCCTCCCCGATCTCCTCCCGCAGGGCCTCGTGGACCATGTGGGTGGCGGTGTGTGCGCGCGCGATGGCGCCGCGGCGCTCGGTGTCGATGGCGGCGATCGCGCCGGAGCCGGGGCTCGCGGCGCCCTCGACCAGGCGACCGCGGTGCACGATCAGGCCCTTGATGGGTGCCTGGACGTCGTCGACCTCGATGATGCCTCCGCTGTCCAGGGAGATGCGGCCCTGGTCGGCGAGCTGACCGCCGGCCTCGGCGTAGAAGGGGGTCTCGGCCAGGACGATCTCGACGTCTGCTGGCGCGTGGACCTCGTCCACGAGGCCGCCGTCGACCAGCACCGACTCCACGGTGGTGGCCACGGTGGATTCGGTGTAGCCCAGGAACGGGACGTTCCCTCCGCGCTGGGTGAGCAGCCGGTTGTACAGGGCGGTGTCGGTGTGGCCGGACTTCTTCGAGGCCGCATCGGCGCGGGCGCGCTCCCGTTGCTCCTGCATCGCGGTGCGGAAGCCCTCCTCGTCGACCGTCAGGCCCACCTCGCTTGCCATCTCCAAGGTCAGGTCGATGGGGAAGCCATAGGTGTCGTGCAGGCGGAAGGCGTCCTCACCGGCCAGGGTGCGGCCGCCCTCCTCCTTCACGGCACCGGTGACCTGGTCGAAGATGCTGGTGCCGGTGGCGAGGGTGCGACGGAACGCCTCCTCCTCGGTGTAGATGGTCTCGCTGATGCGCGCGAACTCGGTGCGCAGCTCCGGATAGGAGTCGGCCATCACGGCCTGGCACACGGGAAGCAGCTCGGGCATCGAGGGGCGATCGTGGCCCAGCAGGCGCATGGAGCGCACCGCGCGGCGGATCAGTCGGCGCAGCACGTAGCCGCGCCCCTCGTTCCCGGGGCGCACGCCGTCCGAGCACAGCATCAGTGCGCTGCGCACGTGGTCGGCGATCACCCGGAAGCGGACGTCGTCCTCCTCATCGGCGCCGTAGCGGCGGCCGGAGAGCTCCTGGGCCTTCTCGATCACGGGGAAGACCTCGTCGATCT
Organism: Brachybacterium epidermidis; assembly: GCF_015209585.1. Classification (GTDB taxonomy): domain Bacteria; phylum Actinomycetota; class Actinomycetes; order Actinomycetales; family Dermabacteraceae; genus Brachybacterium; species Brachybacterium epidermidis. The sequence continues at coordinate 85,003 of NZ_JADEYR010000012.1, forward strand.
CGTACATGTTGTCCTTGCCCTGGAGCAGGTACGCCACGCGCTCGAGGCCCATGCCGGTGTCGATGGACTTGAAGTCCAGCTCGCCCAGCAGCGGGTAGTCCTTGCCCGATCCCGCACCGCGCAGGTACTGGTCGAACACCAGGTTCCAGATCTCCAGGTAGCGGTCCGAGGCCTCCTCGCTGGGCCACTCGCGGTGCGCCCCGCCCACCTCCTCGGGCCCGTACTCGGGGCCGCGGTCGTAGTGCCACTCGCCGCAGGGGCCGGCGGGGCCGGGCTGGCCGGTGTCCCAGAAGATCTCCTCGCGCGGAAGGGTGACGATGCGCTCGGCGGGCAGGCCGATCTTGTCGATCAGGACCTTCCGGGACTCCTCGTCCTGCTCCCAGATGGTGATCCACATGCGATCGGGGTCCAGGCCGTAGCCGCCCTGCTCCTGGGGCGTGGTCATCAGCTCCCAGGACAGCTCGATCGCGCCCTCCTTGAAGTAGTCCCCGAAGGAGAAGTTCCCGGCCATCTGGAAGAAGGTGCCGTGGCGGGTGGTGCGGCCCACGTTCTCGATGTCGTTGGTGCGGATGCACTTCTGCACGCTGACGGCCCGCGGCCAGGGTGCGCGCTCGGTCCCGACGATGTAGGGGATGAAGGGGACCATCCCGGCGATCGTGAACAGGATCGAGGGGTCCGAGGAGACCAGGGAGGCGCTGGGCACGACCTGGTGCCCTCGCTTCTCGAAGAAGTCGAGGTATCGACGACGGACCTCAGATGCACGCATGGGGGTGTCCTTCCTGGAGCGGTCCCACGGGGGCGCATGCTCACGGGCATGCGGGGGAAGAGCTGTTGTTCGGACGCGAAGGCCCCGGTCAGGGTACCGGAGTACGCCTGCCGGGGCCTTCGTGAGCCTGGGCTGAAGCGGAATGCGTCAGCGAGCGTAGTACTCGACGACCAGCGGGACCTCACAGGTCACGGGGACCTCGGCGCGCTTGGGGCGGGAGACCAGCTTGGCCTTGAGCTCGGCCAGCTCCACCGACAGGTACGAGGGCACGGAGGCCAGCACATCGGCGTTGCCGCCCTCGGCAGCGATCTGGAACGGCTCCATGGCCTGCGACTTGGGCTTGATCTGGATGGTCTGCCCCGGCTTCACGCGGAAAGAGGGGCGGTCCACCAGCTTGCCGTCGACCAGCACGTGACGGTGGGTCACGGCCTGACGGGCCTGCAGGATGGTGCGGGCGAAGCCGGAGCGCAGCACGAGGGCGTCCAGGCGCATCTCGAGCAGCTCGATCATGCTCTCACCCGTCAGGCCGGACTCCTTGCGGGCGTCCAGGTAAGCGCGGTGCAGCTGCTTCTCGCGCAGGGCGTACTGCGCGCGCAGACGCTGCTTCTCGCGCAGACGCACGGCGTAGTCCGACTCGGTGCGGCGACGGGCGCGGCCGTGCTCGCCCGGGGGGTACGGGCGCTTCTCGAAGTACTTGATCGACTTCGGCGTGAGCGGGAGCCCGAGGGCTCGGGACAGACGCGCCTGACGGCGCGCACGGGTGACGTTGGTCACGAGGTATACCTCTTGTTCGCGTGGTGTGAATCCAGTCTTGCAGCCGCGGATTCAGCCGCTCAGACTACCCCAGCCAGGGGCGCAGCTCAATGCTCGGCGGCGCAGGTCGTCCCCGGTTTCCCTGTGCAGTCGCTCACGCTCGCCCGCCGCGGACGATCCGGCGCAGCGCCTCCACCCGCCGGGCCACCTCGGCCTCCGCGCCGTGGGTGCCGGGCCGGTAGTAGTCCACGCCGATCAGCTCGTCCGGCGGGTACTGCTGGGGGGCGACCCCGTGGGGCGCGTCGTGCGCGTACACGTACTCCTTACCGTGGCCCAGGTCCTTCGCACCGGAGTAGTGGGCGTCCCGCAGCGCCGGGGGCACGGGGCCCGCCTTGCCCGCGCGCACATCGGCGATGGCCGCGTCGATCGCCTTGTAGGAGGTGTTGGACTTCGGGGCGGTGGCGATGTGCACGACGGCCTGCGCCAGGGGAATGCGACCCTCAGGCATGCCCAGCATCTGCACCGCCTGCATCGCGGCCACGGCCACCTGCAGCGCGGTGGGATCGGCCATCCCCACCTCCTCGCTCGCCGCGACCACCACGCGGCGCGCGATGAAGCGGGGGTCCTCCCCCGCCTCGATCATGCGGGCCAGGTAGTGCAGGGAGGCGTCGACGTCGCTGCCGCGCATGGACTTGATGAACGCACTGGTCACGTCGTAGTGCTGATCCCCTGCCCGGTCGTAGCGCAGGGCCGCGCGGTTGACCGCTTGGGCCAGCGTGGCGGCGTCGACCTCACGGGAGTCCTTCATCAGGGCCGCCGCGGCCGCGGCCTCGAGGGAGGTGAGGATCTTGCGGGCATCCCCGCCGCCCAGGCGCAGCAGGGCCTCCCGGGCGTCGTCGGCGAGGGTCACCGCGCCGTCCAGCCCCCGCGGTGAGGTCAGAGCGCGGTCCACCAGCTCGTCGAGGTCCTCCCGCGCCAGCGGCTCCAGGGTGAGCACGATCGAGCGGGACAGCAGGGGCGAGATCACGGAGAAGTAGGGGTTCTCGGTGGTGGCGGCCACCAGGGTCACCCACCGGTTCTCGACGCTGGGCAGCAGGGCGTCCTGCTGGGACTTGGAGAAGCGATGCACCTCGTCGACGAACAGCACCGTCTCCTTGCCGGTGGTGCGCAGGCGGGAGCGGGCGCGGTCCACCACCTCGCGCACCTCCTTCACCCCGGCGAGCACGGCCGAGAGCTCCACGAACTCGCGATCGCCCGAGCTGGCCACCACGTACGCGAGCGTGGTCTTGCCGGTGCCGGGCGGCCCCCACAGGATCACCGAGGAGGGGGCCGTGCGGGAGTCGTCGGCGGCCACCAGTCGGCGCAGCGGGCTGCCGGGCTCGAGAGCGGCGTGCTGGCCGACGACCTCGTCGAGCGAGCGCGGGCGCATCCGCACCGCGAGCGGCGCACGATGGTCCCGATTGCGGTCGGAGAGGGTGCGCGGGGCGGGTGCATCGCCCGCCAGCGAGAACAGGTCCTCCTCCATCCCCCCAGCGTAGTCCGCTCCTGTGACAGGCGGACCGGCACGAGCGGGAGCCGCCCTCCTGTGGCGCGCATCCCGATTGGCAACGGAGGGGAACCTACCGGCCGGTCCCCGCGGCCGTCGCTACTGTTCCTGGATCGACCGACGGCGGTCGAACGGCTTCGACCGACGGCGGTCCATGGCCGAGCACTCACCGAGGACGGACGCGATGACGCACTCCACCCCCAGCGACCCGGTGCTGGACACCGCGCGTATCCGCGACCCCTACCAGCTCGATCCGGCGGACATCCAGGATCCGCCCCGCACCTTCCGCGGCGCGCTGAAGTTCCTGGGCCCAGGCATGATCACCTCTGCGGCCGTGGTGGGCTCCGGCGAGCTGCTGACCGCCACCACCCTGGGCGCCCAGGTGGGCTTCCTGTTGCTGTGGCTAGTGCTGGTCTCGACCTTCGTGAAGGTGTGGGTGCAGATCGAGCTGGGCCGTTGGACCATCTCCACCGGCCGCGTCGCGGGCTCCGGCTACAACGACGTGCCGCCGCGCATCGCGAAGCGGGGCTGGATGGCCTGGCTGGTGCTGCTGATGTTCGTCCAGTTCATGACCAGCCAGGCCGGCGTGATCAGCGCTGCCGCTTTCGCCTTCTCCTCCCTGCTGCCGATCGGGCCGGATCCGTACTCGTTGGTGTCCATCGGCGCCTGGGTGGCGATCCTGGTGGTGATTGCCGTGGTGATCCACTACGTCAACCGGTACACCCTGGTCGAGGGGCTCTCCACCGTGCTGGTAGTGGCGGTGACCGGCTTCGCGATCCTGGTGGTGTTCCTGCTGCAGGGCACCGAGTGGGCGTGGAGCGTGGGTGATCTGGCCGGTGGCATGCGCTTCCAGATCGCGGTGGGTGCCTTCGGCGTGGCCCTGTCCATGTTCGGCTTGACCGGTGTGGGCGCCGGTGAGGTCACCGCCTACACCTACTGGTGCGTGGAGAAGGGCTACGCCGCCTGGACCGGCCCGAAGGACGACACCCAGGAGTGGGTGGACCGTGCCCGCGGCTGGATCGGCGTGATGAAGCTCGACGCGTGGGTGTCATGGGCGGTGTACACCCTGTCCACTGCCGCCTTCTACATCCTTGGCGCTGCCGTGCTGCATCCTCAGGGCCTGATGCCCGAGGGATCGGACGTGATGACCACGATCGCCTCGATCTTCGACTCCGCGGTCGGCCGGTGGGGTGCGGTGGTGTTCCTGATCGGTGCGGGCACGGCACTGTTCAAGACCATCATCGCCAACGTGCCCAGCCTGGGGCGGCAGGTGGGCAATACGCTGGCGGTGTTCGGGGCCTTCGACTGGGAGGACCAGAAGGTCCGCGACCGCTGGATGCGCTGGATCATGATCGTGCTGCCCATCCTGTGGGGTCTGTTCGGCACCATCGTGCGCTCCCCGCTGCCGCTGGTGATCCTGGCCGGCATCCTCAACTCGATATTCCTGATCGGCGTGGCGATCTCCACCCTGTACCTCTCCCGCACCCAGACCGATCCGCGCGTCCGCGACGGACTGCCGTTCAACGCCATGGTGGTCATCTCCGCCATCGCCATCACACTGGTCGGCGTGATCGGCCTCTACAGCACCATCGCCGACCTGCTCGGCTGAGAAGGGAGCACCATGCTCGCCGTCGTCGTCCATGCCCCCGGTGACCTCCGTGTGGAGGAGGTGCCCGATCCCGTCCCGGAGCCCGACGAGGTGCTGCTGCGGATGTCCTTCGGCGGCATCTGCGGCTCCGACATCGCCTACTGGCGCAGCGGCATCAGCGGCACCGCGGTGCTGAAGGATCCGCTGATCCTCGGCCATGAGGTCTCCGGCACCATCGAGGCGGTCGGCGAGGACGCCCTCGCCGCGGTGGAAGCGGCCGGGCTGGGGACCGGCTCCGCGGTAACCGTGCACCCGGCCACCCTCGTCGGCCGGTACCGGATGCCGGCCGAGATCGCGGATCGCACCAACCTGTGGCCGCAGGTCCGCTACTTCGGCTCGGCCGCGTTCGATCCGCACGAGCAGGGCGGCTTCTCCACCCTGCGCGCCGTGCGCCCGGACCAGCTGCGGGCGGTGCCCGCGGGCGTCACCCTGGAGCACGCGGCCCTGGCCGAGCCCTTCGCGGTCGCCCTGCACGCCGTCGCCCGCGCCGGTGACGTCTCCGGTCGCAGCGTGCTGGTCAACGGGGCCGGCCCGATCGGGGCCCTCGCTGTGGCAGCGGCCCGGCTGGCCGGTGCCGATCGCGTCGTCGCGGCCGACCTCTCCCCGGCCGCGCTGGAGATCGCCCGTGCCATGGGCGCCGACGGGACGGTCGACGTCGGCGCCGGTGACGCACTGCCCGCCGACGTGGACGTGGCGATCGAGGCCTCCGGCGCACCCCGCGCCCTGGGCGGGGTGGTCGCAGCCGTGCGCCGCGGTGGCGTGCTGGTGCAGGTGGGGAACCTCCCGGCCGGCGAGGTGCAGGCCAGCCTGGGCGGGATCGTCACCCGGGAGATCGAGTACCGCGGCTCCTACCGCTTCGTCGACGAGATCAGCGGCGCCCTGGAGGCCATGGCGGGAGGTCTGGACGTCTCCCCGCTGATCACCCACACGGTCCCGCTGGACAGGGCCGTCGAGGGCTTCGAGATCGCAGCGGATCGCTCCACCGGATCCTCGAAGGTGCTCATCGACCTGCGGTGAGCGCCCTCGCGATGCGACCCGGCCATGAGGGCCCCTCGTAGATCAGTGCCGTGTAGCCCTGCACCAGGTCGGCGCCTGCGGCCAGGCGTGCGGTGACATCGGCCGCGGTGGTGACCCCACCGCAGCTGATCACCACGGAGCCTGTCGGCAGCTCCTCGCGCAGCAGGCGCAGCACCTCCTCGGAACGGCCCGCCAGGACGGGGCCGGAGAGCCCACCGGCACCGATGCGCTCGATCCGGGCGCGGTCCTCGCGCAGGCTCTGGGGACGCTCGATGGTGGTGTTGGTGGCGATGACGCCGGCCAGGCCCAGTTCGGCCACCAGACGCGCCACCTCCCGCACGTCATCGTCATGGAGGTCGGGAGCGATCTTCACCAGCACCGGCACGGCACGACGCAGCCGCCGCTCGGAGCGGGCCGCCTCCTCGAGGACCGCCCTCAGCACGGGCCGCAGCGACTCCACGGACTGCAGGTCGCGCAGGCCGGGAGTGTTGGGGCTGGACACGTTCACGGCGAGGTAGCTGGCGTAGGGGGCCAGGGTGCGGGCGGAGAAGCGGTAGTCCTCAGCCGCGTCCTCGAGCGGGGTGGACTTCGACTTGCCGATGTTCACGCCGATCACGGCGCGCTGCCCGCGCTCGCTGCGCCGCACGCGCGAGAGCCGCTCGGCCAGCTGAGCGGCACCGCGATTGTTGAACCCCATGCGGTTGATCAGTGCGCGGTCCTCCACCAGGCGGAAGCACCTCGGTGCGGGGTTGCCCGGCTGCGGACGCGCGGTCACCGTCCCCACTTCCACGTGGCCGAAGCCCAGGTCCAGCAGAGCCAGCGGCACCTCGCCGTCCTTGTCGAACCCGGCGGCGAGACCGAAGGCGTGGGGGTGACGCAGACCCAGCACCTCGGGCCCCTCGGCCGCGGCGCGCACCGGGTCGGGCACGCGGAACAGCGCCCTCAGCAGCAGGCCGCTTCCGGGCAGGGCGGAGACCAGCTGGAGAGCGTCCACGGTGAGATGGTGCGCGCGTTCGGGGTCGATGCGGCCCAGCACGTGGCGGAACACGAGCGGGTACAGACCGCGGGAGGCAGGAGTCGGGGAGATCACGGGGTCACGGTACGTGCTCGGCGGGGCACCGCGCGCCCCTTTCGTCCTGCGAACGATTCCCGACGGCATCGCGTGCACGGGGGTGCGGCGACCGAACGGCGGTGAGGCGGCGCTGCCCTCGGGGGATCAGCGCGAGCGCTGCCGCATCAGGTAGGTCAGCGCGACCACGGGCAGGAGCAGCGGGATGAACCCGTAACCGATGCCGTAGACGGACCACACCGTGTCGTCGGGGAACAGAGAGGGTGCCAGCACGCTCACCGTTCCCACGCAGACCACGCCGACCAGCTCCAGCACCACCAGCCACAGGGCTGCCCGGGATCCGTCCCGGCCCCTCACCAGCGCGATCGTCACCGCGATGTAGGTGATCGCCGCCAGCAGCGAGAGCGAGTAGGCCAGCGGTGCGGCATCGAAGTCGCGCAGGATCTGCACCAGGCTGCGGGCGGTCGCGGAGATCGCGAAGATGCCGTAGACGATCACCAGCACCGTGGTGAAGCCTCGCGAGCGGGATGCGCGCGCGCCCGTCGGTCCGTGAGGGCTCATGCGAACCCTCCCGGCCAGATCTGCTCGAGTCGCATCGCCAGCACGGTCAGGGTCACGGCGACCACGCCGATGGCGAGGCTCCCCCAGCGGGTGCGCTCCCAGATGCCCAGCCAGGCGCCCCCGATGGGCAGCACCACCCCGGTGAGCAGGTATCCGTACAGCGTGACCGGGTCGGTCACCTCCCCGCCGCCGAGGTCGCGCATCACCAGCCCCAGCCCGAGCACCACCCACACCACCAGCACCAGGGCGGCCGCGCCCAGCAGCACCAGGTCCGCGGCGAGGTCGCGCAGCGTGTAGTAGGCCGCAAGGGCCGCAGTCAGTCCGCACACCACGTACAGCACGATCATCAGCACCTGCATGGGTGGCGTCGTCCTCCTCGGCCCGGGATCGGGTGGATCCGGGTGTCGATGCTGCGGCCATCCGCTCGCCCGCCCCACGGGCGGCCGGCGACCGAACGGGGTGTCGGGGCCGACGCCTACGATAGATGCATGCCAATGATCAGTGTGTCCACAGCTTCCGTGCGCGACGTCGAGGCCGACGTCCTCATCCTCCCGCTGCTGAGCGGGAAGGACGATTCCCCCGCCAGCGTTCCCGGTGCGCCCGAGGTCACCGAGGCGATCGCCGCTCTGGAGCCGAGCAGCGCCCGCGGCGACGTGCACCGCATCCCCTCCTTCTCACTCGCCGCTGCCGGGTCCCTGCTGCTGGTCGGCGTGGGCGCCTCCTCGCTGGACGAGGTGTCGGCCGAGGATCTGCGCCTCGCGTACGGCGCCGCCTCCCGCGTGCTGACGGGCGTCGGCACCGCCGCCCTCGCGCTGCCCGGGGGCAGCGCCCAGCAGCTCGCCGCGGCCATCGAAGGGGCTGCGCTCGGCGCCTACGCCTTCAACGCCCACAAATCGGAGTCCTCCAAGGCGAAGCCCGCTGTGGAGTCGCTGGTGGTGCTCGCCGAGGACGAATCCGCAGCCACCACCGCCGCGGAGCGGGCGGACGTGCTCGCCGGAGCCGTCGGCATCGCACGGGACCTGGTCAACACTCCCCCGAACCTGCTCTACCCGGCCGAGTTCGCCCGTCGGGCCCAGGAACTCGTGGAGGATCTGCCGATCACCGTGACCGTGCTGGACGAGAAGGAGCTGGCCGAAGGCGGTTACGGCGGCATCGTCGGCGTGGGCCAGGGCTCCAGCCGCCCGCCGCGCCTGGTGCGCCTGGAGTACGCGCCCGAGGGCGCCGCTCAGTCGGTCGCCCTGGTGGGCAAGGGCATCACGTTCGACACCGGCGGCATCTCCATCAAGCCGGCTGCGGGCATGGACGAGATGACCTCCGACATGACCGGCGCCGCCACCGTGCTGGCCGCCACCGTGGGCGCGGCTCGCCTGGGCCTGGGCGTGAGGATCACCACCTTCCTCGCACTGGCCGAGAACATGCCGGGCGGTGGCGCACAGCGTCCCGGTGACGTCGTCACCATGCGCAACGGCATGACCGTCGAGGTGCTCAACACCGACGCCGAGGGTCGAATGGTGATGGCCGACGCCCTCGTCGACGCCGTCGCCACCGAGCCGGACCTGGTGATGGACGTGGCCACCCTCACGGGCGCGGCGATGGTGGCACTGGGCAAGCGCACCGCCGCGGTGATGGGCACCGAGGCCGCGCGCGAGGCGGTGATGGAGGCATCGGCTCAGGCAGGCGAGCCGTTCTGGCCGTTGCCCTTCCCGGCCGAGCTGCGCGCGGACCTCACGGGTCGGGTCGCGGATCTGCGCAACATCGGCGAGCGCTGGGGCGGCGCGCTCTCCGCGGGAGTGTTCCTCAAGGAGTTCGTGGGAGAGGCCGAATGGGCTCACCTCGACATCGCCGGCCCCGCCTTCTCCACCGCACCGCTGGGCTACATGGGCAAGGGGGCGACCGGTATGAGCGTGCGCACAGTCCTGCAGGTGATCGAGGACCGCGCCCGCTGACCGAACGTCCGAGCGCACTGTACGGCGCCGCCTCGTGCCCTAGCATGGGTCTCGAAGGCGGCGCCGTCCGGTTGGGCCGGGCGCACAGGCCGCGATCATCACTCAGCGAGGGAGCACACAGGTGGCTGCAACGACCACTGACCAGTTCGACGTCGTGATCCTGGGGGGTGGCAGCGGGGGCTACGCGGCTGCGCTGCGCGGCGCCCAGCTCGGTCTGACCATCGCCATGGTGGAGAAGGACAAGCTCGGCGGCACCTGCCTGCACCGCGGCTGCGTCCCCACCAAGGCCATGCTCCACGTCGGCGAGGTCGCCGACGCCCCTTCGGAGGGCAAGGACCTCGGCCTGGACATCTCCCTCAACGCGGTCGATGTCGAGAAGGTGCTCGGCTTCAAGGACAAGGTCATCGGGCGTCTCTACAAGGGCCTGCAGGGCCTGGTGAAGTCCCGCGACGTCGAGTACGTCGAGGGCTTCGGCCGCCTCACCGGCAAGAACCAGGTCACCGTGGAGACCGGCGACGGCGAACGGGTGCTGACCGGCAAGAACATCGTCCTTGCCACCGGTTCCTTCTCCAAGACCCTGCCGGGCATCGAGCTGGGCGGTCGGATCCTGGACTCGGAGGCCGCGCTGCAGCTGCCCGAGGTGCCGAAGAACCCGATCATCCTGGGCGGCGGCGTCATCGGCGTGGAGTTCGCCTCGGTGTGGAAGTCCCTCGGCGCCGAGTCGGTGACCATCGTGGAGGGCTTGCCCCACCTGGTGGCCAACGAGGACGAGTCCCTCTCCAAGGCCCTTGAGCGCTCCTTCAAGAAGCGCGGCATCAAGTTCTCCCTCGGGGTGTTCACCGAGAAGGTGGAGCCCAGCGACTCCGGCGTCAAGGTCACCCTGGCCGACGGCACCGTCTTCGAGGGCGACTACCTGCTGGTGGCGGTGGGCCGTGGCCCCGTCACCAAGGACCTCGGCTACGAGGAGCAGGGCATCGAGATGGATCGCGGCTTCGTGCTGGCGGACAAGGGGACGCTGGAGACCAGCGCGCCCGGCATCTACGCCGTGGGCGACATCGTACCCGGCCTGCAGCTGGCTCACCGCGGGTTCCAGCAGGGCATCTTCGTGGCCGAGCTCATCGCCGGGCAGAACCCCGCCCCGATCGTGGAGTCCGGGATCCCCCGCATCACGTACTGCGAGCCGCAGCTCGGCTCCGTGGGACTGACCGAGAAGCAGGCGAAGGAGCAGCTGGGCGACGACGCCGTGCAGACCTACGAGTACAACCTCGGCGGCAACGGCAAGTCCCAGATCCTCGGCACCACCGGCTTCATCAAGCTGGTCCGTGAGAAGGATGGCCCCATCGTGGGTGTCCACATGGTCGGCTCGCGCATGTCCGAGCTGATGGGCGAGGCGCAGCTGATCGTCAACTGGGAGGCCTACCCCGAGGACGTCGCCTCCCTGGTCCACGGCCACCCCACGCAGCACGAGGCCATGGGCGAGGCCGCACTGGCCCTCGCCGGCAAGCCCCTGCACGCCCACGCCTGAGCCTGACGCCACCAGAAGGAGAACATCATGTCCGAAACCGTGAAGATGCCCGCACTGGGCGAGTCCGTCACCGAGGGAACCGTCACCCGGTGGCTGAAGTCCGTGGGCGACACCGTCGAGGTGGATGAGCCCCTGCTGGAGGTCTCCACCGACAAGGTCGACACCGAGATCCCCTCCCCCGTGGCCGGGACCATCGAGAAGATCCTGGTCGAGGAAGACGAGGACGCCGAGGTCGGCGCTGATCTGGTCGTGATCGGCGACGGTTCCGGCTCCGACGACTCCGGCTCCTCCGACAACGGTGCCTCCGACGAGGAGTCCGAATCATCCGAGGGCGAGGACCTCGCCTCCGATGAGACCGTGGCGCCCTCCACCTCGCAGGAGACCCCCGCCGGGGAGGACGAGAAGCCCGCCGACAAGGAGCCCGACTCCAGCGACAGCGGCTCTTCCGGCGAGGCCGGGAAGACGTCCTCGGGTGGCGCCGCCTCCGGTCAGGAGGTGACGATGCCCGCACTGGGCGAGTCCGTCACCGAGGGCACCGTCACCCGGTGGCTGAAGTCCGTGGGCGACACCGTCGAGGTGGACGAGCCCCTGCTGGAGGTATCCACCGACAAGGTCGACACCGAGATCCCCTCCCCCGTGGCCGGCACCCTGCTGGAGATCCGGGTCGAGGAGGACTCCGACGCCGAGGTCGGTGCCGTGCTCGCGATCGTGGGCGACAAGAGCGCCGCCTCCTCCGAGGAGCCGGCCGACGACGCCCCCAAGGCCGAGGAGAAGCCCGAGCCCTCCGAGGAGAAGAAGTCTGAGGAGAAGCCCGAGCCGAAGGCGGAGGAGAAGAAGTCCGAGCCTGCCGAGGACAAGACCGAAGCGCCCAAGGGCGAGGAGAAGCAGGATCCGTCGGCTCCCGCCTCCGCGCCGAAGGCCGCGGACTCCGTCAGCGGTGCCGAGGGCTCCGGCTACGTGACCCCGCTGGTGCGCAAGATGGCCTCCGAGGCCGGTATCGACCTGTCCTCGGTCAAGGGCACGGGCCTGGGCGGTCGCATCCGCAAGCAGGACGTGCAGGAGGCGATCGACGCCGCCGAGCAGGCCGCATCCGCTCCGGCGGCCACGCAGCAGGCAGCCCCTGCTGCTCAGGCCCCGAAGCAGGCCCCGAAGGTGGAGGTCTCCCCGTTGCGCGGCACCGAGGAGAAGATGAGCCGGATCCGCAAGATCACCGCGAAGCGCATGGTGGAGTCCCTGCAGACGCAGGCCCAGCTCACCACCGCCGTCGAGGTGGACATGACCCGCGTGGCGAAGCTGCGCAGTGCGGCCAAGGACGCCTTCGCCCAGCGCGAGGGCGCCAAGCTCACCTTCCTGCCGTTCATCATGATGGCCGCGGTGGAGGCGCTGAAGACCTACCCGAAGATCAACGCCGAGATCGACGGCGACATGATCAAGTACAACGCTTCCGAGAACATCGGCATGGCAGCGGACACCGAGCGCGGCCTGGTGGTGCCGGTGATCAAGAACGCCGGCGATCTGAACCTGGCGGGTCTGGCCCGTCAGATCGGCGAGCTCGGCGGCAAGGCGAAGAACAACAAGCTGGGGCCGGACGATCTCTCCGGTGCGACGTTCACCATCACCAACACCGGTTCCGGTGGCGCCCTGTTCGACACCCCGATCGTGCCCAACCCGCAGGTGGGCATCCTGGGTTGCGGCACCATCGTCAAGCGTCCGGCCGTGGTGCAGAACGCCGAGGGCGATGACTCCATCGCCATCCGCTCGATGATGTACCTGTTCCTCTCCTACGACCACCGACTGGTGGACGGCGGCGATGCCGCGCGCTTCCTCACCCACATGAAGAAGCGCCTCGAGGACGGCGCGTTCGAGGCCGAACTCGGTCTGTGAGCAGTGGGGTCGCCCTGAGGCGGCTCTGAGGTCGGCAGGGGCCGGCACCGCGAGGTGCCGGCCCCTGCTCGCATGTGCGCGAGAGAGCTCAGCCCACGGCGTCGGGCACGGGGGTGGCCGCTTCGATCCACCAGGTGCTGCCGTCCCAGCGCAGCTGCAGGTGCACGGTGGCGCGCTCGGTGGCAGGGATGCTACGGGTGGTGCCGTCCTGGCCGACGGTGGTGAGCTCAGCGGTGGAGGTCTCGAGGCTGAGCACAGCGGTACCCTCCGAGGCGGAGTGCTCGACCAGGCCGGCGCCGTGGATGCGAGGCTCGCCCCCGCTGACGGTGACGGGCGCATACGCGGCGCGCACCGCATCGTCCTGCTCCTGGGCGGGACTGCCCTGCGCAGCCACCGGCGTCTCGCTCTCGCCGGTGACGTAGAGGTGCCGCGCAGCCGCGAGCTCAGCGGCCAGGGCGCCCGGATCCTCGATCACCGGCCCGTTCCTGCGCGCGGGCGCATCCGGCGACCCGGGGGGAACGTTGTCGTCCTGCGACACCGGTGCTTCCGGATCGGGTGCGGCCGCGGCCGGCCCCCGATGCGCGCTCGGCGGCGGGGCCCCCGCATCGGGCCGCTGCAGAGCCCAGCCGCCGATGCCCAGCAC
>NZ_JADEYR010000012.1:98370-98792 GCF_015209585.1 Brachybacterium epidermidis
GGCGGCGGGCGACGGCGGGCGGGGGGGGCGGGGCGGCGCGGGGGGGGGCCCGGGGCGGGGCGGCGGCGGCGGGGCCCGGGGCGGGGGCGGGGGCGGGGCGCGGCCGGGGGGGCACAGCGGCGGGCCCGCCAGGACCACGGTGGCCGTGGTGAGCAGCAGCTCGCCCCGCGGCCGGATCCGCATGCCGCCCTGGCGCCGGCGCGCCTGGACCCGCCGGGGAGCCGGCAGCGGATCGGGGGCGGGCGCTGCGCCCCCGGCCCCCTCAGCGAGGTCCGGTGGGTCCCGCGGATCGCGGACCGGTTGCGCGGAAATCAGCTGCGGTCCTGGACCGTGCTGGTCGATGCGGCGACGCAGGGTGCGGTCCTGGTCATGGAGCACGGAATCCACCCACATCCGGTCATCCAGCCGGGCCATGGAGGTGG
>NZ_JADEYR010000013.1 GCF_015209585.1 Brachybacterium epidermidis
GCGCGCACCTCGGCCCCCGGCGCTGGCCGCCTGCGCCGCCGCCCTGGGGGTCGCCGCGCTGTCGCCGACCGGCCAGCAGCCCGACGCCCCGCTCTCCCCCCCCACCCTGGCCCCGCTGGCCGGCGCCCCCCCCCCCCCGCGCGCCCCCCCGCCCCCTCCCCTCCCCCGCCCCCCGCCGCCGGCCCCGGCCCCGTGATCTCCCTGCCCGACGCCGAGGCGAGCACCGCCGAGGCCCTGCTTCCCCGCACCGCTGACCACTACGCCCTGTTCCAGGACGTCGACGGCGAGGATCTCGAGGCCTGGCGGGTGGCCCGCTCCTTCGCCCCCGAGGTGCTGCCCCGCATCGACGAGTGCTGGGACCGCGGCGAGTACCCGACCGACCTCATCGCCCGTCTGGGCGAGCTGGACCTGTTCACCGACGGCATGGACATCCCCGGCCACCGCCGCCTCAGCCCCCTGGCGACCGGCCTGGTCACCATGGAGCTGTCCCGCCTGGACGGCTCCGTGGGCACCATGGTGGGCGTCCAGGGCGGGCTCGCCCTGCGCTCGATCGTGCTGCTGGGCTCCGAGGAGCAGAAGCAGCGCTGGGTGGAGCCCGTGGTGACCGGGCAGGCCTTCGCCGCCTTCGCCCTGACCGAGCCCGACCACGGCTCCGACTCCGTGTCCCTGGAGACCACCGCCCGTCGTGACGGCGAGCAGTGGGTGATCAGCGGCCAGAAGCGCTGGATCGGCAACGGGGCCGACGGCCACCTCACCGTGGTGTGGGCGCGGGTGGACGACCCCTCCGACGATGCCCTGCACGGCCAGGTCTCCGGCTTCCTGGTCGAGCAGTCCCTGCCCGGCTACGAGGCGCAGGTGATCCGCGGCAAGGTGTCCCTGCGCGCCATCCACCAGGCCCACATCCATCTGGCCGACGTGCGCGTGCCGCTGGATGCGCGCCTGCCCGGGGCCCGTTCCTTCAAGGACACGTCCCGGGTGCTGTTCGCTACCCGCGCCGGGGTGGCCTGGGGAGCGCTCGGCCACGCCGTGGCCTGCTACGAGGCCGCGCTCGAGCACGCTCGCACCCGCGTGCAGTTCGGACGCCCTCTGGCCAAGGCCCAGCACGTCCAGGTGCGTCTGACGGACATGCTCGCCACCCTCACCTCCATGCAGCTGCACTGCCGGCGCCTGGCGGACCTGGAATCGGCCGGTTGCCTGCGGCCCGAGCAGGCCTCGCTCGCCAAGGTGTTCTGCACCCGCTCGGCCCGCGCCATCGCGGCCGACGCCCGCGACCTCCTCGGCGGCAGCGGGATCCTGCTGGAGAACCAGGTGATCCGCCACATGGCCGACATCGAGGCGCTGCACACCTACGAGGGGACCGACACGATGCAGTCGCTGATCGTCGGCCGGTCGATCACTGGGACCAGCGCGTTCGCGTGATCGTTGAAGTTCCGTGACTCGGGAGGCGATGGGGAGTGCTCCCCATCGCCTCCCCTGTCAGCACGGGCTAGCGTCGGCGCCGAGAGACGATGACTCGAGTGACGGGGCGGGGCATGAACTTTCTCGGACAGGACACAGAGGCCGTGCGCGGCTGCGCGACCGCCTTGACGCGAGGGCAGACAGCGATCACGCAGGTCGTC
The DNA here is from genome assembly GCF_015209585.1 of Brachybacterium epidermidis. Taxonomy (GTDB): domain Bacteria; phylum Actinomycetota; class Actinomycetes; order Actinomycetales; family Dermabacteraceae; genus Brachybacterium; species Brachybacterium epidermidis. The sequence continues at coordinate 1,620 of NZ_JADEYR010000013.1, forward strand.
TCCGACCATCCGCTGGAGAGGCAGACCAGCTAATGCAACGGACGGACGTCGGGACCAAGACCCTGACGCGGCGAGCGGCGCTCCTGCTCACCATGAGCGTGGTGACCGGATGCGGGCTCACACAACCTGCGGATGAAGGAGAAGGTGTCATGGAGCTGACCTCGGGAAAGGCGATCGACGACGCGATCGGTCCTCTGTGGGAGGGCGGTGGTGAGCGTGCTCTCGCCGACGTGGTCGACGTGGAGTTCGACGAGCTGATGGTGTTCCCGGAGGCCACCCCCGCAGATCGCGTCAACGAGGCGGCCGGCACGAAGCTGCTCACTGGGAAGTGCTACCAGTCCTCCACGCAGCTGTTCCTCTTCCGCGCGGGCGGCGCCGGCGTCCTCGCCGCGATGGTCTCCTCCGACGTGTTCGCGCACGAGGTGCAGAACGCGACCTTCGGCCCCGAGGTGCGGATCGTCGCGCCCGGCGGGAAGCAGCTGATCACCCTCGAGGGCTGAGGCCGCGTCCCTGCAGGAGCGCCATCGCCGGCGAGCCGCTGCACCTCGCGGAGCGCTGAGCGCGCAGGACGCCGGGGCCTGGAGCTCAGCGGGCGGACCGGGGAGACGCAACGACGGTGAGGGACCAGGCAGGATCTGCGATGCTGGAGCAATCGCAGCGGGGGATCAGGAGAGGCGGAGCGGATGCGGAGGCGAGTGCTGATGGCTGGAGGGCTTGCGGGCATGGTGGCCGCACTTGTGGGCTGCGGGCGCCTGCTGCCGTCGCGCACGGACTCGTTGAACGACCCGGTGGAGGAGTTCGAGCATGTGACCTCCTCGGAGATGGAGACCAGCGGCGGCGGGACCATGCGCACCAGCCTGCGCGGAGACATCCACTTCGACGTCGGGCAGGATCAGCTTCTGGAGGCCCTGGATCCAGTGTGGCGGGAGGTGACCGAGTACGTCTTCGAGCTCGACGACGGGTTCGAGATGCGCAGAGTCCTGGTGGTCGCCCACGGGGCAGATGGCTCCACCGTCGCGCCGAAAGAGCTGCTGGGCTCCGAGTATGCCGACCAGGACGCGGCCGTGCACTTCGGAGACTTCTTCGAGCACTACGGTCTGATCTGAGCGCTCCGAGGGGGCCGGATCGCGTCAGATCCGGCGGGCATCGATGACCACGTCCTCGGTGAGTGTGACGTCCTCGCCGATGTACAGACCGTCCATGCGATCCGCCTTGTCCGCCAGGGTCGGATGGTCGGGATGCTGGGTGAGAGTGCCGTAGTAGCCGGACGTATCCGAGTAGGAGCCGTCGCGACTGCGGTGCACCGACTCATGCGCGTTGTGGGCCGCGTCCGGCTGCGGGAAGTCCGGGTTCTCGTGCGGAGTCTGCATGTGCACGTCCTGCACGTTCTCCGCCGGATTGCCGCCGGGATGACGGAAGGAGCGCCCCTCGAGATCGAGCGTGGGGACGAAGTCCCCGTCGGTCCCCTCGTTCTGGACGTGCTGGACGTTGACCACATCGGTGGAGCTCTGCGCCGGGGTGTAGGTCTGCACCGGGGAGCCGACGGACAGGATGTCGGTGACGTTGTAGGTGCCCGCGGCGCCGGTGGAGGAGTTGAAGGCGGGATCGTCGGCCAACTGCGCGGCGACCAGGCCGCCCTGGGAGTGCGCCACGAAGGCGACGTCCGAGCCCGGGGGGATCCCGGCCTCCTCCATCGCGGCCGTCACGGCGTTCGCCCCGGCATTCTCCCGTCCCGCCATCGCGTAGATGTTGTTGGCCCAGCCGAAGGGCTGGCCCTGCCCGTTCCATCCCTCGAGGGTCCCCGGGAGACCGCCCTCCTCCGACCACAGGTCCGCACCCTGGGTCGGTGGCACGTGCACGATGTACCGCTCGGTGCCGTCGGCACCCTGGATGGTCTGGATCCGGATCTGTGCCGAATCCTCGGGGTCGTACTCTCCACCCGGCGGCACGGTCGTGATGTCGCGGCGGGTCTCGTCGTTGTCGAGGACGAGGTCGGCCAGATCCTGCGGGGCTTCGCTGTCCTGCACGTGGCGGGGCTCCTCGCCGAGCTCGATCTCGGATCGCTCGTCGAGGATCTCGATGTCCCCGTCGGGCAGGCCGTCGAAGAGGTCGCCGAGCGGTCCGGGCAGCCCCTTCAGGGTGTCGCGTCCGCCCTCGAGGAAGCCCTCGGCCCCTTCAGCGAGGTCGACGACGCCACCCGCGATCATCTCCGCCCAGGGGGTGTCGGGGAGCAGGCGCTGGAGCCCTTCGGGCAGTCCGCGGATCCCCTCGTCGAGCCGGTCCAGGAAGTCGGTGACGGACTCGGGCAGCAAGCTCTCGGGGTCGCCGCCGCCGTCGCCGCCTGGCTCCGAGGCCGCATCCTGCTGGTCGGCCTCCGCCTCGAGATCGAAGCCGAGTCCCTGGAGGCGCTCGCTCAGCGTGCTGACCTGCGGGCCGACCTGACCGCCCCATTCCTGGACGAAGGCCTCGCGGTCCGGGCCCACCCAGTCGACGCCCTGCACGATCGCGTCGATCTCGGCATGAATCTCATCGATCCGCCGGGATCCTGTGCGCAGGTGCTCGGCGTGGGTGCGCGCCTGCTCCGGGTCCATCCCCTGGAAGCCGCTCATGCCGCACCTCCCGCCGTTGAGTGCGCCCGGGCGATCCGCGTGCCCTCCTGCAGCAGGGGGATCACGGTGCCGAAGAAGTCCCCGTCCTCGACCGGGTGCCCCCCGGCGAGGGGCCCCGCCGGCCCGTCGGCGCTGTAGAGACCCCGCTCCCCGCTGGTCCACCGGCGCAGGAGGGTCACGCTCTCCTCCGGGGCGGGCGGGATGAGGTGGATCGCGAGGCTCGCTCGATCACCCTTGCTGGTCAGCGCATCGCGCAGGTCGGGATCGAGATCCGGGAGCGCAGCGATGGCGCTGTCGGCGGTGTCGCCGTGCTCGACGGCGCTGCGGATCTGCTCGACCTGTGCACTGCTCAGCTGCAGACGAGTGGCCTTTGAGCGGGTGGTCATGGACGCCGGGGCTGCCAGCCGGGATCCCGGAGGGGCCATCGATATGACGATCTCGGGGAGCGCCTCCGCGTCCACCGGCGACCAGCCGGCCGCTCCGTCGCCTCGCCGGGCGCAGACGACGGCGCCCTCGGCATCGACGGAGATCTGCAGCTCGGTGCGCGGGCCGTCGGCAGGGGTCACGCCGACCGCGGCCACGCACGGTGAGGTCAGGGCGCGCCGGAGGAGCGTCTCGTGCTCGGGATCGTGCTCGACCGGATCGAGGGACGGGGCGTCGGGGACGGTGATCATGGTCCGCCACAGCGGATTGAGGTCCGCGCCGGCGTCTCGTGCCCGTGCGGCGGCGTCGCGCACGAACGTGCTGTCCAGAGAAGCGGTGAACGCCGCCATCTGATTCCCCCTGAGGCTCGTGGTCCGTGCTTCCGAAGACTAGAGACCCGGAGGTGAGGAGGCCATGGGGAGTTCTCCCCGTCCCCGCGTCGGCCGAACGAGGCGGGAGGGTGGAGAGGCAGGGGCGGACCGGCGGGCCGAGCGCCCGAGTCACTCCAGGTCGACGACCTCGAACTCGAGCATGCCCTCGGCCCGGGAGACGGTGGTGGACGGGTCCCGCGCCTCGCGCTGGTCGGCCCAGGCCCGGAAGCTCTCCTCATCCGCCCAGCGGGTCAGGACGAAGTAGCGCTCCTCGCCCGCGACCGGGCGCAGCAGCTCGAAGCCCTCGAAGCCGGGCGCCCCGTCCACGGAGTGCTTCCGGGCGGCGAAGCGCTTCTCGAGCTCGGCCGCCTGTCCGGCGGGGACGGCGAGGCGGTTGATCTTCACGACGGTCACAGGGTCCTCCTGGTGGTCGGGACGTGGAACGGGCGGCGCGGCCGCCCTCTGCGGCCAGTATCGGCGCGCCGAACGCGACCGCACGCGACGGAGGGACCGGGACGACGTGCAGGGGTCGTGCTATAGGAGGTGCGGGGGGACCGGCTGATCGGCGCGTCGAGCGGGAACGGCGGCGCGCCGTCCAGGGTCAGGCACCGCGCTCCGCGACGAAGCGCCGTGCCACCGACAGGTCCTCCTCGCCGAGCCCCGCCGCGACCAGCTCGTCGTACGCGCCCCGCAGCGCATCGAGCAGGGCGGGGGAGGTGCCGGTGTCCTCGGCGACGTCGGCCGCGAAGCCGAGATCCTTGGTCATGTACGCGGCGATGCCGCCGGGGGAGTAGTCGTCGGTGACGAGCTTGTCGCGCTTGTCCGCTAGCAGCGTCGAGTCCGCGTAACCGCCCGCGAGAACCTCGAACAGGTCGGCCGGAGCGATGCCGCTGCGCTCGGCGAGGACGGTCCCTTCGGCGATCGCCATCATCGTCGCGCCGACGATCATCTGGCTGCACGCCTTCGCGACCTCGCCCGCTCCGAGCGGCCCGAGGTGGCGCACCGTCCCGCAGGGTTCCAGCAGCGTGCACGCTCGCTCGACGTCGGCCGACTCGCCGCCGGCCATGATCGACAGCGTCCCCGCCCGCGCCCCGGCCTCACCGCCGGAGACCGGCACGTCCACGAGGCGCACCCGGCCGCCCGACTCGCCGACCAGCCGGTCCGCGAGCTCGCGCACCCCGCGCGGGGAGCTCGGGCCCCGCTCGGGCCTGAGATCCTCCAAGGAAGCCCGGGCCCGTTCCACGGCCCGGGCCTCCTCGTCCGACCACGCCCCCGCACGTCCCTCACGAAGGAGAGACATCGTGTCCGACCTGTTCGACCTCACCGGCCGCACCGCTCTGGTCACCGGCTCCACCCGCGGCATCGGCCGTGCGCTCGCCACCGGTCTGGTCCGGGCCGGGGCGCGGGTGATCGCGCACGGCCGGGCGCCGATCGCGGATTTCGCCGACGAGGACTGGGACGCGCTGCTGGCCACGAACCTCTCCGCCGCCTTCTACTGCGCCCGCCGCGTCGCCCGCGGCATGATCGCGCGCGGCAGCGGGAAGACCGTGCAGATCGGCTCGGTCCAGTCCCAGCTCGCCCGCCCCTCCATCGCCGCGTACAGCGCGACCAAGGGCGGGATCGCGATGTTCACCAAGGGCCTCGCGGCGGACCTCGCCCCGCACGGCATCCAGGTCAACACCCTCGCCCCCGGTTACTTCGCCACCGAGCTCACGAAGGCCCTGGTCGAGGACGAGGAGTTCTCCGCCTGGGTCGCCCGCCGCACTCCCGACGGGCACTGGGGCGACGTCGAGGACCTCGTCGGCCCGCTGGTGTTCCTCGCCTCCGACGCGAGCCGCTTCGTCAACGGCCAGACCGTCCACGTCGACGGCGGGATGACCGCGGTGGTGTGAGCGGCCGGGCGGGCACGGGACGACTGGCCGGGAACGCGGGGAAGGAGCCACGGATCCCGGCCCGCCGCCGGTCGGAGGAGCCGCGTACCCTACGAGCTGTGAGCTCCTCGTCCCGCCGCCCCACCTCCGCCGACGTCGCGGCGCGTGCGGGCGTTTCGCGGGCCACCGTCTCGATGGTGCTCAACGGGCGCGTGGAGGGGACGGTCGCCGAGGCCACCCAGCAGCGCGTGCTCGCCGCCGCCGCCGAGCTCGGCTACACCCGCTCGGCCCTCGCGATCTCCCTCAAGGAGCGTCGCTCGCGCACGATCGGTCTCATCACCGACGAGATCGCGACCTCGCCCTTCGCCGGCCGTATGGCGCGCGCCGCCTCGATGGTCGCCGCCCAGCACGATCACCTCGTGATCACCGTGGACCTCTCGCTGCGCGACCACACCGTCGAGGACGCCGCTCGCCTTCTTGCCGAGCGCCAGGTCGACGGACTGCTCTTCGCGACCATGGGCCGCATGAGGGGCCCCCTCCCCGTCGTTCCGCCGGGGATCCCGCTGGTGCTGGCCAACCACGAACCGGTGTCGTCCGGGGCGGACGAGCGCGGCGAGGGTGCCGAGCTCCCGCCGACCTTCGTGCCCGACGACTACGGCGGCGCCCGACGTGCTGCTCGTCGCCTGATCGAGACCGGCCATCGGCGGATCGTCATGCTCTCCGGTGACGATCGCTCCGTGGCCGTTCTCGAGCGCGAGGCCGGCTTCTGTGACGAGCTGGCGGACGCAGGCCTCGATCCGCGGATGGTGAAGGCGGGGTGGCAGATCGACGACGGCTACCGGGCCGCCGCCCGGCTGTTCGCGGGGGAGGAGCCGCCGACGGGTGTGTTCTGCATCCGCGACCGGGTCGCTGCCGGGGTTCTCCAGGCCGCGGCGGCCGCGGGCATCGCCGTTCCGGGGGATCTCTCGGTGATCGGCTTCGATGACGAGGACTTCTTCGCCGAGCGGCTCGTTCCGAAGCTCACGACGATCGCTCTTCCCCACGAGGAGATGGGACGCCGGGCGATGGCTGCGCTGTTCGCGCGTCTGGAGGGCGAGGCGGCGGGCGGCGATGCGGGTCTCGTGGTCGTCGAGTGCCCGCTCGTTGAGCGGGAGTCGGTGGGGATCGCTCGCGGGCGCTGACCTCGCTCGACGTCTGCTGCGGGGGCTGGTCGAGGGGGACCGGTGCTGCTCCGGCTCGGTCGGGGCTGGTTCCAGGGCTGGGGAAACTGGGCCGCGTCGGGGGTTCCGAGTGCTGCCGCGGGATCAGGGTTGACACGTGTGAAAGCTGCGACCCATACTGGTCTCGCCCGACTTGGACACGTGTGCAAGTGGTGGCTCGGCGAGGACGCCGGACAGCCGCATCGACGCCCGCCTCCTCCCTGGAACCGCTTCAACCGTCCCGACTCTCAACGAAGAGGACCGCATGGCCAACCCCTCCACCCTCACCCGCCGCGCCCTCCTCGGCGTCGGCGGCGCGGCAGCGCTCGCCGGCACCGCAGCCGCCTGGCCCCGCCTCACCGCTGCCGACATCCCCGGCCGCGGCCAGGACGCCCTGACGATCCTGATCCTGGGCACCTCGCAGGACGCGGCCGGCCGTCAGGCGATCGCGGATGCCTTCATGCAGACCCATCCCGACATTCCCGTGCTGATCCAGTCGGTGCAGGCCACCGACTGGGGCGACTTCTTCGCGAAGATCCTCACCATGGTCGCCTCCGGCACCCAGCCCGACATCGTCTACACGGCGACTGAGGGGGCGCAGCTCTTCGCCGAACGCCTCGCGCTGCCGCTGGACGACTACCTCCTGCACGACGCGGAGGAGATGAAGGACTACTTCGAGGACGTCCACCCCAGCCTCATCGAGGCCTTCATGTACAAGGGCTCCCTCTACCAGCTCCCGCTCGACTTCAACGCCGCGAACATGTACCTCAACCTCGACGTCCTCGAGCGCAACGGCCTGGAGATGCCGGGGGAGGAGTGGACGAAGGACGACTTCACCGAGCTGCTGCGCGGCATGAAGGGCGACGCCACCCCGTACTACTGGACCAACCGACTCTTCGGTGGTGTGGTGCCTTGGCTGTACGTCAACGACACCTCCTTCCTGGTCGAGGAGCGGGCGAGCGGTGGCGAGGACTTCTGGTCCACCTTCTATCCGGGCGAGCAGCGCTCCGGCGGTTATCTCTGGACGGGTTCCAACGCGACCGACGACCGCGTCCACGAGAGCTTCGAGCACCTGCGCGGCCTCGTCAGTGAGGGTCTCGCCGTGCGTCCCGAGGAGGGCGGCGGCAACACCCTCGTGGGCCTGTTCGCCTCCGGTCGCATCGGCACCACCCCCGCGGGCGGCTACTGGGTCCAGGGGCTCGCCGAGGGCGGCATGCGCCCGGAGCAGTACGATGTGCAGTTCTTCCCGCGGTGGAAGACCCAGCGTCACCAGTTCGGGGGTGCCGGATACGCGGTCATGAAGACCACCGACAAGCCGGACCAGGCCTGGGAGTGGATCAAGTACACCGCCTCGAAGGAGGCGATGGAACTGGCCTTCCCCACCCCGGCCACCACCCCCACTCGGCGTTCCATGGTCAACGACAACCTCTACACCGGCATCGGCCCGGAGCACTGGTCCCGCTTCTACGAGACCCTCGACCGCTTCCCGTCCAGCGGCCCGATCCCCGCCCCGCCGCAGCAGGCCGCCGTGGAGACGGCACTGATCCGCAACGTCTCCACTGCCTTGTCCGCCGGGCCCGACCAGGTGGCCCGTTCCCTGGAATCCCTCGATCGCGACCTGCGTGACGTCTTCGCCGAGGAGGAAGCATGAGCACCGACCGATCCAGCGTGATCCTGCGCTGGCTGTTCCTGGCGCCCACCATGATCGGCGTGGGCATCTTCGTCCTGCTGCCCATCATCGGCTCGCTGCTGCTGGCCTTCTTCCGCTGGGACATCATCACCTCCCCCCAGTTCGTGGGCTTGCAGAACTTCACCGACCTGGCCACCGATCAGACGGTCGCCATCTCCTTCCTCAACACCGGGCTGTTCGTGGTGGCCGCGGTGATCGTGCAGCTGTCCGTGGCCATGCTGCTCGCGGTGCTGCTGCAGTCGAGGATGCCGGGATGGCTGCGGGTGTTCTTCCGCTCGACCTTCTTCTTCCCCCTCGTGCTCTCCGCCGCGAGCGTCTCGATCCTCATGAAGTACCTGTTCAACGAGAGCTACGGCGTCATCAACTGGGCACTGTCCTTGGTGGGGATCCCCGCGGTGCCCTGGCTGACCAGCCCCCAGTGGGCGATGGTCGTGGTGATCGCGGTGTATGTCTGGCAGAACTTCGGCTTCTCGTTCCTGCTGTTCGTCGGCGGCCTCTCCTCGATCCCCACCGAGGTGTACGAGGCCGGCTCCATCGACGGCGCCACCGGTTGGAAGAAGTTCAAGGACCTCACCCTGCCGCTCGTGAGTCCCACCGTGCTGGTGGCCTCGGTGATGGCGATCATCTCCGCTCTGCAGGTGTTCGACCAGCCCTACGTGCTCACCCGCGGCGGCCCCGGGGATTCCACCCGCACCGTGGTGATGGTGATCTACGAGAGCGCCTTCCGCCAGCTCGAGTTCGGCCGCGCCAGCGCCATCGGACTGGTGCTGATGCTGCTGATCATGCTGATCACCGCCGCACAGTTCCGGCTCGCCCGTCGATTCGTCTTCTACCAGTGAGCGCGGCCATGGAACGCGATGACGACGCCATGATCCCCGCTGCTCCCCACCCGAAGGACATCTCATGACACGCAAGCTTCCCGGGCTCGCCAGCTACGCCGTGCTGGCCGTGGCCGCCCTGCTCACCCTGGGTCCGGTGTGGTGGACCTTCACCACCTCCCTGCGACCGGCTGCCGAGTCCTTCAGCCTCCCGCCCAGCTTCTTCCCCCTGGAACCGGACTTCTCCAGCTATGCCGCGGTCTTCGAGCAGATCAGGATCCCGCTGCTGGTGCTGAACAGCGGACTGGTCACCGCCCTGATCGCCGTGGGCCAGATGATCACCGCTGCGATGGCCGGCTACGTGTTCGCACGCATGGATTTCCGCGGCAAGAACGCCCTGTTCGCGATCGTGCTGGCCACCATGATGGTGCCCGCCCAGGTGACCATCGTGCCGGTGTTCATGATCATCCGCGGGCTGGGACTGTCGGACACCCTGCTGGCGCTGATCCTCCCGGCCATCCCCACCGCCTTCGGCACCTTCCTGATGCGCCAGTACTTCCTGGGCCTGCCGCTGGACCTGGGCGAGGCAGCCGCGATCGACGGTGCCAGCCCCTGGCGCACCTTCTTCTGCGTCTATGCGCCGCTCGCGCTGCCCGGAATGGCGATCGTGGGGGTACTGGCGTTCAACTTCCACTGGAACGAGTTCTTCCGTCCGCTGATCTTCATGATCTCGGAGGAGAACTACACCCTCCCGCTGGGCCTGGTGACGCTGCAGGGCAACCTGGGCACCGGTTCGATCTCGATCGTGCTGGCCGGCGTGATCCTCTCGATGATCCCGGCAGTGGTGGTGTTCCTGTTCGGCCAGCGCTACCTGCGCGAGGGCCTCACCGCAGGCGCCTCGAAATGACCGACCCCGACCACCCCGATCACCATCGTCAAGGATCAGGAATTCCTCCCGTGACCACCTCGCTTCACTTCCCCGCCCTGCACCGGGTCCACCCCACGGGATGGATCAACGACCCCAACGGCATCATGCGCGTGGACGGTCGCTGGCACGTCTACTTCCAGTACAACCCCCAATCCGCCCGTCACGAGAGGATCCACTGGGGACACATGTCCTCGGCGGACCTCGCGCACTGGCGTGAGGAGCCGATGGGGCCCGTCCCGCGGGACGGCGAGGCGGATGCCGACGGCTGCTGGAGCGGCGTGGGGCTCCTGGATCGCCAGCAGGACCCGGCCGGGGTGCCGACCCTGGTCTACTCCGGGGTCGACGGGCGGGGCGACAACGCCTTCTCCCGGGTCCTGGTGGCGCGGGCCGACCGAGCGCTGGAGCAGCTCGTGGACCCGGGACGCGTGGTGGCCGAGGTGCCCCGGATCCCGGGGCTGATCGGGTGCGGGACCCGTTCGTGTTCGAGTTGGAGGGGCGACACTGGGCGATCCAGGGGGCCGGGGTCCGGGGTGAGGACGGCGTGACCCCGGTGATCCTGCTGTTCGCCTGTGACGATCTTGAGCAGTGGGAGTACGTGGGGGAACTGCTGCGCGGAGACGATCCCGTCGCGGCCGAGCATGCTCCGGCCGAGCTGTGGGAGTGTCCACAGCTGGTGCAGGTGGGGGAGCGATGGGTGCTGATCCTCTCGCTCTGGTACCGGCCCGAGGTGGTGGCCCGCTCGACGGTGCAGGTCAACTATCTGGTGGGCGACCTGGTGGCGGGGCCGGGCGGCTCCCCCCACTTCGAACCTGACGGTGGAGGAAGGGTTGATCAGGGCCCCGACTTCTACGCGCCTCAGGCCGTCGTGGATGCCGAGCAGGACCGCGTGCTGATGTGGGGCTGGTCCTGGGAGGGGCTCGCTCGCACGCAGGACGAGACGGACGAGCAGGGCTGGTCCGGCTGCCTCACCTTCCCCCGCGAGCTCGGGCTCGAAGGGGATCGTCTGGTGGCACGCTTCCCGGCTGAGCTGCGCACGCTGCGCGGAGAGCCACTGGACATCGCCCGGGGGCAGGGAGTGGAGGCGCAGGTCGATCTGCCGGCCCCCTTCCGCGCCGAGGTCGTGATCCAGGGGCCCGCCATCGTGGAGCAGATCCATGTCGACGGCCGGGTCGAATCCCTTGCCGCGCACGACGAAGGCGATGCCACCGTGATGATCGACGGCGGCATCCTCGAGCTGCTCCCGGCCGCGAGCACCAGCAGCACCGTGCGTCTCTACCCCGCCGAAGGTGACGTGATCCGGGTTCGCGGTGCGGTCGTCGACGGGTGGCTGCTGGGCGGCTAGGACGGCGATCTCCCGCAGTCCCCGCAGCATCGCCCTAGCCCCGCTCTGCGTACGCGCTCGGGCCCCGGGGCCGGGCTGGCAGGGGCCCACGCAGAGCCTGAGGATCCGGCCGGATTCCGAGACCGTTCCATGACCTGGCGGTGACCGTGAAGCAGGTAAAGGCTTAGTAAACTCTCGGTATGGCGTGCTCCTGGAGGCGCAGGTCAGAGCTGGACCACGCAGCGACGCGCTGCTGGCCGGCCTAATCCGAGGGGAACCGAATCTCGATGCGATCCATGACTCTGCCGCGCTCTGCCGCCCGTCTCACCGTGGGCGCGTTCTCGCTGCTGGCTGCCGGGGCACTGCTCGCCGCCTGCGGCGGAGGTGGCGACGTGGCCGAACCCGCTGCCGGGGGGACGAAGGAGCCGGCCGCCACCGAGCATCCCGCCACGACCGACACGGGAGAGGGCACGGGAGCCGGCGAGGACGAGGCCTGGCCCGACTCCGCCGCCATCGACAGCGCACTCGGGCAGTGGGCCGGCACGATCAGCGTCGACACCCTCGCCCCTCCAACGGGCTGCCGTTCCTGATCAGCCAAGAGCTGTACGACTCCTCCGACGGCCTCACCCTGGATGCCGCAGGGGTCGAGAGCACCGAATACCTCGGATCCCACAGCGCCACGTGCACCGGCGAGGTGAAGGTCGGCAGTTCGCCCGCGCTGTGCACCTTCACCGGGGTCGAGGGCGAGGAGTATGCCGGCAAGGACCTGACCGCCACCGTCCACCTGGTGCGCTCCGGTGCCGGCAGCCACGCACTGCTGATGGCTGTGGGGGAGGGGGAGACCACCGAGGTCACCCTTGCTGATGACACCCAGATGCTGCTCGGGAGGGTCGACCAGGGCAACGAGGTGACCGGCGAGACGATCGGCGCCGGTCTGGTCGAGGCCGCCCGGATGGCCGACAGGCCCGACGGTGACGTGACGGACAACGCGGAGGTCACCTGCAAGATCCACGGCGACGAGTCCCACGCGGTGTGCCAGCTGTCCGGTCTCGACGAGGGCACCTCCGGCTTCTGGTACGCCACCGTGCAGCCCGGGATCGACGGTGACAGCTACACCTATCTGTACACCCAGTTCATCGAGTGATCGCACGCGCCTGAGGCGCCGTCCGGCACAGCCGCCGGGCGGCCCCTCCCGCACTTCCTCCTACCTGTCCACCCACTTGCGGACGCGGGCCCCGGCAGCCTGCCGTATCGCGGCACCGGGGAAGCACTCGCGCAGTGCGGCCCGAGGTCCGATCGCCACGACGGTCAGTCGTACCTGTTCACCAAGGTCCAGGCCTGACCAGCTGGGGTCTATGCTCCGCCCATGACAACGCCGCCGTCGACACCGTCGACCTATGACTGGGACACCGAGCCCGACCCCACTGCGGGCAACGCGGACCTCGCGCCAGCCGCATCTGCTCCTGTCGGCTCCACGGCTGCGCCCGCCGGCCCGGCAGCGGCCCCCGTGCAGGCCGCACCCTCCCCGCCCATGGGGTCTGGCCCCGCCCCATCCTCGTCCTGGGCCCACCCCCGCCCTCGGCAGGCGGGTACTCGCCCGAGCCGCCGCACGAGATCGACGGATTCGACGCCTCCCACCCGGCTGGTGGCGCTCGGCCCTGGACCGCACCCAAGGCGTCCAAGGGGTTCCCCGACTGGGCTGTCGTGGCGATCGTCGCGATGGTGCTGCTGGCGCTGCTGGCCGGTCTCGGCCTGCTGGTATCGGCCGTCAGGGGCTTCATCGCGGAGGACTCGGTGTGGGTGGAGGTCGATGACGGAGCGACGTTCACCGACGGCGTGGTCACCGACACCTCCGGCAACCAGGTCACCGACGGCACCGGCATGCTCGGCCGGCCGGCTACGGCCGGGGAGCACACCTTCTCCTGGCCCACCACGGACGGCGGCACCATCAGCGTGCACGCCACCTCCATCGACCCCGACGCGACCGTCCCCCTCGCCGGCGGCGTCGACGTGCTCCAGCCGGGCTACCAGCTGGTGGTGATGACGCTCGAGGTCACCTACGAGGGAGACAGCTCCGTGCAGATCAAGGATGAGGTCTGGGTGTGGGCGGAGACCGACCTGATGGCGTACCCCGAAGTGGCGGGCCTGGTGCCGAATCCCCTGTCCGAGGGCGGGGCGCTGGCGGACGGCCAGACCCTCACCGCCGCCGTGGCAGTGGTGGTCCCGGAGGACGACCTGGACACCCTGCAGTTCTCCGTGGAGACCCTGGAGGGGGTGTCCCTGTACTACGGGGTGCCCAGGTGACCTGACGGCGCGAGGTCAGCCCTCGTTGACAGCGCGCGCAGCGGTGGACACCAGGGCGCAGCTCCGGCATGCTGTACCTGAAACCGGCAGTATCAGGAAGCAGTGGGGCGTGGCTCGACCGAACGCCCCTCCCCTGTGCCGCGCCCTCGAGGACGAGAACACGAAAGGCCCCCGATGCCCACCTACACCGAGCACGTCACCCGCGTCATCACCGAGGACATCGAGCATGCCGCGCTCGGCACCGTGGCGGTCCTGACCTTCGCGCCGCCGGAGGGCCAGGAGCGACGCCCGGCCACCCTGGGCCCGCAGTCGATCCAGGCCGTCACCGGTGCGATCAACGCCGCACTGGACCGTGCCGAGGCAGGGGAGCTGGGTGCGATCGCCCTCACCGGCACGGGGAAGGTGTTCCTGGCCGGGGCGGACCTGTCGATGTTCGCCGACCCCTCCGCGGCGGAGCGCGTCGAGGAGATGACCCGTGCCGCCCATGACCTGCAGGTCCGGGTCCGGGCCAGCGCCGCCCCGATCCTCGCCCACCTCAACGGCGCGGCCCCCGGTGGCGGCCTCGAGGTGGCCCTGATGGCCGACGTGCGCACCGCCGTCCCCGGCGCCCGCGGCATCGGCCTGCCCGAGACCGGCCTGGGCATCCTGCCCGGCTGGGGTGGCACCACATTGCTGCAGTCCGTCGTGGGGCCCGAGGTCGCTGTGCGAATGATCCTCGAGGACCCCACCCGTGACCGCCTGCTGAGCGCCCAGCAGGCCCTTGAGGCGGGGCTGGTGGACGCGCTCGCCGAGGACCTCCCGGCCGCCCTCGAGGAGTTCGCCGCCATCGTCGCGGCCCGCGCGGATTCCGCCGAGGCGGTCCGTGCCGCTGACGGGGCGGACGCCGCGGTCCCCAGCTACGCCCGCCCTCTGCCGCCCGCGGACTCCCCGGAGGCCGAGGCCCTGCATGATGCCCTGGACGCACCCCTGCCCACCGGCGAGACCCGCCGCGCCTGGGCCGCCCGGATGGAGGCCCAGGGCGCCCCCGCCGCGGCCCGCGCTCTCGAACTGCTCCAGCAGCTGCCCGGCAGCGAGCTGACCGATGCGCTCGCACGCGAATCCGCGGCCCTCGGGCAGCTGGTGCGCTCCGACGGCGCCAAGGCTTCGCTGTACTCCGCCGAGATGCTGCGCCGCGGCAAGCCCGGCCGCACCCCCGTCGAGGGCGCCCGGGAGATCACCCGCGTCGGCGTGGCCGGGGCGGGCCTGATGGCTGCCCAGATCGCCGCCCAGCTCGCCCTGGGCCTGCAGGTCCCGGTGATCATGCGGGACCTTGACCAGGGCATCGCCCAGAAGGGCCTGGCCGCCGCGCGTGAGGTCATCGCCCAGACGGCCGCCCGCGGCAGCCTCGACGAGACCACCGCCACCCGGATCGCGGAGCTGCTGGACGCCACCACCGACGTGGCCGACCTCGCCGGCTGCGACCTGGTGCTCGAGGCCGTCCCCGAGGTCCTCGCGATCAAGAAGTCCGTGTTCGGCGAGCTCGAGGGCGTGCTGGATCCCGAGGCGCTGCTGGTCACCAACACCTCCTCGCTCTCGGTCAGCGCCATGGCCGCGGATCTCCAGCACCCGCAGCGCGTGGTCGGCCTGCACTTCTTCAACCCCGTCGCGAAGATGCCGCTGGTGGAGGTGATCCACACCGACGCCACCGACGAGGCCACCCTGGCCACCGGTCTCGAGGTGGTGCGCCGCCTGCGCAAGTTCGCCGTGCGCAGCGCCGACGCGCCCGGCTTCATCGTCAACCGCCTGCTGTTCCGCGTGCTCGGCGAGGTGCTGGCCTCCCTCGACGCCGGCGCCGATCCGGTCGAGGTGAACACCTCCCTGGACCCGCTGGGCCTGCCCATGCGCCCGCTGGCCCTGCTGGACCTGGTGGGTCACGCGGTCGCCGACCATGTCGGGAAGGTGCTGGTCCAGGAGCTGGGCGACCGCTTCCACGCGTCCCCGGGGCTCTCGGCCATGGTGGAGCGGAAGGTGCGGTTCACCGAGTCCCGCCGAGGCAGCGTCCAGCCCGAGGTGTCCCCGGTGGTGGCGGAGGTGTTCGCTCCCGACGGCACCGGTTCTGCGCAGGCTCCCGTGGGGGAGGCCCTGTTGGATCGCGTGCTGGAGGGGCTCGCGGAGGAGATCGCACTGATGCTGGACGCTGATGTGGTCGAGCGCGTGGAGGACGTGGACCTCGCGCTGATCCTGGGGGCGGGCTTCCCGCGGCACCGGGGCGGTATCACCCCTTACCTGGACAGCAGTGGGGCGGCCCTGAGCGGTGCCGGCCGCACCTTTCATGGGAACCGGTTCGCATCCGGCACCGATTCGTGATCGGAAAGCGACATTCTGCGGCCGAGAACGTGTTTCGGGACACGTACCATATGCGTGTCGGGCGACGGGCCCGACATACCGTCGTGTCGTGAGAGGGGTACGGCGCTGTGCTACAGCGCCGGGTGAGAGAACATGTCGCAGCCACCGCAGAACGGATGGGGTCAGCAGTCCGGCGATCCCTACGGGCAACCCCAGGGCAATGGCCAGGACGGCTACGGCCAGCCCTCGCCGAACGCCGGGTACGGGCAGGACGCCTACGGGCAGGACGCCTACGGCCAGGGGGGCTACGGCCAGGACGCCTATGGCCAGCCCTCTCCCAACGCCGGCTACTCGGACTACGGCCAGGGCTCGCCGAACTCCGGCTACGCACCGTCCTTCGGGGACGGTGCGCAGGGAGCCGCCCCGCAGCAGGGCGAGAAGAAGTCCGGCTCCAAGCTGCCCCTGCTGATCTGCGCCGGCTGTGCCGTGCTGGCCCTCATCGTGGGCATCATCGGCGGCGGCATCTTCCTGTTCACCCGTGGTGGCGAGGAGGATCCGCCCACGGGTGGCGGTGACACGACCACCACCCAGGAGGAGACACCCGATCCGGACGGCACCACCGAGCCCGAGGGTGGGGATGACACCACCGAGCCCGAGGGTGGGGACGACACCACCGAGCCTGCCGGCGACGGTGACAAGGGCACGCGTGAGAACCCCTACGGGGCCGGTGAGACCTTCGTCCTCCCCGATACCGAGGACGGCGAGCTGGAGATCAGCTTCGGCAACGTGAACTGGGACGCCACCGAAGAGATCAAGGAGACGAACCAGTTCAACGCGGATCCGGGCGAGGGCGATGTCCACATCATGGTTCCCGTCACGCTCACCTACCGCGGTTCCGGCAGCGTCGAGCCTCTGCTGCTGCTGAGCACCAACTACGTGGCCGACAGCGGCAACTCGTACAGGTCCGCTCCGCTCGTGGTTCCCAACGACGCGATGGACGTGGGAGAGCTGTACGACGGCGGCACCGGTGAGTTCAACAGCCCCTGCACCATCCCCACCGATGCCGTCCAGAAGGGCTCGTTCAACGTGTCGGTGCTCTTGGACTTCGACGGTGAGGAGGTGTGGGTCGCTGCCGAGTGACCCACCTGCTGTGACGCCCGACGGCCCGCCCACCCCGCACGGGGAGGGCGGGCCGTCCGCGTGGCGGCCGTCGGAGGGATCGGCGGGTGCGTGCCGTGATCATCGGCCGGACCAGCCGGCCAGGCGCTCCAGGGCCAGTTCGATGGTGGGGCGGTCCTTGCAGAACGCGAGGCGCAGCAGCGAGCCGGCCGCGGCGGACTCTGCGCTGCCGGGCCGGTAGAACGCCGTCAGGGGGATCGCGGCCACCCCGGCCTCGGTGGGCAGGCGCTCGCACAGCGCCTCGGCATCGGGCTCGCCCAGGCCCGCGGTATCGGCCACCACGAAGTAGCCGGCCTCCGGCACCCCCACGGTGAACCCCACCGAGCGCAGCCCCGCCACCAGCAGGTCCCGACGCTCTCGCAGGTCATCCGCGATGCCGGCGATGGCCTCGTCGGGCATGCGCAGGCCCACCGCCACCGCGTGCTGGAAGGGCGCCCCGGAGGTGTAGGTGAGCCACTGCTTGGTCCCGGTGATGGCGGTGACCAGGGGAGAGGGCGCGGTGACCCAGCCGATCTTCCAGCCCGTCACCGAGAAGGTCTTGCCCGCCGAGGAGATCGAGACGGTGCGCTCACGGGCCCCGGGAAGCGTGGCGATCGGGACGTGGGCGGGACCGTAGGTGAGGTGCTCGTACACCTCGTCGGTGACGATCAGCGCGTCGTGCCGCACCGCCTCCTCGACGATCGCGACCAGCACCTCCCGATCCAGCACCGCCCCGGTGGGGTTGTGGGGCGAGTTCACGATCACCATCCGGGTGCGGGGACCGAAGGCCGAGCGCAGCTCGGCGGCGTCCACCGTGGTGGCCAGGTCCCCGTCGGCACCCGGCGCGATGCGCAGCGGGACGGTGCGGTGCACCCCGCCGGCCAGGGCGATCAGGGCCGCGTACTGGTCGTAGAAGGGCTCCAGGGTGACCACCTCGTCCCCCGGCTCCACCAGCGCCAGCACGGTGGCCGCCAGCGCCTCCGTGGCGCCGGTTGTCACCAGCACCTCCCCGGCAGGGTCCCAGTCGAGTCCGTAGCGGCGCTGCTGGTGCAGCGCGATCGCCTCCCGCAGCACGGGCTCGCCGGCCCCGGGCGGGTACTGGTTGTGGCCGGCTCGGATCGCTGCGATCGCGGCCGCGGCCGCCTTGTGGGGCGGGTCGGTGTCCGGGAACCCCTGCCCCAGGTTCGCCGCGCCCGTCTGCGCGGCGCGGGCGGAGATGCGGGCGAACACCGTGGGGCGGGCGATGCCGTCGGTGAGCAGTCCGGTGGCGCCGGAGGCGCGGGTCCAGGGGCCGGAGGTGTCCATGGCCCGAGTGTGTCAGAGCGAGGTCAGCGCTCGCGGGGGAACACGTACCGTCCGTAGGTCACGTACCGGAAGGTGGTCGAGACGATCTGCCCGATGAAGGTCCCGGAGACGTTGTCGGCCAGCACCGAGTCCAGGCCCAGCACGTAGCGGGAGAAGCCCAAGCAGCCCAGCTGCAGCCCCGCGGCGATCAGGTTCACCAGCACGAACAGCGCTATCGAGCGAGCCGTGTGGGGGCGGGGCCGGTCCCCGAAGGTCCACAGGCGGTTGCCCAGGTAGGTCAGGCACGAGGCCACCGCGATGGTCAGCAGCTTGGCGGCCAGCGGGTGGCCGTGCATCAGCCCCTGTCCCCATCCCTCCGCGGGGTCCCAGAACACCAGCAGGTTGTACAGCGCGGCGTCGAACAGGAACACCAGCCCGCCCACGGTGAGGAACGTCAGGGTGGGCCGCAGGTGCTCGGCGGCCAGGGCACCGGTGCGGGAACGGGGGGAGGAGCCCGAACCGCGCCCAGGGCGCGGGCCAACGGTGGCACGATGCGGGGACGGGCGGGGTGGGGCGCCGGCCTCCTCGGCCGTGACGGCATCGGGCCTGGACACGCACGGCACTGTACCCGAGTAGGATCGGACTGCGGTCGCTGCGACGGGTCCCCGGCACACGGGAGGCCCTGGGAGCGCGCGACCCGGCTGCTGCGACGGGCGCCCGGCACACGGGAAGCCCTGGGAGCGCGCGGCCATCGCCGCAGGAACGGGCACCGAGCCCTGGGAGCCCGCGGCACACCCATCACCGGCGGGCTCGCACGATCGGGACCCGCAGCACAGTTCAGGAAGGACACATGACTCACGTCGCCCTCGCCATCGCCGGCTCCGAGACCACCGGAGGCGCCGGTGCACAGACCGACCTCAAGACGTTCCACCAGCTCGACACCTTCGGCTGCGCGGCGCTGACCTGCATCGTCTCGATGGACCCGAAGGACAACTGGAACCACCGCTTCGTGCCCGTGGAGCCCCAGGTGATCGCCGATCAGATCGAGGCCTGCACGGGCGTGCACGACATCGACACCGTCAAGATCGGCATGCTGGGCAGCCCGGCCACCATCGACGTCGTGGCCGCCGCCCTGGCCGAGCACTCCTTCACCAACGTGGTGCTGGACCCGGTGCTGATCTGCAAGGGGCAGGAGTTCGGCCACGCGCTGGACACCGACAACGCACTCAAGGAGAAAATCCTGCCCAAGGCCACCTTCGTGACCCCCAACCACTTCGAGGCGCTGGCGCTGTCCGGCATGGACGCCATCGAGTCGGTGGAGGACCTCACCGAGGCCGCCCGCCGCATCCACGACGCTTACGACGTGATCGTGCTCGCCAAGGGCGGCGTGGTGCTGGAGGGCGCCGACGCGGTGGACGTGTTCTACGACGGCGAGCAGACCGTCGAGCTGCGCAGCCCCAAGACCGGCGAGGACCGCATCCACGGCGCCGGCTGCACGCTCGCTGCCGCCGTCACCGCCGAGCTGGCCAAGGGCGCCACCCCGCTCGAGGCCGCGCGCACCGCCAAGGCCGTGGTGGACAGCTCCATCGAGCACCGCCAGTCCAGCCACCTGCCCTTCGACGCCGTGTACCAGCGCGGCTACCAGGGCTGAGCGACAGCCGGCCGATCGCATCGACGGGTGACCGGGCGCCGCAGGAGGACCCTGCGGCGCCCGCCACATGAGCGCCGGGCGGTCACAAAAGCATTCCGAAATGTAAACAACTATTCCGCTTGCTGGACAGTCGGCGGTCGCACCAGACATTCTCGGTGCATGGAAGAGACCAGCAGCACACCCGGCGCCCCCGCGGAGCAGCGTGAGCCCTCGCGTGCCAGGCAGTCGAGCGAGCCCCTGATCTCGGTGCGCGGGGTCACCAAGTTCTTCGGCGACTTCCAGGCGCTGAAGGACATCGACCTGGACATCCACCGCGGCGAGGTGGTGGCCCTGATCGGCGCCTCCGGCTCCGGCAAGTCCACGCTGTGCCGCTGCGTGAACCGCCTGGAGACCATCACCGACGGCGAGATCCTGATCGACGGCGAGCCCCTGCCCGAGGAGGGCAAGGCCCTGACCGCCCTGCGCTCCGACGTCGGCATGGTGTTCCAGAGCTTCAACCTCTTCCCCCACCTCAAGGCGATCGACAACGTCACCCTGGGTCCGCGCAAGGTGCGCGGCGTCCCCAAAGCCGAGGCCGAGGCCCAGGCCAGGGAGCTGCTGGAGCGCGTGGGCCTGGCGGACAAGGCGGACTCCCTGCCCGCGGCGCTCTCCGGCGGCCAGCAGCAGCGCGTGGCCATCGCCCGCGCACTGGCGATGAAGCCCAAGGCGCTGCTGTTCGACGAGCCCACCTCCGCCCTGGACCCCGAGGTCATCAACGAGGTGCTCGACGTGATGACCGAACTGGCCCAGCAGGGCATGACCATGCTCGTGGTCACCCACGAGATGGGCTTCGCCCGCCACGTGTGCGACCGCGTGGTCTACATGGACCAGGGCGAGATCGTGGAGGAGGGCGAGCCGGAGGCCTTCTTCACCGCCCCCCGCAGTGATCGCGCCAAGGCGTTCCTGTCCAAGATCCTCCCGCACTGACACCCGACCGGCACCGACCGGCACCCGCGAACTCCCGCACCTGACGATCACCCCACGAAACGGAGAACACCATGACCACCAGCACCTTCCGCCCCGGCCGCCGTGCCCTGGTCGCGGCCGCCGCCGCACTGCCCCTCGGCGCTGCCCTGGCCGCCTGCGGCTCCGACACCGGTGACGGACCCTCGCTCGGCGGCGAGGGCGGCGCAGGCGGCGGCTTCGCCGATGCGGTCGCCTCCGGTCCCGTCGCCGAGGACGCCGCCATCGAGGCCAGCGCCTGGGCCACCCGCATCAAGGAGGCCGGTACCCTCAAGCGTGGCGGCACCGTCGCCAACCAGGTGTTCTCCCTGGCCGACACCTCCGGTGGCAACCCCACCGGCTTCGACGCCGGCATCACCCAGCTGCTGGCCCGCTACATCCTGGGCGAGGACGGCGCGGACAAGGTCGAGTACATCGACACCACCGTCGACACCCGCGAGACCATGGTGCAGAACGGCACCGTGGACTGCGTGATCGCCACCTACTCGATCACCCCCGAGCGCCTCGAGGTCATCAACTTCGCCGGCCCGTACTACCTCTCCGGCACCGCCATCCAGGTGCGCGCCGAGGACGCCGAGTCGATCTCCGGGCCCGAGGACCTCACCGGCAAGAACCTGGTCACCCAGTCCAACTCCACCGGCATCCAGGCCATCGAGGAGCACGTCACCGATCCGGGCGATGTGCAGCAGCTGCCGGACAACGAGTCCTGCGTGGCCGCCCTCAAGCAGGGCCGGGCCGACGCCTACGTGCTTGACCAGGGCGTGCTGCTGGGCAACTCCAAGGCCGATCCGGACGTCGTGGTGGTGGGCGAGCCCTTCGTGGACGACCCCTACGGCGTGGGCCTGTCCAAGGACGACGAGGACGCCCTGGACTTCGTCAACACCTTCCTGCAGGCGATCATCGACGACGGCACCTGGGAGAAGCTCTGGACCGCCACCATCGGTGAGGTCGTCCCGGGCGACGCCCCCGAGCCGCCCGTCCCCGGCGACCTGCCCGCCTGATCCTCATCGCCTGACCGACGGGGCCCGCCCGACAGCGCGGCCCCGTCGGCGCCTCCCCCGGAAGGTCCCCATGCACGCCATCAGCGAGAACATCCCCCTGCTGCTGCAGGGCATCGCGACCACCGTCGCGCTCACCCTGCTGGGCTACGTCTTCGCCCTGGTCGTGGGCACGGTGCTGGCCGTGTGCCGGGTGAGCCCGATCCCGCCGCTGCGGTGGGCGGCCACGGTGTACGTGGAGATCTTCCGCAACATCCCGCTGCTGAGCCTGCTGATCCTGATCGCCTTCGGACTGCCGGACGTGGGGCTGACCCTGCCGTACTTCTGGTGCGGCGTGCTGGGCCTGACCCTGTCCTCAGCTGCCTTCGTGTGCGAGAACGTGCGCTCCGGCATCAACACGGTGCCGGTGGGGCACGCGGAAGCCGCGCGCTCCATCGGGCTGGGATTCTTCGGCACCCTGCGCCACGTGGTGCTGCCCCAGGCGTTCCGCACCATGATCCAGCCGCTGGTGAACGTGTTCATCGGCACCGTCATCGGCTCCTCACTGTGCTCCGCGATCGCGGTCATGGAGATCACCGGCGTCACCCAAAGGCTCAACATCCAGTACGCCCAGGCGGTCGTCATGTTCCTGGTGGCCGGTGCCGTGTACCTAGTGCTGTCCCTGGGCGGCGCCTACCTGGGCGGGGTGCTGGAGCGGGCCGTGTCCCCGTCGGACGCCCGCCGTCGGGGCCCTGACCGCGCGCTCGACGTGCAGGCAGGAGCGCAGGCATGAGCGCACGCACCAACACCGCCACCCAGGTGCTGTTCGACGCGCCCGGCCCGAAGGGCCGCCGTCGGATCCTGGTCCTGTCGATCCTCAGCGTGCTGGTGATCCTCGGCGTGATCGCGCTGGGGCTGCGGCAGTTCGCGATGAACGGCGAGCTCGATCCCGGCAAGTGGGTGGTGTACCTGCGCGCCGACTACCTGGCCTTCCTGGGCAAGGGCCTGATGGGCACCCTGAAGGCCACCGCCATGGCCGCCGTGGTCGCCTTCCCGCTGGGCCTGCTGCTGGCCCTGGGCAGGCTCTCCCGCATCACCCCGCTCAGCGCGGCGGTGGCCTGTTGGATCGAGTTCTTCCGTGGCATCCCCATGCTGCTGGTGGTCTATGCGTTCCTGCTGGCCCTGCCCGCCTACGGGGTGAACGTGCCGCGGTTCTGGATGCTGGTGATCCCGATGATCATGGTCTCCTCCGCCACCACCGCTGAGGTGTTCCGCGCCGGCATCAACGCCGTGGACAAGGGCCAGCACGAGGCCGCTGCCGCGATCGGCCTGACCCCGCGCGACTCCATGCTCCACGTGGTGCTGCCGCAGGCCGTGCGCCTGGTGCTGCCCAGCCTGATCCTGGCGCTGGTGAGCCTGCTGAAGGACTCCACGCTGGGCTACGTGGTCAGCTTCAACGAGCTGCAGTTCCAGGGCAAGACGATGGTCTCCATCACCCGCTACCTGGTGCAGACCTACGTGGTGGTCTCGGTCATCTACATCGCCATCAACTTCCTGCTCACCCGGATCGCGCTGGCGCTGGACGCGCGGATGAAGGCGCGCGCGACGGGCGGCTGAGCAGGCAGCGTGCACCCGCTGCTGCGCAACCCCACTCCGTCGAATTCCCCAGCACAACCCCGCTCCGGAGAACTCCCCCTGCGGAACCCCCGTCCCACGGAAGAAGGACCCTCCCATGTGTCGTCTGCTCGGTGTCGTCAGCCGTGAGCGCATCTCCCTGGACCGTGCCATCGCCCACGAGCTGGAGCCGTTCACGGAGCTGTCGGAGCTGCACCGGGATGGCTGGGGCGTGGCGTGGTTCGAGCAGGACGGCCCCGCCCAGCGGTCAACCCCGCAGATCCTGCGGCAGCTGGACGTCGCCCGCGAGTCCACCGCCTACCGGGAGGCGCTCGCCGCCGCGCACGGCCCCATGATGCTGGTGCACCTGCGCAAGGCCAGCCCTGGCCTGCCTCTGCAGATCACCAACACCCATCCCTTCCGGGAGGGCGACGTGGTGTTCGCCCACAACGGCCAGTTCGACCTCTCGGGCCCCCTGCGCGAGGAGATCCTCTCCCGCGGTGGCCGCGTGCCCGAAGGGACCACGGACTCGGAGCTGTACTTCTCCCTAGTGGAGCTGTACGCCCGCACCGAGGAGCCGGTCGTCGCCGTGCAGCGCGCCGCCGCGGAGATCACCGCCCTGTGCCTGCGCTACGGCACCCGGGTGCCGGAGGCACTGAACTGCCTGTACATGACCCCGGACCTGCTGGTGGCGTACCAGCAGCACGACCCGGCACAGGCCAAGCCCCACCATCACCCGGACAACTACACCCTGCGCTACCGCATCGACCCCGAGCGCGTGATCGTGGCGTCCACGGGCATCCCACAGCCCGACCACCTCGAGCTCGAGCAGGGAGAGGCCCTGGTGGTGGACCGTCGCACCCTCTCGGTGATGCGCCACCCGGCGATCGTGCCGATCCCGGTCTGAGAGGCCGCGGCGATCTCCGCTACTGTGGGTCGCCCGGCGGAGCACACCGCCCCTCCCCGTCGTACGGAGCACACGGTGATCGGATTCGAGAACGTCCGCAAGGAGTACCCCGGCGGCACGGTGGCCGTGGAGGACTTCACCCTTGAGATCCCCTCGCACCGGAGCGTGGTCCTGGTGGGCTCCTCCGGCTCCGGCAAGACCACCCTGATGCGGATGATCAACCGCATGGTCGACCCCACTGCCGGGCGCGTGCTGATCGACGGCGAGGACGTGGCGCACCTGGACCCTGTGCAGCTGCGCCGCTCCATCGGCTACGTCATGCAGGCCTCCGGGCTGCTTCCGCACCGCACCGTGCTGGACAACATCACCACCGTCCCCGTGCTGCGCGGCACCTCGCGTCGCGATGCGCGCACCCGCGCCGCCGAACTGCTGGAGCTGGTGGGACTGGACCAGCAGGTCGCCACCCGGTACCCCGCCCAGCTCTCCGGTGGCCAGCAGCAGCGCGTGGGGGTGGCGCGGGCCCTTGCAGCGGATCCGGACATCCTGCTGATGGACGAGCCCTTCGGCGCGGTGGACCCGATCGTCAGGGCGGACCTGCAGCAGGAGCTGCTCCGCCTCCAGCGCGAGCTGCGCAAGACCATCGTCTTCGTCACCCACGACATCGACGAAGCATTCCTGGTGGGGGACCGCGTGGTGCTGCTGCGTCCCGGGGGCATCATCGCCCAGCAGGGCGCCCCGCGGGAGATCCTGGCCCGGCCTGCCGATGACTTCGTCTCCCGCTTCGTGGGTGCGGACCGCGGCACGCGCACCCTGCACCTCGAGGAGGTCGACGGCAGGCGCGTGGTGGTCGACGCCGACGGGCGGGCCACCGGCGTGCTCGACCATGACCGCACCGCCGGGGAGCACATGACGTGAACTGGCTGCAGTCCAACCTCGACCAGATCGTGGCGTACACGGGAGCGCACCTGGCGCAGTCGCTGCCGCCCATCCTGATCGCGTTCCTGCTCGCCCTGCCGTTCGCGAAGCTGGCCAATGCCGCCGGCTGGCTGCGCACCGGCATCACCACCGCCTCCGGTCTCATGTACGCGATTCCCTCCCTGCCGCTGTTCGTGCTCCTTCCGGGCATGCTGGGCACGGGGTTCCGCAGCCCCGTGAACATAATCCTGGCGCTCACCTTGTACGGGCTCGCGCTCATGGTGCCCTCTGCTTCCGACGCCTTCCGCTCGGTGGACCGCGATGTGCTCAGCTCCGCCACTGCCCAGGGGTACGCACCGGCGGCCCGGTTCTGGGCGGTGGAGCTGCCGCTCGCCGGCCCGGTGCTGCTGGCCGGGCTGCGGGTGGTGGCGGTCAGCACCGTGTCGCTGGTGACCGTGGGGGGAGTCCTCGGGGTCCCCAGCCTGGGCATGCTGTTCGTGGACGGGTTCCGACGCGGCATCCCGGTGCAGATCCTCACCGGTGTGGTGCTCACCGCAGTGCTGGCCCTGATGCTGGACGCACTGCTGGTCCTGGCGGGCCGCATGCTGATGCCCTGGACCCGACGGGGCGCCCCGCGGCGCTCCCGGGGCCGCGAGCGCACGGGGGCGGCGGCATGAACGGGAGTCCCCTGGGGCAGGCTCTGGAGTGGATGGCCGATCCCGCACGCTGGACCGGCCCCTCCGGCATCCCCGCGCGGATGCTGGAGCACCTCGGGTACACGGCGCTCGGGGTGCTGGTCGCTGCCCTGATCGCGATCCCGCTGGGCCTGCTGGTGGGGCACACCGGGCGCGGGAAGGGGATCGTCGTGATGGCCGCCGGGGCGGCGCGCGCACTGCCCACCCTGGGCCTGGTCACCCTGTTCGCCCTGCTGATGGGCATCGGCCTCACAGCCCCGCTGCTTGCTTTCGTGGTGCTCGCGGTACCGTCCCTGCTGGCCGGCGCGTACTCCGCCGTGGAATCGGCGGACCCGGCCACTGTGGACGCGGCCCGCGCGCAGGGCATGACCGAGATGCAGATCCTCACGCGGGTGGAGATCCCACTGGGCCTCCCGCTCCTGATCGGCGGGCTGCGCGGCGCGACGGTGCAGGTCGTCGCCACCGTCATGCTCGCGGCCTACGTGGGCAACGGTGGTCTGGGCCGGTACATCTTCCTGGGACTGGGCTCGCAGGACTACCCGCAGATGATCGCAGGCTCCGTGCTGGTGATCGCCCTGGCGCTGGTTCTGGACCTGCTGCTGCTGGGCGTCCAGCGGCTCACCGCGCCCCGCGGCGTGTGAGGCCGGTGACCGGATGGTCGAGGTCGGGCCCGCGCGGGCCCGTACCCTGGAACGGTCCCGAGCCCGTCCGAGTTCCTCGAGCCCCGAGCCCGTCCGAACCCACCCGTAGGAGTTCGCCATGACCATTCGCAGCACCCGACGCTCCCTGCTCGCAGCCGGGGGGACCGCTGGGGTCGTGCTCGGCGCGGCCGCATGCTCGAGCTCCGACCCCTTCGAGGAGGACACCGCGCAGGGCGGCGAGGAGGGAACGGCGCCATCGGACGGCGGTGGTGCCGTGGGCTCCAGCACGCTCGTCATCGGCTCGCAGGCCTACTACTCCAACGAGATCATCGCGGAGCTGTTCGCTCAGGTGCTCGAGGCCGAGGGCTTCACCGTCGAGCGGCAGTTCCAGATCGGGCAGCGCGAGGTGTACGTGCCGGAGCTCGAGAACGGGTCGCTGGACGTGCTGCCTGAGTACCTGGGCAATCTGCTGCAGCACTACGAGCCGGACGCCCCCAGCGCCTCGCCGGAGGAGATCCACTCCGCGCTCGGGGAGGCCCTGCCCGGGGCGCTGCGGGTGCTCGACTTCGCCGAGGCCTCCGACCAGGACTCGTACACCACGACCGCTGCGTTCGCCCAGGAGCACTCCCTGACCACGATCGCGGACCTGGCCGGCATCCCGGATCTGAGGATCGCTGCCAACAGCGAGTTCGAGGTGCGTCCGTACGGCCCCGAGGGCGCCAAGAGCATCTACGGGGTCGATGTCACCGTGGTGCCCGTGGAGGACTCCGGTGGCCCCCTCACCGTGCAGGCCCTCACCGATGGTGACGTGCAGCTGGCGGACATCTACACCGCCGACCCCGCCATCGCCGCCAACGACCTTGTGGTCCTGGAGGACCCGGAGTCGATGATCCTGCCGCAGAACGTGGTTCCCCTGGTCACCGAGAAGGTCGACGAGACCGCCGCCGCTGCGATCGAGCGCGTGATCGAGCAGCTCAGCGCTGACGACCTGGTGGCGATCAACCAGCGCAGCGTCGAGGAGCAGGCGAACTCCGCCACCATCGCCACGGACTGGCTAGGGGAGAAGGGCCTGGTCTGACGCGCACCCGATCCTGCGCCCGCCGGTGCGACTCACGGTCGCGGAACCGCGCGGTCGAGCGGTCGACGTCATCGCAGGTCAGCTCGATAACCAGGTCTCGGCGCCCGGGGGACGATCTCGAAGTCTGGGTGACATTTCCAGGCGTGTGCGGCATGGTGGCGACATGAGCCAGAACCAGACCTCCCTCACCGTCACCCGCACCATCGACGCCCCCGCGAAGGACATCTTCGAGGTGCTCACCCTGCCTGCCCGCCATCACGAGTTCGACGGCTCGGGCATGGTGCGCTCTGCCGAGAACACCGAGCGCATCACCAAGTCCGGTGAGAAGTTCGTGATGAACATGCACGCCGAGATGAACGGCGGCGACTACGTGATGCACAACCACGTGACCGCCTTCGACGAGAACAAGATGATCGGCTGGCAGCCCGCCCAGGAGAAGAACAAGGACGAGCCCGGGGGCTGGGAGTGGCTGTACGAGCTCAAGCCCGTCGATGCCGACTCCACCGAGGTATCCCTGACCTACGACTGGTCCAAGGTCGACGAGAAGCTTGCCAAAGAGGTCGGCTTCCCGGCCGTCCCCGAGGAGAAGCTGGAGGAGTCCCTCAACCTGCTCGCCGGCGCCGTCGTCAAGAACTGATCGGTCGCACCCGCGCCGATTCCGCCGGTCCGGAACCGGCCACGCTGACTGCGTCGGTCCCCGGACCGGCCCCTGCACCGCAGCCCGTCCCGCCACCTCGGTGGGGTGGGCTGCGGGCTGTTCAGCGGGCGCCGTCGAGCCTGCTCAGCGAGGGGCGGGCGCACCCGCCTGCGGTGGCCGGGGCGCCTGCGGCGCCCTTACCAGAGCGGCCGCGCCCCCCAGGGCGGCCAGGAACGGCACCGCCACCAGCGGATCCCCGTAGACGATCCCGGAGGCGAAGGGCGCCACCACGCAGAGCACCACGATCCCGGTGACGGCGGTGCGGAAGGTGCTGTACGGCAGCGCGCTGCAGCTCACGGCCAGGATCGTCAGCAGCAGACCGATCACCACCACGCCGAACGAGTGCCCCCAGCCGGCGCGATCGTGGAAGGCCCAGACCAGCAAGGGGGTGGCGATCAAGATCGGCAGCGGCCATATCCGGGTCCGGTACATCGAGGCTCCCTCGCGGTGTGGGGCACGTGTGCTCTGGGTTGGAGGTGGCCCGTTGCCTCGAACAGTACGCGACAGTCGGGTGGGTGGCGGGCAACCGGAACCGGTGTCTGCAGCTTGCCGACCTGGCCTTCTGCAGAATGTCGAATAGTCGTTCTGCAGGATGTCGATCAAGAATCCTGCAGAATGCCGGACACAACCTGTGACCTGCATCGTTCGTCCTCTAGAGTGGCGGCGTGGACACCTTGACGAACTTCGGCGTGGCGTATCGCCCGCGCGTGGTCGACGCAGTCGTGTCATCGGCTTTGGCCGGCTCCGGGGCGGTGATCATCGAGGGGCCACGGGGGTGTGGGAAGACGATGACGGCTCTGAATCTGGCGGAGAGCTACGTCTTCCTCGATTCGCCGGAGGCCCAAGAGCTCGCCGAAGTCGCACCGCAGGTGCTGCTGGACGGTGCACAGCCCCGGCTTCTCGATGAGTGGCAGGTGATGCCTGAGATGTGGAACCGGGTGCGTCGACAAGTCGACCTCGGCGGACATCGGGGGTCATTCATCCTCACCGGGTCAGCGGTCCCTTCTGACGATGTGACGCGACATTCCGGTGCAGGGCGCTTCCTCAGGGTTCGGGAGCACACTCTGACCTGGTTTGAGAAGGGATGCTCTAGGGGCTCGGTCTCCCTGCGGTCTCTCCTTGATGGAGAGCCCGTGGAGACTGTCGCTGCTGCTCCGACTCTTGACGATGTCATCGCGGGTGTGGTGCGCTCCGGCTTTCCGGGGCTGGTGGACCTTTCGGAAGAGGGTGCACTGCGGCAGGCCCGGGCATACCTCGGAGAGGTGGCGCGTACCGACCTTCCCCGGCTCGCCTCCACGCGACAGAGGCCCGTTGTCATCGACCAGTTGCTGCGTTCCTTTGCGCGGTCCACCGCCTCGGAAGTCACGCAAGCGGCGATACTGAAGGACCTCGAGCCGGTGGCGGGATCGATGGCTCGTGAAACCTTGGCGAGCCTTATCGAAGTGCTCCGTCGGATGTTCGTCGTTGAGGCGGTCCCCGCGTGGATCCCGCGGCTTCGATCCAAGGCTCGGGTGCGAACGTCGCCGAAGTACCATCTGGCCGATCCTGTCCTGTCGGCCGCTGCTCTCGGGGCGACGTCAGCCGATCTCAGGCGGGACCTTGAGACTCTCGGGCTGATGTTCGAGTCCGCAGTTGTGCATGACCTGATGGCGCTTGGCGAGGCTTCGGGCGCCCAGGTCCATCACTATCGGGATTCGAACGGGAGGGAGATCGATGCGGTCCTCACCTGGCCGGGGGGACGCTGGGCCGCGGTCGAGGTCAAGCTCGGAGGCCGCGCAGCTGGGGCAGCCGCTGAAAAGCTCCGAGTGACGGTGGAGGACATCGCAACGCACGCCGGGCCCCCGGTGTTCACGGCCGTCGTCACGGGGACGGGAGCGACCATGCAGCTGGACAACGGCGTGTCCACGTTCCCGCTCGCTGCCCTCGGATCCTGAACGGCTCCGCGCGGAACTGCCGGCATGCACCAACTAGGCTCTGACCATGGGCAGGGTGACCGAGACGAAGCGGATCCGCACCGTGCGAGTGCGGGACGGTCGGCTGTACGCCGGCCGCAAGGGCGACCATGTCGCCGTCGAGGAGCCCCTGGACATCCGGTTGAACGGCCAGCAGCTCTCCCTGACGATGCGCACCCCCGGCAGCGATGTGGAGCTGATCCACGGCTTCCTGCACGGCGAGGGGATCATCGCCTCCCGTGAGGACATCGTCGAGGCCCGCTACTGCGACGGCGCGGTGGTGGACGACGGCAGCGGGTTCGCGCAGAACACGTACAACGTCATGGACTTCACCACCGCCCGCCCGCAGCTGCAGCAGGTTCCCACCAAGCGCTTCACCACCACCTCGGCATGCGGGGTGTGCGGCTCCGAGAGCATCGACGCGGTGCGGCAGAAGGGCCGCTACGTGCTGATGGGCAGCTGGACGGTGGATCCGCGCGCCATCCTCGATGCCGCCCGCAACCTCACCGACGACCAGGCCGTGTTCTCCCGCACCGGGGGAGTGCACGCCGCCGCCCTGGTCACCCGGGACGGCGAGGTGCTGGTGGTGCGGGAGGACGTGGGCCGCCACAACGCGGTGGACAAGGTGATCGGCTGGGCCCTGCTCGAGGACCGCCTGCCGCTCAACGACTGCTTCCTGCTGGTCTCCTCCCGTGCCAGCTTCGAGATCGCCCAGAAGGCATTCATGGCCGGGATCCCCCTGCTGGCCTGTGTCTCGGCTGCCAGCTCACTGGCGATCGACACCGCCCAGGAGGTGGGGATGACGCTGGTCGGCTTCACGCGTGCCTTCGACGACGGCGACGGCCGCATGAACGTGTACACCCACCCCGAGCGCCTGGACCTCACGGACGCCGAGGGGTGAGCCTCGACGCCTTCTGGGCCACCGCGCGAAGAAGCTGCCCCGCGCTGCCGTGCGAGCTCCCCGAGGCCTGGGCCTTCGGGGCCACCCCCGAGCAGGCCGACGAGCTGCTGGCCCTGGTGCTCGACGGCATCAAGACAGCCACCGCCTCCTCCCTGCAGGACTACCGAGTCTCAGGCGACCCCCTTCCCCGGGAGGGCGACCTCTCGATCGTGCTGGACGGTGCCGGCCGGCCGCGGGCGGTGCTCGAGACGACCCGGGTGAGCGTGGTGCCCTTCGACCAGGTGGACGCCGCCCATGCGCATGCCGAGGGGGAGGGCGACCGCTCCCTGGCCCACTGGCGGCGGGTGCACGAGGCGTTCTGGCGCGAGCACGGGGAGGATCCCCGCGGTGTCACCCCGGACATGCCGGTGGTGTGCGAGAGGTTCCGCCTACTGTTCGTAGCGTGACGGTGTCGGAGCGGCGGTATCGAGGACCGGCTCAGTCTCGAGTGCCGCGATCGCCTCCGCGCTCACGGCGGTCGCATCCTCCAGCCAGACGGGCACGTCCCCGCCCACATAGGGCCGTACCAGTCCGTACGGGCACAGTCGCGGCGCCTCAATCCAGCGCCAGCAGGCGCGCGGCGGTGGCCTCATCGAGCACCAGGTCCGTCGCGCACGCCGCCCGCAGCGCCGCACGCAGGGGCACCGCCTTGCGGGCACCGGAGGCCACCAGCACCCGCCGGGGGATCGAGGCCAGCGCCGCGGGGCTGGGCCCCGA
Source organism: Brachybacterium epidermidis (assembly GCF_015209585.1). GTDB lineage: Bacteria > Actinomycetota > Actinomycetes > Actinomycetales > Dermabacteraceae > Brachybacterium > Brachybacterium epidermidis. Next base: position 33,707 of record NZ_JADEYR010000013.1, read on the forward strand.
GCAGCGCTGGTTCATGCGCACGTCGCGCCAGGACCCGTCGGCCCGCAGGAACACGGTGCACACGTCCCCCACCGCCCCGTCGGAGTACAGCTGGGCGAGATCGTCCTCCGTGAGGTAACCGCTGGCGTGGACCTGGCTGGGCACCTCGGCATCGAAGGCGCCCACCCCGAACACCGCCAGACGACAGCGGCGCTGCATCTCCAGCACGTGCCGCACCGAGCGCTCGCGCCACATGGCCTCCCGCGTGGAGGGATAGTCGAAGATGGCCGGCACCGGGAAGTGGTGCACCGTGGCAGACCAGCGCGAGGCCACCCGATCCATCACGGTGGACACGTTGGCCAGGCCCGAGCCCTCGGTGTTGATCGCCCCGTTCAGCTGCACCACCTGCGCTCCCAGCACGGGTCGGGGCGCCAGCTGCTCCACCACCGCCGTGACGGTGGTGCCCCAGGCGATGCCCACCACCTGATCCGGCTGCAGCAGGTCCTCGACCACGCCCGCGGCATCCGCCGCCACGGCGCGCAACCGCTCCCGCTCGGAGCTGTCGGGTCTGGTGGGCACCACGTGGGTGCGCACGCCGTAGCGCTGACCGATCGCCGAGCGCAGGTCCGCCAGGCGGCGCACCCCCGGGGGCCGCAGCGTGATCCGCACGATCCCCTGCTCCCGGGCATCGCGAAGCAGGCGGGACACGGTGGAGCGGGAGATGCCGAAGGCGGAGGCGATGGCCTCCATCGTCTGGCCCTCGTCGTAGTACATCCGTGCAGCCTCGTAGGCGCTCTGCTGCCGTGCATCCTGGGCCATGCCCCCAGTGTTGCACGTTCGTGCACCCCGCTTGCCGAGCCCCGCACGTTAGCGTCATCCTGGGCCCTAAGTCCCGGTCGTCTGGCGATGGACCCCCAGTCCGCCCGGGCAGCCGAACCTCTACGCGAAGGAGCGCCCCGTGCCGAACAAGAGCGCCGCCACCCTCACGCCCGCCTCCCGCCAGGAGCACCTGGACCGGCTGCGCGACGCGACGGCCCAGAACCCGCTGGACGTGCTGGTGGTGGGGGGCGGTGTCAACGGTGCCGGGGCCGCCTTCGACGCCGCCACCCGCGGGCTGTCCGTAGGCCTGGTCGAAGCTCGCGACTGGGCCTCCGGCACCTCCTCGCGCTCCTCCAAGCTGATGCACGGCGGCCTGCGGTACCTCGAGATGCTCGACTTCAAGCTGGTGGCCGAGGCCCTGCGCGAGCGCGACCTGCTGATCAAGCACACCGCGCCCCACCTGGTGCACCCCATCAGCTTCGTGTTCCCCTTCTTCCACAAGGTCGTGGACCGCGCCTTCATCGGCTCCGGCGTCATGCTGTACGACGCCATGCAGATGATCGGCCGCAAGCGCGCCGTGCCCATGCACCGCCACCTGCTCAAGAAGAAGATGCTCGAGTACTTCCCGGCGCTGGACGGCGAGAAGATCGTGGGCGCCCTGGAGTACTTCGACGCCCAGATGGACGACGCCCGCTTCGTGATGATGCTGGTGCGCTCGGCCGCCCAGTACGAGGCCGCGGTCACCAACTACACCGAGGTCATCGGCTACCTGCGCGACGGGGAGCGGATCGCCGGCGCCCGTGTGCGCGACGTCCTCACCGGGGACGAGTTCGATGTCCACGCCTGCGAGACCATCCTGGGTGGCGGTGTGTGGACCCAGGAGCAGCAGGAGCTGGCCGGTTCCGAGAAGGGCCTGGAGGTGCTGGCCTCCAAGGGCATCCACATCACCATCGCCCGCGACCGTATCCCCGCCGCGCGCGACACCGGCGTGATCACCAAGACCGAGAAGTCCGTGCTGTTCCTGATCCCCTCCGACGAGTACTGGATCATCGGCACCACCGACACCCCGTGGACCCACGACCCCGACCACGTGGCCGCCACCAGCGAGGACATCGACTACGTGCTCGAGCACGCCAACGAGGTGCTGGCCGAGGACCTCACCCGGGACGACGTGATCGGCGTGTACGCGGGCCTGCGCCCGCTGCTGCAGCCGATCAAGAAGTCCGAGGGCTCCTCCTCGAAGGTCTCCCGCGAGCACACCGTGATGCGCATGGAGCCGGGACTGTCCGCGATCGCCGGCGGCAAGTACACCACCTACCGGGTGATGGCCGAGGACATCGTGGACTTCGCCGTCAAGGACACCTACCCCGGCCGCCACAGCCTCACCCGCTCGGTGCCGATCATCGGCGCGCAGGGATACGCGGAACTCAAGCGCGACCAGGCCGAGCTCGCCGCCCGCCACGGCTTCGACGAGATCCGGGTGGAGCGGCTGCTGTTCCGCTACGGCGCCCTGCTGACCGACGTGCTCGCGCTGGCCGAGGAGGACCCCTCGCTGCTGGAGCCGCTCGAGCAGGCGCCCCGCTACCTGCGCGCCGAGGTGCTGTACGCCGCCCGCGCGGAGGGCGCCGTCCACCTGGCCGATGTCATCACCCGCCGCCTGCGCCTGGACTACGAGGTGCGCGACCGCGGGGTCGGCGCCGCCGAGGAGATCGCCGCGATCGTCGGCCCTGAGCTGGGCTGGGACGAGGCCCGCACCCGCACGGAGGTCGAGACCTACCGCGCTTTCATCGCCGCCCGCCTCGAGGCCGAGGCGTCCCACAGCGACGACGAGGCGGCCGCGGCCGTCTCCCGGGCCCCGGAGGTGCCCGTCATCCCCTGACGTCGGGCGCTCCCACCACGGGCCTTTGGCCCATGGCGCCCGACCTCTCCCCCAGGACCGGCCCCTTCGAGGGGCCGCATCCCGCCATTCCCGGCGGGAGGACATGCGCTGGTCACCCGACCGGCGCACCATGACAGACCCCCGTACGAGCGCATACTCTGCGGGGTACCCCGGGCCACACCGACGCGGCCCCGGGGGCTCAATGAGGAGAACCTATGGGAACGATCTTCCTGTACGAGATCGCCGGCACCGCCATGCTGCTGCTTCTCGGTGGCGGCGTGGTCGCCAACAACATCCTGGCCAAGACCAAAGGCTTCGGCGGCGGCTGGCTGATGATCAACTTCGGCTGGGGCCTCGGCGTGTTCGCCGGTGTCTACGTGGCCTACAAGACCGGCGCGCACCTGAACCCGGCCGTCACCCTGGGCCTGCTGGCCAACGGCTCGGACATGTTCGCCGGCAACCCCGACGCCGGGCTGGCGGCCATCCCCGGCACCATCCCCAACGTGCTGGCCTACCTGGTCGCGCAGCTCATCGGTGCCTTCATCGGCGCCGTACTGGTGTGGCTGTCCTACAAGCAGCACTTCGACGTGGAGGAGGACCAGGGCAAGATCCTGGGCGTGTTCTCCACCGGTCCGGAGATCCGCTCCTATGGCTGGAACCTGGTCACCGAGATCATCGCTACCTTCGTGCTGGTGCTCGTGATCATCATGTTCGGTGCCACCCCCTCGGGCCTGGGCCCGCTGGCCGTGGCCCTGCTTGTGCTCGTCATCGGCGCCTCTCTCGGTGGGCCCACGGGCTACGCCATCAACCCAGCGCGTGACCTGGGCCCCCGCCTGGCGCACGCGATCCTGCCGATCCCGGGCAAGGGCAGCTCCGACTGGGGCTACTCGTGGGTCCCGATCGTCGGCCCGATCATCGGCGGCATCCTCGCGGGCCTCGTCGCGAAGATCCTCGCCTGACCTGTGCGGGGGCCGTCCTTCCCGGGCGGCCCCCGCTCCACAGCCCCGGGGCGCGCCGCGATGCGCCCCACCCCCGAACCACCCGACGGCGGGCCCCCGTCGACGGGCGCACCATCACCACCGCTCGAGATCATCATCGAAGGAGACCCGATGAACGACGAGACCATGTACATCCTGGCCATCGACCAGGGCACCACCTCCACCCGCGCGATCATCTTCGACCACGCGGGCCAGATCATCTCCACCGGCCAGCAGGAGCACGAGCAGATCTTCCCGAAGTCCGGTTGGGTCGAGCACGACCCCAAGGAGATCTGGCGGAACACCCGAAAGGTGGTCGGCGAGGCCCTGGTCGGTGCCGAGATCAACCGCCACCAGCTGGCCGCCGTGGGCATCACCAACCAGCGCGAGACCGCGGTGGTGTGGGACAAGAACACCGGCGAGCCCGTCTACAACGCGATCGTCTGGCAGGACACCCGCACCGCGAAGATCTGCGACGAGCTGGCCGGCGACGAAGGTGCGGAGAAGTACAAGGAGCGCGTGGGCCTGCCCCTGGCCACGTACTTCTCCGGGCCCAAGGTCAAGTGGATCCTGGACAACGTCGAGGGTGCCCGCGAGAAGGCCGAGGCCGGTGACCTGCTGTTCGGCAACACCGACTCGTGGCTGGTGTGGAACATGACCGGCGGTGTGAACGGCGGCGTGCACGTCACCGACGTCACCAACGCCTCCCGCACCATGCTGATGAACATCGACACCCTCGACTGGAACGAGGACATCGCCAAGGACATGGGCATCCCGCTGTCCATGCTCCCGGAGATCAAGTCCTCCTCCGAGGTGTACGGGTACGGTCGCAAGCAGGGCTTGCTCATCGACACCCCGATCGCCGGCATCCTCGGCGACCAGCATGCCGCCACCTTCGGCCAGGCCTGCTTCGAGGTGGGCATGGCCAAGAACACCTACGGCACCGGCAACTTCATGCTGATCAACACCGGTGAGGAGCTGGTGCGCAGCGAGAACGGTCTGCTGACCACCGTGTGCTACAAGATCGGTGACAACAAGCCGATCTACGCCCTGGAGGGCTCCATCGCGGTCACCGGCTCGCTCGTGCAGTGGGTGCGCGACAACCTGGGCCTGATCAAGGACGCCCCGGAGATCGAAAAGCTTGCCGAGCAGGTCGACGACAACGGCGGCTGCTTCGTGGTCCCCGCGTTCTCGGGCCTGTTCGCACCGCACTGGAAGGCCGACGCCCGCGGCGCCATCGTGGGCCTGACCCGCTTCCACAACAAGGGCCACATCGCACGTGCCGCCCTGGAGGCCACCGCCTTCCAGTCCCGTGAGGTGCTCGATGCGATGAACGCCGACTCCGGCGTGGACCTCACCGAGCTCAAGGTGGATGGCGGCATGGTGAAGAACGAGCTGCTGATGCAGTTCCAGGCCGACATCATCGGTGTGCCCGTGGTGCGCCCCAAGGTCATCGAGACCACCGCCCTGGGTGCCGCCTACGCGGCCGGCATCGCCGTGGGCTTCTGGGACGGCGAGCAGGACGTCATCGACAACTGGGACGAGGACAAGCGCTGGGAGCCCTCGATGGACGAGGAGACCCGCGAGCGGTACATGCGCCTGTGGAACAAGGCCGTGGAGCGCACCTTCGACTGGATGGACGACGACGTCGAGGCGCTGCAGGCCTGACGATGCACGGCAGGCCCGCTGCGCGCTGGCGGCGGGCCAGCTGGCCTGATCAGGCCGGGCGCACTGCTCTCGCCTGCCGGACGGGCACGCACTTGATCTGGCGGCGGTTGCGCCGCGCCGGCCTGATCGCAGACACGCCGTCCTCCAGTCTCGAATCCCCTGATTGCCACCGCCGACGGTGGCAATCAGGGGATTCGCATATGTGCAGCGGCGTGTCAGAGCGGGAGGTGGCCTGGGCACCCCGTGCCCCGGGAGCACGGGCCCGGCACCGTCTGCTGCATGAGTTACGGGTGAGTACGTTCCAGATCCTGGAATGTACTCACCCGTAACCGTCGGTGAAGTGGGGTGGGTGGTGTTCCGGGCCGACGAGCGGGGACGGGTGGTGTGTGCTGCAGGGCCCCGTTCCCTCACCCTCCGAACAGGCGCTCCTCCGCGGAGCCTCGCACGCCGCCGCCCACCTGCACCGCGAACAGCGATCCGGCCTGCGGGTCCTCGCCGGCCTCGAGGTTCTCCCGGCTGGTGGTGATGAACAGCGTGGAGCGGTCGGCGCCGCCGAACGTGCAGGCCGTCACCTGTCTGGCGCCCACGGTGATCCGCTCGGTCACACTGCCGTCGGAGTCCAGCCCCAGCACCTGGGAGCCGCCGTTCATCGCCACCCACACGTTGCCCTCCGCGTCCAGGCACAGCCCGTCGGGATGGCCGTCCTGCTCGTTCAGGTCCGCGAAGGTGCGCCGCTGCACCAGGCCCGCGCGGTCGTCCCAGTCGAAGAGGTCCACGCGCCCGGTGGGGGTGTCCACGTAGTAGGCGCGGGCGCCGTCGGCCGTGAAGGCGAGTCCGTTGGAGACGGTGATGCCGGCGAGAATGCGGGTGGTGGTGCCGTCGGGCATCAGGCGCCACATCGCGGCCGCGCCCTCGGCCTGGTCGTAGTGCATGGAGCCGCACAGGAAGGAGCCGTCCGGGGCGATGGCTCCCTCGTTCATCCGCACGTTTTCCTCCCACAGCGGCGGCAGCTGCTCGATGGAGCCGTCGGCGTCCTCGAGGGCGAAGCCCTTCTCGATCGCCAGCACCGCGCCACCGCTGGAGGCGGGGCGCACGCAGGCCACCACGGGGCTGGGCGTGGCGATGCGGGCGACGGCGTGATCGGTACCGGCGCTTCCCTCGGAGCTCGCGCCGTCGGACCCCACACTGCCCACGCTCGTTCCTTCGGCCGACAGCTGCATGATGTCACCGGCCAGCATGTCCACCCAGCGCAGGCCTCCCCAGGTGTCGGACCAGTGGGGCCCCTCGGCGTGGTAGCAGATCGAGTCGGTGATGCGGTCGGCGTGCATGGGGCCTCCGGTTCCGTGGCGGCCGCGCGGTCCCGAGCCGGGATGCTCGGAATCGAAGCGGCAGGACTGCTACCACCGTACGCGCCGTGAAGGGTCACGGGGGCATGCCCCGTGGACCTACTCCTCCAGCGCCCGCCCGCGCTGCTCGGGAAGGGTGAACGCCGCAGCCGCGGCCAACGCGAACGCCCCGGCGAACACGGCGAAGGCGAGCACCTGGGTGCCGGTGGCCACCAGCACCGGTACCAGGAACGGCGCCAGCAGGGAGGCGATCCGCCCGAACCCTGCTGCCGCCCCGGTGCCGGTGCCGCGCACGGCCGTGGGGTACAGCTCCGGGCCGATCGCGTACAGCGCGCCCCAGGCGCCCAGGTTGAAGAAGCTCAGCGCGCAGCCGGCCGCGATGATCATGGTCTCGCTGTCGGCCATCCCGTAGGCTCCGGCGGCCAGTGCGGAGCCGGCCAGGAAGATCGTCAGCGTCCAGCGCCGACCGATCACCTCGATCAGCCAGGCCGCTGCCGCGTAGCCGGGGATCTGGGCCAGCGTGATGATCAGGGTGAAGGTGAAGGACTTGGTGAGGTCGAAGCCGCGGTCCACCAGCAGGGTGGGGATCCAGATGAACGCCCCGTAGTAGGACAGGTTGATGCAGAACCACACCACCCACAGGGCGGTGGTGCGGCCCCGCAGGCCGCGGGACCAGATGCTCTCGCGGTGCTCGGTCCCCGCGGCCGGCGGCGAGGGGTTCGTGGCGGCCGACGGCGAGGCGTTCGCGGCGGCCGACGGCGAGGGGTTCGCGGCGGCCGACGGGGAGGTGCCCCGGGCATCGACGCCCGAGTCGCCCGCCGCCGACGCGCCCCCACCCCCCGGCTCGATGCCGGCGGACTCCTCGAAACGCTGCACGATCTGCTCGGCCTCGTCGTGGCGGCCCTTCTTCTCCAGGAACCGCACCGACTCCGGCATGCCCAGGCGCACCACCAGCGAGTAGAACGCGGGGACCATGCCGATCGCGAGCGCCCAGCGCCATCCGTTCTCACCCTCCGCGGCCACGAAGGTGCCGATCACGGCGGCCAGGATCCAGCCCAGCGCCCAGAAGGCCTCCAGCCACACGATCACGCGCCCGCGGATCCGGGCGGGGGCGAACTCGCTCATCAGGGTGGAGGCCACCGGCAGCTCGGCGCCCAGGCCCAGCCCCACCACGAAGCGCAGTGCGATCAGCATCGCGACCCCGCCGGCGAGGGCCGAGGCGCCGGTGGCCAGGCCGTACACCAGCAGGGTCAGGGCGAACACGTTGCGGCGGCCGATGCGGTCGGCCAGCAGACCGCCCAGGGTGGCGCCGATGGCCATGCCGGCGAACCCGGCAGAGGCGATCATGGAGGCATCGCCCTTGGTGATCTGCCAGTGCACGGACAGCGCCGCGATCACGAAGCTGATCAGGCCCACGTCCATCGCGTCCAGGGCCCAGCCGATGCCAGAGGCGCCCAGCATCCTGCCGTGGCGGCGGGTGAAGGGAAGGCGGTCCAGGCGTTCGGCGCGGGTGAGGGTGGGGGGCTGCGTGGCGGCGTCGTGCTCGCTCATCACGTTCTCCGGTCCAGGGGGAGGGGATGGTCGCGGGACATCGTGCCACAGTGACGCTAAGGGTCTCTCTCCTGCTCTGCGACGATGGGGGCATGCCCGCCCTGCTGCCGGATCCCGCCTACTTCGCGACCCTGCCCAAGATCGTCTCCTCCGGGGCGGTGATCCTGCGCGACGAGCTCGACCGGTTCGTGATCGAGAAGCCGAACTACCGCGACCACTGGCTGCTGCCGGGCGGCACCGTGGATCCGGGGGAGGATGCGCGCCAGTGCGCGCAGCGGGAGGTGCGCGAGGAGCTCGGCCTGGATGTCGAGGTGGGGCGGATGCTGGCGGCGAACTGGGTGCCGGCGCGGGCCTCCCGCGGCGCGCCGATGGGGGTGCACTTCGTGTTCGACGCCGGGGTGATCCCCGCCCCGCAGCTCGAGGAGCGGATCGTGCTGCAGCGCTCGGAGCTGGATGCCTGGATGCTGGTCGCGGAGTCCGAGGCGCATCTGCTCTCGCCCTGGGGAGCGCAGCGCGCTGTGCGGGCGCTCGCGGTGCTGCGTGGAGAGGCCGAGCCGGACCTGCTGGGCTGGGGCGGCTGAGAGGGTTCGGAGCCGCCCCAGCGCCTGGCCGGTGCCGCGTCGGCCGCAGAGCCCCCGGCCCGCACCCCGGAGTCCTCACACGCTCGGTGCGGGGCCCGCCGGCTGGGTAGGCTCGGGCACCGGCGCGCGGGCTGTACTCGGCCGATGGACGGGAGCAGCCACCAGCATCCACTCACCGCGGGGCTGCCTCCCGGAACCGCAGCGTCGTTCCCGGCGCGGCCTGGGCCAGCAGGTCCAAACCGCGCGGGGTCAGCACCCCGATCACGGGATACCCGCCGGTGGCGGGATGATCGGGCCCGAACACGACCGGCAGTCCCGAGGGCGGCACCTGGATCGCTCCGGGCACCATCGGCTCGCTGGGCAGGGTGCCGCTGCCGTCGGGCACGGGCAGTGCCTCGCCGTCCAGGCGCACCCCGACCCGGTCCGAGTCGGCCCGGACGGTCCACTCGCGTGCGAGCAGCGCACCAACGGCGGCCGTACCCAGCTCGGAGTGCCGCGGGCCCAGGGCCACGGGGATCTCGATCCGCTCCTCGTCCTGGCCTGCGCCCAGCGCTGCCGGCACATCCTCGCCGCCACCGTCCCCTCCCGGGGCGCACCACGGCACCGCGTCGAGTCCTCGCTCGGGGCCGACCAGCACCTGGTCTCCTGACCCCAGCGGTTCCGGGCCCAGCCCCGAGAGGGTGTCGCGGGAGGCGGAGCCGAGCACCGGTTCCGCCTGAATCCCGCCTCGCACCGCGAGCACGATGCGCAGGCCGTGCGCGACCGGGCCGATCTCCACCGTGTCCCCGGGATCCAGGGCGATCGGATGCTCCCTGGTCTCCGCCGCCGCCACGTCGAGGTGTCCGCTGTCCTCATCATGCCTGGTCACGACCACAGCAGCGGGCGCGCCGGCGATCGCGATCACCGACGGGGCGGTAGCCCGCAGCCGCACGGGACCCAGCAGCGCTTCGAGGGCAGGCACGAACGGGGGGTTCCCGACGGCCCGGTTCGCTCGGGCCAGGGCACCGCGGTCGAACGCACCCGAGCGGCTCACCCCGATCCCGGCATGCCCGGGCCGGCCTCCGTCCTCCACCAGCAGGCGCGGCCCCGGCGATTCGACCACGAGCACCGGTCGGGCTGGGTGCAGGCGCGGCACGCGCACCGATCCGCCGGAGGTGCGCCTGGCCAGAGCAGCGGTCACCGCCGAGGCCCTCCTGGCCGCCTCCGTCGGGGCCGTGGCCAGGCGGCCCGCCGTGTGCAGCAGCGCCGCACCGCGACGGGACTCGAAGCGCCCCCGGGTGCCGGGGGTGAGCAGGGCCGGCTGCTGTCGGGCGGCGTCGAACAGCACGGCGTCGGTGCGGCCGATGAGCTGCCAGCCTCCGGGGGAGGGCCGCGGGTAGATGCCGCTGTAGCCGGCGGCCAGGGCCACCGACCCCGCAGGCACCGAGGCGCGCGGCTCCTCGCGCCGGGGCACCTGCCACCTCCAGCGGTCGAGGTCGGGCCCGGCTGCAGCGTCGCCGGGCGATCCCCCGCCCGCCGTCTCGGGCAGCAGGTAGGCGAACCCGGGTGCGAAGCCGCCGAAGGCGGCGGTCCACGTGGTGGAGCAATGGGTCTGGACGAGTCTTTCCCGGGAGATCCCCAGCACTGCCGCAGTGGAGTCGAGGTCCTGCCCGTCGTAGACCACGGGGATCACCACCTCACCCGCACCGGTGTGGCCCGGTGCCCCCACGGGCAGGTCCACCAGCAGCGCCGAGAGCTCCCCGGGAGTGGACAGTGCGGTCCCGCTGAGCAGCAGGGTCCGTTCGGCCGGCACCACCTCCAGCAGGGCAGCAGGGGCGAGGTCGCGCAGCGCCGAGGCGACCTGCAGCACCGTCGCGGTGTCGGCGTACTCGGCCAGGACGGCGCGCTCGCCGATCGGCCGCACCGTCAGCGGAGGCGGAGCGAGGGCGCGGTCCTCGTCGGCCCCGGGATGCTCGGCATCGATGGTCACAAGGCCGCCTCGAGCCCGACGCCCGCCTCCCGCAGCGCGGTTCGCACACTCCGCGCCAGGGCCACCGCGCTCGGCGTGTCGCCGTGCAGGCACAGGGTGCGGGCCTCGAGCTCGATCCAGGTGCCGTCCAGGGCCCGCACCCGCTGGTCGATCGCGATCGAGACGGCCTGCGCGGTCACGGCCTGCGGATCGGTGAGCACGGAGCCGGGGCGCGAACGGGGCACCAGGGTGCCGTCGGGCGCGTAGGCCCGGTCGGCGAATGCTTCGGCGAGCACCGGGATCCCGGCCTCGGATGCGAGGCGGCCGACGAGCGACCCGGGCGCGGCCACCAGGGGGAGCGGCGTCGGTCCCGGGCCTGCCGCACCGCCGGGCGCGGGACCGGCGGCCAGCTCGCGGATCGCGGTCACCACGGCACCGGCCTGGGCCGCGTGGTGGACCACTGCGTTGTACAGCGCGCCGTGCGGCTTGATGCCCCGCACCTGCGCGCCCTCCACGGCGGCGATCGCCTGCAGCGCCCCCACCTGGGCGATCACCTGGTCGGTGAGCTCGGTGGGGGAGATGTCCAGGAAGCGTCGCCCGAACCCGAGCAGGTCCGGATACGCCACGTGCGCTGTGACCGCCACCCCGTGCCGATTCGCGCCCGCGCAGGCCCGACGCATCGTGGTGGGATCCCCGGCATGCGCCCCGCAGGCGATGTTTGCCGTGGTCACCACCTCGAGCATCGCCTCGTCGTCCCCCATCGGCCACACCCCCAGGGCTTCCCCGAGGTCGGCGTTGAGGTCGATCGATGCGCGGGCGACAGGGGACGCGGTGAGGGACGCGGGTGAGGTGCGGTCCTGCTGTGCGGCGAGGCGGCGGTCCACGTCGGCTCCTCCCATGGCGCTCGGCGGTCGTTGCCACCATTGTCCGCTGTCGCGCCGTCGGATCCACAGTGCGGGACATCGATGGACTGCAGACGAGGAGATCGCCGAGGTGTTCTACGGACCGGCATGATCCTGCTCGACACCCACGCCTGCTGTGGCTGGTCGGGGACGACCCCCGGCTCGGTTCGTGCCGTCTGCCCTCTGCTGTCGCGGGAGGATCGCGTGTGCTTCTCCTCGATCTCCATCGCCGAGATCACCATCAAGCACATGCTGGGCCGGCTGTCGCTGCCCGGGCCGGAGACCTTCCCGGGGGTGTTCGGGGATTCTGGTCTGGTCGAGCTGTCGTTCCGCTCCGATCACGCGATGACGCTGCTGGAGGATGACAGTGCCCGATACGCTCGCACGATGGACGCCCAGCACACCACGCACCGCACGGACGCCGCCCCGGCCTACACCGCCGGCAGCCTGGACAGCGCGGCGCAGGTGCTCCAGCAGGCCGATGGCTCCACGCCCGCACCGGTGCTGTCCCTGACCGATGAGCAGCTGGCGGGCACGGACGGCGACCGCGCCGACCAGCTCACCGCCCTGCCGTGGCTCGCCGAGAACACCGAGGACATCGAGGACATCGAGGGCGACACCGTCACGGGCCGCCGTGCGTTCGCGGCCGGTGTGGGGCTGCGCTCCCTGGTGGCCTCAGGGTTGGTGCGGATCGTTGCTGATCCCATCGGCACTGACGGGGACGGAACAGGGAGTCGCTGGCAGGCCGTGCCGGTGCTGGACGGCTGCCTGGTGCTGCGCCGCGCCGCGAACGTGGTCACCTCGGTGGAGCGCACCATGAACACCCCCAGCGGGCCGCAGGTGAACCGTCTGTACTACTACACCCATCCCAGCGGAGTGCTCGAGGAGGAGGTCACCGCCTCCGGGATCCACCACTTCACACCGTTGCGCCCCGAGCAGGCTCCGGAGCGGATCGCCGCCCTGGTCGACCCGGCCGGCGTCGCAGGTTCGGCCGCGGGCCGAAGCGAGGGCCTGGCCGTCCTCGCAGGCTCCGACGGCGGTGCCGACCCGCTCGCTTCCACGTCGGCCGCGCAGGACCTCGCCGGCCGATTGGCCGGCACCCTGGCGATGAGCGTGGTCACCGTGGTGCGTGCCGGAGGCGGCGGCGTCGAGCAAAGGAGCCTCACAGCCACGGCCACCGAGCTGCTGCTGATCGAGGGAGCAGACGCGCAGGTGCGGGCCCGGGTGCTCGATGCCGAGGCGCTGCGGGAACTGGCGGTGGGCCTGGTGGCCTTAAAGGTCTGAGACGGGCGCGGAGCCTGCCGCGGTAGTACTGGCCGCGAGTCCACGGGCGGGACTACACCGACCAGCGGCCCTGCTTCCGCCCGGCCGCCGCGAGCGTCTCCGCGTGCGGTCCCAGCATCTCCCGGAACGCGCCCTCGCGGTCCTTCGGTGCCGGGGTGATCAGGAACAGGAACGCGCCCAGCACCGCCCAGGCGGCCAGCAGGATGTACTCCTCGGGCCAGATCAGGGACATGCCCGTCTGCGGGATCAGGGCGAAGGCGATCACCAGCACCGCGCCGATCGCGCCCAGGGCCGGCAGGAACGCGGGCCGGGCCCTGTAGCCGTACTCGAGGCCGGGGTAGCGGCGCGGCATTCGGTACTTGGCGATCACCACCAGCAGCCACACGATGCCCAAGAACACGCCACCGGCGTCGAGGAACCACACGATGGCGCCCGGGCCCAGCCAACCCAGGCCCAGCGTCGCGGCCAGCACGAACAGCAGCGCCCGGCGGGGCACCCCGGAGCGCTCGTCGATGTGGGCGAGGCCCGCGGGCAGCAGTCGCGCCCGGGCCAGGGCCAGCACCACGCGGCTGGAAGCCACGAACAGACCGATGAAGCTGGTGATCAGGCCCAGCACCGCGATCATGAACGCGGCGAAGCCAAGGATCGGCATCCCGGCGGCGGTGAAGGCGTCAAGGGTGCCCAGCTCCATGCCGGCCACGTCCTCCCATGGCACCACGTAGGCGGTGGCCAGCAGCACCGCCGAGTAGAACGCGGCAGCCACGGCGACGGTGAGCACCACGGCCCGGCCCACCTGGTGGGGCTTCAGGCTGGACTCCTCGGCCAGCACCGCCACCAGGGAGAAGCCCACCACGTAGGTGATACCGGGGACCACCATGCGCAGGGTGGAGGCGACGGGGGGCTGCTCCGGGGTCCACATCGGCCACAGGTTCGAGGGCGAGCCCGTCACCAGGGCGGCGATCACCAGGGCAGCACCGATCAGCAGCATCACCGTGAACAGCGCCACCTGGATCTGCGCCCCCAGCGACACCCCGAACCAGTTCAGCGCGAACACCGCCAGCGCCAGGGCGATGCCCACCGCCAGCACGGGCAGCGTCACCGCCTCCCCGGCCACCTCGTACAGCGGGATCGACCCCATGGCGGGCACGTACTTGGCCAGCAGCGTGCCCAGCGCGGTCACGTAGAAGGAGAGCGAGGCGATGTAGGCGCCGATGTGGAACCATCCGGTGGCGAACCCGGCAGAGCGCCCCAGGGCGGCGTAGCCCCACACCACCTCACCGCCGGCACGGGGGATGGCGGAGGTGAGCTCCCCGTAGGCCAGCGCCACGCAGGCCGCGAGGGCCGCGCCGGCCAGTAGCCCCAGGATCATGCCGCCCGCGCCGAGATCCGCGAAGAAGGTCGAGGAGGTGTAGATCCAGCTCGAGCCGACCACCCCGGCCACGCCGAGCGCGATCAGCGAGGTGAGGCCGAGGGACTTCTTGAGCTCCGCCATCGGAGGTCCTTCCGTTCGAGGGTGTCGCCACATTGTGCACGCGGTCGCCACCCCATGCGAAAGCGGGTCTCTCGGTGGAGCGGACCAGGCGCACGTGGACCGGGCCGCGGGCCTGGTCGAGCAGCTGATCCGCCGCAGCCTCGAGCACCTGGCAGAGGAGGAGACGGAGATCGACGTCGAGGCCCACCACCAGGTGGCCCTCGAAGCGGCCCGACGTTCGATCGTGCTGCTGGAGAACGACGGGATCCTGCCGCTCGCGGAAGGGGCCGAGGGAGCGCTTGCGGACTCGGTCGACGGCGCGCAGGACGCTCCCCCCGGGACTGCCGATTCCGTGATCGCCGTGATCGGCGACTTCGCCCAGACCCCCCGCTACCAGGGCGCCGGCTCCTCCCACGTGAACCCCACCCGTCTGACCTGCGCCCTCGGTGCGATCCGGGGCGATCTCCCGGCCTGTCCGTGTGACCGGGGACGAGCCGACCCCCGTGGTGGACACCACCTGGACGGTCGGGGAGGTGATGGCGCTGCCTGCCGCGCAGGCCGTGCTGGCCCCGCTGTTCGCGCAGATGCCTATCTCGCAGGACGAGGAGATGCAGAAGATGATCGAGCAGATGCCGCTGAACCGGCTCTCGGGCCTGGGCGGCCTGGACCGCGCGATGATCCAGCAGCAGCTCGTGGACCAGGTCAACGCGGCCCTCTGATCGCGGTTCAGGGGTTTGCGGCGACCACGCCGGGAAGATCACCGAAGCGTGCCTGCGCGTCTCTGCTGAGCAGGATGCGACCGGTCTGTGCGGCATGGGCGGCGATGATCAGGTCGTGCGCTCCGCGAGGCCTTCCCGAGCGCCGTGCGTGGGCGATGAGTCGACCATGGTGGGCAGCAGTAGCCTGGGTGTACTCGAGTACGTCGACCATGTCGATGATCGTGGCCAGAGCGCGTGCGCGGGCTGCGGCGTGCGCGGCGGTACGCGCCAGCTCGATCCCGGTCCGGTACTCGGCAACCGTGACGGCGGCGATCGCCAGCTCGTCATCGTCGAGCGCCCTCTGGTCCAGCACACCGTGCTCGTAGTCGATGAGAACGTTGGTATCGATGATCAGTTGTCGTCCCACGGCGTCCCCGTGCTTTCGGCTACGAAGTCGAGGGCTTCGGCGATATCGGCCCTGAGGTGCTCGTCCGGGGGTGGCAGCGCCGCAAGTGCATCCCGGAGGTCCCTGCCGGTACGGCACACGGCCGGGCGCATCTCGGCGATGGGCCGGTTCCCCCGGGTGACCACCACGGACTCGCCTGCTTCGATGGAGTCGAGCAGGTCCGAGAATCGCCGAGACGCCTCCGTGGCGCTGATGGTTCGCATGACCCCAGAGTATCTGATAATCAGACTCTGCATGCGTCATTCCCTTCGGATGAACCGCGATGGGGCCGGGGCTGGATCACCAGGTGGTCTCGGGGGAGGGTCGCTTGTCGGTCCAGGTGGCTGATCACTGGGGGTGATTGCCTGCCCGTGGATGCCGACTGCCTCCCATTGGTTCGGGATCGGTGAGCGGTGGCGATGGCCCGTGGGCGTCGTGATGACCAGATCCCCGCTTGCGGCATCCCGGGACGTCGACCAGCCGGGCAGTTCCACCACGTAGTTGAACCGCTCGCACAGGCCGGCGCCGTTCTCGGGCGTGGTTCTGCCACCGCGGGCGTGCCCCTCGATGTGGTGGACGTGGCGGGAGGCGGCCTCGCACCCCGGCGTGCGGCACTGCCGTTCCCGGGCCAGTACGAAGCGCCGCATGTGCCCCGTGAACAGCCGCTTCCTGGCATCCATGGATGTCAGTTCTCCCGTCACCGGGTCGGCGTAGAGCCGGCGGATCCAGCGTCGCACCTCGGTCGGTGGTGGTTCTGAATCGGACGCTGGTGCTGGTACTGGTGCGGGACTGGGCACAGACCCTGGCCCGGAATCGGACGGAGGCGTCGCGGTGGATACGAGTGTCGAGGACGGGGTGAGGGCAGCTCCGGGCGGGGTTGCGTCCTCTGCCGCCTTCGGCTCCGGGAAGAGCCGGCCGGTGAGGGCGAGGTGGCGCGCGACGGGGCCGGGAATGGGGTGCCCCTCCAGCTGGGCGGTGTCGTTCGCACCGGCCAGCAGGGTGCGGTCGGTCATCAGCAGCTGGATCTCGACCGGGGCGATGGCGTGTTCCTGACCGGTGACGCGGGTGGTGAGGGCGTCGGCCATGACCTGACCGCGAGAGCGTCCGTCGCCCTCTGCGCGGGCGGCATCGGCGGCGGCACTGAGGGAGGCGTACGCGGCGACGCCCTCGTGCAGGGGCAGCAGGGCCGACAAGCGCATCATCCCCTCCGCGGCCGGGCGCTGACTCACGTGACGCTGGTCGGCGTTGCGCTGGAGTCGGGCAACGGCGGCCTCCTGGTCCAGGGCGTCGGCCCGCGCCCGGGCCCTCCGACCGGCGGTGCGAGGGGACACCTGGTGGAGAGTCGGGGCGAGCTCCGCGTCGATCTGCTTGCGGTCCTCGTCGTCCAGGAGGATCACGGCGCGGGCGACCTCTTCCGCGGCCCACCCGGAGACGGCTCCCTCGGCCATCCGCTCCCAGATGCGAGGCAGGGTCTCGACGATCACGCGACGCAGCGCGAGCTGATTGCCCGCCCGCGACGGTGAGATGCCGCGTGCGAGAGCGATCTCGTCACCGGTGCCGGAGCCGAGCTTCGATGCGGGAAGACCGGCTGCCCTCTGGGTCTTGATCCGCTCATTCCGCAGAGCGATCTCGTAGCCGGATTGAAGGGCATCGAGAATGTTCTTCAAGCCCTCGATGGCACTGATGGCCTCGACCAGCTCGATGGCGTCGGGCGCTGATGGGGCATGGGGCCGGTGGGAGGCCGCAGGGGTGCCGGACGCGGCGACGGAGTGCAGCGCCGGGGCGGTACCGGGGCGCACGGAGACGATGCTGCTGGTCAGATCGCTCAACTGGGCCCGCACGTCCGAGAGTGCATCAAGGGTGGGTGAGGAGGGTGAGGCGGCAAGTGCAGTGCTCATCATCATCCCCTCCGATGCTCATATCGAATGCGTGTACGAAATCAGGATAGGTGGGCTTCGGGGAGTTTGCAATGCTTTTCGAAGAAATGCATCAAGAATGTGGATAACAGGCCATTGTGGAGGAACCTCTGGGCGTCGATGTGGATCGTGCAGGACTCAGAAATCCCCCGCGCCGGTGGAGTCCAGCAGTCCACGGACGTAGGTGACGTCCCGGTCGTACATCTCCGCGTGTCCGGACAGCTCCGGGTTCTGCTGCTCGACCGACTGATGCCGGGAGAAGTCCGCCAGGATCCGCAGGCGGTCGTACGGCGCGAAGTCACTGTGGCACGCCACCTCCGGCCAGGGCCGGTCGCTGCCACACCCATCTCGGCATCGGATACGCGGGCACGGTGCCTGGCAGGAACTCCACGATCTCGCGGCCGGCCTCATCGAACCCGAGCGGGCGGGGGACCTCGGTGACCCCGGCTGCACGGCAGTGCTCCATGAGGCGGTGCACCGCCGGGGACCACGGACCACCGGGACGCAGCACCGTCGCACCCCGACGCGACACCGGCCCCATGTTCCCACCGGCCAGTGCGATCTCCTCGCCCATGTCATGATCCACTCCACGCCTCCAGCACGTCCTCGATGCGCCCGTGGATGCGCAGCGTGGCCTGCTCGTCACCGCGGGTCGGACCGTCGTTGACGATCACCACCGGGGACCCTGCCCTCACCGCTGCCCGCACGAACCGCAGCCCCGACTGCACGGTGAGGCTCGACCCCAGCACCAGCAGACGGGATGCCTCCTGGACCGCGCCGTACGCCGCGGCCACCACCTCCCGACGGGCCGACTCCCCGAAGAACACCACGTCGGGCTTGAGGATCCCGCCGCAGAGCCCGCAGGCCGGGTAGCGGAAGTCCGAGGTGCGATCCACCTCCGCATCGCCGTCGGGCGCCTGCGCCGCATCGGCCGCGAGCTCGGGCAGGCGGGCGGCGAGCTCGGGATTCATCGCCAGCATCCGATGGTGCAGCGACTCGCGCCGGGTGAGGGTGTCGCAGCTCTGGCAGCGCACCCGGTCCAGCCGTCCATGCAGGTCGATCACCGGCTCCGAGCCCGCCTGCTGGTGCAGGGCGTCCACGTTCTGGGTGATCACCGCGGTGACCGGCAGGGTCGATGCACCGAGCTCCGCCAGCAGCACGTGCCCCCGGTTGGGACGCGCCCGCAGGAACTGCGTCCAGCCCACCGTGGAGCGCGCCCAGTAGCGCCGCCTGGCGAGGTCCGACCCCATGAACTCCTGGAACGTCATCGGTGCCCGGGGCACAGCATCGCGCCCGCGGTAGTCCGGCAGTCCCGACCCGGTGGACATCCCCGCCCCGGTCAGCACGGCCGTCGGCTCCCCGGTGAGCAGATCCCTTGCCTCCTCCACCAGCTCGGGGGCGCTCGCCAGCCCATAGCTCGCACCCTCGACGGGGCCCCAGGCGGGCATGCGCATCAAGGGGCGAGAGGAGGGGGCCAGGGCCGACGAAGCGCTGACCGGGGCCGACGGGGGAGCGCTGGCAGTAGCAGACCGGGGAGCGTCGATGCGGGCCGGGGCGGTGGCGGTGGAGAACCAGCGGCCGACGTCCGCGGCCGGTCCGGCCTGGCCCGTCTGCTCGCTGTCGGTGCTCATCGCTCCAGCGTAGAGCCCACGTCCCCGGGGTCGTCAGGGCTTTCACGGGGGCTGCCGGCGGTGTCGTCGCGGCGCCGGGCTCGCATCCGCTGCATCACGAAGCCGATCCCCGCGATGAGCCCGAAACCCGCCACGATCACCGAGTAGATCCGCACGAAGCCCTCCAGCGCCTCCCCGCCGGCCACCCCGAAGAAGTACCCGGCCACCACGAAAGCCGCGTTCCAGATCGCCGAGCCCAGGCCCGTGGCGGCGGCGAACAGGCGCACCGGCATCCGCTCGATGCCCGCCGGGATCGAGATGAAGGTGCGCACCATCGGCACGAACCGAGCGATCGCCACCGCCGGGAAGCCGTGGCGGTCGAAGAACCGCACGGCCATGTCCACGTCCTTCTCCTCCAGCAGCGGCAGGCGCCGCACCAGGGCACGGGTGCGATCCAGGCCCAGCGCCCGGCCCACCGCGTACACCCCGAGGCCGCCGACCACGGATCCCAGCGTGGTCCAGAAGATCGGCACCAGCACGTGCTGGTCGTTCGCGGCCGCGCTCACCCCGGCGAAGGGGAGCAGGATCTCCCCGGGCACCGGAGGGAACAGCGCCTCGGCGGCGATCACCAGGGCGATGCCCGGCCCACCCAGGAACTCCATGACGCGGATCGCGAGATCGGCCAGATCCATGCGCGCTCCGTCCTGCCCTGGTGCCGAGGTCACTGCCAGGGTCCGACGGGGAGAGTACCGACCGCGGATGACGCGCCGGTGAACATCTCGGGACGGCCCTCCCCGGTCTGCCCCGATCGGTCCCGCGATGTCCGTTTGCCACCTATCCTTCGACTACGGCGACGAGTGGTGGCGCCCGCGGGGCAGCGAAGGACGTCGAGGACAAGGCCGAGCAGGTGGCCGACCACCCGTGGATGGAGAAGGCCGCCCGTGCCGGCGTCATCATGAGCGGGGTGGTGCACCTGCTGATCGGCTGGATCGCCCTGCAGGTGGGCTTCGGATCGGACTCCGAGAGCGCCGACCAGTCCGGCGCGCTGAGCACTCTGGCCGAGGCCCCCGGGGGCATGGTCCTGCTGTGGGTGGGCGGCATCGCAATGCTGGCCCTGATGCTGTGGTTCGTGGCGGAGGCGTGGTTCGGCTCCAAGCGCGAGACTGACACCAAGGGCCTGGTCAAGCACGCCGTGAAATCCGTGGGCAAGGCCGTGGTCTACGCCGCCCTGGGCGTGACCGCACTGCGCTTCGGCACCGGCAACAGCAGTGACTCAGGGGAGAAGACCTCCGAGGTCACCGGCATGTTCCTGGGCAACCCCGTGGGGCGCGTGCTGATCGCCGTGGCGGGGCTGGCGGTGATCGGCATCGGCGTCTACCACATCGTCAAGGGCGTCACCCGCAAGTTCGAGGAGGACCTGCAGGCCACCGGCGGTGGCAACGTGGGCAGGGCCGTCGTGGTCACCGGGGTGGCCGGGTACGTGGCCAAGGGCCTGGCGCTGGTCGGCGTGGGCGTGCTGTTCGGCTGGGCCGCTATCGGCGCCGATCCGGAGAAGGCCACCGGCATGGACGGAGCCATCAAGCAGATGGCGACCCTGCCGGCCGGCACCGTGCTGCTGGTCGTGGTGGGCGTGGGCCTGATCCTGTACGGGATCTACTCGATCCTGCGCTCGCGCTACGCGTCCATGTGAGACCGGGCCGCGCGCTCGATCCAGCGCCCTCCCGCACCGAGCACGAGAAGGGGCAGTACGACTCCGCGTACGCCAACATGGAGATGTACCTGATGCTGAAGGAGCGTGCCGTGGCCTTCCGCCAGGCCCCCGAGGTGCAGGAGGCGCTGGCGTACTCGGGCATCGAGGAGCTGGCCCAGCCCACCCTCGGCGAGGGCGAGTCCGTGGAGGACCTGCTCGCGGACCGATCGACCTACGAGGACTTCGACGTGGACGCGGCCGGTGCGCGCAACTACGGCTTCGTGCGTCTGAACCAGCTGGCCATGCAGCACCTGCTCGGCTTCCGGGCCTGAACTGAAGGAGAAAGCGATGACGACGCCTCCCGGTGCCCCGGCCACGATGCGAGCCGCCGTCCTGCACGGCGTGGACGACGTGCGCATCGAGGACGTCCCGGTCCCGCCCATCGGCGAGCACCAGGTGCTCGTGCAGGTGGCGGCCGTCGGGGTGTGCGGCTCGGACGTGCACTACCACCGCCGGGGGCGCATCGCCGACTTCGTGGTCGAGGAGCCGATGATCCTCGGCCACGAGGCTTCGGGGGTGATCGTCACCGTCGGGCCCGCCGTTGCCCAGGAGCGGGTGGGCCAGCGGGTGTCCATCGAGCCGCAGCATCCCTGTCGTCGCTGCGAGTTCTGCCGCACCGGCCGGTACAACCTGTGCCCCCACATGGAGTTCTACGCGACCCCGCCGATCCACGGCGCGTTCGCCGAGTACGCCGTGATCGATGCCGACTTCGCCCACCCCATCCCGGAGGCGATGAGCTGGGAGGCAGCTGCGCTGTGCGAGCCGCTCAGCGTCGGTGTATGGGCGTGCGGCAAGGCCGGGATCGGCGTGGGCGGCAGCGTGCTGATCGCCGGCGCGGGGCCGATCGGCCTGATCATCGCCCAGACGGCCCGCGCCCTCGGCGCGAGCCGCGTGATCCTCAGCGACCCCGCTCCGCTGCGCCGTGAGGCTGCGCAGGCGGCCGGGTTCAGCGAGGTGCTGGACCCGGGTGCCCCAGCGACCGGCGGCTCAGCGCCCGGCGGCACATCACCCGCGCAGGTCGATGCGTTCATCGACGCCTCGGGAGCGGAACCGGCCGTGCGGGCCGGGATGCGCATAGTGCGGCCCGGCGGCCGGGTGGTCCTGGTGGGGATGGGGGCCGACGAGATGACTCTGCCCGTCTCGACCATCCTGACCCGCGAGATCGTGCTGACCGGGGTGTTCCGCTACGCCAGCACCTGGCCGACCGCGATCGCCCTGGTCGCATCCGGGGCGGTGGACCTCGATTCGCTCGTCACCGCCGGGTTCGGCCTGGCCGAGGTGGAACGGGCGCTGGAGATGGCCACCCGCCCCGAGCACCGCAAGGTCCTCGTGCTGCCCTCCGATCTCCTCACAGTCTGAGCCGCATCCCCGAAAGGAACTCGCCATGACGCTCGTCCTCGGTATCGACTCCTCCACCCAGTCCACCAAGGCCCTGCTGGTCGACGCCGAGACGGGCGAGATGCAGGACGAGCGCCGCGCGGCCCACCCCGAGGGCACCGAGGTCGATCCTCGTGCCTGGCTGGACGCGGTGGACGAGGCGGCCGGTCCCTTCCTGGAGCGGGCCGAGGCCCTCGCCGTGGGCGGCCAGCAGCACGGCATGGTGCTGCTGGACGAGCACGGCGACGTGGTGCGCAATGCCCTGCTGTGGAACGACACCCGCTCCGCACCGCAGGCGCAGGCACTGATCGAGGAGATGGGCGGGCCCGAGCAGTGCGTCGGTGAGATCGGCAGCCTGATGGTGGCCTCCTTCACCGCCTCCAAACTGCGGTGGGTGCGGGACAACGAGCCTGACAGCGCAGCGCGCGCCCGCTCCGTGATGCTCCCGCACGACTACGTCTCTCGTCACCTGGCCGGGGGAGGGGACGCCTTCACCGACCGCGGTGACGCCTCCGGCACCGGCTACTACTCCACCCGCACCGAGACCTGGGTGCCCGAGCTGGCCGAGCGCGCCCTGGGCCACGCCCTGGACCTGCCCCGTCTCCCGTCGACACCGCAGGAGGTCATGGCCCGCATCCCGGGAGGCGCCGCGATCGCGGCCGGCACCGGCGACAACATGGGCGCGGCCCTCGGGCTGTCGCTCGGCCCGGGGGACGTCTCCGTCTCGATCGGCACCTCCGGTGTGTGCGCCATGGTCACGGACGTCCGGCCCGACGACCCCTCCGGCACCGTCACCGGCTTCGCCGACGCCACCGGCCGCTTCCTGCCGATGACCACCACCATCAACGCCTCCCGGATCCTCGAGGCCGGCCGTGCCCTGCTGGGCGTGGACCACGAGGAGCTCTCCCGGCTCGCGCTCGCCTCAGAGCCCGGGGCGGGCGGGGTGACCCTGCTGCCCTACTTCGACGGGGAGCGCACCCCCAACCGCCCCACCGCGCGGGCCACCCTCACGGGAATGAGCGCCTCCACCACCCGTGAGGACGTGGCGCGCGCCTACGTGGAAGGCCTGCTGTGCTCCCTGGCCGACGGCATCGCGGCCCTGGAGGACGTCACCGGCACAGCTGCGGCCCGGATCGTGCTGATCGGCGGCGGGGCCCGCAGCCGCGCCGTGCAGGAACTGGCCCCGGCCGTGTTCGGCCGCGAGGTCGAGATCGCCCCGAGCGGCGAGTACGTCGCACTCGGAGCAGCCCGCCAGGCCGCCTGGGCGCTCGCCGGCACCGACGAGCCGCCGCACTGGGAGATCACCGGCAGTCGCACCGTCGGCGCGGAGGCGACACCGCAGGTGCTGGCGGCCTACCGTGAGCTCAAGGAGCGCACCGAGGGCTGGTGAGGGTCGAGCCCTCCGCCTCTCAGACCAAGCTCTCCGCCGTCTGGCCGCCAGCCGGCACGGCGTGAGCCCCCTGTACGAGGACGGTCGCGAGGTGGAATGCGAGCGTCACGTGACGGTCGAGTTCACGGACCGGGCGATCGCGTTCATGGCAGAGGGGACCCTGCTGGGCAGGCGGGCTCCGCGGGGAGGGAGTCTCCGCGGGGAGAGGGCGATCCGTTCTTCTGCATGGTCGCCTACAACGCGGCGCACAACTTCGCCTGGCAGCTCCCGCGGAAGGAGCTGCGCCCGGTGTGGGAGGCGGCCGATACGGCGGGGCCGACGGCGCTGCGAGAGCAGTGGCGGGGAGCATCCTCAGAGCCTGCGCAGCGCCTCGCTGATCCGCCCAGCCCCGGACTTCGGGCTCCAGTCCTCGTGCAGCACCCCGAACTGGTCCTGGTCGCTATCGCGCAGCTCGTACAGCAGCACCTCTCGCACCGTCAACAGCCACACGCCGCTGCGGCTGACGATGACCCCTTGGTCCTGGGCGGCGGTGAGCCAGGCGTCCAGGACGCGCGGGTTGCCGTCGCACCGGCGCACGAAGAACTCTGCGACCGTTCCCGGGACGCTGCCGCCGAGGCGCTCCTGAAGCAGCGACCGGATCTCGTCGTCGCGCAGGGGACACAGCTCCAGGGCTGTCAGCACGCCGTCGTGGACCAGAGATCCGAACTGCTCGGAGACGGAGGGGTGACGGCGGGAGACCACCACCAGCCGGATCTGCCCGGTCATCGACAGCTGGGACAGGACGGTGCTGCTGGGCACGTCGAGCTGGTCGGCGTCGTCGACCACAACGACGGGGCGTTCCGTGCCGGGAGCGGTGAGGGCGCGGACCACCGCGCGGCGCAGGCCTGCGGGGTCGGTGCCCGACGGGGGCGAGAGGTCCTGATCCAGCAGCGGGGCGAGGGCCCCGTAGGGGAACCGGCGCAGGACCCTGTCGGCGTGGACCCAGTGCGGGGGCTCCCCCTGGGACGCGGCGATCGTGCGGGCAAGCGACGTCTTGCCCAGCCCCCGGGGCCCGTGCACCAGCAGTCCTCCGCGCCGCGTTGAGGTGAGGACCGCCAGGGCCAGGGCCAGCTCCTGCTCCCGGCCGATCAGGGGAGTGCTCGCCGTCGTCACGCTCGCCCCCTGTCATCGTCCAGTGCCTTCCGCAGCTCGGCACGGGAGCCCACGTGCAGGCGCTGGTAGATCTTGTCCAGGTGCCACTCGACCGTGCGCGGCGAGAGGTGGAAGCGGGCGCCCAGCTGCTGGCTGGTGGCCCCGGTCGCCGCGGCCTCGGCGAGCTCCAGCTCGAAGGTGCTCAGCGGGGCCGCCGGCCGCTGGAGACCCCGCGCCTGCCTCATCAGGCGATACGCACGAGCAGTACGGGCGCGCGCCGTGCGGATCTGAGCGCGCTCACCGCCCTCGCGGGCGAGGACCAGGGCGCGACCGGCCGTGTCATGGGCGAGCATCACGTCCCCCATCGCCTCGGCCATGCTGGTGGCCTCCAACAGGTCGGGCACGCTGCCGCGCTCGATCCCGATGCCCAGCATGCGCCCCAGCGCCACGATCGGCTCCCCCTCCCTCACGGGCAGGGCGGCCAGCTCCTGCGCGGCGGAGACGCTGTCGTGGTTCGCAGCTTGGATCAGGACGTGCACGGCGGCAGTCACCCCGCCCTCCGCGCGTATCTCCCGCGCCAGTTCCTCCATGCCTCGCGCGGCGTCCGTCCGCGCCGTCAGCCCCAGCTCCGCCAGCTGGAGGAACCTCGTGATGCGCTCGATCAGCCAGTCCCTCGGAGACGCCGGGTGGACGGGACGGGCCACCGGCAGCGGGGACTCGGTTCGCAGGAACTGGTGCGCCAGGCGCCGTGCCGCGTCGGTGACCCCCTGCAGTCCCAGGGGATCGGCTCGCTCCAGCTCCCCGGCGCAGGCGCTGAGCACCGTCAGGGCGTCGGGGATGCGGCCACGACGCAGTGCCTCGATGCCGGAGATCACCTGGGCGCCGCTGTCCGTGGCCCCGAGGGACCGCATGGAGTCGATGACCCGCTGCGTCTGCTGGGGAGCCCCGGCGAGCAGGAAGGAGCGGTACAGGCAGTGGTGCACGATCAGCCGATCCACCACCGAGGGGCTGCTCAGCTCGAGCATCTGCAGGGCCCGCGTGGCGTGTCCCAGGCCCTCGGCCACGGCCCCCTTGGTGATGAGGGCCTCGCCCTGGCGCGCCGCGGCCATGGCGCGGGTCGCTGGCGGGACGGTCAGGTCATGGCGCATGGTCTCGCAGATCGCGATCACCTCGTCGAAGCGACCGCCGCGCTGATGGCGGTGGGCGTGTGCGATCCTCAGCCGGGGGGACGCGCCCTCCGGCAGCCCGCGCGACGGGCCCGGGAGATCCGTGAACGGGTCCGTCAGGCTCAGGCGCACCCGGTGGGCGCCCTCGGCGATCTCCGGGTCCGGGTGCTCGTCCAGGTGCCGCAGCACGTCCTCGAGCTCATCGAAGCGACCCAGCATCCGCAGGCTGCGCGCGACCTGGAGCTTCAGTCGGGGATCGGAGCAGTCCGCGTGGGCGGCGAGCTCGAGCACCTGATGGGCGTCGCCGCGCTCGAAGGCGTGGGAGGCCCCGGTCGCGACCAGCCACGGATCGGGGTGCGTGTGGCACCGCACCGCGCAGCGGGCGAAGCCGAAGCGGGTCACGGGGGGCAGGGTGCGGATGTCCACGGCGCCCTGCAGGGTCTCCCACAGCCGGAGTCGACGAGCAGGGGGGATGCTGTGGGCCAGCATCTCCGAGAGCACCCGCTCGGCCAGACGGACGGTGCTGGGGGGCCCGGCGGTGGCGTGCAGCAGGCCCGTGGCGAGCAGGGAGCTGAGGACATCCGCCTCGGCGATCCTCAGCAGTGCGGACAGGGGAACGGCCTCCACCATGGCGACCATCAGGACCAGGTCGCGGGCGATCGAGCTCAGACGGGCAAGGCGGTTGTCGTGGATGTGCTGGATGCCGGTGTAGTCGAGAGGGGCCACGAGGATCCAGGTCCCCTCATGCAGCTGCAGCGTGCCCTGGCGCCGCTGATGCCGTACCAGTTCGATCAGCAGCTGGGGATTGCCTCCCGTGGCGGTCGCGAGCATGTCGACGCTGCGGGCGGAGACCGGGGCGCCGAGGGTGCGCTCGAGCAGCCTCCGGCTGGAGTCGCGGTCCATCCCGCTGAGGTCGATGCGACGGATCCTGTTCTCGCACCACAGTGCGGTGAAGAGATCCGCCGGTGGGGTCAGGGTGTCGGTGGCGGCGAGCAGGGAGATGGCGTGCTCGCGCACGAGCTGGGTGACCAGGGAGGCGGAGAGCTCGTCGATGCGGTCGCAGTTGTCGACGACCAGCAGCACCGGCCTGTCCCCGGCGCGCTCCCGCAGAGCCCTGCTGATGACCCCGTAGGCCTCGAGGGGATCGGGAGGCAGCGGGCCGTCGGCATCGGTCGCCAGGAGCAGCAGGCTGCCGTAGGGCTGCTGGGCCAGGTGGGGGGTGCACAGCAGGCGTTCGATGTGGAACGTCCCGATGTAGCGCTCGAGGGCGTCCTCGATGGTGCGGGTCTTCCCGATCCCGGGTGGCCCGACCAGGAGGGCACCTTGCAGACGTGGTTCGGACAGTGACGCGTGCACCGCCGACTCGACATCGCCCGCCTGGAGTGCAGGGGGTGGCATGCCCAGCGGAGAGGCCGGGTCCAGAAGTCCAGTCATCAGGTGCTCGCTTCGACGCCGTGGCGGGGGCAGAGGGCGAGAGGGCCTGGCCATCGCTTCCCTGCATCTGTCCAGGATACGCCGGTGCGTATACGCCGTGCCGGCAGTTTTCTCAAGAGCGGGGCGGCGTGAGTCCCGCCACGAAACGCGCGCAGGGCGCTTCCCACCGTGAGACCCCCCCCGCAGAAGGTGGTCTCGGCCATCAACCCGAACCCCTCGGCCCCCAGCCCCAGCCCGGTGCCGTCGAGCGTTCCCCCGGGGGGCCATGCAGTCCGCCGCCAGTGCGGCACCGCTCGCCTCCGCGCCCTCGGCCGAGGAGGCGGCCCGTCCGTCAGTCTCGACCCAGCAGCTGGCCCATCGGCACGAAGTTCGCGAACTCGGCGTCTAGCTCGCTGCCTGCGGTCCCGGACTCGGCGGGCGAGCCGTCGGCCGTGGTTTCGGTGTCGCCGCCGGCCTGAGCCTCGGCCTCGGCGGCGGCACCGGCGGTGCGCAGCATCATCGCCAGCTCCGCGGCCGCACGACGGATCCGGGAGGACAGCGGCAGCGCGTCGGCCTGCCCCTCAGTGTCCGCACCGAAGTCCGCCGATGCCGCGAACACGGAGGTGGGCACGATCTGCGACTTGAGGTACGCGAACATCGGGCGGATCGCGTAGTCGATCGCCAGCGAGTGGCGGGGCGTGCCCGCCGTGGCCCCCAGCAGCACCGGCTTGTCCTTCCAGATCTCGATGTCCATCGCGTCGAAGAAGGACTTGAACAGCCCCGAGGGGCCCACGTTGAACACGGGGGTCACCGCGATCACCGCGTCGGCCGTGCGGATGGACTCCACCACCACGCCCAGGCGCTCGCCGGTGAAGCGGGTGAGCATGGCGTCGGTGATGTCGTGCGCCAGTTCGCGCAGCTCCACGGTCTGCACGTCCACCACCGCGCCCGCGCGCTCCAGCTCGAGGCGGGCGGCGCGGGAGAGCTGGTCGGCGAGCATGCGGGTGGAGCTGGGGGTGGAGAGTCCTGCGGCCAGCGCCACGATGCGGATCGGTTCGGTCATGGGAGTGCTCCCTTCGGGGTAGCGGGTGGCTGGGTGTCGGCGTGGTGTCAGGCCAGGCGTTTCTCGCTGCGGGAGTCCTCCGCGCGCAGCCCGGTCCAGTTGTCCCCGGTCTCGAACCTGTAGGCGTCGTCGAAGGCGCCGCGCTCTGCCTCGGCGGCCGCCACCAGGGTCTGGTGGGTGGGGGCATCGGGCACATCGGCCGGACGGCGGGCGTCCAGCTCCTTGCGCAGCACCGGCACCACCTCGGTGCCCAGCAGCTCGATCTGCTCCAGGACGGTCTTGGCGGGCAGGCCCGCGTGGTCCATCAGGAACATCTGGCGCTGGTAGTCGCCCACATGGTCGGCCATGGTCAGGTAGCGCTCCACCACCTGCTCCGGGGAGCCGACGGTCAGCGGGGTCATGCGGGTGAAGTCCTCCATCGAGGGGCCGCCGCCGTACACGGGGGCCGCATCGAAGTAGGGGCGGAACTCGTTCCAGGCGTCCTGGCTGTTCTTGCGCATGAACGCCTGCCCGCCCAGGCCCACGATGGCCTGCGTGGCGGTGCCGTGCCCGTAGTGCTCATAGCGCTCGCGGTACAGCTGCACCATCTGCTTGGTGTGGCTCATGGGCCAGAAGATGTTGTTGTGCAGGAAGCCGTCGCCGTAGTACGCGGCCTGCTCGGCGATCTGCGGGGAGCGGATCGAACCGTGCCACACGAAGGGCGCGACGCCGTCCAGCGGGCGCGGGGTCGAGGTGAACTGCTGCAGCGGGGTGCGGAACTGGCCCTCCCAATCCACGACGTCCTCGCTCCACAGGCGGCGCAGCAGGTCGTAGTTCTCGATCGCGAGCTCGATGCCCGTGCGGATGTCCTGGCCGAACCAGGGGTACACCGGGCCGGTGTTGCCGCGGCCCATCACCAGGTCCACGCGGCCGCCGGTGAGGTGCTGCAGCATCGCGTAGTCCTCGGCGATCTTCACCGGGTCGTTGGTGGTGATCAGGGTGGTGGCGGTGGAGAGGATGATCCGCTCGGTCTGCGCGCCGATGTAGGCCAGCGTGGTGGTGGGGGAGGAGGTCACGAACGGCGGGTTGTGGTGCTCGCCGATCGCGAACACGTCCAGGCCCACCTGCTCGGCGAGCCTGGCCTGCTCCACGATGGACTTCAGCCGCTCGTTCTCGGTGGGGACCTTGCCGGTGGCCACGTCGGGCGTGATGTCGGCGATGGAGAAGACCCCGAACTGCATGTCGCGCTCCTGACGAAGTGATGGGACCCGAGCGGCGCAGTGCACCCCTGTGGCACTAGTTCAAAACTAAACTATTCCTGGAGAGGACGCAAGGCGGAAGGCCTGTGGCATCGGTGACGTCGCACTCAGTCGACCTGGTCGGCCGGCGCCTCCCACGTGATGCACTGCGAGAGATCACCGTTGGCATCCCGCCCCGCGTTCACCCACGCCGCCCGGGACTCGGCCGACGGCTCGGCGGGGCTCGCCGGATCGGCCTGCGCCTCCGCAGAGGTCACGAACTCCTCGACCCTCTCGGTGGGCCTGGGGCCGGTGGGCTGCTGGAAGGCGGCCGCGGAGCCGAAGCAGGACTGCTGCAGGGCGTACCGGCGCCGCATCTCCTCGGAGCCCGCGGCATCGCCCTCCAGCCCGTCCAGCAGTGCTCCGTAGTAGCTGTGCAGGGATGTCGCGGCGACGGGGAACACTGCGTAGGAGTAGGACAGGTGCCACATGTACAGCTGCGGGGACTCCACCGCTGAGGTGGTGGAGAAGCCGGGGTCCCATTCGGCGGGCCAGTACAGGGTGTTGTCGCCGATGCACGCGCGCGGAGCGGTGCCGGTGAAGGTCTCCGGTGCGCAGCTGGATGCGGCGGGCGGCTCCGCGGCGGGGTGGACCACCACCTCGGGGGCGGTGAACTCCACTCCCTGCTCCTGCAGCGCCTGCCCCCAGGTGGTCGCCAGGCACGAGGCACCGGCCTCCAGGTAGGCCTGCAGCTCCTCGTCGGGGACCTTGCCCTCCGAGGCCGGCAGGCTGCAGCCGGCCGGGACCGAGAGCGTGGCCGCAGTGAGCGGGTTGGTGGCCATTACCTGCAGCAGCTCCTCGGGGGTCCCCTCGGGCTGCTCGCCCTCCTCCAAGGGGCGCCACTGAGCGGGATCCGCCGGGTCCTCCTCGGAGCTCGCGGCGGGCGGCTCCGAGGCGGCGGGAGTCCCGGGCTGGTCCAGCCACAGCAGGCCCACCCCGGTGCCGATGCCCAGCAGGAGCAGCACCGCACACCCCAGGGCGATGGCGGGCACCAGCAGCCTGCGCTGCCGTGGGGCCGTCGCATCGACCCCCGGTGGCAGGCCCGCTGCCCCCGCAGCACTCCCAGAGCCCGCGGCAGCGGCCGACGAGGGACTCGCCACGGGGTCGGGGTCCACTGGGAACTGGAAGCGCGGCCGCTGGTCGAACCGCTGGATCGGGGCGGCGTCGGCGGGCCGGTACTCGCACTCGGCGAGGGCCGGTGAGCCGCCGGAGCTCGGCACCGCCGGCGATGCCGCGGGAGCAGGCGGTGCCGCGGGCGCTGAGGATGCGGCTGGAACAGGCGATGCCGGTGCCGGCGGGCCAGGGGGGTCCGCGGTGGTGAGACTGCTGTGCAGGTACGTCCCCCATGGAGGCGACGCGGGGTCTGGGCCTCCCCCGGAGGGCGGCGGTGCAGAATCGATGAAGTCCTGATCGGAGCCGGCGGC
The DNA here is from genome assembly GCF_015209585.1 of Brachybacterium epidermidis. GTDB lineage: Bacteria > Actinomycetota > Actinomycetes > Actinomycetales > Dermabacteraceae > Brachybacterium > Brachybacterium epidermidis. The sequence continues at coordinate 64,772 of NZ_JADEYR010000013.1, forward strand.
GGGTGCCTGCGGGGCCGGGCTGGGAACGCTGGCGATGAAGTCCTCGGACGGCGCCAGGGTGGACTCCGGGAGCTCGGGTCCAGGTCCCGGCGGCGGCGCCCACGAGGAGTGGTCCTCCTGCGGCGGCAGAGCCGGGCGCAGCACGGTGTCCTCCTCGTCGACCCCCGTGTCGGGGCCATCCAGGCCGTGTCCGCGGCTCACGCGACCTGCTCCGTCGGCGCCAGCCAGGTGTTGCAGCGGGTGAGATCGCCCCCGGCCTCGAATCCCTGCCTAACCCAGTGCGCGCGGGACTCCGGCGCGATGGTGGAGGTGGAGGCGTCAGCCGGGGTCCAGTGCTCCACGCTGGTGAGGATGTCCCGCACCTGCTGGGACGGCTGCGAGGACTCGGGCACGCGCATGCTCACCGCGCTCGCCAGGCACAGGTGCTGCAGCCAGTAGCGCCGATCCGCCTCCGCCTGCCGGTCCGGATCGTCCTCAAGCTTCGCGTCGAGCGCTCGGTAGTACGGCCACATCCCCGTGTTCCAGGTGACGCCGTTGAGGTAGTTGAGCGACAGGTCCCACAGGTACATGGTGGGGACCTTCGCCGGATCCTCCTGCTGTGCCCCGTACCCGGCGCCCAGCGGCCAGTAGAGGACCCCGTCGAGATTGCACTGACGCGGCGAGGTCTGCTCGAAGGTGTCCGGCTCGCACGGGGACTGAGGGATGTCCGGCCAGGTGTGCACCTGGATCCTCGGCGGGATCCAGGGCAGGTTCCGGTCCGAGCTCGCGGTCGCCCATACCCGGTTCAGGCAGGCGCCGGCGGCGTCGAGGAGGGTCTGCAGCTGCTCGGCGTCGTGATCCACCTGTGTCGCCGGCAGCTCGCAGGTGCCGGTCGCCTCCATCGTTCCCTCGGTGAGCGGGGAGGCGGCCAGGATCGCCCAGACGTCATCGGCGCTGCCCTCGACCTCGTCGATCGGGGAGATGATCCTGTAGGTCGGGGCCTCCGCCGTGGGGCTCTCCGTGGTGGGGGTCTCGGTGGTCGGCGACGGCGTGGTGGTCTCGGGCTCCGGCGTGGTGGTGGGTTCTGCCGTCTGCTCGCCGCGGCCGGACAGCGCGAGGTAGGTGATCCCGCCGCCGATCCCGAGCAGCAGCGTGAGGATGCAGCCCGAGGCCACCGTGATCAGGGCCCAGGGCTTCTTCGGCGGTGGCGTCTGGCCGTAGCCCCCTGAATCTGGTGCCGACATCACGTCCCCCTCCCATGCGCTGGCTCACACGAAGGATATCGGGGTGCCCGGGCTCGGGGGACGGTGTTCGGGCAGGTGGCGGACCGCTGCCGCCCGGAACATGCGAAAGACCCCTGACTCGCGATCAGCATCGCAGGTCAGGGGCCTTTCGTTCGGCGGAGGATGGAGTGTGCGAGTTCACGACATCGTTGACAGCCCTGGGCAGGGATCGTGCTGGTGATCGTTGACCGGTGAGTCGCGTCATCGTTGACGAACCGGGGGTCGTGTTCGTTGCGGACGGCAATCGATGACAATGCGCGGCAACCGGTGGAGCATGTCACAGTGACTCGACACCGTTGCTGTGTTCCCTGCGCTGCCCTGTGCCGAGACCGCCGAAGGAGTCGGAGAGCGATGCCCATCGCCCGTGCGCTGCACACCGTCCACACAGACGGCCCCTGGATCCGCCTGCTCACCAACGGGCCAGAGATCCGTTTGCTGCTGCTCACGCCCGAAGTACTGAGAATCCGTGCCAGCTTCGACGGAGCCTTCGAGGAAGCCTCCTACAGCCTGGTCACCACCGCCTGGGAAGACCGCCTTGATCCCGTGCTTGGCGAGGAGCGCACTCGCGTCGATCCCCTCCCGCTCACGATGGACGCGGATGAGGACGACCACGTGCTGATCAGCGGCGGCCGACTCACCGTGCGTGTGGACCGCAACCCCTTCGCGATCACGGTGACGGATCAGGACGGCCAGGTGCTGCACCGCGACGTGCCGGGGATCGCCTGGCAACAGGACACCAACAAGCGCGTGCTGCACTATGCCGTGGCCGGCGAGCACGACGCGTTCTACGGCTTCGGTGAGAGCACCGGGAGCCTGGACAAGTCCCGTCGCGCCCTGACGCTGAGCCCGAAGGACGCACTCGGCTTCGACCCCGAGAACTCGGATCCGCTGTACAAACACATCCCGGCCGGGATCCGCCTGGACCGCGCCACCCGGCGAGCCAGCGGCATGTTCTGGCACACGACGTGGGCGCTGGATCTGGATCTCGCGCGCGAGCACTCGAATTACTGGCCGCGCCGTACCCGCATGCGCGCCGACGGCGGGGACCTGGATCTGTTCGTCATCGCTGGCCCGTCGATCCGTGACGTCGTGCGGCGCATCACGATGCTCACCGGCCGCTCCGCCATGCTGCCGCGGCAGGCGCTCGGCTACCTCGCCTCGTCCATGTTCTACGCCGAACTGGATCGCAACTGCGACCAGGCGCTGCTGAACTTCATCGACACCGCGCGCAGCGAAGGCATCCCGGTGGACGGCTTCCAGCTCTCCTCCGGCTACACCACCCAGGACACGGCCGACGGGCCGAAACGCTGTGTGTTCACCTGGAACGATGACCGCTTTCCCGATCCCGAGGGGTTCTTCGCGTCAATGCGCGAGCGTGGCATCGTCGTCTCCCCCAACGTGAAACCCGGCATCCTCGACGTGCACCCGCGCCTGAGCGAGTTCGCGAGTGCCGGCGTCCTCGTGCGCACAGCAGAGGGCACGCAGAGCGATGCAGGCGGGGCTAACGGCCCGGCTGGGGCAGATGGCTCCGCCGGACCCGACGGCTCTTCCGGAATCGACAACGCAGCGAACCATGCAGCCGACGCCGTTGTCGCCCCCGACGCCGAGCGTGGCATGTGGTGGGGCGGCCCCGGCCGGTTCGTCGACTTCACGTCCCCAGCCGCCCGCGAGGCTTGGGCGACCTGGCTGCAGGAGGCCGTGCTCGACAAGGGCACGCTCTCGGTCTGGAACGACAACTGCGAGTACGACTCGATCGTGGATCAGGATGCCCGGGTCGACTTCGAAGGCCACGGCGCCACCATCGGCCGACTGCGCACCGTGATGGCGAACCTCATGTGCGCCACCACCCATGACGCGATCCGCGCCGTCGACCCCGACGCTCGCCCGTTCGTGGTGTGCCGTGCCGGGCACGCCGGCATCCAGCGGTACGCCCAGACGTGGGCGGGCGATAACTTCACCTCCTGGCGATCGCTGCAGCACAACATCGCCACGATCCTCGGGATGGGCTTGTCCGGTGTGGCCCATCACGGCTGCGACATCGGCGGCTTCGCCGGTCCACGGCCCGGCCCCGAACTGCTGCTGCGCTGGGTGCAGCACGGCATCTTCCAGCCGCGCTTCTCCATCCACTCGGTCAACAGCGACAACACGGTCACTGAGCCATGGATGCATCCGTCGGTCGCTCCGCTCGTGCGCGAGGCGATCCTGCTGCGCTACCGCCTCACGCCCTACCTGTACTCACTGATGCGCCGCGCGTACGTCGAGGGTCTGCCGCTGATGGAGCCGATGGTCTCCGCTTTCCAGCAGGACCCGGCACTGGATACCACCAGCAGCGAGTTCATGCTCGGCGACGCCCTGCTGGTCGCGACCGTGCTCGAAAAGGGGGCGCGGACCCGCACCGTGCGTCTGCCTGCCGGGCGGCGTTTCCACGAGCTCGACACAGGACGCGTGCACGAGGGCGGGCAGGAGATCACCCTGGACGTGGACCTCTCCTCCATCCCGCTGTTCCTGCCCGATGGCGCGATCCTGCCGATCGCTGCCGAGCAGCCGATGAGTCTGACCGGCGCGGGACCCGAGAGTCTGCGAATTCTGTGCGCACCCCCGGCCGCTGCCGACGGCCCCGCCGAGTTCGTGCTCTACGAGGACGACGGCGCAACCCGCGCTTACGAGCGCGGCGACCTGCGCGAATCCACCATCACCGTCAATGGCGGTGACCGCATCGAGATCACGGTGACGCGCTCGGGCTCTTTCCGCAGCCCGCTCAGCCACGTGCAGTGGGAGGTGATCTGCCCGTCCAGTGCCCCGTACTGGGTGCAGATCGACGGTGAGCGCATTGACCAGGAGCTGCATCGCCCGCGCTTCGATGCGGCACGGCGGGCCTGGCACTACGACCCGGAGCTCGGCCGCGCACTGGTGCGCATGCCGGACGACGGTGCCGACCACCGCATCGTGGTCAGCGTCGAGCCCTTCGACATGATCGGAATGTGAGATTGCGATGAACCACGCGCTCCCCACCCGGCGCCGCGCTCTGGCGCTCGCTGGCGCCGTTGGCCTCGGGTCGATGGCACTCGCCAGCTGCGGCGACCCCTCCCGGCAGATGACCAGTGCGGACGCCAGCAGCTCCGCACCGCTCACGCTGTCACTGGCCAACAGTCTGGACCCACAGCACGTGACGTCGAAGGCCCTCGCCGCCTTCGCGACTGAGGTGGAGGAGCGCAGCGAGGGCCGGTTGCGGATCTCCATGTTCGACAGCGGACAGCTGGGGAGCGAACCCCAGGTGCTCGGCCAGCTACGTCAAGGAATCGTCGATATGACCCGCGTCGGCTCACCAGGGCTTGCCGCCTGGAACCCGGGCTACCACGCATTCGGACTGCCCTACGTGTTCGACTCCGAAGAGCACTACTACGCGGCGCTCGACTCCGATGCCATGCAGCGCTTCTTCACCTCGAATGAGGATGCTGGCCTGCTGGGCTTGACCTATTTCACCTCCGGCGCCCGCTCCTTTTACACCGGCAGCACTCCGGTGCGTACACCGGAGGATGCCGCCGGGTTGAAGATCCGCATCCAGGACATGCGCACACAGGTGCGGATGATGTCCGCGCTGGGCGCTTCCCCGATCGTCATGGCCTTCGGTGACATCTACACCGCCCTGCAGACCGGGCTGATCGACGGCGCCGAATCGAATGAGACCGCGCTGGACCAGTCCGGGCACGGCGAAGTAGCCAAGTGTTTCTCCCTCACCGAGCACACGCGCATCCCCGACCTGCTCACCATTGGCACGCCCGCCTGGGAGCGGCTGGATGAACAGGACCGCACCACCTTGCGGGAGGCCGCGCAAGCCGCCACCGAGAACCACAAGAAGGACTGGGCCACCAGCATCGAGGAGTCCTATTCCGCAGCGGCCGAGATGGGCGTGAAGTTCATCGAGGACATCGATCAGGAGGGCTTCCGGGAGGCAACCCGCGAGGTGGTCGACGAGTTCGGCGCGGACTTCCCCGAGGTGGCCGACGTTCTGGACATCATCGAGAAGGCACGAGGCTGAGGAGAGCTGGTATGAGAGGCATCGCAACCATCCGCCGCGGCCTCGCCACGGCCCTGCTGTGGAGCGCAGGCACACTGCTCGTACTCATGACAGTGCTGGTCATGATCCAGATCGTCACGCGCTACGCGTTGAACCAGCCCACCGCCTGGACCGAGGAACTGGTGCGATACGCCTTGATCTGGACAAGTTTCCTCGCGGCGTCGTACGCATTCCTCGAGCGTCGGCACATGGCGCTGTCGATCCTTCCGGACCGCTTGTCGGCCCCCGCCCGGCGCGGACTGACCCGCGCCGTGGACGTGCTGGTGCTGCTGTTCGCCGTGCTCGTGCTCGGTATCGGCGGTGTGATGCTGGTGCTGTCCTCGCTGGGCGATATGTCGGCGCTGCTGGGCATCTCCCGTGGCGCCGTCTACGCGATCGTCCCGATCAGCGGCCTGATGATTGCTCTTGCTCAGGTCACCGCCCTGCTGGACCCGTCGGCCGACGGCACGAGCAGCCAGGCAGCCGCGGCGACGCAGGCGACTAAGCCCTCAGCCGTCGCAGGCGATACCCGATCCACGGCGGATACCAGCCGTCCCTCGACACGGACGGAGGACAAGCGATGAGCGCCCTCGGTGCTGCCCTTCTGCTGTTCGGGCTGTTCTTCCTGCTGCTGTTCGCATCGGTCCCGATCTCCATTGCGATCGGCGTCTCGAGCTTCGTCACCATCGTCGCGGTGCTCGGCTGGAGCGACGCCACCTTCATCCTCGGGCAGCAGATGACCGGCGGCGTGGAGAGCTTCCCGCTGCTGGCGATCCCCCTGTTCATCCTCGCCGGCAACATCATGAACAGCGGCGGTATCGCGCGACGCCTGATCGACCTGGCACTCGTGATCGTTGGTCGCGTGCCCGGCTCCCTCGCGCACACCAACGTGGTGGCGAACATGCTGTTCGGCGCCCTGTCCGGATCCGCGGTGGCCTCCGCTGCCGCGATCGGCGGCACCCTGCACCGTCGGCAGGACGAGGAAGGGTATGACCCGGCGTTCTCGACCGCGGTGAACATCTCCTCCGCCTCCACCGGGCTGCTCATCCCGCCGACCACCGCAGCGATCGTCTACTCCACGATCGCCGGCGGTGTGTCCGTCTCGGCGCTGTTCATGGCCGGATACATTCCCGGCATCCTGATGGGCCTCGTGGTGATCGCGGTGGCGACAGCGATCGCGCTGCGCCAGGGGCTGCGTGGAGGCGAGGGCGTCGGCATACGGCAGGGGCTCATTGTGCTGCTGCGCGCCATCCCCTCGCTGCTGCTGATCATCATTGTGGTCGGCGGCATCGTGGCCGGCGTCTTCACCGCTACGGAGGGTGCCGCCGTCGCCGTCGTGTACTGCCTGGTGCTCTCCCTGATCTACCGAGCACTGAACCGGGAGACGATCACACGGATCATCCGCGACACCGTGAGCGCCACCGGCGTGGTGATGCTGCTCGTGGCCGCCTCCAGCGCGATGAGCTGGATCATGGCGTTCAGCGGGATCCCCGGGGCGATCACCGACGCCATGCTGTCGGTCGCGTCCTCCGGGCCGGTGGTAATCGCTCTGATGCTCATTGTGCTGCTGGCCGTGGGCACGTTCCTGGACATCACGCCGGCGATCCTCATCTTCACCCCGATCATGCTGCCCATCGCAGAGAGCGTAGGCATGGACCCGGTCCACTTCGGCATGGTGCTGATCATGGCGATGTGCGTCGGCACCATGACCCCGCCGGTCGGGTCGGTGCTGTTCGTCGCCACCGGCATCACGGGGGTGAGCATCGAGCGGGTGGTGCCGCGCCTGCTGCCGTTCTTCGCCGCGCTTATCGCACTGCTGATCCTCATCGCGTACGTGCCCGCGCTGTCGCTGTGGTTGCCGGGGCTCACTGGCTCGCTCGAGTGATCCTGCATAGCTAATCCAGCACGGAAAACACCATCATCGCTGGTCACGCGGCGCAGGGTGCGGTGTGTGAGTTCACGACACAGCCCTGGGCAGGGATCGTGCTGGTGATCGTTGACCGGTGAGTACCGCATCGACCCCGGCCGGGACTACCAGCCCAAGCTCCCGCGAACCCACAGCACACCCACCCAGACACCCCGCCCCGGCCAGCCAGTGAACCCACGCAAAAAAGCCTGAGTCGCGACATCATCTGTCAACGATGTCGCGACTCAGGACAACGGCGGAGGATGGGGGATTTGAACCCCCGAGGGCGTTAACCCAACACGCGTTCCAGGCGTGCGCCATAGGCCGCTAGGCGAATCCTCCAGCGCTCATAGAGCGAGATACAGGTTACCCGACGCTCCCCATTGGCGCTAACCGGGACGGCCCAGGTCACATTCGGCGCCCCCTCACCGCAGGGCGGGCCCGATCCCTGTGGAGCCGCGCACCCGCAGGACGGGTGCCACGACGCTGAGGGAGTCGTGCTCGCGACCCCGCCACCTCTCCTGGAGCATCTGCGCCGCGAGCCGGCCCATCTCCGATCGTGGCTGGTTCACGCTGGTCAGGTGCGGCCGCACGGTGAGGGCCACGGTGGAGCTGTCGTACCCCACCACGCTGAGCTGCTGCGGCACCTGTACCCGGTGGTCCGCGGCCCGGTGCAGCACCGAGACCGCCGCGATGTCGTTCGCCGCGAACACCGCCGTGGGAGCGTCCTGGTCACCGCGCCGCAGCGCGCGCAGCACCATCTCCATCCCGTCACGGGGCGAGTCCGGACCGATCACGTGCACCTGCTCGCGCAGACCCAGGCGCTCCGCCTCGGCCAGGAACCCGGCCCGCCGGGACGCGGGACCAGGGCGGGTGGACAGGGTGACGTGCACCAGGTGCCGATGGCCCCGCTCCACGAGGTGGCGCACCGCCAGCGCCGCCCCTGCTTCGTCGTCGTTGCGCACCGTGTCCGTACCGGGCACCGCGTCCTGCATACGGCCGATCACCACCACCGGCAGTGTCGCCGCGGCTGCCTCGAGAGCGGCAGGGCTCAGCCAGGTGGTCACCGCGATGACGCCGTCCACGCCCAGGGCCAGCAGACGCTGCAGCTGCCGCTCCAGGTGAGCGCTGTCGCGCCGACCATGCGCGATCACCACTCCGAGCCCCTCCCGCTCCGCGTGCTCCTCGATCCCCGCGATCACATCGGTGTGGTACGGGTTGCCGAGGTCCGTGGGGAGCACCCCGATCAGCCCACCCCCGGGGGAGGCCGCACCCGCGCGGCGGTACCCCAGCCGACGGGCGGCGGCGAGCACCGCGAGCCGCGTCTCCCGCCGCACCCCGGGGCGGTCGTTGAGCGCCATCGAGGCGGTGGCCGAGGAGACCCCGGCCTCGCGGGCGACGGCGGCGAGGGTGGGGCGCGAGGATCTCACGCCCCACGTCTATCACCCGGGTCGCCCGCGCCGATGCGCTGATGACGTGCGCACCTGAAGAGTTTCAGGCACCGTGGCGAAGGTGTGCCGACGGGTTCACCGACTGTTCACGAGCGGCCCGCCGGTCGCTCCTAGCGTGGGAACCACCGGCCCACCACCGGGCCTCCCCCCGAACGGAGAGACGTGAGCACCGCGCTGTCGACCACCACCCCTGCCGCCGACGAGCACCGCCCTGCCGTACTGCCGCGCCCCCGGGCCCTGCTGCTGGACTTCGGCGGCGTGGTCTTCTCCACCACGCCCCGCGTGAGCTGGGCCCGGGACCTGGCTGCTCAGCTGGAGGACCGCAGCCGCGCCCTTGGCATCAGTCTCGATGCCGAGCAGCTGGAGGAGTCCCTGCGAGCCGGCCGCACCGCACTGTCGCTGTGGAAGAACGCCGCCTCCCGCCGCCACGAGCCGCGGGAGCTCACGCCGCGCGAGATCGTCGCGGACTTCCTGCTGGCCGATCTCCCTGCGGCCGCCCGGGCCGCCCTGGCACTGGACGCCAGCGCGATCCTGGCCTCGATGTCGGTGCTGGTCTCCGACCACCATGTGCGCCCGGGCATCCCGGAGCTGCTGTCCGTGGCGCGTGAGAACGACGTCCGCCTGGGCATCGTCTCCAACGCCCACTCCGGTCGCGCGCACCGGGAGATCCTCGAGCAGCACGGCCTGGCCCGGTACTTCGGCGTGCAGGTGTACTCCGATGAGGTGGGCATCCGCAAGCCCCACCCCGGGATGATCCACCGAGCCGCCGAGGCACTCGGGACCCTGCCCGAGCATGCCTGGTACGTAGGCGACACCTTCGATCGGGACGTCGCCGCCGGTCGCCGTGCCGGGGTTGGCACCGTGGTGATAACCCGCGACCGTCGCACCGACCACCCTCCGTTCGCGGTCACCGACATCCCCGACCTGATCCTGGAGACGCCTCAGGACCTGGTGGCCCACCTCCACACGGCACTGGCCGAGGGCGACCGCGGTTCTGAGCCCGCAGCAGCAGCTCGCCTCGGTGTCACCGACCGCGGCCTGCGCCCGACTGCTGCCGGCCCCGCGCATCCCGCTCTGCTGCTGGACCACGGCGGCGTGATCACCCTGTCCACTCCCAACCCGCAGCGGAACCGACAGGTGGGCGAGCTGATCGTCGACCTCGCGGAGCGCATCGGGACCCCTGTCACCATCGAGCAGGCGCAGCAGGCCGTGGACGAGGGCTGGGAGCGGCACCGGGCCCGCAAGAGGGAGCGCGACGCCCAGGCCGATGCCGGGCACCGCCACGCGGAGGTGGACCCCGCTGAGCTGTGGGGCGATCTGGTCGGCCGCGACCTGCCCGAGACCCTCCGGGCCGCACTTCGGATCGAGGGTCCCCAGCTGTCCCTGGCGCTGCACCGCGCCAAGTCCCTGCCCGCCCCGCGCCCCGGGGCGGTCGAGCTGATCCGGTGGTGCGCCGAGCACGAAGTCGTGGTCGGGATCGTGTCCAACACCATCTCCGGCCGCGGGGTGCGGGAGATCCTGGAGCGCTACGGCGTGGGCCACTTGATCGGCCCGGCCGCGTACTCCGACGAGATCGGGGTGCGCAAACCCGGCACCGCCGTCTTCGAGGCGGCTCTCGCCGGGCTGGAGACCGATCCCGGTGACGTCGTCTACGTGGGGGACAAGGTCCTCAACGACGGCCGCGGCGGTCGCGAGGCCGGGATCGGCACCGTGTGCCTGCTGCGCGGTGGCAAGGACCCCGACGAGGCCCTCGACTCCGCCCTTGCTGCCGGCCACGCCGACCACGTGCTCGACTCACCGCTCGACGTCATCGACCTGCTCGCCTCGCGCCTGACCCCTGCCTCATGACTCTCCACACCGATCCGACGCACTGACCCCACGTCCTGACCCCACGTCCTGCCCTTCTCACCTGCTTGTCCTTCTGCCCCAAGGAGCCCCGCCATGACCACCCAGAACTCACCCCGGACCACCGACGACCAGCGCCGCGGCACCCTGCGCGGCACCGTGGACGGCCTGCGCCGCGTGGACCTGACTACTTCCCAGAAGCTGATGATCTTCGTGCTGTCGATGAGCCTGTTCGGGCTCTCGAACATCATCCTGGAGATCATCCCCGACCCCTCGATCGGCCCCGTCGACGTCTCCGTCTCCTACATGGTGTTCGTTCCCCTGGTGATGGCGGCCCTGTTCTCCCCGCTCTGGGCGGCGCTGGGCGCACCGCTGGGAGAGATCGTCTTCACGGATCTGCTGATGGGTGACTTCTCCGGCCTTGCCGAGGTCGAGGGCTACCTGCAGATGTTCCTGGCGGTCTACATCGCCGGCTCCCTGATCCGCAATCCCCGCAGCCGGGTCCAGATCGTCATCGGTGCGCTGGTGGTGGTGCTGGTGGACAAGGTGCTCTCGGCCGTGGTGGACCTGTCCAAGGTGTGGATCGGCGTGGAGGACGCCGAGTTCGTGGAGGGTCTGCCTGAGTCGGTGCTGGCCCTGGAGATCATCGGTCTGGGTGTGGACGTGCTGATGAGCGGCATCCTGCTGGGTGCCATCCCTGCCCTGTGGCTGATCCCGGCTCTGCACGGGAAGATCGAGCCGCTGATGGGCATGCGCCCCCGCGTTCCCGGTGAGCCGATCCCCGGCCGTGCCCCGCGCACCCCGCTGTTCGTCGGCTTCGCGCTGCTGCTGGCCATTGCCTCCTTCGGCTTCGCGTTCCTGGAGGCCTTCGACCTCAACGCCGGCGAGTGGGAGCCCGATTTCCTCGACCGGTTCGGCAGCTGGTTCATCGTGGTCTCGGTGGTGGCGATCGCGCTGGTGCTGCTCGTGGCGCTGATCCTGTTCCGCCTCTCCCGCACCGCCGCCGACACCGAGCTGCACGAAGCTGAGGTGCGCGAGGACGTCGCACGGGCCGAGGCGGACCGGGCCGATTCTGGTCGGGCCGAGGCGGACCGGGCCGATTCCGGCCGGGCCGAGGCGGACCGGGCCGAATCGCCCTACACCCGTCAGCAGCGCTGACCGACCCGCCGGAGCATCCCGTGCAGACCGTGCCCCCGACCTCCTCCCCGTTCCCGTCCTCCTCTCCGTCCACAGGCAGCGGTGACCCGGTGATCGTGGTCAAGGACCTCTCCTTCCGCTATCCCGGGACCGACCGCGACACCCTGCGCAACGTCGACCTCACCATCGAGCGCGGGGACTTCGTGGCGGTGGTCGGGGGCAACGGCTCTGCCAAGACCACCCTGTGCAAGACCTTCAACGGACTGGTGCCGCACTACTGGAACGGTGACTTCGCCGGCAGTGTGCACGTGGGCGGCACCGACACCTGGGAATCCTCCGTCGCCGAGCTGTCCAGCCGGGTCGGGTACGTGTACCAGGACTTCCAGAACCAGCTGGTGCGGCCCACCGTCCGCGACGAGGTCGCCTTCGGGCCCCTCAACTTCGGCCATGCGGACTACCGCGAGCGCACCGAGGAGGCTCTCGCGCAGCTGGGCATCAGCCACCTGCGCGACAGCTTCGTGTGGCAGCTCTCCGGAGGGCAGTCGCACCTGGTGGCGCTGGCCGCCGTGCTGGCCCTGCGGCCGGAGGTGGTGGTGGTCGACGAGCCGGTGGCCGAGCTCGACCCGGCGCGCGCCCGCGAGATCTACCTGCGCCTCCAGCAGCTGAACCGCGAGCACGGCATCACCGTGGTGACGATCGAGCACCACGCCGAGTTCATCGCGGAGTTCGCCCGCTCGGTGGTGCTGATGGCCGACGGCGCCCCCGTGTGGCACCTGCCCGTCCAGGAGGCCATGGACCGCCACCGCGAACTGGAGGACAACGGCATCCCTGCGCCCGATGCAGTGTCCCTCACCGCGGCGGTAGGCGCCGATCGGGTGGCCCTCGACGTGGACTCCGCGGTCCCGATGCTGCGCCCCCACCTGCGGGACGCACCGCCTGCCAATCCCGCCGCGGATGACACCGTCGGGCCCGAGGGCCGCGGCGAGGTCGTCGCCTCCCTGCGCGGGGTGAACCACGGCTACCGCACCGTGCGCGGCGATCTCGCTCCGGTGCTGATCGACCTGGACCTCGACCTGCACGCGGGGGAGCGGATCGCACTGGTGGGCACCAACGGCGCCGGCAAGACCACGCTGATGAAACTGCTGACCGGCCTGATGGTCCCCCGTTCGGGCACCGTCACGGTCACCGGCATCGACACCCGCTCCCGCTCCGCCGCCCGCCTCGCCGACCATGTCTCCTACCTCTACCAGCACCCTCAGCGGATGTTCCTCAAGGACACCGTGCGGGCCGACATCGCGCTGTTCCCTGCGGGCCGCCAGGTCCCGGGGCGCAGGAGCTGGTGGAGGAGGTGCTGGGGGGGTGGGCCTGGAGGAGCTCGCCGAGCGGGACGGCCGCAGCCTCTCGGGCGGCCAGCAGCGCCGCGCGACCATCGGCATCGGGCTCGCCATGCGCCCCTCCCTGCTGCTGCTGGACGAGCCCACCTCCAGCCTCGATGTGCGCTCCCGCGACGACGTGATCGGGATGCTCGACTCACTGGCCGACACAGTGCGCTGCGCGGTGGTGGCCAGCCACGACATGGAGCTGGTGGCCACCTGGGCCAGTCGCGTGATCGTCCTGGACCAGGGCCGGGTGCTGGCCGACGTCACCCCGCGCGAGCTGTTCGCGCGCCCCGAGATCACCCGCCAGGCGCGACTGGTGCCTCCCCAGGCCGCGCGGATCGCGCACAGCCTGGGCATCGACCCACTGCCGTTGACCGCCGCCGAACTGGGTGAGCATCTGCGCGACCAGCAACCCGCCCTCATGATCGGAGGCCAGCGCTGATGGCCCGCAAGACCCATGACGTGCTCAGCGTCGACTGGGTGCGCCTTGAACTGCTGCGCACCGCCTACTCCACGCGCGGCGGCCTCTTCGCCCGGATGGATCCGCGCATGGTGCTGGCCTGGTACGTGCTGCTGGCGCTGGCTCCCTGGTTCACCCACAACCTCACTGTGCTGCTGATGCTGTTCGGCCTGGGTGTGGCCTCGGTGGCCCTGGCCCGGGTGGGACCGCTGGTGCTGGGCCTGTTCGTGATCGGCCTGGGGGCCGACGTGGTGGGGCTGTTCCTCGCCTCGTTCCTGTTCGGCGGCAACCTGGACACGCTGGTGGCGCTGGCCGAGCTGAACCTCAAGCTGGGTGCAGTCTCGATGGCATCCATGGCGGCCTTCGTGTCCTTGGACCCGGAGAAGCTCTCGGACGCACTGCTGGCGCTGCGGGCCCCCGAACTGCTCGCCTTCGGCGTGAGCTACGGGTACCGCATGCTGCCGATCCTGGTGGACGAGTACGTGACCGTGTTCGAGGGGCAACGGCTGCGCCACGCCCCGCCGCCGCATCGGGGCATCCTCGGATGGAGGGTGATCCTGCAGTGGTGCACACTGGCCGTGACCGCGTTCTATCCGATCATGCTGAACACCGCCAAGAACGTGCGCACCACCGTGGAAGCGCTGGAGACCCGGGGCTTCACCTACGGCGCGGCGAATACCAGCGGCCGCACCCTGCGCCTCGCCTACCTGAGGGTGACCGCGCTCGATGTCGCGGTGCTCGCCGCCTCCGCGCTCACGGTGATCGGGGCGTACTGGGTGGGCGGCCAGTACCCGCTCCACCGCTGAGCAGTCGTGCCGACGGCCCGGCGGCACCCACCACTGGGGCGGGGCCGTCGGGCCGTCGACGGGGGAGCGGATCGGGCACGGGGCCCGGTCCGGTGAGCGTCAGCTGTCCTGCGCGGTGTTCTTGACGTCCTCGGCGTTGCTCTTGGCCGAGTCGGTGACCTCGTCCTTCTGGATCTGCGCCTCGAGCTTCACGTTCTCGGCGCTGTCCTGAGCGGACTCCTTGACGTTCTGGGCAGCCTGCTGAGCGGGCTCCTTGAGCTCGTCGGCCACGTGGCGGGCCTGGTCCTTGACGTCGTCGAGGACCGGCTGTGCGCGATCCTCGATGTGCTGGGCCAGACGCTGCTCCTTCTGGGAGGCGGGCAGCAGTGAGGCCGCGAGCCAGCCCACGCCCAGGGCGATCAGACCAGCGGCCAGGGGGTTGCCCTGGGTCTGCCGCTTGATCTGGTGAGGTGCCCGGCGTGCGGCGTCACCGGCGTCCTGCGCCGCGGACTGCACGCCGTGCTTGGCGCTGGATGCAGTGTCGGAGACGCTGGTGCCGACGTCGTCGGCCGTCCCCATCACGCGGTCCTTCACACCGCCCACGGCGTCGCGCACGGCACCGCGGGCCTTGTCGACCTGGCGGTGGGCGACGTTGGAGGGCGTGACCTTCTCGGCCATGGCGTCCACGTCGTTGGACAGGTTGTAGCGGGTCCGCTCGATATCGGCACGGATCTCGTCAGGATGCTGCTGGTTCATCGCGGTTCCTTAGAGGGAGTAACGGCTTCGGGGACTTGCTTGAGGGTCTCGGCAGTCTGCGGAGCGCCCTCGATCTCGTCGATGTTCTTCTTGCCCACCACGGCGAGGATGGCGGCCGGGATCGCCCACAGGATCGCGAGGATCACGCCGGCCCATGCGTAGCCGATGACGGTGCCGCCCAGGGCGGCCCACAGGGCGATGGACAGGAACAGCAGGACGAAGTGCCCTGCCACACCGGCGCCGCCGAACATCCCGGCGCCCTTGCCCGCCTTCTTGGCGGAAATCGTCAGCTCGGCCTTGGCCAGCGCGATCTCCTGTCGGATCAGCGTGGACAGGTCCGTGGTGACCTTGGACATCAGGGTCCCCAGGGACTCCGTCTCCGCCCGGCGCTCGGCCTCGGAGGGTGGAGGGGTGTACTGGGAGCTCACCGGATGTCACCTCGCCCATCGGACTCCGGCAGGCGCGGGGGCACCGGACGGGTCGGCTCGGCGGGGGGCACCGGAGCGTCGTAGGGGTAGCCCTGCTGGCCGGGTGCGTCGTACCCCGGGGTGCCGGGGACCGCCTGGCCGACGGACGGGTCCACGGGCGGGACGGTGCCGCCGGTGGTGTATCCCGGCTGCGGGGGCACGGGGGTGGCCCGGTACTGGCTGTCACCCGGGCCGTAGAAGCCCGCGGTGCCGGTGCGGCTGGCCCAGACGTCCTGGTCGTCGTCGTCGGAGTGGACCTGAGCGACGGAGCGTGTGAGGCGCCCGGCTGCGAAGCCGAGGCCAGCGGCGATCGCCAGGAACGCGACGGGGCGACGGCGGGCGAAGCTCTTGACCTCGGTCAGCACGTCGGCCGGCTCGTGGTTCTCCAGCCAGTCGGCGAGGGCGCCGGTGCGGTCGGTGACCTGCTGGGCCAGATCGGTGGCCAGGCCGTCCTCGGGCTTCTCACCACGGGACATCCGCCCGAGGTCGTCGGTGAAGGTGCGCACCGTGCCGGCGGCGCGGTTGAGCTGGTCGGAGGCCTGGGTGCTGAGGGTCGAGGAGGTCTCGTCCCAGAGCTTGCGGCCCTCGCGCACGGCATCGTCCTTCACGCCGAGGGCCTCGTCCTTGGCGGTGCCGGCCACAGCGCCGCCTGCCTGCTTGGTGTCCTCGGCGACGTTGCGTGCGGAGTCCTTGGCCTGCTGGCCGGTTCCGCTCTTGTCGTCGTCGTAGGGGACGGGTGGCGGGGGCACCGCGGTGCCCTGAACGCCGGGGCCGGGGATTCCCTGGCCCTCCACACCGCCGGACGTGGTGCCAGGCGCGCCCGGGGTGGGCGGCTGGTTCCACGGCTCCCCGCGGTGGGTCTGGTTCTGGTCACGGTAGGGATCGGTCATGACATACCTCCCGGGTCTCGAAACGCACACCGGTTGTGTGGGCGCCATGACTCGACCCTAGGCGGGAGCGTGTGATGTTGCAGAATCGTAAGCCCAGGCGGTCGGTAGGTGCGGAGGGCTGTTGTATACTCCCGCGCTGTTTCGCGCGTTATCCCTACCCGGGGCCGCTCGCTCCTCCGCCTTCTCCCCCACATCTCGCGCTGGCCAGCGGTGATGTGAGCCGTAGCGCCTGCGGCGGCGCGGGCGCACCCTTGCAGGGTGACCGCTGTGCCCGACTTGGGACGTTGGTCCCTCGTCGATATTGGATCGTCCCGATCCATGACCAACCGGTAGACCTAGGTCACATCCGGGGCTTCCGAGCTGTGCCGCGGACATGGTCGAGGCCCCGACCGCGGGGCGGGCGCAGCGGTCAGGGCCTCGAGCAGTGCTGGTCAGACGTCGCTCTCGGGGTGGCGCATGATGTTCAGCACCGCGGCCACGAGTCCTCCCCACACGGTGAGGATCGAGACGGCCATCATGACGATCGCGGAGACGGACATTGACTCCTCCTGGAGTTCGGGAACAGTGGAGAGGTTGGGTGCCTGAGGATGCGGGCCTCAGGAACGGCCGTCCTGCGGCCCGGCCGGGCGCAGCTGGTGGGGGGTGGCCACGTCATGGCCGGACAGGCCGGTGCCGGGGACCACGGGCGGTGCCAGTTCGTCCCCGTCGGAGTCCGGCCGGTTGAGGTTCGAGTCGCGGGGCCAGGGCAGCAGGGACAGCACCACGCTGCCCACCACCAGGCTCAGGGCCATCAGCCAGCCGAACACGATGTTGAACCACAGCGGGTAGCCGGAGTAGGTGCCCTCGCCGCCGATCAGGTCGATGGTGGAGGCGATCAGCGAGACGCCCAGCACGATCGGCACGATCACCGCCACGCAGACGGTCCATCCCGTGCCCAGGCGGAACGAGCCGCGCAGGTTCAGGTGGTCGCGCAGTGTGGGCAGGGCCCGCACCAGGTAGACCAGCGCCACGGTGCTCACCAGGGCGGCACCGACGATGCCGTACTGGTTGACCCAGTTGTCCATCACGTCCAGCAGGGCAAGGCCCATGGTGGTGGGGAACACCGCGATCGAGAACAGGCCCAGCGGCACCGTCACCAGCAGCGTGGCCGGCACGCGGGAGAGACCGAACTTGTCGCCGATCGCGGAGATGACGACCTCCACGATCGAGACCAGTGAGGTGAAGCCGGCCAGCACCAGGGAGCCGAAGAACAGGACGCCGATCAGGGCGCCGCCGGGGGCCTCGCCGATGATGGCGGGAAAGGCGATGAACGCCAGGCCGATGCCGGAGGAGACCACCTCGTCGACCGCGACGCCCTGCGCCTGGGCCATGAAGCCCAGCGCGCTGAACACGCCGATGCCGGCCAGGATCTCGAAGCTCGAGTTGGCGAAGCCGACCACCAGGCCGGAGCCGGTGAGGTCGGTGTTCTTCTTCAGGTAGGAGGCGTAGGTGAGCATGATGCCGAACGCCACCGACAGGGAGAAGAAGATCTGGCCGTAGGCCGCGACCCACACCCCCGGGCTCAGCAGCGCGCCCCAGTTGGGCCGGAAGAAGGCGTTCAGGCCGGTGAAGGCGCCGGGCAGCATCATGGCCCGCGCCACCAGGATCACGAACATGATCACCAGCAGCGGGATGAATATCATCGCGGACTTGGAGATGCCGTTGTGCACACCCAGCACCATCACCAGCACGATGGCCACCCACACCAGGATGCAGGTGATGAGCACGGGTGGGACGTAATCGAAGGCGACGGTGACGTCGGCCCCTTCGAGGGCCCGGGTGAAGGAGCCGAAGAAGGCGCCGGGGTCGTCGCCCCAGCGGGTGTCGACGGAGAAGACGGTGTAATTGGCGGCCCACGCGATGATGAGCGCGTAGTACACGGCGATGACCACGCAGATCAGCACCTGCCACCAGCCGATGAACTCGGTCCAGCGGGTCAGGCGGCGCCATGCCATCGGGGGTGAGCCCCGCCAGCGGTGGCCGATCGCGTAGTCGATGAACAGCAGGGGGATGCCGGCGGTCAGCAGGGCCACCAGGTACGGGAGGATGAATGCGCCGCCGCCGTTGTCGTAGGCGACCGCGGGGAAGCGCCAGATGTTGCCGAGGCCGACGGCGGAGCCGATCGCCGCGAAGATGAAGGCGGTGCGGCCGCGGAACGCACCGCGATCGGCGCTCTGGGTGGCGGCGCCGGCGGACGGGGTTGGTGCACTCACGATGAGCCTCCGGGTGAGCTGCGCCGGTCACGGCGCGGGGGAGAGAGGTCGACGACGTCGGCGACCCGGGGAAGATGCGCCGCCTGGGGGTCGACGGCACGACGGCCGCGGGAGACGGCCCTGGACCGCAGGGATGGGCGGTCCGACGCACGGCGCGGTGCGGGATCGCCGCGGGGCACCGTGGGGGCATCGTACCGTCGCGAGGGATGGACGCGCGCGGGCGGCGGGAGCGCAACGGGCGGAAGGGGCGCGACGGGAATCCAGTGAGGCCCGTTACCCTCGGGCCCATGTCTGAACCGTCCCCCGTGCGGCTCGGGTCCACCTCGACCGAGCGGTCCACCGCCTACATGCACCAGCTCGACGAGGAGAGGGAGGCGGCTCAGCGCACGCAGAGCCACCCGGCTCCGACCACACCGGCACCCCGGAGGCGCTGCGCTCCCGGCTCGAGGAGGAGGTCGACAAGGCCGGCCCCGAGCTCGTCGACCTGATGATCGACCTCGCCGAGCATCCCGAGGTCGCCTTCGAGGAGCACCGCTCCGCCGCCGCGATCGTGAGGATCCTCGAGGGCCACGGCATCGACGCCCAGCTCGGCGTGCACGGCCTGGACACGGCGATCCGCGCCGAGATCCGCGGCGAGGGCGCCGGATCGGCCGACGCGCCGACCGTCGCGGTTCTCTCCGAGTACGACGCCCTGCCCGGCATCGGCCACGGCTGCGGCCACATCGTCATCGCCGTGATGGGCCTGGGCGCCTTCCTGGGTCTCACGGAGCTCGCGAAGAAGGACCCCTCGGCCTTGCCCGGCACCGTCGCCTACCTCGGCACCCCCGCCGAGAGGGCCACACCGGCAAGGAGTACATGGCTCGCGACTGCGCCTTCGACGGGCTCGACGCCGCGGTCATGGCGCAGGGCTATCCCGGCTACGACCTGGCCGACCAGGTGTGGCTGGGCAGACGCACACTCACCGTCGAGTTCCACGGCCACACCGCCCACGCCTCCGCGCAGTCGTTCATGGGACGGAACGCCCTGGACGCGGCGAGCCTGATGTACCAGGGCATCGGCCTGATGCGCCAGCAGACCCCGCCCAGCGACCGCATCCACGCCGTGATCCGCGAGGGCGGCGAGCGGGCCAGCGTCGTCCCCGACCACGCGTAGCTCGGCCTGTAGGTGCGCTCCCAGCGGCCCGAGACCCTCAAGGATCTCTCCCGCCGGGTCGAGGACGTCGCCCACGGCGCGGCCCTGATGGCCGGCGTCGGCGTGACCGTCACCTGGGACCACCACCCGCCCTCCCTGCCGGTGCGCACCAACGACGCGCTGACCGGCCGCTGGGTCGAGGCGCAGCGTCGCCGTGGCCGCGACCCGCTGCCGCTGGGCGTGGTCTCCACGACCCTCGCCGCCTCCACCGACTTCGGCAACGTCAGCTACCGCCTGCCCGGCATGCATCCGCTGATCCGCATCGCCCCGGCCGACGTCGCCCTGCACACCCGCGAGTTCGCGGCCGAGTCCACCTCGGCCAACGCCCGCGCGGCAGCGACCGACGGGGCCTACGGCCTGGCCGCCACCCAGCTCGACGTCCTGCACGACCCGGCGCTCGCCGCCGCCGTCGCCGAGCAGTTCGCCGCAGCCGGCGGTGCGATCGAGGTCCCCTCCTTCTTCGACTGATCCGCCGCGGCGGACGGCCCCTCCCTGGCCGTCCGTCGGCGGACCCGTCGCAGCAGCCCCCGCCGGCCCTCGTCGGCCGACGACCGAAGGCCTCTCCCCACCCCCACTGGAGACCCCATGAGCGCAACACCCGCTCCGCCGGCCAGGACCGGCCTGACCGACAAGATCCTCAACGGCGTCGAGAGGGCGGGCAACAAGCTGCCCGAGCCCTTCATGCTGTTCCTCATCCTGTTCGCCGTCACCGGCGTGGTCTCCACGGCCATGGCCTGGGCGGACGCGGAGGTGACGGTGCCCGGCTCGGACGAGGCCACCGTCATCAAGGCGGGCAACGGCACCTTCCTCGGCTGATCCCCGCCGGCGGGCGGGCCCGTCGAACCGACAGGTTTTGCTGCCCCCAGGACCTATGTCGCGCATCGCATCGGTCCTGCGGGCAGCAGAACCTGGGCCGGGGCGTACCTGGGTGTATCTGCCCCAGCCAGCGCTCCGCGCGACCGGCCGGTGGGAGCGAGGCGTCCCTGCCTGGACACCGGGTTGAGCGGCGGGGCCGTCGGCGCGAGGATGGCGGGCATGAGCGACCTCGCCGACCGCCTCCGCGCCCTGCCGTCCTTCCCCGAGGACATGCCCGACCTCGACCCGGACTCCGTCCCTGAGGACCCGGCCGCCCTCTTCCTCGACTGGCTCGAGGACGCGATCGCGAGCGGCGCCCGACAGCCGCACGCCATGACCTTCCAGACCCTCGACGGCGGCGCGCCCGTCGGCCGCACCCTCATCCTCAAGGACCTCGACGAGCGCGGCCTGCACGTCTCCACCCACCGCACCTCCCGCAAGGGCGAGCAGCTCGCCGCCGACCCCCGCGCCGCGATGACCTTCTTCTGGCGCGAGAGCGGCAGGCAGGTGCAGGTGGGCGGCGAGGTCGTGGCGCTGGACGAGGCGACCTCGCAGGCCGACTGGGCCTCGCGCCCGAGCTACGACGGCTCCCCGAACCCGGACTGGCAGGTCTACGCGCTGCAGCCGGCCTGGTACGAGTTCACCCAGTCGCGGCTGGACCGCAAGCACGTGCGCGTCGGCTACCGGCGCGAGGGCGGCGCCTGGGCGCACGAGCGAGTCACCACGCCGGCGGGCTGACCGGCCCCGCCTCACCGCTCCCGGACGAAGCGCCGGTGCGGGCGGCCGTAGGCATCGACGGTCCCATCGTCCGCGAAGCCGAGCCGGGCGGGGAGGTCAGCTGACGACCGTGGCGGCCCCCTCGCCGTCGGCGACCGGGTGGTGTGGTCCGTGATCTCCGCCTGCGGGCGGATCTCCGCCCCGATGGCCGAAAGTCGGGTGCGCCGAGCGGCGGGCTCGGGGGAGGATTGCCCCTCGGGCCTGACCTGCCCGCCCCGCCCTCCGCCGCGACCTGCGGCGCCCCGGGCGAAGCCCGTCACCTCGGGCTGCGGACGGTCCGGTGAGCGCCCATCCGACCGCTCGGCCGACGACCCCGTCAGCCCCTTCGAGGAAAGGATCTGTCCTCACCCCGTCCTACGCTCCGACGAGACCCCGGCCGCTCACCCCCGTCGGCCGGGCCGCACCACCCTGCTCCGGGAGATCCCCTCATGCTCTGGACCCTGATCCGGCGCCATCTGCGGCCCTACCTGCCGCACGTGGCCGCCGTGGCCGTCCTCCAGCTCGCGACCGTGCTCGCGACCCTCTACCTGCCCAGCCTCAACGCCGACATCATCGACAACGGCGTCGCCACCGGCGACACCGACTACATCTGGCGCGTCGGCGGGGTCATGCTGCTCGTCGCGATGGCGCAGGTCATCACCGCGATCGCGTCGGTCTGGTTCGGCGCCCGCGTCGCGATGGGCATGGGCCGCGACATCCGCCGCTCGGTCTACACCCGCGTGGACCGCTTCTCGACCGAGGAGATGGGCCGCTACGGCGCCGCGACCCTCATCACGCGCGCGACCAACGACGTCCAGCAGGTGCAGATGCTCGTGCTGATGACCCTGAACTTCATGGTCATGGTGCCGATCATGTCCATCGGCGGGATCGTCATGGCGATCCAGGAGGACCCGGGGCTGTCCTGGCTGGTGTGGGTGTCCGTGCCGGTGCTGATGGTGATCGTCGGTCTGCTGGTCACCCGGCTGATGCCGCTGTTCCAGCGGATGCAGGACAACATCGACTCCATCAACGGCGTGATGCGCGAGCAGATCATGGGGATCCGCGTGGTGCGCGCCTTCGTGCGGGAGGAGCACGAGATCGGCCGCTTTCGCGACGCGAACGCGACCCTCACCGACACCTCGGTGCGGATCGGCCGCCTCTTCGTGATCATGGGTCCGGCGATCACGATCGTGCTCCACCTCGCCACCGCCGCCGTGCTCTGGTTCGGCGGTCACCGCGTGGACGCGGGGCTCGTCGAGGTCGGCGCGCTCACCGCCTTCATGCAGTACCTGCTGCAGATCCTGATGGCGGTCATGATGGGCACCTTCATGTTCATGATGTTCCCGCGCGCGATCATCTCCGCCCGCCGCATCAGCGAGGTCCTCGAGACCGCGCCCACCCTCCACGAGCCCGCCGTCCCGACCCCGCTGCCGACGGCTGACGGGGGAGCGACCGTCGAGTTCCGCGACGTCACCTTCTCCTACCCGGGCGCGGAATCCCCGGTGCTGGACGGCGTCTCGTTCACCGCCGAGGCCGGCCGCACCACCGCGATCATCGGCTCGACCGGTTCCGGCAAGACCACGCTGGTCAGCCTCATCCCGCGCCTGCACGACGCGACCAGCGGCCAGGTGCTGCTGGACGGGGTGCCGGTCACCGACCTCGCCCGCGCCGACATCTCCGCCGCCGTCGGCCTCGTGCCGCAGAAGCCGTACCCGTTCTCCGGCACCATCGCGCACAACCTCCGCTTCGGCGACCCCTCGGCCGACGAGAAGCAGCTCTGGGACGCGCTCGAGGTCGCCCAGGGCGCCGGCTTCGTGCGCGAGCGGACCACCGGCGAGGGCGACGCCGTCGCCACCGGGCTCGAGTCCACCGTCTCCCAGGGCGGCACCAACGTCTCCGGCGGCCAGCGGCAGCGGCTGTGCATCGCCCGCACCCTCGTCGCCGCGCCGCGCGTGTTCGTCTTCGACGACTCGTTCTCGGCGCTCGACGTCACCACGGATGCGAGGGTCCGCGAGGGCCTCGCCCAGCACACCCGCGGCGCGACCACGATCATCGTCGCCCAGCGCATCTCCACCATCACCTCCGCCGACCAGATCCTCGTGCTCGAGGAGGGCCGGATCGTCGGCCGCGGCACCCACGAGGAGCTGCTGGAGAGCTCCGAGACCTACCGGGAGATCGTCGACTCCCAGATCACCGCGGAGGAGATGGCATGAGCACGAAGAAGAAGACCTCCGCGAAGAAGTCCTCTGCGAAGAAGTCCTCCGAGGCCAAGGGCGCCGGGACCGCCGATCTCACCGAGGACGAGATCCTGGAGATGCAGGACTCGATGAGCAGCGAATGGGGTGAGGGCGCGCCCCGCAAGGCGAAGGCCTTCTGGCCCTCCGCGCTGCGCCTGGCCGGAACCTTCCGCGAGCACACGCTGGGGCTCGCCGTGGTGCTCGCCTTCGGCATCGTCTCGACGGTGCTGACGGTGTGGGCGCCCTCGATCCTCGGCGACGCCATGGACGTCATCTTCGACGGCTTCCTCGGCGACGGCGTCGCGTTCGGGGCGCTCGGCCGGCTGCTGCTGATCGTGCTGGGGATGTACGTGATCGCGGCGCTGTTCGACTGGCTGCAGGGCCGGCTGCTGAACGACGTGGTGATGGACATCGTCTACGACCTGCGCGAGCGGATCGAGGCGAAGGTCAACCGCCTGCCGCTGAGCTACTTCGACACCCGCCAGCGCGGCGACCTGCTCTCCCGCACCACCAATGACGTCGATAACGTCCAGACTGCCCTGCAGCAGGCCTTCGCCTCGCTCGTCTACGCGGTCCTCACCATCGTCGGCATCACCGTGATGATGTTCTGG
Organism: Brachybacterium epidermidis; assembly: GCF_015209585.1. Classification (GTDB taxonomy): domain Bacteria; phylum Actinomycetota; class Actinomycetes; order Actinomycetales; family Dermabacteraceae; genus Brachybacterium; species Brachybacterium epidermidis. The sequence continues at coordinate 89,069 of NZ_JADEYR010000013.1, forward strand.
CTTTCCTGGCAGCTCGCGCTCATCGCCCTGATCGCCCTGCCGATCTCCGGCGTGGTCATCGGCATCATCGGCGCGAAGTCGCAGAAGCTCTTCACCGCCCAGTGGCGGGGCACCGGGCGCCTGAACGGCCATGTCGAGGAGTCCTTCACCGGCCACGACCTGGTCACCGTCTTCGACCGCCAGGACTCGATGCGCGAGCAGTTCGATACGCGCAACGAGGAGCTGTGGGAGGCGTCGTTCAAGGCGCAGTTCTACTCCGGCATGATCATGCCGATCATGCAGTGGGTGACCTACCTCGGCTATGTCGGCATCGCCGTGGTCGGCGGTCTGCGGATCGCGGCCGGGCAGATGAGCCTCGGCCAGGTCACCGCGTTCATCCAGTACTCCCGCGAGTTCAACGCGCCGCTGGGCGAGGTGGCGGGGATGGCGAACATGCTCATCTCCGGCGTCGCCTCCGCCGAGCGGATCTTCGAGCTGCTGGACGCCGAGGAGCAGGAGCCCGACGGGCAGATCACCGCGCGCGGGCCCGGGGACGAGGAGGCGGCCGGTGCCGTGGGCTCGACCGACGCCTCGGCCGCCGCGCACGCCGAGGCGTCGGCCCCCGCGGGGCGCATCGTCCCGCGCCAGGAGCTCACCGGCCCCACCCACGGTCGGATCGAGTTCGACCACGTCGCCTTCTCCTACACTCCGGAGAAGCCGCTGATCAGCGACCTGTCGCTGACGGCGGAGCCCGGGCAGACGATCGCGATCGTCGGCCCCACCGGTGCGGGCAAGACCACCCTGGTCAACCTCATCATGCGGTTCTACGAGATCGACGCCGGCGAGATCCGGCTCGACGGCGTGGACATCCGCGCCCTGGACCGCGGCGCGGTGCGCTCCCGCGTGGGCATGGTGCTCCAGGACGCGGTGCTCTTCGGCGGCACGATCCGCGAGAACATCCGCTATGGCCGGCTGGATGCGACCGACGAGGAGGTGGTCGCCGCCGCGACCGCCACCTTCGTGGACCGCTTCGTGCACACCCTCCCCGACGGCTACGACACCGTCATCGAAAACGAGGGCGCGAACGTCTCCGCCGGCGAGCGGCAGCTGATCACGATCGCCCGCGCCTTCCTCGCCGACCCGGCCCTGCTGATCCTCGACGAGGCCACCAGCTCCGTGGACACCCGCACCGAGGTGCTCGTGCAGGAGGCGATGGCGGCGCTGCGCACCGATCGCACCAGCTTCGTCATCGCGCACCGGCTCTCCACCATCCGCGACGCCGACGTGATCCTGGTGATGGAGCACGGCGACATCGTCGAGCAGGGCTCGCACGACGAGCTGCTGGCCGCAGGCGGCGCCTACCACCGGCTGTACTGGTCGCAGTTCGCCGACGGCGTGGACCCCGACGAGGACGAGGCTGTGCTCGAGGGCACCACTACCGGCTTCGTCCCGGCCGTCGCGACGGGCGAGCCCGAAGGGGAGTAGCGCTCCGGTGCGGGCCTGCGGGTCGGTGGCCTGCTCGAACTGAACGGCGGGCCGGAGCGATGCTTCAGTTGCCGGGAGGCAGGTGTCATGACCAACTACACCTATCAGAACGAAGACGGGGAATCGGGGGGAATAAGCCTCCTGAGTTGACGACTGTCCTCCGAGGGAGACGGCTTCGACGCCTCGCGCCAGGTGGGGCAACGAGTGTCAAGTCGCTAGAGCTCATCGAACCAGATCCGAAGACGTCGTCGTAGGCACAGCACAGGAGGCCCCGCAGTCGCGATCGAACCCCTCCTGCGGTATCCAGCTCCGGTCGTACCCGCCAGAACTAGGCGCGCCCCGAGTAGGCGTGTGTGCTCGGGCTCGGGGCACTCGCACTCCACCGCCTGCAACGAAGGCGCCGGAAGTATGCGTAGGCGGAACGAACGCAACTCCCTTCAATTGCCCGTTCCGTGCCTTAGGATCGTCTCGGTACGGACCAGGGCATCGGAGCGGGAGGGGCAGCGAATGGAACTCGCTGAGTCGATCAAGACTGCGTGGAAAGCGGTAGAGGAGTCGGGTGTACCCGACCATATGCAGGAGCTTGCGTTCAAGGAAGCGTTGCGGTCCCTGCTCGGGACCGCCCCAAGTAGCGGTGCCAGTACCGGGTCAGGTCGGGTGCCCCCCGCACCGCAGGTCAAGCAAGCAGGCGACGACGGCAGTCGGGAACTTCAGCTCGATGTGAGTGAGGAGGAGGTGCTTCAGCGAGTCTCTGACGAGACCGGCGTCCCCGTCGACAAGTTGGAGGGCGTTTTCCATATCGACGGCGAGGTCGTGAAGCTGATCGGCCCGCTTGGAAGGTACGGGTCGAGCACCTCGGACCAGGCCCGCAACGTCGCCAGGATAGTCACAGTCGTGCGGAAGTTGGGCATGGGTTACGCAGACACTCCCTTCGGCACGATCAAGGACGCCTGCGAGAGCAAGCACTGTTACGACCCTAAGAACTTCGCCTCTCAACATATGCCCAAGATCGATGGATTCGTGGTGAAGGGCGAAGGGCGGGGCCGTCGTCTGGAAGTGAAGAGTGGTGGTATCTCCTCTTTCCCTGAGCTGATCGATAAGGTGCTCGGTAACTCGTGACCGCGCTGAATGCGAGGGGCGCCTTCAAGTCGCTGCCGACCGGACTGCGTGACGACTTATTGAATGCGTACAACGAGATCATTAAGAACTACGCTGAACGCAGGTGGGAGCCCGCTGAACTAAACGGCGGGAAGTTGTGTGAGGCGGCGTATACGGTCATTCGCGGCCTCGCTGACGGCTCGTTCGAACCCCGCTCGAAGAAGCCTCGGAACATGGTCGACGCGTGTAAGGAGATGGAGAAGGAGTCGGACCAGCCGCGTGCAGTGAAGATCCAGATTCCGCGAATGATCGTCGCCCTGTACGAGATTCGAAACAACCGAGGCGTCGGGCATGCAGGAGGCGACGTCGACCCGAATAATATGGATGCTACCGCCGTCCTATATATGAGCAAGTGGCTCGTCGCGGAACTGGTGCGAGTCCTTCATACCTTGACGACAACTGAGGCGGCCGAGATCGTCGAGGCGTTGGTTGAGCGCCAAGTTCCTCATGTATGGTCGTCGGGCAGCAAGAAGCGGGTTCTGAAGTCGGGGTTGTCTTGGAAAAAGGGTGCACTGCTACTCCTGCTGTCGGAGACGGGGGAGGTTGCGGAAGAAGACCTGGTCCGCTGGATCGAACATAAGTCAATTGCGGTGTTCCGTCGCGATGTGCTCAGGCCAGGCCATAGGGATCGTCTTTGGGAGTACGACGAGACAACACGCACGATTCATCTGCTTCCTCCGGGCATCGAAGCAGCTGAGCGTCTGGTCCACGAGCTCTCGGCGCGGGGGTAGTAGTCGAGGGGGTTGAAAGTGCTGCGTCTATCGGCTTTGCTGCGTTCTCGTAGCGGGGTCGGGAGCGGCGCGCCCACCAGAGCTGCCATTTCAGTCCGGTCTCACCGCCCGAGTCGGATTGCCTCGACCCAGTGCCGTTCGCGCCTGTCATTGCCGCTGTGCTCGGGATCCAGTAGGGGAACTGAAGGGGCAGGCGGGCTGGATCCAGGTAGCGTCGAGGGCATGGACGTCACCGTCATCGGAGGCGGCATCGCCGGCCTCGCCCTCGCCCACCAGCTCGCCCCCGACCACGATGTCACCGTGCTCGAGGCCTCCCCGGGCCCCCGCGGCGGCGGCTACATGATCGACTTCTTCGGCCCCGGCTTCGTCTCCGCCGAGCGGATGGGGATCATCGACGAGCTCCGCTCCCGCGGCCACGTCTACGAAGGCGTGCGCTATGGGACGCCCGACGGGGCCGAGTCCGGCCGGATCGACGTCGGACCCCTCGCCGCGGCCCTCGGCGGACGCTACTTCTCCATCCTGCGACCGGAGGTCGAGCTCGGGCTCCTCGCCGTGCTGCCGCGCTCCGTCGACCTGCGCTACACGGCCCGTGTCGTCGCGGTCCGCGACATCGGGCTGCAGGGCGGGGGCTCCCCGCGCGGCGCCCTGGTCGAGCTCGCCGACGGCACCAGCATCGCCTCCGATCTGGTCGTGGCCTGCGACGGCGTGCGCTCCCCGGTGCGGGAGAGGATCGCGCCCGGACACGGGGAGATCGTGCCGATGGGCTACCGCGTGGCGAGCTACCTCTACCCGGACCCGGAGCTCGCAGGCGAGCTGGGGGAGCGAATGCTCATGACCGACACCGTCGGCCGCGTGGGCTGGGCGTACGCGGCCGGCGACGGCCGGGTCGGGGCGATGTTCGCCGAGCGCACCGATGTCGCGAGCACCGAGCGGCCGGTCCCCGACCGGGCCCGGCTCCAGCGCGACTTCGCCGGCCTCCACCCGCAGGTCGACCGGGCCCTCGAGAACGCCCCGGAGTCCTTCTACGACGACCTCGCCGTCCAGGCGATCGCGCCCCGCTGGAGCCGCGGGCGCGTGGCCCTCGCCGGGGACGCCGCCCACGCCCCTTCGCTCCTGGCCGGGCAGGGCACCTCGCTCGCGATCGCGGGGGCCGAGGCGCTGGCACGGAGCCTCCGTGCGGCCGGGCCGCACGTCGAGGTGGGGCTGGTCGAGTACGAACGGCGCTGGCGGCCGACGGCCGAGCAGGTGCAGCTCGCGGGCCGTCGCAGCGCCTCCTTCTTCGCCCCCGCGAATCGTGTCCAGCTGCGGATCCAGCAGATCGCCCGCCGAGCGGTCACGCTGCCCGGGGCGAGCCTGTTCGCAGCGCGGAGCGTCCTCGGCCACTGAGCCGATCCGGGCGCCCGGCGGCGAGGGGACGACCCGTCGGGCCGTGCGCGTCGCGGGGACGCCGCCGGCGGATCCTAATCGGTCGGCGGTGACCGGTCGCCGACGCCGCAGGCGGATCCTGATCGGTCGGCGGTGACCGGTCGTCGAGGTATCTCCGGCGGATCCCACCTGTCGGCGGGGCCGGTTCCCCCGCGCGGGTGCCCCGCGGCGGGGCCGCGGCTCGGAGGGCCAACACTACGGCGCAGCGGCGACCAGCGCCCCATGCTTTTCCGGGAGCCGGCCCTGCGGTGAGGGCGATGCCGGGATCGGAGGGCTCGAGGTGCGGTGCCGTGGAGGGTGCCGAATCGCTGCCCGACGTCGCGTCCCCGGGAGGACAGGGGCGCAGCGCCTCAGCGGGTGCCGAGCCGCTGGGCGGCGGTACGTCCCCGGGAGGCCAGGGGAGCGGAGCCGACCGCCTTGGCGAGCCCGACCGTCGCCCCGTTGCCGTAGAAGGTCTCGATCCCGTCCGCGGGCACGGCATAGGTCTCGTGCCAGATCCCGACCGCGCCGGGATGCCTCCGGGCCGCCTTGTTGAACGCCTTCCAGGCCGGCAGGTGCTCGGCGCTCGACATCCTCGCGTAGGCGTAGAGGTGCTCGGTGCTGCGCCAGTACTGCACCACCCAGGGGCCCTTCGCGCCGATCAGGGTGTCCGCGCCGAGGAAGCCGAGGTCTTCGGCCTCGCCGCGCGCGGCCGCGGCGCGGTTGCGGTGCAGCTCGGCGAGCATGCGCGGCATCGCGGCGGCGACGGGGCCCCACAGGTCCGGCCGCCACGGGGCGCGGATGGTCATGCCGATGTGGAAGACGACCAGGTCGTCGACCTCGGCATGGGTCAGGTTCGGGGGCCGACGGTCGGTGGAGGCGGCCGGACGGTCAGCGGGTGCGGCGGGGTGGTCCATGGGGTCCTCGTCTCGATTGGAAAGTGCTACTTTCTAAG
>NZ_JADEYR010000014.1 GCF_015209585.1 Brachybacterium epidermidis
GCCGTGAGCAGCGCGATCCCGCCGCGGTGGCTGCGCACCAGCGGCGCGGCGCTGCGGATCCCGGTGGCTCGACGGCGCGTGACGTTCCCCTCCGGCCCCGGCTCCGGGGCCCCGGGAGCAAGGGTATAGCGAGCTCTGTCCTGCGGGAACAGCCCGGTCGCGGATCACATGCCGGGGTCAGTCCAGACGCACGCGTCGCGATCGTCGTGCCAGCGGATCCACCTGTGCCTGCTCGCGGCGCACCCGGGCCGATTCCAGTCGCAGTCTCCACGGGGAGAACCTCTCCGCGGCCATGGCCAGCTGCAGGCCCCGCTGGAGCACCTTGTTGACGGGGGTGCGAGGCAGCTCGGCCAGCTCGGCGGCACGGTCCGGCAGCAGGTGCGCGGCCCCCGCCACGCTCCAGCGGGCGGCCACCTGCGCGATCTGCGAGTGCGAGTCCAGCACCGAATGGCCCGTGCCCGGCAGCTCCAGCAGGCGCGCCCCGGGGATCCGCCGGGCGAGATCACGGGCGGTGCGCGGCGGCAGCAGCAGGTTACGACCACCCGCGACCACCAGGGTGGGTGCGGTGATGTGGCCGGCGAGGTCGTGCAGGTCCAACGGCTCGCCCTCGAAGTCCGCGACGGCTCGTGCCTGCTCCGCGGGCAGCACCAGCGAGTCCATCGGCCGACCGTCGGCATGGCGACCGCCGCCCAGCTCGGTGTGGGCGATGGGGGCGACGAGGTCCAGCTCGCGCACGTAGGGGGTGGATTCCAGCCAGCGCTGGGCGAGCACCTGCCGGATGCTGTTCCAGGTGAGCTGGCCGCGGTCCATGGCCAGCAGGTCCACCAGGTCGCGCACGGCCTCCGGGCCGCCGTACTCGTGGACGGCCAGCACGATGGTGCCGGCGCGGTGACCGTCCACCACGCCGCCCTCCACCAGGCGGCGCAGCACCCGGGCGGTGGTGGCGGTGGTGGGGTCGTTGCCCTCCCAGTACATGTCCCGCAGGGCCTGCTGCCCGGCCAGTTCGTCGTCTGCCCCGGTGAGCGGGGAGTCCAGCACCAGCGAGTGCACCCGCTCGGGATGCAGGGCGGCGAGAGCCTGCGCCAGGTACGCGCCGTAGCCCGTGCCGTACACGGCGGCCTGCTGCACCCGGGCGTGGTCCAGCACGGCCACCAGGTCGCCGAGCACGTTCCGCAGCCGCATCGACTCCACCGGCAGATCCGCCCCGGTGGAGTCCAGGCGGGACAGGCCCACCCCGCGGTGCTCCATCATCAGCACGTCGACGCCGCGCGAGGCCAAGGAGCGGCGCAGGTTGTCGTAGGGGAGAACGGAGGCCATCCCGGGGCCGTCCGGGATCACCAGCAGCGGCACCTGGGCGCGGTCCGGCACGGTGCGGGCGCTGCCGGGGGCGCGTCGACGGGGCAGGCGCCGCGGGGTGGCCCGGGCGTAGCGCAGGGGGAACAGCCGGTCATCGGCATCGTCGCCGTCGCTGATCTCCCGGTACACCGTCATCAGGTCGTTGCGTATGGTCAGCAGTTCGTCCTGGCCCGGGCGCTCGCTGATCGAGTGGTTGTTGAACAGTCGCACGGTCACTCCCCTGTCCGGCCGTCGATCAGTTCGGTGAGCACATCGAGGTGGCCGACGTGCCGGGCGGTCTCCTCGATCATGTGGGTCAGCACCCAGCGCAGGGTGCGGGGCTCGCCGGTTCCGCGCACCTCCTCGTGGAGGTCCCGCTGTGCGCGCTGCGCCAGGGACCCCTCACAGGCCTCGCGGTAGTCGGTGCGGGCCTCCTCCACGGAAGCACCGTCCTCGAGCCGGAACTCGGCATCGCGGTCGGGATTCTCGGAGACGTCCATCCATCGGTATCCCACCTCCGACTCCGGCACCCCTCCCACCACCGCGCGGAACCAGTAGCGCTCCACATCGGCCAGGTGCCGCAGCAGCCCGGTCACGGTGGTGAGGGTCCCCAGCACCGGGCGGGCACCCTGCTCATCGGTCAGGCCTGCGGTCTTGACGAGCACCGTGGCTCGCAGGAAGGCGAGGAAGCCGTCGAGGGTGGCGGCCTCGTCACCGCGCAGCGGCGGCTCGGGGCGGCCGTCCGCATCGAGGCCCTCCTCGGCGTCTGTGCCGGAGGCAGGGTCGTCCTCGTCCTGCTGCTCGGCGGCCAGACGATCCATCAGGTCGTCGAAGGACTCGGGCTGCTCGGCCGGGGCTTGGTCACCAGGGGTGCCTGCAGCCGGGTGCACGGGGTCGCTCATGCGTCGTTCCTGCCGATGGTGCTCCACAGGAAGGCGTACATCAGCGCGTTCATCCGGGCGGCCTGCTCATTGGTGGCCGCGCCGCCATGACCGCCCTCGATGTTCTCCCAGGAGCGCACGTCGGCCCCCAGCGACTCCAGGGCGGCGGCGAACTTGCGGGCATGACCGGGATGGACGCGGTCGTCACGGGTGGAGGTGAGCAGGAAGGTGGGCGGGTACTCGGTGCCCTCGGTCAGCAGATGGTACGGGCTGAAGGTGCGCACGAACTCCCAGTCCTCGGTATCCGGGTCCCCGTACTCGGCCATCCACGAGTTGCCGGCCAGCAGGTGGCTGTAGCGCTTCATGTCCAGCAGCGGCACCTGGATGATGACCGCCCCGAACAGCTCCGGGTACTGGGTGAGCATGTTGCCGGTGAGCAGGCCGCCGTTGGAGCCGCCCCGTACCGCGAGGTGCGCGGTGTCGGTGACGCCGCGCTCGATCAGGTCCTTGGCCACGGAGGAGAAGTCCTCGTAGGCGCGGTGGCGGTTCTGCTTCAGCGCCGCCTGGTGCCAGCGGGGCCCGTACTCGCCGCCGCCGCGGATGTTGGCCAGCACGTAGGTGCCTCCGCGCTCCAGCCATGCCTTGCCGATGGCGCCCAGGTAGGCGGGGGTCAGGGAGATCTCGAAGCCGCCGTAGCCGTACAGCAGGGTCGGCGAGGGACCTGCGGCCTCCTTCTCGTCCCCGGCGCGGCCGGCGCGGCCGATCTCGAAGTACGGGATGCGGGTGCCGTCGTCGCTGGTGGCGAAGTGCTGCGTGACCTCCAGTCCCTCCGCCTCGAAGCGGGCGGGGGTGGACTTGATCAGCTCCGGCTCGGTGGGCTCCCCGCCCTCGAGGAGGGGCGCGAGGTCGCCCAGCAGCAGGCGGGTGGGCTCGATGAAGCCGGTGACCGTCACCCACACCTGGTCGTTCTCGTCGGGGTCCACCGCGGCCACCGCCAGGGAGCCGCTCAGCTCGGGGTACAGGTCGCGCCGCACCCAGGAGCCGTCGCCGTCGCGGGTGTGGACCTCGAGTCGGTGCACCACGTCCTCGAGGATCGACAGCACCACGGCGCTGCGGGTGATGGTCATGTCCGCCAGGGAGGTGGTCTCGGTGGGTTCGAACAGCATCGTCAGCTCCGGCTCCCCGGCACGGAACGCCGCGAAGTCGCCCACCACCAGGGAGCCGGCCGGGTAGACCGATCCTGCGACCTCCCAGTCGCTGCGGGGGGAGAACACCGCCAGGTCGCGGTGGGCGCTCGCCTCCAGGTCGCGGGGGACGTCGATCCTCTCCAGTGCGGGCGGGGACTGCTCGCGGTCCACCAGGTGCAGGGTGGTGTCGTAGAAGGCGTGCATCTGGACGATCCAGTCGCGCTCCCAGCCGGGGGTGGAGTCGTGGGCGACGAACACGCTCATGTCGGTCTCGTCGGCCTCGAACACCAGCTCCGCCTCGGCCAGCGCCGTGCCGCGCTTCCACAGTCGTGCCTGGCGCGGGTAGCCGGACAGGGTGGTGGTGCCCTCCCCGAAGTCGGTGGACACCCAGGTGGTGTCCTCGTCGATCCAGTTAAGGGAGCCCTTCGCGGCCGGGCGCACGAAGCCGCCGTCGGCCTCGGGGATGAAGGAGCGGGTCTCCAGGTCGAACTCGCGGGTCACGTCGGCGTCGGAGCCCCCGTGGGACAGGCTCACCAGGGCCCGGCGGTACGGCTCGCCGTCGGCGGCGCCCTCGGGCCGCAGCAGGCTGGCGCCGTGCCACACCCAGTCCTCGCCCTCCTCCGCGTTGAGGGCGTCCACGTCCAGCAGCACGTCCCACTGGGGGTCATCGGTGCGGTAGGACTCCAGGGTGGTGCGGCGCCAGAGCCCGCGCTCGTGCTCGGCGTCGGTCCAGAAGTTGTAGAGGAACTCACCGCGCTTGGTGACGCCGGGGATGCGGTCCTTGGCATCGAGGATCTCGCGGATCTCCCGCTGCAGGGTCGCAGCCAGTGGTGCGCCCTCGGGGTCCGCGGGGTCGCGCACGGCGTCCAGCTCCTGCTCGGCCGCGGCGTTGCGCTCCCTCACCCAGGCCAGGGCCTCGGCCCCTCGACGTCCTCGAGCCACTGGTGGGGTCGCTGCTGCCGTCGGCGGCGGAAGCTGGGCTGCCGCCGGCCTCGGGGCGGCTGGGGCGGAGCTCGGGGGGCGGTGCTCATCGGTCGCGGTTCTCCTCGGTCCAGGTGGTGAAATCGGTCAGTACGGTCTTCCAGGCGCCCTTCCAGGCGTCACGGGCCTGGGCGCTCTCGATGCCCTTGTGCTCGATCGCGAGGGTGCTGCGGGGCGCTTCATCGGTGACGCCGCCGAGGCGGGAGGGACTGCGCCCACCACTCCCCCACGCCCCAGCGGTCCACCAGCATCCCGGCGATGGCGGCGTGGTCGCGCTCGCGGCAGCCGGCCTCGTCCAGACGCGTCACCCAGGTGGCGAACCCGGTCCCGGTGGCTCTCGATGGCAGCGGCGCGGGGGTGGTCCTGCGGCGCAGGCGTGGCAGTCATGGGCACCACCCTAGACTCCGGGCGGTGGGCCCGGTCACGGCCGGGGACGGTTCGGGACCGGAAGCGGGACTGGAAGACTGCGGGCATGCGTCGACGTCAGCTCCTGGCCCTCTCCCCCGCTCTCGCCCTGGCCGCCTGCACCTCGCCGGAGCAGGGCGACGGAGCTGATCCCGTTCTCCCGGCAGACCCGGAGGCCACCTCGGGAGGTGAGGAGGAGGGCTCGAATCCCACCCGCGGCGAGGGGACGGGCTCCGGGGACGAACCGGAGCAGACCGAGCCTGCGCCCGGCCCCTGGGACCCGTCCGAGCAGGTCACCGGGCTGCTCGAGCAGCTGACTCCACGGGAGGTGGCAGGGCAGCTGGTGATGGTGGGGATCATGGCGGGCTCCACCCTCCCCTCCGAGATCCTCCGAGAGCACCACGCCGGCGGGATCTTCCTGCTGGACGTGTGGCGGGATCCCGGCCAGGTGGACAGGACGGTGGCTGCCGCCCGCGAGGGCTCCCGACCGGAGCTGCCGCCGCTGGTGGCCGTGGACCAGGAGGGCGGGCAGGTGCGGATGCTGCGCGGTGACGCGGCCCGGCGCACCCCCTCGGCCGAGGAGCTCGGCGAAACCGGCCCAGACGCCGTGGGCGATGCCTACACCTCCATCGGGGAGGATCTCGCCGCCCGCGGCATCCACGTCGCCTTCTCGCCCGTGGCCGACGTGGTGGACCCCGCACTGGGGCCGGCGAACGAGCCCGTGGGAGGACTGGGCCGCGGGTTCGGCACCGACCCCGCGCACGTGGGTGACTGCGTCATGGCCGCCGTCCAGTCCCTGCACGACGCCGGCACCGGCGCCACCCTCAAGCACTTCCCGGGCCTGGGCCGCGTGGAGCAGAACACCGATCACTCCGCGGAGGGGATCATCGACGACACCACCACCATCGAGGACCCGTTCCTGGACTCGTTCCGAGCGGGCATCGATGCAGGGGCGGAGCTGGTGATGCTGGCCTCCGCCACCTATGCGCAGATCGATTCCGAGGCTCCCGCGATGTTCTCGCGCGCGGTGGTCACCGATCTGCTGCGCGGTCGGCTGGGATTCGAAGGTGTCGCCGTCACCGACGACATCGGGGCGGCGAAGGCCGTGGCCGCGGTGCCGGTTCCCGAGCGCGCCACCCGATTCCTGGACGCCGGCGGGGACGTGCTGCTGACCGCCGATCCGTCCATCACCGGACAACTGGTGGACGCGATCCAGGAGTGGGCATCCCGGGGCCCCGAGCAGGAGCAGCGGGTACGGGATTCGGCCGCACGGATGCTGACGCTGAAGGAGCGCCGGGGACTGCTGGGGTCAGGCGGGTGAGCAGCGGGTGAGCGGCGCTGCGAGCACGCCCTCCGTCAGGCGCGGTCCAGGGTGATCAGGTGGTTGACGGGCCCGAAGGCGCGACCGTTGCCGCGCGAGACCTCCCAGTCCTCCGCGTTCTCGATGGCGCTGGCCAGGAACTCGCGGGCGGAGGCCACGATGGTGACGACGTCGTCGTGCTCGCCCTCCTCCCCGATCTCGCCGAGCTCCCCGGCGCGGTCGAACTCCTGGATGCGGGCCATCTGGGCGGTGATCGCCGCGGAGAGCGTGGCACCCGAGCCACGCACGTGCCGACCCGGCACCCGCTCGGCCCGCAGCAGATCGGTGCCGCCGGGGTGGACCAGCACGTCCACGGCGTCGTCCCCGACCAGACGGCCGCCGGTGATGAGCACCGTCCCCGGCCCCATCGCCTGCAGTGCCAGCGCCTGGTCCCGCATCCCGTCGATGGTGGTGGCCGGGGCGGTGCCCAGCAGCTGAGCGGCCTCGACCATGTTGGAGGTGAGCATGTCGACGTGAGGGAGCAGGGCGGTGCGCAGTGCCCGCGCCCCTTCGGCGGAGATCAGGGGGGTGCCGTCGGTGCCGATCATCACCGAGTCCAGCAGGATCCACCCCAGGCGCTCGCGATGGGTGCGCACGGCCTCCGCGACGGCTTCGACGACGGCGGCGCTTCCCAGGGCGCCGATCTTGGTGGCATCCAGCATCAGGTCCTCGGCCACCGCGTCGATCTGGGAGCGCACCACATCCCCTGGCAGGTAGTGGGTGCCGCGCAGTCCCTGCGTGTTGACCGCGCAGATCATGCTGATCGCACTGGCCCCGTACACGCCCAGGGCGGAGAAGGTCTTGATGTCCGCCTGGATGCCGGCGGCGCCGTCGGAATCGGAGGCGGAGACGGTCAGGACGAGGGGCGGACGCATGATGATCTCCGTGGTCGAGGGTTCCGGGCTCGGGCGGCGGCCTGCGGGAAGGCGACGGGTGCGCCGACAGGGGGAGGGTACCAACGAGCGCTGGACCGCTCGGATCGGGCACGATCGTGCGAGAATCACCCGGGGGCATGGCCCTGAGACCAGGGGTGCGACCCCGAGACGCCGGGGAGGTGGCGATGACTGAGGATCCGCGCAGATCGGGCTCCGCCGGGGGGGACATCCGACGGCGGGGGGTTCGGCGGCAGCGGGCTGCCCGACTTCACCGCGCGGGGCGCCGCGCCCGGCACCGATCCCACCGGGCTTCCCGACTACGTCGACCGGGCGACGCCGGCGACGCTGGGCGAGCCCAGCCAGCGCAGCCGCAACCGTGCCCTGACCGTGGTGCTGTCCGTGGTGGGGGCCACGGTGCTGCTGCTGGCGGTGGTGGCACTGGTGCTGTCCCAGACGGTGTTCCGCAGCGTGCTGGAGGAGGATCCCCCCGCCTACCCCACCGGCCCCCGCACCGCCGAGGGGCAGAGCGAGTACGTCCCGGATCCGGAGGACCCTGATCTCGCTCCCCCGCCGCCCATCTTCACGCAGGCGCCGACGGTGGACTGCCACGTCCCCGATCATGCTGAGCCCGCCCCGTCCTCGAACGGCACGATCCGCGGCGGGGACCTCCAGTACACGATCCCCAACGGCTGGGACTTCCCCTGGGGCTCCGGGAGCATGCCGTACATGAACGAGGTGCAGGGCCAGGGCCGCAACGTCGAGGGCAACTGGTACTCGGTGGTGAACCTGGGGCGCGTGGTCTTCCCGGATTCCGAGGGTGGCTACCCCGGCTCGGAGCGTGCGGCGGTGGCGATCTTCCAGTGCTACGCCACCACGGCCGGGGTGATCTCGCACTTCGGTGAGCATCCTGAGGTCACCGACTACCGCACCGAGGCCATCGAAGTGGACGGCTACCCGGCATGGATCGTGCAGGCCACTTACAATTTCGAGGACCCGGACATGCTGGAGACCTCCAGCGCGTCCATCGTCACCTCCATCGTGGTGGAGGGGCCCAACGGCCCCAGTGCCCTGGCCTCGGACGTCGCCGCGGACCATCCCGATCATGTCCAGGGGCTCGAGGAGATCATCGCCAGCCTCGAGGTCGTCGAGTGACCGGCCGCCGGGGGGCGGCCGGATGAGAGTCGAAGGAGCAGTCAGGTGAGCACCGGTTCCCCGTACACCGGCCCGCAGTACGCGCAGGGTCCGGACGGCCGCGGCGGCCGGAGCAACGCCCTGCTGATCGGCGGTATCGCCTTCGCGCTGGTGTTCCTGCTGATCGTCGGCGGCACCGTCGCGTTCCTGGTGTTCCGCAGCTCCGGCGGCAACGGGGCGGGCAACGGCACCGGGAGCACGACGGTCAGCGACAGTGCCAGTGCGACGACCACCGAGGAGACCGCCTCGGCCACCACCACGCCGCCGGAGACCACGCCCATCGAGGAGGAGCGGCACTGCTGGTCCCCCGTCAACGAGCGCACCTCGGAGAACCCCTCGGGCCGGTTGCGCGGCGGTGGTCTGGAGATCACGCCGCCCGCGATCTTCGACACCCGTGCGAACACCACCTACCTGCACTTCACCACGGACGCGCAGACCGCGATGGCCCCGGTGGAGGGCAGCTGGGTCTCCTCCATCGGGGTGGGGAAGCTCCAGTGGCAGCCGGGAGTGGAGTACCCCGGGGAGAAGGCCGCCGCCGAGCGTCTCGTGAGCTGCCTGTACGGCAACGCGAGCATCTGGGGGGACACCTCCCAGCGCACCCTGCACGATCAGGTCACCGAGGCCGTCACCATCCAGGGGATGCCCGGGTATCGGAGCACCGCCGTGCTGAAGTTCGGCAAGCACAACTTCACCAAGACGGACTCCACCCGGATCGACGTGGTCGTGCTGGATACGCCCGAGGGTCCCAGCGTGTACTCCTCGGAGATCTCGATCGGCGTGACCGAGCACGAGGATGCCGCCGCCCAGGCCTACGAGTCCATCACCGGCCTCACGGACTGAGACCCTGACTGCTCGCTCAGACCCCGCCTCCTGACCCGAGTTCAGCATGCGGAGGCGAATCCCCGGCTCATTGCCGCCGCCCCACGCACAGCTGTGGCCCCCTCCGCATCACGGAGGGGGCCACAGTGTCGTTGGCTTCGCGAGCACCGAACCGTGGCTCAGCGCCCGGGTGCGCTCACCTTCACGCGGGAGCGCCGGAGGTCAGTCGCTGCCTCGCAGGATCGAAAGGATGCGCAGGATCTCGATGTACATCCACACCATGGTGACCGCCAGGCCGAAGGCGCAGCGCCACGCGTAGGCACGCGGGGTGTGGCCGGAGGCGGCGCGCTGGACGTCCTCGAAGTCCATCACCAGGGAGTAGGAGGCCATCACCACGGCCAGGCCGCCGATGATCAGGCCGATGACGCCATCGCGCAGGCTCTGCCCGGCCAGGAGCACGAAGCCGATGTTGACCAGGAGGAACAGCATGTAGGCGATCATCGCGACCATGAAGATCTTGGTGAGCACCGGGGAGGTGCGCAGGATGCCCATGCGGAAGAGCACCAGCACGGTGCCGGCCACCGCGAGGGTGCCGATCACGGCCTGGACGGCGATGCCCGGGTAGTACAGGTCGATCGAACCGCTGATCCCGCCCAGCAGCATGCCCTCGAAGACCGCGTACGCGAGCACCAGGATGGCGGAGGGCTGCTTCTTGAAGGAGTTGACCAGACCGAGGATGAAACCGCCGATCAGGCCGACGATGGTGGCGGCTCCGCCGATCAGCAGCCCCAGCTGCAGGCCCGACTCGCCCATGACGGCGCCGAGCAGGCGCGGGGTCACAGCGATGACGAAGCCGACCACCATGATCACGCCGAGGGTGGCGGTGATGGCGTTGAGCGCATCGCGCATGGTCATGCGGCCGGTGTCGTGACCGGTGGCCGCCGGGCGGGCGTACATCGCCTCGAGCTGGTCGGTCTGCTGTGTCTGCTGCGCACCGAAGTCGGAGGACCACTGGGTCCCCTGGGGAGGGCCGGACTGGCCGAACTGCGGGCTGCTGAAGGACTGCCCCCGCTGAACGGCCTGGTCACGGCCGAAGATGACATTGTGGCGGGCCATGATGCTCCTCGGGAAGATGGATCTGGACGGGGTCACGCGCCATCGCCTGGGGTTCCCCGGACAGGGCGATGGTCCTGACCTCCGGTCGGGATCAACTGTATAGGGTTCGCGTCCTCTCGTCCTGGAGGCAACCTGGACGTTCGCTCAGGGCATCCCGGTGCACCTCCCTGGGTGACCCAGTGGGCGGTGCCGGTCTCGGTCCTCTCACACCGAGCCGATGACCTCGCGGAACCGGCGCAGGCGCTCGTCCTCGCTGCGGAAGAACTCCTCCGGTGATCCGTCCTGCCGCACCTTCCCGCCCTCCAGGAACACCACGCGGTCCGCCACGCGACGGGCGAAGGCCAGGGAGTGGGTGACCACCACCAGGGTGCGGTTCTCCTGCGCCAGGGCGGCCAGCACCGCCACCACCTCGGCCGCCAGCTCGGGATCCAGGGCCGACGTCGGCTCGTCGAACAGCAGGAAGTCAGGATCCATGGCCAGCGCCCGGGCGATCGCGACACGCTGCTGCTGGCCGCCGGAGAGCCGATCCGGGTAGGAGTCGGCCTTGTCCGCCAGTCCCACCTTCGCCAGCAGCTCCCGGCCCAGGGCCTCTGCCTCGTCGCGGGAGCGGCCCAGGCTCTCGACGGGCGCCAGCGTGACGTTGCCCAGCGCCGTCAGGTGCGGGAACAGGTTGAACTGCTGGAACACCATCGTGGATCGGGAGCGGATCTCCCGCACCGTGCGCGGACTGATGCGTCCGCCCACGTCGATCGGCCCGGAGCCCAGGTCGATCTGGCCGGCATCGGGCTTCTCCAGCAGGTTGATGCAGCGCAGCAGGGTCGACTTCCCGGATCCGGAGGGGCCCAGCAGCACCGTGGTGCGACCGCGGGCGATCTCGAGGTCCACGTCGTCCAGGGCCACGAGGTCACCGAAGGTCTTGCGGATTCCGATCAACCGCAGCGGGTTGCGGGCATCGGCAGCGCGCAGATCAGCTGCGGACATGGGCGGACACCTTCTTCTCCAGGACGTTCTGGCCCAGGCTCAGCAGGGAGACCATCACCAGGTAGATCAGGGCCACCAGCGTGTACATGGCCATGGGCTCGAAAGTGCTGCCGGCGACCTGCCGGCCCACCTGGAACAGGTCCACCAAGGTGATGGCGAACACCAGGGAGGTGCCCTTGACCAGGTCGATGAAGTCGTTGGCCAGCGGGGGCAGCACGATCCGCATCGCCTGCGGCGCCACCACCCGGCGGAACGGGGTGGCGCGCGAGAGGTTCAGGGTCTGGGCGGCCTCGAACTGCCCGCGCGGGAGCGACAGGATGGAGGCGCGCACCGCCTCGGAGGCGTAGGCACCGGTGTTCAGCGCGAGAGTGACCACGGCCGCCGGGAACGCATCGAGGCTGATGCCCAGGCTGGGCAGGCCGAAGTACACGATGAACAGCTGCACCACCAGCGGCGTGCCGCGAAACACCTGCACGTACGCCCAGGCCAGTGCCTTCAGCGGCGCGGGCCCGTACAGCCGTACCAGTGCCACCACCACCGCGACCACCAGGGCGATCGCGAAGGAGATCAGCGACAGCGGGATCGTGACCTCGACGGCTGCCCGCAGCAGGCGCGGCAGCGACTGCAGCCACAGCTCCAGGAAGCCGGGCATCCCCTCAGGCCTCCGGGGTGATGTCCTGGCCCACCCACTGCTCGTAGATGGCGGCCAGCGAGCCGTCCTCCTTCATGCCGGCGAGGATCTCGTCGACCGCATCCAGGAGGGGCTGCTGCTCCTGCTGCATGATCACGCCGACGGTGACGTCGGTGGGCAGTTCGGCGTCCAGCAGGCGGAAGGCCGCATCGGGGTGCTCCTCCTGGTAGGTCTGGAAGGAGATGAAGTCGTTGGCGGTGGCGTCCACGCGGCCCTGCACCACCAGCTCGATGGCCTCGGCGAATCCCTGGACGGGGACGATCTCGGCGCCCAGCTTCTCCATCTGCTGGGCCCAGTTGCTGGTGGCGGTCTGGGCCGAGCGCTTGCCCTCGAGCTCCTCCGCGGCCTGCACCTCGGAGTCCTCCGGCACGGCGATGCGGCCGATGGACTGCGCGTACGGCTCGGTGAAGGCGTACTTCTGCTGACGCTCCTCGGTGATGCCCACGTTGTTGATCACCAGGTCGTAGCGGTCCACGTCGAGGCCTGCGATCAGGGAGTCCCATTCGGTCTCGATGTACTCCGGGGTCACGCCGAGGCCCTCGGCGATCTTGTCGGCGATGTCCTTCTCGAAGCCGACGAGCTCGCCGGAGTCGTCGTGGAAGGCGTAGGGCCGGTAGGTGCCCTCCAGGCCGATGCGGATCGAGCCGTTCTCCTGGATGCGGGCGAGGATGTCCTCGTCGACGGAGCCTCCGCCGCCCCCGCCGTCCGAGCCGCCGGAGCCTCCGGGGCCGCCGCTCCGCGGGTCGGGTCCTCGAGCCGCAGGCGGCCAGCAGGGCGGCGATCGAGCAGCCGCCGGCGGTCAGGGCGATGCGGCGGGTGGGGCGCGGGCGGGGAGCAGAGCTGCTGTTCATGGAGAGTCCTTCGGTGGTGGGTCCGGTGCTCGGGCGGGGCGTTTCGGGGTCAGCGGGCAGTGGTGGGGCCGGACCAGACCTGGGGTTCGGCCGGCGGCAGGGACCTGGACCCGGGGGTCAGCGAGCGGAGGCGAGGGCCTGCGCGAGGTCCTCGAGCAGGTCGTCGATGTTCTCGATGCCGACCGAGAGCCGCAGCAGCTCATCGGAGATGCCGGCGGTGGCACGGGCCTCGGGGGTCATGGCCTCGTGGGTCATGGTGGCGGGGCGGCAGATCAGCGACTCGACCCCACCCAGGCTCACCGCGTACACGGGGTAGCGCAGGGCTTCCACGAACCGCACGCGGTCCAGCCCCGCAGCGAGCTCGAAGGAGAGCACGGCGCCGGGACCGTCGGCCTGGGAGGCGTGGATGCGGGCCTCCTGCTCGCTGTGGGAACCGGGGAAGAACACCGTCGTCACGTCGTCGCGGTCCCGCAGGAACTCGGCGATGGCCCGGGCGTTGTCCTGCTGGCGCTCGAGCCGCAGGGGCAGGGTCTTGATCGCCTGGATCAGGCGGAAGGAGTCCGATGGCGACAGCACGCCGCCCTGGGCCTTCTGCGCCAGCGCGTACGCCTCGGCGAGCGCGGGATCACTGGTGGTGACCACGCCGGCCAGCAGGTCGGAGTGCCCGGCGAGGTACTTGGTGGCCGACTGCACCACCACGTCGGCACCGAGCTCGAGCGGGCGCTGCAGCACCGGTGTCATGAAGGTGTTGTCCACGGCCACCAGGGCGCCGTGACGGTGCGCGAGCTCGACCAGGCGACGCAGATCGGTGACTCGCAGGGTGGGGTTGGCGGGCGTCTCGACGAACACCATGCGGGTGGCGGGAGTGAAGTCCTCATCGGTGAGGGCGCCGAGGTCGTCGACGTAGCGTCCGGTGAGTCCGCGGGCGGGGAACACCTTGTCCACGAAGCGGAAGGTTCCTCCGTACACACTGGTCGGCAGCAGCACCTCGTCCCCCACCTCGAGG
Source organism: Brachybacterium epidermidis (assembly GCF_015209585.1). GTDB lineage: Bacteria > Actinomycetota > Actinomycetes > Actinomycetales > Dermabacteraceae > Brachybacterium > Brachybacterium epidermidis. Next base: position 13,680 of record NZ_JADEYR010000014.1, read on the forward strand.
GTGGAGAACACGGCGGCGGTGGCGGCCATGCCGGTGGCGAAGGCGAAGCCGTGCTCGGCGCCGTCCAGCGCGGCCAGCACCTGCTCGAGCTGGGCGCGGGTGGGGTTGGAGCCGCGCTGGTAGGCGTAGCCGCCGTCATCGGTGGCGGCATCGAGCTCGAAGGTGGATGCAAGGTGCACCGGGGGGACGACAGCTCCGTGCTCGTGGTCCCTCAGCGTCTGTACGGCGACGGTCTGGATGTGCACGAGTGCCTCCGCTTCTCAGGTGTGGGGTCGATTTCTCAGGTGTGGGGTCGATCGAACGCTCACACCCTAAGCACGATTTATGACAGACCCAAGTTCTCCATGACGATGTGTGAACCACCAAACGCTCCCCGCGGGCCGACGCCGGCGCTCAGGCGGGGCGAGGCCCGAAGATCGCCGATCCGACGCGCACAATGGTGGCGCCCTCCTCGACCGCGATCTCGAGGTCGCCGCTCATGCCCATGCTCAGCTGCTCGAAGTCGTCCAGGCCCAGCCGTTCCCGCACCTCGTCGCGCAGTTCCCGCAGGGACCGCAGCGATGCCCGCACCGCCGCGTCGTCACTGGTGTTGGCTCCGATGGTCATCAGGCCCACGGGCCGCAGCACCTGACTCCCCCTCAGTCGCTGCACCACGGGGATGACCGCTTCCGGCGTGGGGTCGTAGCCGCCCTTGGACTCCTCTCCCGAGGTGTTGACCTGCACCAGCACCTCCCGATGCAGCCCGGCCATCTCGGCGCGGCGCTCCAGGGCCTCGGCGATGTCATCGCGATCCACGCTGTGGATCAGCTCGGCGAACGCCACCACGTCCCGTGCCTTGTTGGTCTGCAGGCGGCCGATGAAGTGCCGCGGCACCCCGTTGCCTGCCAGCAGCGGGTCCTCGTGCTTGGCCATCTCCTGCGCCCGGTTCTCTCCCACCGCGATCGTGCGCCCGCGCTCCCGCAGCACTTCGATCACCGCGGCGATCTGCTGGGGGGTTCGGGTCTTGGTCGCCAGCAGCACGGTGATGCCCGCACCGTCACGACCTGCCTGGGTCGCAGCGGAATCGATGCGCGAGAGCACCTCGTCGATGCGTGAGACGAGTTGGGGGCCGACAGGGAATGGGGCAGTCATGGTTCCCATTGTGGACCGGACCCGACGCCGGATGGGTGCTGTCGTGCCACCGCAGGGGCCGCGGAGGCCGCGGTCAGGTCCCCCGCATCCATCGTTCGATGGATCTGCGCTTCCCTCTACCGCGCGATGTCCGGCCGGGACCCGCCGCGGTTGACTGCAGGCATGAACCATTCCCTGTCCTCCCTGCTCACCTCGCGCCGCGGCGCCTGGGCCGTGCTGACCATCGCCCTGGTGCTGACGGTGGCGCTGTTCGGTCTGCTGAGCGGCGCCGAGGCCCCCGCTCGCAGCACCCATGCCCCGGTGGATTCCGAATCGGCGCGGGTAAGTGCCCTGTTGGAGCAGTTCCCGGATGCAGACCACCAGTCGGTGCTGGTGGTGGCCACCCGAGCCGATGGCGGCTCCCTCGGAGCCGACGATCTGCAGGCACTGGACGGCCTGCTGCCCCCTCTCGCCGAGCACACGGCAGCTGACCCCTCGGGGCCGGTGGTGAGCGAGGACGGGCAGGCAGCCCTGCTGATCGCCCCGATCACCCTGGGGGCGGACAACTCCGAGACGGCCCAGACCATCAGCGACCTGCGCACCACCCTTGCGGATCACGCGATCGAAGGAGTCTCCCTGCAGGTCACCGGCGGTCCCGCCTTCGGGGCCGATATCGCCTCCGCTTTCGACGGCGCGGACTTCACCTTGCTGGCAGTGACGATCTTCATCGTGGCGGCCCTCCTGATCCTCACCTACCGCTCACCCGTGCTGTGGCTGGTGCCGCTGGTGGTGATCGTGCTGGCCGACGGCCTCGCCGGCCGAGTCACCGCCGCAGTGGGTGCCCACTGGGGTCTCCAGTTCGACGCCGGCATCATCAGCGTCCTGGTGTTCGGCGCTGGCACCAACTACGCGCTGCTGCTGATCTCCCGGTACCGCGAGGAGCTGCAGGCCGAACCCGATCACCGTGCAGCGCTGGCCCGTGCCTGGCGAGGCGTGGCGCCCGCGGTGATGGCATCGAACGCAACGGTCGTGCTGGCGCTGCTGACCCTGTTGCTGGCAGCGATCCCCCTGACCCGCGGCCTCGCCATCCCGGCCGCGATCGGGCTGCTGATCGCAATGGCCTCGGTTCTGCTGGTGCTGCCGCCGCTGCTGGCGGTCTGCGGGCGCCGGGTGTTCTGGCCGTTCGTGCCGACAGTGGATGGCGGCGGTCACCGCTCCCGAGCCGGCGCCTGGCGCACGGTGGCCGGCGCCGTGGTGCGCCGACCCGTCATCGCGCTGACCGCCTCCCTCGCCCTGCTCGGCGTGATGGCCACTGGCCTGCTGGGCACAACGGTGGGTCTGGACCAGGCAGATCGGTTCCGTGTGGAGTCGGAATCCGCGGCGGGCCTGGAGGTGCTCTCGGAACACTTCCCGCCCGGGGAAGCAGCGCCGATCCTCGTGGTCACCGCACCCGGCAGCGTCGAGCAGGTGGTTGAGGCGGCTCAGGGCATGGACGGGGTGGTGCGGGCTCATCCCCTGGCAGTGAAGGAGGACGGCTCGCTGGCATCGGTGATGGTCACGAGTGAGTACGCGCCCGGGACCGAGCAGAGCCTGGACCAGGTGCGCGAGCTGCGCAAGCAGGTGCATGCGATCGATGGAGCCGACGCCCTGGTGGGCGGCAGCGTGGCGAGCGATCTGGATGCCCGTGAAGGGAACCGCGCGGACCTGCTGCTGGTGGCGCCGCTGATCCTGGCGGTCACCTTCGTGGTGCTCCTGGTGCTGCTGCGTTCGGCAGTCGCCCCGGTGCTGCTGCTGATGGTGAACCTGGCCAGCACCGTCGCCGCGATCGGGGCCGGCGCGTGGCTGAGCCGGATGCTGCTGGAGCAGCAGGCCCTGGACCCCCAGGTGCCGATCCTGGCGTTCCTGTTCCTGGTGGCCCTGGGCATCGACTACACGATCTTCCTGGTGCACAGGGCGCGCTCCGAGGCCGGGGCCTGGGGCACGCGGCGCGGGATGGTGGAGGCAGTCACCCACACCGGTGGGGTGATCACCAGTGCCGGCATCGTGCTGGCCGCGGTGTTCGCGGCACTCGGCGTGCTGCCATTGGTCACCCTGGCGCAGCTGGGCCTGGTGGTGGGCGTGGGCGTGGTGGTGGACACCCTGGTGGTGCGCACCGTGATGGTTCCGGCGATCTTCTCCCTGGTGGGGGACCGGATCTGGTGGCCGGGGCGCCCCGCGCCCGCGACCTCCCCAAGTGGTCATGCCCTGCTCGACAGCGCAGAATCGAACCATGAGCCTCGTCCAGACGCCCCTGCGCAGGCCTGAGCGCACGGGTCGGGTGCCGGCCGGCCTCACCGCGAGAGCGATGGAGGTGGGCCGGCACCTCATCGCGGTGGCCCTCACCGTGATCGGTGTGCTGCGTGCCCTCGCCGACGGAGTGGCCCCGGCCGCCGCGATCGTGGCGGGCCTGGCGATCCTGGGCTGGCACGCGGCCGGTTCCGTGATCGCCACGCGCCCTGCCCCGGGCGGTTCCGCGCCGGGCCGGATCGGTCCCCGTGCAGCCCGGCCGGTGTGGTGGCTGCTGGGCCTGGCGATGGTGTGGGTCGCGGCAGTGGCGGTCTCGCCGGAGTTCGTGTGGCTGGCGTTCCTGCTGTGGCTGCTGGCCGGTCACCTGCTGCCGCTGTGGTGGGGACTGGCATTCGCAGCGGCCGTGCTGATGGTGGTGGGAGTCGCCCCGGTGCTGCACCACGGCAGCACCAGCTGGGCCAGCGTGCTCGGACCGCTGATCGGTGGGGTGTTCGCCTTCGGGATCTCCCGTGGGTACCTGGAGCTGCTGCGGGAGGCGGCGGAGCGGGAGCGCCTGCTGGCCTCGCTGACACGAGCGCATCACGAGCTGGCCCAGCTGCAGGACGAGCTCGCCCTCGCCCAGCGCCGCTCCGGTGCGATCGAGGAGCGGCACCGGCTCTCCCGCGACATCCACGACACCGTCGCCCAGGGCCTCTCGTCAATCCGTCTGCTGTCCCATGCCGAGTCACAGCGCACCGCCGACCCCGAGGCTGCGCGCACCCTGGACCGCGTGGAGCGCCTGGCTCAGGACGGCCTGGTGGACGTGCGAAGGATCGTCGCCGCACTGCTGCCGGCGCAATTGGAGGACGATGCCCTGACCGGGGCACTGCATCAGCTGCTGGACCGCTTCGAGGACGAGACCGGAATGCAGGTGGCGCTCCATGTCGACGGGGAGGTGCCGCCGCTGCCCAGCGAGGTGGAGGTGGCGCTGCTGCGCACCGCTCAGTCAGCGCTGGGCAACGTGCGACGGCACTCCGGGGCAACCCGGGTAGCGGTGAGCCTCAGCGGCGCCGGGGACTCCGTGCGTCTGGACGTGCGAGACGACGGCACCGGGTTCGACGTGCGCCGCTGGGAGGCCGTCGGCCCCGGGCCGGAACAGGCCGACGGCACCGCGAGCTTCGGCCTGCGCTTCATGCGGCAACGACTGAGAGAACTGGGCGGGGACCTGGAGGTCGAGAGCACCCCGGGCGAGGGCACGGCCATCTCTGCCCACCTCCCGCACGTGCCGCGCACCCGCACCGGGGCCGCCCCTGCTGCACCCTGGGGCCAGGGTTCTCAGTCCCGCCCGATGATGGAGAAGACGCCATGACCGCGAGCGTGCTGCTGGTGGATGACCATCCTGTGGTGCGCAGCGGACTGCGCGCCGTGCTGTCGGCCGATCCCTCGGTGCACGTGGTGGGTGAGGCCGGGACCGGGGAGGAGGCAGTAGCCCTGGCGCGCGAGCTCGAGCCAGCCGTGGTGCTGTGCGATCTGCGACTGGGCGCGGGCATGAGCGGCATCGACACCACCCGCGCCCTGCGCGACCTCGACCCCGCACCCGCGGTGCTGATCCTGACCACCTTCGACCGGGATGCCGAGCTGCTGGGGGCGATCAGTGCCGGCGCGACCGGGTACCTGCTCAAGGACGTGCCGCCCGAGGACATCGTGGCCGGCATCCTGGACGCCGCTGCGGGGCGGACGGTGCTCGCACCGGAGCTCGCGGCCAGGGTGCTGCAAGGAATGCGCACCCCGCTCCCCCGGCTCACCGAGCGCGAGGTGGAGGTGCTGCGACTGCTGGCCACCGGCGCCACCAACCGGGAGATCGCCCGGGAGCTGTTCGTTACCGAGGCCACCGTCAAGAGCCACCTGGTGCATGTGTTCACCAAGCTCGGCGTGGACTCGCGCTCCCGTGCGGTGCACCTGGCGCAGCGGCAGGGCCTGATCTGATGCGCGCGACCTGCCTCGTGCCCCCGACGTGACCTGCCTCGTGCCCCCAACGGGATTCGAACCCGTACTGAGCCGCTTTTAAGGCGGCTGCCTCTGCCGGTTGGGCTATGGGGGCGGGCTCCGGTGGCGTCGGGGCCGTCAGCGCCGGTGCCGTCGGCGCAGCGAGAGCGGCGCGGTCGGCATCGGCACGGGCGAGCTGGACCTGCCCGGAGCCGGACCAGCCTATGCTGGATCGCACCATGACCGCTGTGATCCGGTCCCTCGCGGACTCCCTGCGACGGTTCGGCGATGACCGCCTCGAGGCCCTTCTCGTCGCCCGGCCGGATCTCGCCTCGCCCCTGCCCAAGGGCATCGGCCCGCTCGCGGCGCGCGCGGCTGGGGCGGGTTCCGCGCGGCGCGCCCTCTCGGCCCTGACCCTGCCCGAGCTGCACCTGGTGGAGGCGCTGGCCGTGCTGCCCGACGGCGCCTCTCCACGGGAGCTCGCGGCGGCGGTGTCCTCCGACCCGGCCACCATCTCCACCGCGGTGGAGCGCCTGGAGACCCTGGCGGTGGTGTGGGGGGAGGACGAGCTGCACCTGATCCGTCCACTGCGCGAGGGGCTGCGCACCCCGGCGGGACTGGCCGCACCCGAGGCCGGGGACCCGACGCCCCAGGAGGCCGAGCGGATCGTCGAGGCTGCCCGGGGGCAGCACGACGGCGTCCTCGACACCCTGGCCTGGGGTCCCTCGACGGTGCAGGGCAACGGCCACCTGGCGCGCCAGCTGCTCGAGGCGAGGATCGTCCGACGTGAGGAGGACGGCACCCTGCGCCTGCCCCGCAGCATCCACCTGGCCCTGCGCAAGGGTCGCGTGCGGCGCATCCACACCGCTCTGAGACCGGGCCCGCAGGGCCCTCCCCTGCACGAGCGCATCCCCGGCAGCCGCACCGCACAGGCCGTGGAGCGGGCCTTCGAGGCACTGCGCCTGGTGGGCACGGTGCGCGGCTTCGACGAGGACCCTCCCGGGGTGCTGCGGCGCGGTGGCATCCCGCAGCGCGATCTGAACCGGCTGGCCGAGCGTGCCGGTTCGGATCTGCTCACCTACGCGACCGTGCTGCAGACGGCCTGGCAGGTCGGGCTGATCGGCCACGACGGGCAGGAGTGGCACCCCACCCGTGACTGGGACGCGCACCGGGAGCGCTCGGCCGAGTCCCGCTGGGCCGAGCTGGCCCTGGGATGGGCCCGCGGCCACCACCTGGCGGCCGTGGTGGGAACCCCGGATTCCTCCGGCACCGCGCGCCCCCTGCTGTCCGATCTGACGAGGCGTGACGGTGTGCGCACCCGCCGCGGCAGCCTGCTGCGCGCCCTGCGCACCTCCCCCGGCATCAGTGCCACCCCGGAGTCCCTGCAGGCCTCCCTGGCGTGGGCGTTCCCGCTGGTCCCCGCCTCCGTCATCGCCGAGGAGACAGCGGCGATGCTGCGTGAGGGGGAGGCGCTGGGGCTGGTCGACGCGGGTGCGTTGACCGTGCTGGGCGGGCAGCTGGTGCTGGCCCTGGATGAGGACGTGATGCAGGCCGATCGGCGGCTCACCGAGGCACTAGAGGTGTCGGCGCCACCGCCGGTCTCCGAGGTGCTGGTGGACGCCGATCTCACCGTAGTGATCCCCGGCCGACCCTCGGAGCAGCTGATGCCGCTGCTGGATTGGACGGAGGTGGTCTCCCGCGGCGGCGCGGTGACGCTGCGCCTCAGCGCCTCCTCGATCCGTCGGGCGCTCGGCGTGGGTGGGGACCCGGAGCTGCTGCTGGACCTGCTGCGCGAGCACTCCCGCGCCCCGCTCCCCCAGGCCGTGGAGTACCTGGTGCGCGATGAGCAGCGCCGCCACGGCCGGGTGCAGGTCTCCCGGGCCGCCACGGTGCTGCAGGCCGAGGCCGAGGTGCTGGACCTGCTGCAGGCCGCCGCGGAGGCGACAGCGCTGAACCTGCGCCGCCTGGCCCCCACGGTGGCGGTGACCATGTCCGATCCCGGTTTCGCCCTGCAGTGCGCACGCCGCGCGGGGCTGTCACCCCAGGCGGTGGGGGCCGACGGACGCCCGGCCGATGCGCAGCTGTCGCACTCCCTGGCGGGCGGTCCCCTGGCGGCGGACCTGGTCACCGTGGACGGGCCGGAGCTGCGCCTTCCCCCGGCCGAGGCCGTGGCCCGCATCCGGGAGGCCGAGGCGGGGGGCGCCGATCTGAGCGTCACCGACCGTCTGCTGGAGGCCATCGCCCAGGGAACCTCACTGGCGCTGGGCATCGTGGACGGCAGGGGCGGTGTGGTGGTGAAGCAGGCACAGCCGATCTCCCTGGAGGGCGGGCGTCTGCGCGCCCGCGAAGCAGGCCGGGACGAGGAGTTCACGGTGCTGGTGCACCGGGTGACCCTGGGCTGAGTCGCAGTCGGAGCACCCCTTGCTGCCCGTGGCACCACGGCACGGCAATGGGGAGTGGTCCCCATCGCGCCGCGGGGTGTGACCTGCGGTACGATCCCCCTTGGCCGGGAGGTGCTCACCCCCGGTCCCCAGTGTCCGGTTCGCGCACCGCAGCCGGTGACAGATTGCTTGGAAGGGGAACCCCATGACTGCTCCCACCGGCGGCTTCGACGTCGCATCCCTCAAGAAGAACGCCCTCATCGCCACCATCGTCGGCTTCCTTTGCGGCGGCGTGATCCCCGGCGTGCTGGGCCTGCTCGGCTACCTCAAAGCCGATACGGAGCCCGAGACCGCCCGGAAGTTCACCAAGTGGGCCTGGATCGCCTTCGCGATCATCTGGGTGCTGAACATCCTGTTCTGGATCATCGCTCTGGCCACGGGCATCTTCAGCGCCTCGGTGAGCACCTACTGATCCGTCTCCGGCCGCCCTTCGAGAGGCGGCGCACCAGAAGGCCCGGACCTGCAGGTCCGGGCCTTCTGGCACGGGGGAGCGGGCAGGGTCAGCGGGAGGGGCCCTGGCTCTCGGTCTGCCCCGCGCCGTCGGCGGACTCGGCCTTCACGTCCTCACCGGCCTCGCGGTCCACGATGCCGTGGGTCACGCCGTGCTGGTCGGAGTCCTGGCGGGTCTGTCGGCGATCCTCGGACCACTCCACGTGGTAGGTGCCCTCGGCGTCCACACGCTGGTAGGTGTGGGCACCGAAGTAGTCGCGCTGGGCCTGCACCAGGGCGGCAGGCAACCGCTCGGCCCGCACCGCGTCGTAGTACGACAGGGTCGAGGCGAACACGGGAACCGGGTACCCGGCGGTGGCGGCGTAGGCCACCACGCGGCGCCGGGCCGGGATGCACTTGGTGATCTCGGTGGTGAAGTACTCGTCGGCCAGCAGCAGGGCCAGATCCGGGGTGCGCTCGTAGGCCTCGGTGATGCGGTCCAGGAAGCGTGCCCGGATGATGCAACCGCCCCGCCAGATGCGGGCCATGTCGCCCAGGGTGATGTCCCAGCCGTACTCCTCGGCGCCCTTGGCGATCTCGTCGAAGCCCTGCGAGTAGGAGACCAGCTTCGCTGCGTACAGCGCCTTCTGCAGGTCGTCGATGAACTGGGCGCGATCGGCGATCTCGGGGGCCTCCGCCTGCGCGGGCAGCACGGCCTGGCCGGCCTCGCGCTGCGGCACCGAACCGGAGACGGAGCGGGCGAAGGTGGCCTCGGCGATGCCGGTGACCGGGACGCCGAGGTCCAGGGCGGTCTGCACGGTCCAGGCGCCGGTGCCCTTCTGGGCGGCGCGGTCCAGGATCACGTCCACGAAGGGCTTGCCGGTGTCGGCGTCGGTGTGGGCCAGCACCTCGGCGGTGATCTCGATCAGGAAGGACTCCAGGTCCCCCTTGTTCCACTCGGCGAAGACCTCGCCGATCTGCGAGGCGCTCATGCCCAGGGCCTTGGACATCATGTCGTAGGCCTCGGAGATCACCTGCATGTCGGCGTACTCGATGCCGTTGTGCACCATCTTTACGAAGTGGCCGGCGCCGTCCGCACCGACATGGGTGCAGCAGGGCTCGCCGTCCACGTGCGCGGAGATCTTCTCGAACATCGGGCCCAGGCGGTCGTAGGACTCCTTGGTGCCGCCAGGCATGATCGAGGGCCCGTTCAGGGCGCCCTCCTCACCCCCGGAGACGCCCGAGCCCACGAAGTGCAGGCCCTTCTCGCGCAGGGCGGCCTCGCGGCGGCGGGTGTCGGTGAACAGGGCGTTGCCGGCATCGACGATGATGTCGCCCTCGTCCATCAGGGAGGCCAGTTCGTCGATCACGGCGTCGGTGGGCTTGCCGGCCTTGACCATGATGATCGCCACGCGGGGCTTCTGCAGGGATGCCACGAAGTCGGCCATCGACTCCGAGGGGTAGAACTCGCCGTCGGATCCGTGGTCGGCGATGACCTTCTCGGTCTTGCCGACGGAGCGGTTGTGGACGGCGACCTTGAAGCCGTTGCGGGCAAGGTTGCGGGCCAGGTTCGAGCCCATCACGGCCATGCCGGTCACACCGATGTCGGCGACGTCGGCGGGTGAGGGTGCGAAGGATGCCATGGGAACTCCTCGGGTCGGGGGCTGTCGATCCGGGCCGACGCCCGCGGGCGGGGCGCACGGAGCGCGGATCACCGTTGCCCATTCTAGAGAGGAGGGGCGATTCCGCACGGGGTCGAGGGCAAGGACCGGCAACCCCGCACCGTCGGGCACGCGTGGAAGGGAGAAAAGGTCGACTTCAGCCATCCTCCTGATCGACCCTCGGTGGTGCCGGGCACCGACGAAGGGCCACTACCGTGATGGCGATCAGTCCACCGGGCCCGGCTCGCGCCTGGCCGCTGTCCTCCAGGAGATTCGTCGCGATGACTTCCCATGTGCCGTCGCCCTCCCCCGCGCCTCAGCCGCAGGCCTGGCCCGCGCAGACCGACCCCGCAGTCCAGCCCGACTCCCATGCCGACGCCTCGCACCCGCAGGCGACTGCGCACCCCGCACCGGCGGGGCAGGGCCCGGCCACTGTCGTGCCGCCGCCCGGAACGGATCTGGCCTCCGATCTGGGTGCCGCTCTGCGGTTCGCCGGCAACGCCCTGGTCCGCAACCCCGTGGCGTACCTGGTCTCCGGTCTTCTCTACACGGTCGTGCTGATCGTGCTGGGGATCGCCGCCGTCGTCGTGGCGGTGATCGTGCTGGCCGGGATGGTCTCGCCGTCCCCGGATCCCGAGCAGGTCCCGCTGCGGGAGCTGCTCGTGTTCTACGCGGTGTTGTTCGGGATGATGCTGCCGCTGATCCCGGTCGCACTGCTGTGGGAATCCGGTGCCGGGCGGGCCGCCGAGGTGGTCGTGGAGGGCGCTCGCCCCACCCTCGGGCAGGCCATGGTCGGTCCGATGCGGATCATCCTCACCGCCCTGCTGGTGGGCGTGATCACCCTGATCGGTTCACTGCTGTTCTACATCCCGGGCCTGATCGCCTCGGTGCTGCTGTTCTTCGCGATCCCGGCCTCCGCCCGCGGTGCCTCCCCCGTCGAGGCGATCAAGCAGAGCGTGGCGCTGGTGCGCGCGAACCTGGGCACGACGATCGTGGCGTGGCTTGTCCTGAGCGTGGTGGGCTCGGCGGCCGGCATGTTCGTGCTGCCGATCATCGTGACGATCCCGTTCTACGTGCTGTTCCAGCTAGGCATGTTCGAGCGCCTGCACGGCCGCGAACTGCCGGATCCCGCCCGGGCCTGAGCCCCCTCGCCCCGCATCCCGGCATCGGGCTCGTGCCGCGGCGTAGCCTGGCACGATGACCGACGGCCCCCTGATCGTCCAGAGCGACAAGTCCCTGCTGCTGGAGGTCGCCCATGAGCGGGCGGCCCAGGCGCGGGCCGCGATCGCGCCCTTCGCCGAACTGGAGCGTGCGCCCGAGCACGTGCACACCTACCGCATCACCGACCTGGGGCTGTGGAACGCCCGGGCCGCCGGGTACGACGCGGAGTCGGTGGTGGCGGCGCTGGTGGAGAACTCCCGCTACACAGTCCCCCACTCGCTGCTGATCGACGTGGCGGACACGATGGACCGCTACGGGCGCCTGCAGCTGCTCGCGGACCCGCAGCACTCCTTGGTGCTGCGCGCCCTGGACCGCGCCGTGCTCGAGGAGGTGCTGCGCTCCAAGCGGGTTCAGGGCATGCTCGGCGAGAGGCTGGATCCCGACCGGGTAGCGGTGCACCCGTCCCAGCGCGGTGCGCTGAAGCAGGCGCTGCTGAAGCTGGGCTGGCCGGCGGAGGACCTGGCCGGGTACGTCGACGGCGAGGCGCACCCGATCGCCCTGCGCGATGAGGACTGGGAGCTGCGCCCCTACCAGCTCGAGGCGATCGACGGGTTCCGCCACGGCGGCAGCGGCGTGGTGGTGCTGCCCTGCGGCGCCGGCAAGACCCTGGTGGGAGCCGGGGCGATGGCCGCCATGGAGCGCACCACCCTGATCCTGGTGACCTCCACGGTCTCGGCACGGCAGTGGCGCGATGAGCTGCTGCGCCGCACCAGCCTGACCGAGGAGGAGATCGGCGAGTACTCCGGAGCCACCAAGGAGATCCGGCCGATCACCATCGCCACCTACCAGGTGCTCACCACCAAGCGGAAGGGCGTCCACCCCCACCTGGAGCTGATGAGCGCCAGGGACTGGGGCCTGATCGTGTACGACGAAGTGCACCTGCTGCCCGCACCCGTGTTCCGGATGACCGCGGATCTGCAGGCCCGCAGGCGCCTGGGCCTGACTGCGACCCTGGTGCGGGAGGACGGCCGCGAGGGTGAGGTGTTCTCCCTGATCGGTCCGAAGCGGTACGACGCCCCGTGGAAGGACATCGAGGCGCAGGGGTACATCGCACCGGCGGACTGCACCGAGGTGCGGGTGGCGATGCCGGCCTCGGACCGGATGGCCTACGCCATGGCCGAGCCGGAGGACCGGGCCCGGCTGGGTGCGGCGCACCCGGCGAAGCTCCCGGTGGTGGAGGCGATCGCCCGGCGCCACCAGGGCGAGCCGCTGCTGGTGATCGGCCAGTACCTCGACCAGCTGGAGGAGATCGCCGAGCGACTGGACGCCGATCTGATCACCGGGCGGACCCCGGTCAAGCGGCGACAGGAGCTGTTCGACGCGTTCCGCGCCGGTCGGATCGACCGCCTGGTGGTCTCCAAGGTCGCGAACTTCTCGATCGACCTGCCGGAGGCATCCGTGGCGGTGCAGGTCAGCGGAGCGTTCGGCTCCCGCCAGGAGGAGGCGCAGCGGCTGGGCCGCCTGCTGCGCCCGAAGGCCGACGGCCGTTCCGCCCACTTCTACACGGTGGTGGTGCGAGACACCCAGGACCAGGACTTCGCCGCGAACCGGCAGCGCTTCCTGGCCGAGCAGGGCTACGCCTACCGCATCGTGGATGCGGAGGACCTCGCGGAGGCAGACGGGCCCTGAGGCCGTGACGCATCACCTCGCCCGACAGGTGAGGGAGCGCGGCTGTTCGATGGCGGCCGAGCCGGGTCCGGTGACTACAGTGGTGCCAGCACGCACCGCTTCGGCCGCGTGGCCGCCCGTTCTTCCCCGAGGAGCACCGCATGAGCACCGGATCCGACCCCCGCGGACGTGACCACCTGGACCGTCCGGTCACGCGCGGCCCCGAGAGCGACCGCGGCACGTACCCCGATGACCGCCCCCGGGACCTCGACCGCCGGGACGAGCCCCGTCGCAGCGAGGACCGGCCTCGCGACGAGCGCCAGGACGCCGACCGTCGTGATCTCGATCGTAGCGAGCTCAATCGTCGCGACGCGGACCGCGATCTCGACCGCGATCATCGCGAGGCGCCCACGGCCCGCGACCCGCACGATCCTGCTCTCGACGCGGAGCCGCGCAGCGGCGGCAAGACCGCGGCGGTGTGGCTCTCCCTGATCCTGGGCGCGATCGTGCTGATCCTGCTGCTGATCTTCGTGATCCAGAACAACGTCACCGCCACCTTCCAGTACTTCAACGCGGAGTTCGACCTGCCGCTGGGTGTGGCGATGCTGCTGGCTGCGATCGCCGGCGCGCTGGTGATGGCGCTGGTGGGATCGGTGAGGATGATCCAGATGGGCCTGACCATCCGCAAGCTGCGGCGCCAGCAGGAGAGGATCCAGCGCGCCGTGCGCTGACCCCGCGACCCCGGCCCTGGGCCGCTCCCCCGGCACCGCGTACAGTGAACGTCCAGCTGACTCCCAACTGATCGGAGGACGGTTGACCCATGACCACTGAGCACCAGGAGTACGAGGCCCGCCTCCTCGTCGTCGACGACGAGCCGAACATCCGTGACCTGCTGGCCACGTCGTTGCGCTTCGCGGGCTTCGAGGTGTTCACCGCCGCCACCGGCAACGAGGCGATCCAGGCCGCCACCGAGCACCAGCCGGATCTTGTGGTACTGGACGTGATGCTGCCGGACATGGACGGCTTCACCGTGACCCGGCGCCTGCGCGACCGCGGCGAGCAGTACCCGATCCTGTTCCTCACCGCTCGTGACGAGACCAAGGACAAGGTGGCCGGCCTGACCGTCGGCGGCGATGACTACGTCACCAAGCCGTTCAGCCTGGAGGAGGTCGTGGCCCGCATCCGCGCAGTGCTGCGACGCACCCACGGCGGAGCGGATCCGGCGGTGGAGAGCGCTCTGGTGGTCGGGGACCTGCGGCTGGACGAGGACTCCCACGAGGTGCACCGAGGCGATGTGGTGATCGACCTGTCCCCCACCGAGTTCAAGCTGCTGCGCTACCTGATGCTGAACGCCGGGAGGGTGGTCTCCAAGACCCAGATCCTGGACCACGTGTGGGACTACGACTGGTCGGGCGAGGTGGGGATCGTCGAGTCCTACATCTCCTACCTGCGCCGCAAGATCGACGTGGTGGGTGAGCCGATGATCCACACCAAGCGCGGCATCGGGTACGTGCTGCGTGCCGCCGAAGGCTGAGGTGTGGCGCTGCCCGCCCTGCGCCCCGAGCGTCCCGTGTCGCTGTGGACGCGGATCGTCGCGCTGATCTCCCTGCTGCTGGTGACCGGAACGGCGATCACCGGCAGTCTTTCGCTGTTCCTGCTGAACCGCACCCTGATCCAGTCGGTCGACAACGACCTGCGCGCCGGTATGAGCGAGATGCTCACCCTGGCCCAGCTGGAGCTGGCCGGGGATGACGACGCCGTCCAGAGCGCCGGGTACACGCCCGTGGAGTACGCGGTGGAGATCCGCGACCACAACGGCCGCTCCATCGAGAACGTGATCGTCCACCACGGCGACGGCGACGTGACGATCGACTTCCCCGATCTGACGGAGGAGGAGATCGTGCTCCGCGGCGGTCGTCCCTTCACGGTGGTCGACTCCAACGAGAACCGGTGGCGCGTGGCGGTGGTGCTCAGCACCGGCCCGGACATGGGCAGCATGTACGTGGCGCTTCCCCTGACGAGCGTGGACCGCACCATGCACGAGATGGCGCTGATCATCGTGCTGGTGGGCACCCTGGTGGTGCTGGTGGGAATGGGCCTGGGTGGGTACATGACCCATCGCTCCCTGGAGCCGCTGCAGGACGTCGAGGCCACCGCCTCGCAGATCGCGGCGGGCAACCTCTCGCGGCGCGTCCCGGTCAGCGACACCAGCCTCGAGGTGCACGCACTGGCACTGTCGGTCAACGAGATGCTGGTGCACATCGAGCAGTCCTTCGCCACCCGCTCCGAGTCGGAGGAGCGGGCAACCCGCTCCGAGGCGAAGATGCGCCGCTTCGTGGGCGATGCCTCCCATGAGCTGCGCACCCCACTGGCCGCCATCCGCGGTTTCGGCGAGCTGTACCGGATGGGTGCCCTGCGCACCGACGAGGACGTCGCCCAGGCCATGCGCCGCATCGAGGACGAGGCCCGCCGCATGGGCTCCCTGGTGGAGAGCCTGCTGCGTCTGGCCAGGCTCGACGAGAAGCCGGATCTGGACGTGGCCCCGGTGGATCTGGCCGATGCCCTGTTCGACGCCGCTCAGGACCTGCGGGCATTGGATCCCCGGCGCCGTGTCATGGTGACCTCCCTGTCGGGGACGCCGATGACGATGCATCCCCACGTGCCCATCGGGGTGCTGGGGCACGAGAGCTCCCTGCGTCAGGTGATCCTGAACCTGGTGGGCAACGCGAACCGGCACACCCCCAAGGGCTCCCCGGTGGAGCTGGCAGTGGGGCCGACGGAGCACGGCACCACGCTGATCGAGGTGCGCGATCACGGTCCCGGCATCTCCGAGGAGCAGCGGGAGAAGGTGTTCGAGCGCTTCTACCGCACGGACGAGTCGCGGTCCCGCTCGGCCACGCAGGGCGGCGGCGCGGGCCTGGGCCTGTCGATCGCCGCGACCATCGTCGAGCAGCATCAGGGGCGGATCGGGGTGCGGGAGACGCCCGGCGGAGGCAGCACGTTCTGGGTCGAGCTGCCCAGCGCTCAGGTGGACTCCGAGCACCATGCGCAGCCGGACCAGGTGCGCGCGCTCACCCTGCCCACCAGCCCCAGCGTTCCGTCCCCGAACACCTGAGCGCCCGCTCCAGGCGAGATACCGGTCGAGCTGGCGCGATGCCCCTGACAGCCGGGCACGATGCCCTGACAGACCGGTGCGAGGAACCCGTCAGTCCGCAGCGACGCCCGCAGCCACGTCCATCGCTTGGCCGACGAACCCGGTCTCTCCGCATGCTCGCGCGGCCGCGTCGGCCCGGCGCAGGAACTCCTCTGCGGCGGCCCGACCGGTCTCGTCCCGGGCCTCGATGCGCGGCGCTGCGGCGGGGTCGTCGCGGGTGAGGCGGTAGGCACCGGGCTCGTCGGGCAGCGGGTCCACATGGCCCACCAGACCCACGATCAGGTCCCGCGGTGCCGGATCGAGTCCCAGCTGGGCGGCGTGCTCGGCGGTGCGCCGGGCCCGGGCGGCCGGGCGGTCCACCAGGGGGATGCGCAGCCCGGAGGCGATGAGGATGCGGGTGAGCTCGCGGCCGTTGACGAACACCGCCCCGGCCCGTTCCAGGTCGCGGTGAGCGGAGGCGGGCCAGTCGTAGTGGTCCAGGTCGAAGGCACGCGGGTGCAGGCCCGCCCGGTCGGCCGCCCGGTGCAGCTCCTCCAGTGAGGTGTCGGAGATGAGGTGGCCCCACAGGGTGCTGTGCCTGCCCCACAGCGGGGTGTCGGCGTAGACCGTCATGTGCGGCTCCCGAGGGCCGAGTGTGCGGATCCGGCGATCGAAGGGCCCACGCTCGCAGCATCCGCGCTGCCCGGGTCGGACCCGCGGGGGGAGGTGGATCCGGCCAGGCGTCGCAGCACGAACTCCAGGGGGCCGCGCCTGCCCGCGCGTCGCAGCCAGGAGGCGAGCACGATCATCACCAGCCAGCCGGCCAGCACGATCACCGCTGACCAGGCCGAGCCGATGCGTGCTCCGAGGTCCAGCGTGTAGGGCGGGTACAGGGCCAGGAAGATGACGGACTGCAGGACGTACGCGGTCAGGGCCGTCGCTCCGAGCGCTTCCACGGCGTGCACAGCGACGGCGACCGGATTGCGACGGGACGGCTCGGGGCTGCTCTCGCCGGCGTGGCCACGCACGGCATCAGCGGGGCCGCGCACAGCATCGGCGGGGCCGCGCACAGCATCGGCGGGGTCGCGTACAGCATCGGCGGGGCCGCGCACGGCATCGGCGACGAGGGCGGCTCCCGTGGCCGCACCGAGCGCGCCGGCCACTCCGGTGAGCTGGTGCAGCACACCGAGGATGCCGAGGCCCACCTCCGAGGCGAACCACGCGTGGTGGGGGTCTGCCACCAGCACCGCGGTCAGTGGCACTGCGCCGGCCAGCCCCACGGCGATGCCCCCTGCGGTGATGGGCCGCAGCAGGTCCCGGTTGGGCGTGACCTGTTCGAGCAGGTGGATCCGAGCGGCGATGGCGCCGATGGCCATCGGCCCCAGCAGGCCGAGGTCCATCACCAGCGCGGTGCCGACGCCATAGAGCATGTCCCCGGCCCGGATCTCGAGGCCTTCGATGTACGTGGCCGCACTCGCATCGGGGTATCCGTCGGCCGGGATCAAGCCGTAGGTGGCATCGGCCCAGCCCCAGGGGGCCAGCAGCGGCACCGTGAGGAGCACGGCCAACGGCAGCAGCCAGCGGCTGCGACGGCTGACCAGCACGGCGCACAGCATCCCGATGATCGCGTAGGAGGCGAGGATGTCCCCGCTGAACAGCAGGATCCCGTGGGCGAGGCCCAGGGCCAGCAGCACCAGGTGGCGGCGCAGCATCCGGACCAGGAAGGTGCGGGAGCGCTCCCCGCGCGCCAGTGAGCGGCGGTGGAGCACTCCGATGCCGTACCCGAACAGCAGGGCGAACAGGGGGAACCCGCGGTTGTCGACGGTGAGCGCGGCGATCACGTCGACGATGCGGTCGGCGACGGTGGCGTCGGCCTGCTTGAGCAGCACCGTCCACTGCGTCCCGTGAAGCCAGCCGACGGTGTTGGCCATGGCGATGCCCAGCAGGGCCAGGCCACGCGCCAGGTCCGGGCCGCCTGCCCGCTGAGTGAGCGGCACGGAGGCCGCGGGACCGGTCGGACCCCGCGCGGCCGAGGGCCTGGGTGCGGGTTGCCCCGTGGCGGCCCCGCGCATCGACGACGAGGTCACCCGGCCGCGCCGTCCCCGTGCGGCCGGGCGCCCGGAGGCGGGGCCGACTGCGGGGGTGGTCATGGCGGTCATCGTCCCACAGGGTCACTGCTGGGCCAGCGAGGCGGGGATGCGAGTGCACGCAGGCGAGGGCGTGCTCGAGCGGAGGCGAACGGTTGCTTCACGGCGTTGACGCGGCTGTTCGGCTCCATTCGCGGTACGCCATCCGACCATGGGGCGGACTCGCGCGGGGTGGATCCGGTCAGGCGTGACGGATCCAGCTGCGTCGCCGCCACAGGAGCACCAGCACCGCGCTGCCGAGGGCCAGGGCCACGGTGATCAGCTGAGCTGTGCTGCTGGTCTGCGCGAAGGAGGTCATGTCCCCTCCGGACGGACTGTTCTCGAAGGGGAGCCGGACCAGCCACCACACTCCGATCAACAGCATGCACTCCATGATGGAGACCCCGATGAAGAGGGCGATCGCGCGTGCCCCTGCCGGGCCGCGCCCGGGGCGGTTCGCCTCGCCACCCAGAAGGGCATGGACCCACATGATCGCCGCAACCCACAGGCCGATGTCCACCAGATGATCCTGGAGGGTGAGAGCTGCGGGTCCGGGCGAAGAGGCGAAGCTGCTCCAGTGAAGGTCGTCAGGCCCGTAATCGCGAGCCAGGATGCTCCACGCGGCACCGGCCATGAGCAGCACCTGACACCACAGCACCATGAGGAATCGTGTCCGTACCGCATCGGCGCGGGAGATGCCGAGGGAGGCGCGCAGCAGGCGCTCGTCGTCGTGGCGCCGGCCCACGAGGTCGCAGGGCGCCCGTGCGGCCAGCAGGATCAGGACGAAGCCCACGTGGATCTCGGCGAACCAGCTCAGCTGGATGACGACCACGGCGAGGATCCCGTAGAGGCCCAGGAGGTCGTAGTGGTGCTTGTGCTCGAGGGCGAAGGCACGGCGCAGTGGCCCGGTGGGGCGTTCGCGGCGGGCGGCGGGGGTGATGGCGGTGTCGAGGGGGTTCATCGGGCTGCCTCCCGGAGGGTGAAGGTGAGGACGTCCTGGATGGTGGCCCTGCGCAGGCAGGCGTTGCCGGGCAGGAACACGGCGTCCTCCGTGGCGACGAGCGCATCGAGCACGTCGCCCGTGCGCCGGTGCCCTCGGAGGAGGCGCATCGGCGGCAGGGGGTCGATGGGGATGGTGGCCACGAGGTGCTGATCGGCGAGGTCGAGCAAGGGCCCCTCCAGCAGCACCTTCCCCTCGTGCAGCAGCACCACGTGGTCCACGAACCGTTCGAGGCTGCCCAGCTCGTGGGTGGACAGCAGGATGGCGCGATCCTCCCCCTCGGCCTGGTGCCTGCGCAGTTCGTCCAGGACGTCCTCCCGGGCGAGGGGATCCAACCGGGCGAAGGGCTCATCGAGCAGCAGCAGGGAGGGTGCGGCACCGAGCACGACGGAGAGCACGAGGCGGGTGCGCTGCCCTGCGGAGAGCTTCTTGATCGCCGTGCCTGGATCGATGCCGGCGCGGCGCAGCCGGCGGCCGATACCGGCGGCATCAACCCGGTGCTCCATCTTTCGCAGAATGCGCACCATGTCGTCGGCCGACCAGTGGTCCGGCTGGAAGGGCTGATCGGGAACCACGCCCACCCCGGCAGGCAGGGCGTCCTCCGGCCCCCCGATCGGGTCGCCGAGCACTGTCACGGACCCGGCGCTGGGGCGGATCGCCCCGGACAGGGTGCGCAGCAGCGTGGTCTTGCCGGCGCCGTTGCTGCCCACCAGTGCGGTGACCTGTCCGGACGGCACCGTGACGTCGATGCCGCGCAGCACGTGGTGGGGCGCCCCGCCGAAGCGGCGCTGGGAGGGCAGGTGCACCGAGAGGTCCTGCACGGCGATGGCGGGGGCGAGGTCGGTGATCATGGGGTCTCCTGGTCCGTTGCACGGGGGTCTTGGCGGGCCGTGGGGCCGGAGGTCGCTGCATGGCCGGCTGTGCCTGTGGGACCGGAAGTGGCTGCGGGGCCGGCGGCGGCGCGGTGGTCCATCCCGGCGTCGGAGTGGAGGCGCTCGTCGAGCATGGTGTGCAGGTCCTGTGCGTCGATCCCGGTGATCCGGGCAGTGCGGACCGCGTCGTCCAAGGCCTCTCGGATCCTGGCCAGGGCTCGGCCCTGCAGGGCACCGGTGGGGTGGTCGCGCACAAACACGCCCCGCCCCTGTTGGGGGACCACCAGACCGTCGCTCACCAGCTCGTTGTAGGCGCGGGTGGTGGTGATGACGCTGACGCGCAAATCCCGGGCCAGTGCACGGATCGACGGCAGAGGCTCACCGGGCTCGAGGTCACCGGCGACGATCGCCTCAGCGATACCGACCCGGATCTGCTCGTAGATCGGTTCGGAGGCGGAGGGGTCGATATGGATGTGCATCCTGCCCCCCGGATCATCGGTGAACCTACTGTCTATGGACAGCATAGACAGTAGGGGGATGCGGGCGTCAAGGTCCTTGTTCGCGGCAGGCGGGCTCGAGGGGTGCTCAGTTGGCGGAATGGCCCGCCCTCACCGCCAACTGTGCACCCCTCGGCAGGAAAGCTCAGCGGTTCTCGTCGACCGGGGTTCCCTGGTGGTGGCGCAGCAGCCAGCGATCGCCCTCCCGCAGCCAGATCGAGCTGCGCTCCGCACTGCCCTGCGGGCCGGTGGTGCGGTAGCGCAGCAGCACCACGCCGGGGGCGAGCTCATCGGCCACGAAGTCCGAGGACTCCACGCCCTGCAGGGGTGCGAGGGCGGCGAGGATGTCGTCGCGGTCGTACGTGCGGCCGCTCGCCCCGATCTCCGCGAAGGAGGGGTGCAGCAGCTCGGCGGCGCTGGGCGGGTCCGAGCGCACCATGTCGGTGAGCAGGGCCTGCTCGCGGGTGGTGACCTGCTCGAAGGCGGTGGCGTCGGGATCCACAGCGGTGATGGAGGCGGGGCCCGGGCCCCCGGAGATGTCCTCGAAGAGGCTGAAGAGGTCATCGTCGTCGGCCGGAGCCACCGGGGTGGGGCGAGCCCTGCGCGCGGAACCGGCAGAGCCATCGCGACCGGAACGCTCAGGGGATGCGGAGGCCTCGGGAGCGACAGCTGGGCGTGCGGAACCGGCAGGGCTTTCCGGGGCCGCGGATCCCGCAGCGGTGGCCGACGGCGGTGCTCCGCGGTAGCCGGGCCCGATCTGCGGGTCCTGGTTCCTCGAGTAGGCGGTGGCGGCGGCGTTGGCGCGCTTGTCGGCGGCCTCGTTCATGGCGTGGCCGGAATGGCCCTTGACCCATTCGAACTCGACGCTGCGGCCGGCGAGCGCACGGTCGATCGCCTGCAGCAGCTCGACGTTCATCACTGGCTTGCCGTCCTTCTTGCGCCACCCCTTGCGCTTCCAGCCCGGCATCCACTTCGTGACTGAGTTGATGACGTACTGGCTGTCGCACAGGATGACCAGGTGCTGATCGGCGTCCTCCGCGGTGGACTCCAGCAGGTCCAGCACGGCCTTCAGCTCCCCCATGTTGTTGGTGCCATGGGGCCAGCCGCCCGCCCGCCACGTGTCCTCGTCGATGTACCAGGCCCAGCCGGCCGGGCCGGGGTTGCCGAGGGCGGAGCCGTCGGCCGCAGCGGTGATCGTCATGGTGGCCATGGTTCCACAGGCAGACAGCCTCGCTGCGACGCGCAGTCGCCCCGGGGCGCGGGCGCCCCGACGGATCGATCTGGCATCGGATCCGGATCGATCGTGCGGCATCGGATCCGGATCGATCGTGCGGCATCGGATCCGCGTACCATCCTGGGGTGAGCACCTCTTCCCCCCTGACCTGGACCTCGCTGCGCCCGGAGGATGCCGGGGCGCTCGCCGCGCTGGCGAACCGGATCCACATCCATGACGGCGACGAGCAGGTGGCCGACGAGCCCAGCATGCGTGAATGGCTCACGATGCCGGGGCTGGATCTGCAGGCCGACACCGTCGCCGTGCGTGATGGTGACGAGCTCGTGGCGTACGGCGCCGTGAGCGTCTCCATCAGCACCGACCGTGATGGGCGCGTGCGCACGGGGGTCAGCGGCGGGGTCGCCCCCGAGCATCGCCGGGGCGGCATCGGCACCCGGATCCTGGAGCTCACAGAACGGCGGGGCGCCCAGCTCGCGACCGAGCGCCATCCCGGTCGCCCTGCGCACTTCCGCGCCTTCGGGGGCATCGATGCCCCGGCCGGCCAGGACCCGTACAGCCCAGGGGGCCGACGGGACGCCCGTGCCCTCCTGGAGCGGCGCGGGTACCGACGGGCCCGCTCGTGGTCCGAGATGGCCTTCGACCTCACCGGGACCCCGCTGCCCGAGGTCGAGGTCGACGGGGTCGAGATCATCGCACCGGGCCCGCAGCACCGGGAGCCGACGCGACTGGCGCATGTCGCGGCCTTCGCCGACCACTGGGGCTCCACCGCCCCGTCGTTCGAGCAGTGGGCGGTCTGGTGGAGTGCCCACACGGCGCGGACGGCGCAGTCCGCGGTGGCGGTGGATCCGGAAGGCACCGTGCTGGGGTACGCGGTGGCCTCGGAGCACAAGCCCTCGGTGCTGCACCTGGTCCTGGTGGGGACCCGGCCGGAGGCGCGCGGGCGGGGCATCGCCCGCGCGGTGATCGCCCGTTCCCTGCGGGCCGCTGCCGATGCCGGCTACCAGCGGGCCGAACTGGAGGTGGACTCCGAGTCGCTCACCGGGGCGGGCCGGCTCTACGAGTCGCTCGGCTTCACGGTGCACCAGGTCTCGGCGACCTACGAGAAGCCGATCACCCCGCCCGAGTGAACCGCGCGCCTCTCACCAGGCGCGCCACCGTCATCCCGGCCGCGGTGGGCGGAGATCCCATCGCCACCATCGCGCTCGGCAGGTCTGCAATCCCGATCACCCGGCCCACGGTGCGGCTCAGGTCCAAGGTGCCGCGAGCGATCTCAGCGAGCATCTCGGCGTACTCGGTGGCGGCCAGCCCGTGGCTGCCCCGGATCTGCAGCTCCTGCGCGATCACCCGGCCCATGGGCAGCGACGGCTCGGCATCCTCCCCCAGCAGCAGTCCCACCTGCACATGGCGGCCCCGGGGACGCAGCGACTCGATCCCGGCCCGGGCGGTGGCCGCCGATCCCAGGGCGTCGAGCGCCACCTGCACGCCGCCGTCCGTGAGGTCACGGATCCGTTCGGCGACATCGTGCACGGCCGATCACCCGATGCGTGATGCGTGATGCCCTTCTATGCTGGTGCTCATGCGAACCACTCTCGACCTCGACGACCGCCTGCTGGCGGCGGCCCGTGCCCGCGCTCGACGCGACGGCACGTCTCTCGGTGCAGCGGTCTCCAAGCTCGGGCTCTCCGGGCTGGATGCGGAACGTCGTGAGGCTCCCGCCCCGGTGATGGCGGGCATTGTCATGCTCCCTGTCGACCCCCAGCACACGATCACCACCGCCGATGTCGACGACGCCCTCGATGATGACTGAGGCGCTCGATCTCCCGGACGTGAATGTCCTCGTCGCGCTGGTTCACCCTGGGCACACGCATCATGAGCAGGCAGTGGAGTGGCTCCGGGGGACCACGGGGTTCGCCACCACCCCGATCACCGAATCCGGACTTCTGCGACTGGCGATGAACCCACGGATCACGGGCACCCAGCTCACCGGCTCCGTGGCACTCCGTTCATTGTCGAGCATCCGGAGACATCCCGATTGGCAGTTCCTCCGCGACGACTCGTCCCTGCTCGAACCGAATGTGGATCTCGTAGGACTCGTGGGGCACCGCCAGGTCACCGATGTGCACCTGGTCAATCTGGCGGCGCGCCACGGCGCCGTCGTGGTGACCTTCGACCGGGGGATCGGCGTCACTCTCTCGGCCCGCGACCAGCGGCACCTCCGAGTGCTCTGAGCCGCGCACGGGGTTCAGGCGCGGCGGTACACGGAGACGTGGCTGCGCGACTCGGCGGTGAACTCGGCGCGGTCGAACCCGGCGTACCGGTGCTCGAACTCGAACCCGGCCAGCTGCGCCATCAGGTCCAGTTCAGCAGGCCACACGTAGCGATGCGGGGTGCGGGCGAGCTGGGCCTCGCGACTGCCGTCCACCTGCGGATCGAAGCGGACATGGTGGGAGACGACGAGCTGGGCGAGGGTGTCGTAGGTGTCGACCAGCAGGTACCCGGATTCGGAGACCTCCACGGTGCCGCCGTGGCCGGGGGCCAGCGAACGCAGCTGGGGCACCCACAGCTCGACCACGAAACGCCCGCCAGGGGCGAGGTGCCGGGCGGCGTTGCGGAAGCACTCCACCTGCTGCTCCTGGGTGAGCAGGTTGGAGATGGTATTGAACACCAGGTAGGCGAGAGTGAATCCCTCCCCCGCCGTCGCGGTGGTCATGTCACCCTGGACGACGGGGATGGTGGCGGCGTCGACCTTCTCCCGCAGCCGGTCGATCATGGCCTCGGACAGCTCGATGCCTGCCACCTCGACGCCTGCCTCCCGCAGCGGGATCGCGACCCGCCCGGTGCCGATCGCGAGCTCGAGGGCGCGCCCGCCAGCGGCGAGCTCGGACAGCAGTGCCACCGTCGGCTCCAGCACCTCGGCGGCGAACATGCCCTCACCGGGAGTGTCGTAGGTCGCGGCGGCATGTTCGTCCCAGAGGCGCGATTGATCGATCATGCCTCCATCCTGGCCTCGGCGGCTCGATCGGTCACGGGTTTTTGCGGGCAGCCGACGTGCGCGACCGGGACCGCACGGCGGCGGGAACGGGGCCGGCCCCGTCGGAGACCGGCTCCCCACGCCGGGCCCGGGCTCGCGCTCGGTCAGTCCTCCTCGTAGGCGGCGCGGTTCTCCTGGACCGCCCGCAGGCGGGCCAGGTCCAGCTTGCGGCCGCGTTCGAAGTCCACGATGCCGTTCTTCTCCTGGAACACGTCGGTCATCTGCGTGTAGCAGTAGCCGAACATCAGCGGATCCTCGAGCAGCACCCGGGTGAGGCCCTCGAAGCGCTCATACAGCTCCTCCTCCGAGCGCACCCGCTCCCCGTAGCCCCAGGACACGGCCTGATCGTTGCCGGTGCGGTCACCGGCGGCGGCCTCGGCGGCACGCCGGGCCTCCTCCTCGTTCCACCAGATGCCTCCGTCCTCGGAGACGAAGTAGGGCTGGCCGGCGTAGGCCAGGGAGAAGGCTCCATCGGCGAACGGCATGTCGTCGGGGGCCAGCTCGCGCCGGTTGACGAAGGGGGTGCCGTCGGCCAGACCCGCCTGCTCGGCACGGAACGCCTCGACGTCCTGCTCGTAGGAGTGGGAGTCGTAGACGTCGGCCCCACGCACCCGGTGCGAGTAGCCGGAGGCGTCCAGCACCGGACGGGAGGGATCGGCCAGCTTGGTGGCGTCGTACATCGCCTGGGTGACGTCATCGAGCTGGGTGAGGCGATCGTGCAGCACCTGGTGGGTCTCGTTCAGGGGGCACCAGCCGATGATCGAGGGGTGGTTGATGTCGCGGGCCACGGCCTGCACCCATTCAGCGACGAAGGAGGCGGTGGGCTGCTGGTTGTCACCCATCGGGCCCTTGCCCGAGGCGCCCCAGTCGCCGAACTCGCCCCAGGTGAGGTAGCCGTGCAGGTCCGCCCAGAACAGCATCCGCTGCTCGAACACCTTCTGGTGCAGGCGGGCGCCGTTGAACCCTGCCTCGTAGGCCAGGCGGATGTCGGTGGTCATCGCCTCGTCGGAGGGGGAGGTCATGAAGGTGTGCTCCCAGTACCCCTGGTCCAGTACCAGGCGCTGGAACACCTTCTGGCCGTTGATGCGGAACTCGTGACCGTTCAATGAGGTGGAGCGCAGGCCAGCGTAGGACCGCGCCTCGTCCAGCACGGCGCCCTCGGCATCCCGCAGGCGCACCGCCAGGGCGTACAGCTCGGGCTCCCCCGGGCCCCACACCCGCACGTGCTCGGCGGGGATCACCAGCTCCAGATGCGGAGCAAGGTCGAGGTCGGCACGCACCTCGGCGCGGGCCACCTCCTGGCCACCAGGGGCGCTCGCGACCACCTCGAGGCGGGTGCCGGGTGTGGAGCGGGACAGCGACGCGTCGATGGAGAAGGAACCGGAGGCGAGCGAGGGGATGATGCGCAGGGAGCGGATCTCGTCGGCCGGCACGCCCTCGAGCCACACCGTCTGCCAGATGCCGGTGGTGCGGTGGTAGCTGGCGTGGGTGGCGTGGAACCAGGTGGACTGCTTGCCGCGGGCCTGGGCCACGTCGTGCGGGTCGCGGGCCCGCACCACGATGGTCAGCTCGGAGCCTGCGCCCACACCCTCCAGGGTGGAGAGGTCGGCGCTGAAGGGGGTGAAGCCGCCGCGGTGGCGGGCCACCTCGGTGCCGTTGACCCACACGGTGGCCTCGTGGTCCACAGCCTCGAAGCGCAGGATCGGGCGCAGGCCCTCCCAGTCGGCCGGAACGGTGACGGTGCGGCGATACCACACGGCCTCCAGGAAGTCCCTGTTCCCGATGCCGGAGGCCGTGGTCTCCGGAGCGAAGGGCACCAGGATCCGGGAGTCCAGCTCGCGGTCCAGCAGGCCCCGCTCACGGCCGGAGTCGCCCTGGTCGATCTCGAACTGCCAGCTGCCGTTGAGGCTCAGCCAGGTGGGGCGGTGGAACTGGGGGCGTGGATGCTCGGGTCGGGGCAGTTCGCCGGCCGCGTCGCCGGGACGGGCGGCCGACGGCGGCCCGTCGAGGGGCCCGGCCAGCTCCTCGGCGCGGGCGAACAGCGCGGAGAGCTTCGCGGGCAGGGCGGCCGGATCGGGTGCGGTGTCGGTGGCGCGCACGGGGGACTCCTCGGGGTCGGCGCTGATCGGGGATGTGTCCAGTCAAGCGCAGTTGATGCCCGACCTCGAGACCATCTGCCATGTTCTGTGCCAGTGATCAGGAATTCCTGGTTGGGAATCCCACCGTTCGCCCCAGCCCCAAGCAGGGCGGTGGCCAATGCGGGCCTGGGAGGCGGGCAGTGATCGCGTTCGCGCGCTGAGCACGCGTCTGGGTCACATTCCAGGGCCCGGATCACGCTCGTACGGCCTCGAGGGCGTACGGTGGGCGGTGACGGTCGCCGTCGAATCTCGCCGCGACGACCTGCCGCGGAGACCCATCCCGATCCCCGTGATCGGTGACGTGCCCGAAGGACGGGCCCTGTCTCCGCCGGCCGCGCAGCATTCCGCACACCGGGACCTCCGGTGACTGCGACGCACGCGCCCCGGCGAACCCACTCTTGATGAACGGATCCCTCTGTGCTTTCCTCTGATTTCGCGCGCCTCGGCGTGCCCTCCGTGCTGAGCGACGCGCTCGCGCCCCTCGGCATCACCTCCCCCACCCCCATCCAGGCAGCCACCCTGCCTGACTCCCTCGCCGGCCGGGACGTGCTGGGCCGCGGCCGCACCGGCTCCGGCAAGACCTACGCCTTCCTGCTGCCCCTGGTGGCGCGCCTGCAGGAGAGCGCCCGCAAGCGCAGCCCGCGCAAGCCGCGCTCCCTGGTGCTGGCCCCCACCCGCGAGCTGGCCGCCCAGATCGCCGAGTCCCTCGCCCCGCTGGCGAAGGCCACCGGGCTGCGCACCGCCACCGTGTTCGGCGGTGTCGGCCAGAAGCCCCAGGTGGACGCGCTCGAGCGCGGGCTCGACGTGCTGATCGCGTGCCCCGGCCGCCTGCTGGACCTGATGGGCCAGGGCCACGCCGACCTCTCCGCCATCGAGATCACGGTGCTGGACGAGGCCGACCACATGGCCGACATGGGCTTCCTGCCGATGGTGCGCCGCATCATGGACAAGACCCCCTCCAAGGGCCAGCGCATGCTGTTCTCCGCCACCCTGGACGCCGGAGTGGGCACGTTGGTCAAGCAGTACCTGCACTCCCCCGTCACCCATGAGGCCGATCCGGCCACCGCCACGGTCACGAAGATGGAGCACCACGTGCTCGAGGTGAGCGCGGACGACCGCTTCGATGTGCTGCTGGACCTGGCCTCCGCACCCGGCCGCACCATCCTGTTCACACGCACCAAGTACGGGGCGAAGAAGCTGACCAAGAAGCTGGTGCAGAGCGGCGTGGACGCCGTGGAGCTGCACGGCAACCTCTCCCAGGGCGCACGCACCCGCAACCTGGAGGCCTTCGGGTCCGGCGGGGCCACCACCCTGGTCTCCACCGACATCGCCGCCCGCGGGATCCACGTGGACGAGGTGTCCCTGGTGGTGCACGCCGATCCGCCCGTGGAGCACAAGGCATACCTGCACCGCTCGGGCCGCACCGCCCGCGCGGGCGAGGCGGGCACCGTGATCACGGTGCAGACGCCGGACCAGCGCGGTGATGTGAGCTCCCTGATGCGGGCCGCGAAGATCCGCCCCCAGGTGCACTCCGCAGTGCGCGCCGGCGCCGAGGTGCTACAGCGCCTCGCGCCCGGGGAGCGCGTACTGGGCGAGGTGCCCGATCGCACTCCGGTGCAGGAGCCCGGCGAGCGTGGCGGCGCGGTTCGTGGCACCGGTGGCGGTCGACGCTCCGGCGCAGGCCGCGGCAACGGTGGCCGTGGAGTCAACGGCGGCAATGCCGGTGGCGGTCAGGGTCGGCGTCGCTCCGGCGGCGGTTCGGCTCGTCCCGACGCAGAGGCCGGCGGGTCCGGATCCGGGCGCTCCGGCGGCGGTTCGGCTCGTCCCGACGCAGAGGCCGGCGGGTCCGGATCCGGGCGCTCCGGCGGCGGTCGCCCCGGTGACCGTGCGGGTCGTTCCGGCGCCGGCCGCTCCGGCGGTGCCGGGCGCTCCGGTGATGGCCGCTCGGGCTCGGGGCGCTCCGGTGATGGCCGCTCGGGCTCGGGGCGCTCCGGCGGTACCGCGTACTCGACATCCTCCCCGGGCGCCGGCGGTGGCCTGGCCGCGTTCTCCTCCGGTCGACGCTCGCGCTGATCCGATCATGAGCGAGGACGGGGCGCATCCTGCTCCGACCCGGTAGCGTTCCACCGCGCGCACAGTTCACGAGCGGAGAGACCCGTGCAGACCGATCCGAACCCCACCGGCCCCGGCGACGCTCCGGAGGCGCAGCCGCGCCGCCCGGACGCCCCCTCGTCGTCGGCCGTCGATCTCACGCGCTTCGCCTGGCTGTCGATCGCGGCGGCTGTGGCCACGATCGCCCTGAAGACGGGCGCCTGGGCGATGACCGGCTCGGTGGGCCTGCTCTCCGACGCCGCGGAGTCCACCGTGAACCTGGTGGCCGCGGTAGTGGCGCTGATCGCGCTGAAGGTCGCGGCCCGCCCGGCCACCGAGCGCTTCCTGTACGGCCGCGCCAAGGCCGAGTACTTCTCGGCCGCGGTGGAGGGCGCGATGATCTTCGTGGCCGCCGCGGTCATCCTGGTCACCGCCGTGGAGCGGTTCGTGAACCCGCAGCCCCTGGAGAACGTGGGCTGGGGCCTGGCGATCTCGGTGATCGCCTCGATCATCAACGGTGCGGTGGCCTTCGTGCTGATCAGGGCCGGGCGGCGCTACCGCTCCATCACCCTGCGGGCGGACGGCCGCCACCTGCTGACCGACGTGTGGACCTCGGTGGGAGTGATCATCGGGGTGGGCCTGGTGGCGCTGACGGGCTGGGAGCGGCTGGACGCCGTGGTGGCCTTCGCGGTGGGCGTGAACATCATCGTCACCGGGATCTCCCTGATGCACGAGTCCGTCTCCGGCCTGCTGGACAAGGCGCTCTCGGACGAGGATCACGAGGTCATCACCGAGATCCTGCGCCGCCGCACCGACGGCACGGTCACCTTCCACGGCCTGCAGACCCGCGAGGCCGGGCAGCAGAAGTTCATGAACGTGCACGTGCTGGTGCCCGACGAGTGGACCGTCAAGCACGGCCACGACTACATCGAGGACCTGGAGCGGGAGCTCATGGGCCGCCTGCCGGAGCTCACGGTGCTCACCCACCTCGAGCCGATCTCCGATCCCACCAGCTACGAGGACATCCCCGCGGCGCACGTGCGGATCCACGACGACGACCACGATCCGACCCGACCCCCACAGCTCTAGGCTCAGCCACCCGGCGCGCCCAGCCGCTATGGCTAAGCTCCTGGCATGACTTCCTCTGCCAACGGATCCACACCCCACGTCCCCCTGTCGATCCTGGACCTGGTGCCCATCTCGGAGGGCCAGTCCACCCGGGAGGCGATCGCCGCCTCGATGGAGGGCGCCCAGGCCGCCGACAGGCTCGGCTACGAGCGCTACTGGTTCGCCGAGCACCACAACACCGACGCCCTGGCCTCCAGCGCCACCAGCCTGCTGATCGACCGGGCCGCCTCACTCACGCAGCGGATCCGAGTGGGATCAGGGGGCATCATGCTGCCCAACCACTCGCCCCTGGCGGTGATCGAGCAGTTCGGCACCCTGGTGCAGTTCCACGGGGACCACATCGACCTGGGTCTGGGCCGCGCGCCGGGCACCGATCAGCTCACCGCACAGCTGCTGGCCCGCACCTCGGCGGAGCCGCATGCCTTCATCGCCGCGGTGGAGCAGATGCGGGACTGGTCTCGCAACGAGCCCACCGGTGGTCTGCCCATCAGCGCGTCGGTGGCCAAGGGCACCGAGGTGCCGATGTGGATCCTGGGCTCCACCGCCAACGGGGCCCGGCTGGCCGCCCAGCTGGGGATGCCGTTCTCGGTGGCCTCCCACTTCGCCCCGTTCCAGTACCTGCATGCGCTGGAGGTGTACCGCGACAACTTCGATGCCGATGCCCCCTCCGCCCAGATCTCCGCACCGCGCACCATGGTGGGGGTGAACCTGGTGGTGGCCGAGTCCGACGAGGAGGCGCAGCGACAGTTCACCACGCTGCAGCAGATGTTCCTGGGCGTGGTCACCGGGCAGCGGCAGAAGATCCAACCGCCGCGCCCGATCGGGGAGGTGGCCCCGGAGCATCTGATCTCCCAGGTGGACCAGACCCTCTCCATCCGGGCCGTGGGCTCGCCCGCCACCGTGGTCGATCAGCTCGAGCAGATCGTGACCACCACCGGGGCCGACGAGCTGATCCTCACCGCCTACCACTTCGATCCGGCAGACCGACTGCGCGGCCTGGAGCTGCTGGCCGAGGCCTGGGGGCTCACTGCGGTCTGAGACTCCGGCCCTGCAACGGCACCGCCGCCTGAGCTGCCCGTTCATCTGGCGATATGAACGGGCGTCACCTGCCGCGATGTGGGGATAATGCTCGGGTGCACCCCCTCGTCCTGCAATCCGACTTCGGCCTCGACGACGGTGCGGTCAGCGCCATGTACGGCGTGGCCGTCGCTGTCGACCCGGGTCTTCGCATCCACGACCTCACCCACAACATCCCTCCCTACGACATCTGGGAGGGCTCCTACCGGCTGGCCCAGGTGATCTCCTACTGGCCGGCAGGAACGGTGTTCGTCTCCGTCGTCGATCCCGGCGTGGGCTCGGACCGCCTGAGCGTGGTGGCCCGCACCCGCAGCGGCCACCTCGTGGTCACGCCCGACAACGGCACCCTCACCCATCTGCACAGCATCTTCGGCATCACCGAGCTGCGCCTGATCGACGAGACGGTGAACCGCCGGGCGGGCTCCGAGGAGTCCTACACCTTCCACGGTCGCGACATCTACGCCTACACCGGGGCCCGCCTCGCTTCCGGAGCGATCACCTACGAGCAGGTGGGGCCCGCGGTGCCGCTCGAGGAACTGGTCTCCCTGCCCCTGGTGGAGCCTCGGGCCGATGGCGGCGGTGTCCACGGCACCATCGACACCCTCGATGTGCGGTACGGGTCCCTGTGGACGTCCATCCCCCGGGAGCTGTTCCGGGAGCTCGGCATCGGCCACGGTGGTCGGGTCACGGTGCGGGTGAGCCATTACGACGCCGTGGTGCACGCCGCACAGATGACCTACGCCCGCAGCTTCGCGGACGTGGAGGTGGGAGAGTCGCTGCTGTACGTGAACTCCCTGGACCGGATGGCGGTGGCCATCAATCGTGGTCACTACGCGCGAGCCTTCTCCCTGGGCACCGGCACTTCCTGGAAGGTGAGGCTCGAGCCGGCCCCCTGATCCCGATCCTCTCCCCGCCCCCTCGACCAGCCCCGTCCCCAGCAGAGGTAGCCATGTCCGCTCCCATTCCCCGTCGTCCAGGTCGTCGCCATCGGCATCGGCGCCGCCCTGTTCTTCGTCCTCGGCCGCTTCGTGGCCATCCCCCCCCGATCCCCAACACCTCCATCTCCATCCAGTACGCGATCCTCGCGGTGCTGGCCGTGCTCTACGGCCCCTGGGTCGGACTGTTGGTCGGACTGATCGGCCACCTGCTGATCGACGTCACCGGCTACGGCATCTGGTTCAGCTGGGAGCTGGCCTCCGGCGTGTTCGGCCTGGTGGTCGCGCTCCTGTTGCTGCGCCACCGGATCCACGACGGCGAGTTCTCCGCCGCGACCGCCCTGCGCTTCGTGGCGGCGGTGGCGGTGGCCCACGCGGCGGCCTGGCTGCTGATCGCACCGCTGGGCGATGTGCTGATCTACTCCGAGCCCGCCGGGAAGGTGTGGGCCCAGGGCGCAGTGGCATTCGCCGCCAACACCATCACCACCGCGGTGCTGGGCACCCTGATCCTCGCTGTCTACGCCCGCACCCGCACCAGGACCGGGTCCCTCACGGTCGAGTCGTGACCACCGCCGACCCGGCACTGCCGGTGGATCGGCCCACCGACCCGATCATCGAACTGCGCGGGTACTGCTTCCAGTACCGCGCGCAGTCCGAACCCACCCTGCACCACATCGACCTGGAGATCAGGCGTGGCGAGAAGGTGGCGATCATCGGGGCGTCCGGGTCGGGCAAGTCGACCCTGCTCTCGGTGCTCAACGGTCTGATCCCCCACCATCACCGCGGGACCGCCACCGGCACCGTCCGGGTGTGCGGCAACGATCCGGGCGCCGTGCCGCTGGTGGAGACCTCGCGGCACGTCGGCACCGTCCTGCAGGACACCTCCGGCCAGTTCGTGGGCCTGACGGTGGGTGAGGACATCGCCTTCAGCCTGGAGAACCAGCAGGTCCCCCACGGGCAGATGCCCGACCGGGTGCGGAAGGCCGCATCGATCGCCCAGATCGAGGACCGTCTGACCGCCTCCCCCCACGAGCTCTCCGGCGGGCAGAAGCAGCGCGTGGCGATGGCCGGGGTGCTGGTGGACGACGTCGAGGTGCTGCTGTTCGACGAGCCCTTGGCCAACCTGGACCCGGCGGCGGGTCGTTCGGCGGTGGAGCTGATCGACCGGCTGCACCGCGACCACGGCCGCACCGTGGTGATCGTCGAGCACCGGCTGGAGGACGTGCTGCACCGCCCGGTGGACCGCATCGTGCTGATGGCCCACGGCCGCATCGTGGCCGATGCGCCCCCGGACGAGGTGCTGGTCTCCGGCCTGCTGGAGCAGCACGGGATCCGCCCGCCCCTGCACCTGGCCGCGCTGCGCCTGGCCGGGGCTCCCGCTCGAGCCGAGCAGCGCCCGTCGGACCTGGGCGCGATGCAGCTGGACGAGCGGCAGGTCGCGGCGGTGCGGCAATGGGTGGCCGCGGTCGGGACACCACCGGTGGGCCCCGCGGCGGGCCGCCCCGCCGCACTGGAGCTCGACGGCGTGGGCTGCGTGCTGCCCCGCCCGGGGGATGCGCTCGGCACCCGCGCACTGGAGGGTGTGAGCGCGCGCGTGCGCAGCGGCGAGATGATCGGGGTGCTGGGCTCCAACGGTGCCGGCAAGTCCACCCTGGCCCGCGTGATCTGCGGATTCGAGAAGGCCACGGAAGGTGTGGTGCGCATCGGATCGGTCGATGCGGCCCGTTGGAGCATCGCCGAGCGCGGTGCACAGGTCGGCTTCGTGCTGCAGGAGCCGGGCCAGATGATCTCCCGGCCCCTGATCACCGAGGAGATCGAACTGGGCATGCGGGCCCGGGGCCTGGACGAGCAGGAGATCGCCGCGCGCACCGCGCGGGTGCTGGAGGTGTGCGGTCTGCGGCCGTTCCGCTCCTGGCCCGTCTCCGCCCTCAGCCACGGCCAGAAGAAGCGGGTCACGATCGCCTCGATCCTGGCCCTTGACCCGCAGGTGCTGATCCTGGACGAGCCGACGGCCGGGCAGGACTACGCGCACTACAGCGAGTTCATGGACTTCCTGACCCGCATCAACGAGCTGGGCACCACGGTCGTGCTGATCACCCACGACATGCACCTGGCACTGGAGTACACCGACAGGGTGCTGGTGATGAGCGGAGGCCGCCTGCTGGCGGATACCGATCCGGCCGCCGCCCTGACCGACGAGGAGCTCACCGCGAACGCCGACCTGGTGACCACGGGACTGTTCACCCTCGCCCAGCGCTGCGGGATCGGGGACCCGGTGCGGCTGGTGCACCGCTTCGTGCAGGCAGATCGGGAGCAGCGCGCAGGACTGGTGCCCGGGCAGGGAGCGGCGCGATGAGCGCGCCGCTGCTGGGGTACGTGCCCCGCCGGGGCTGGCTGCACACGCTGACCGGGGTGTCCAAGCTGGTGCTGGTGATCGCGCTGGTGGTGGGGGCGATGATCAGCTTCGATGCCCGCTACCTGCTGGGGCTGTCCGTGCTGTCGATGGTGCTGTGGGGCGTCTCCCGGGTGCGGCTGCGCGACCTCGCAGTGGTGCTGTGGCTGATCGCGATCTTCATGGTCCTGAACAACCTGCTGATCTTCCTGTTCGCCCCCGATTACGGGCCGCAGCTGTTCGACTCCCGCACCCTGCTGCTGGACGGCCCGTGGCGGTGGGACCTGACCGCTGAGCAGCTGTTCTACCAGCTGGTCGTCACACTGAAGTATTTCGCGGTGCTGCCAGGGGTGCTGCTGTTCATCACCACCACGCGGCCACCGGAGTTCGCCTCTTCTCTGAGTCGCATCGGGGTGCCCTACCGAGCTGCCTATGCGGTCTCCCTGGCCCTGCGGTACATCCCTGATGTGCAGCGGGACTTCCGCACCATCTCCCAGGCGCAGCAGGCGCGAGGTCTGGAGGTGACCCGTCGCGTAGGGCTGGGAACGCGGATCCGCAATCTGACCTCGACGCTCATGCCGCTGCTGCTGGGGGCCTTCGACCGGATCGAGTCGGTGGCCGCAGCCATGGAGCTGCGCGGCTTCGGTCGCGGCAGGGGGCGCACCTGGTACGACCAGCGACCGCTCCGCACGCGCGATGTGCTGGTGATGATCGGGTCGCTGCTGGTGCTCACAGCCTCGATCGCCCTGGTGGTGCTGGGCAACGGCCGCTGGTGGAACCCGTTCGGGTGATCCCGGGCAGGTGACGGACTCCCAGCGAAGGCACTGACAACTCGGAGCCGGACGGATACGCTGGGCCGCACTGATTGTGACGCCCCTCACTGCGGGGCGCTCACCCTGAGGAGGAGGACCACGATGACTCAGCCCACCAACGACGGCCGCAGCGGCCCCCTGCCCCCCGCAGGCATGCGCCATGCCGATGCCGACCGCGAGCTCCGCGAGGACCTCGACGGCCGCGACCCCGACAGCCGTGATGCCGACGGTCGCCGCGCCGGTGACCGCGACCTGCTGGGCCGTGAGGACGACCGCCTCGACGGCCGCTCCTCGGCGGAGCGCGACGAGGCGGAGCGGTACGGACAGGACCGTGACACCTCACCCCGCGCCGATCGGGACCGGGACCTCGACGATCGCGATCTCGGCGACCGCGACCGCGACGGTCGCGATCGCGGTGACGTCGAGCGCGGTGTGGACCGCGATGCGACCATCGATCCTGACTACGACGTCGAGGACGATCCCAACGTGATCTCCCTGGCCGAGCAGGAGGGGTCCAGGAACGAGGACGGCTCCGCGAGCCGCCAGCGCCAGGCCGAGGAGCGCCTGGCCGAGGGCTACGAGACGGATCGTGATCGGGACGGCGACGGGGATCGCGACCGAGACCACCGCGATGACGACGGCCTGCTCGACCGCGACCGTGATCGCCGCGACGGCGGGGTGCTGGACCGCGACGCCGACGGCAGCCGTCGTGACGACGGCGGCGTCCTGGGTCGGGACGACGACCACCACGACAAGGACGGCCTGCTCGACCGCGACCGGGATCGTCGTGACGGCGGACTGCTCGACGACGACCGTCGGGACGGCGGCCTCGGCGGCGTGGACTCGCGCGGGGGCGCCCATCGCGCCGACGGCCCTGCCAGGGACGGCAACCCCGGCCCTGACGACGGCCTGCTGGGCAGCGACCGCGACACCCGCCGGGATGATGGCCTGGGTCGCGACGGCGACGTACCGCGCAGCGATCCGCGCCGCGAGGACGGCCTGATGGACGGCAACGATCACGGCGAGACCCTTCGCTGAGACCTCGCATGCCCTTTCGAGGGCCCTGCACCGCCCGGTGCAGGGCCCTCGGCCCGTCTCAGGCCGAGGGAGCCACCTCCACGATCGCCTGCACACCGGCGTGGTCGCTCGCATGCACCCCGTCGATCACGTGGTCGTGGGCGGCATAGGCGTGAACCCCCAGCCCACGGGCCATGATCCAGTCGATGCGCTGCCCGCCGGGCACCGCGGGACCGTAGTCGGTGTAGGTGCCGATGTCCTCGCCGGCGATGTGCTCGGCCGCGTCATGCGTGTCGACGAACCCGGCATCCCTCAGGCGTCGCCAAGGGACGGAGTCCCCCGCGGGGGCGTTGAAGTCCCCGATCAGCACGATCGGTGCCGCATCCCCGGCCACCTCGCGCAGCTTGTTGGCGATGAGCCCGGCACTCTCCGCTCGCGCCAGTTCCCCGGCGTGATCCAGGTGCGTCACGGCCAGCACCAGCTCTGCATCCGCAGCATGGTCCCGCACGCGGGCCCACACCGCGACGCGGGTGATGTGGGCGTCCCAGCCCACCGATCCGATGGTCGCCGGGGTCGGGGATAGCCAGAACTGGTCCCAGTCCTGCACCTCGAAGCGGTCCCGCCGCAGGTGGAGCAGGCAGTGCTCACCTCGCGCCCCGCCCTCGCGACCGAACCCCAGACGCAGGTGCGTGGAGCCCAGCGCCTCCTCGAGCACCGGGAGCTGGGGCCAGGTCACCTCCTGGGTGCCCACGACGTCGGCATCGGCACGACGCAGAAGATCGCGCAGCACCGGAGCCCGGTCGCCCCAGTGATCCGCCTGGCCCGGAGCCGTCTGCGGATGCTGCATGCGGATGTTCTGGGTGAGCACGGACAGGGCAGCGGCGTGAGGCGATGCAAGGAGCATGCCTCCAGCATGCCCGACGCCGGTTCCGCAACGCACGCGGACGGCATCGCACGCGGTCTGCATCGCACGCGGTCGGCACTGCGGCATCCGCTCGTGCACGGCGCCGGCCGAGGAGCACCCACAGGCAGCGAAAAACCCCGGCTCCCTTCCGGGAACCGGGGCTTCTCGCGGTCGCTCGGGCGAGGCGATCAGCCGCGGGGGCTGATCACATCATGCCGCCCATGCCTCCCATGCCGCCCATGTCGTCGCCACCGGCGGGAGCCTTGACGGGCTCCGGCTTGTCGGCCACGACGGCCTCGGT
This sequence comes from Brachybacterium epidermidis, assembly GCF_015209585.1. Taxonomy (GTDB): domain Bacteria; phylum Actinomycetota; class Actinomycetes; order Actinomycetales; family Dermabacteraceae; genus Brachybacterium; species Brachybacterium epidermidis. The sequence continues at coordinate 51,089 of NZ_JADEYR010000014.1, forward strand.
GGTGAGGAACAGGCCGGCGATGGAGGCGGCGTTCTGCAGAGCGGAGCGGGTGACCTTCACCGGGTCGAGGATGCCGGCAGCCAGCAGGTCCTCGTACTCGCCGGTGGCGGCGTTCAGGCCCTCGCCCACGGGCAGGCTCTTGACCTTCTCGGCCACGACGCCGCCCTCGAGACCGGCGTTGATCGCGATCTGCTTGAGGGGGGCCTCCACGGCCACCTTCACGATGTTGGCACCGGTGGCCTCGTCACCCTCGAGGGTGAGCTTGTCGAAGGTGTCCTTGCCGGCCTGCAGCAGGGCCACGCCGCCACCGGCGACGACACCCTCCTCCACAGCAGCCTTGGCGTTGCGCACGGCATCCTCGATGCGGTGCTTGCGCTCCTTCAGCTCCACCTCGGTGGCGGCACCGGCCTTGATGACGGCCACGCCGCCGGCCAGCTTCGCCAGGCGCTCCTGGAGCTTCTCGCGGTCGTAGTCGGAGTCCGAACCCTCGATCTGGGTGCGGATCTGCTTGACCCGACCGGCGATGCGCTCGGCATCGCCCGCGCCCTCGACGATGGTGGTCTCGTCCTTGGTGACGACGACCTTGCGGGCCTGGCCCAGCAGCTCGAGACCGGCGGTCTCCAGCTTGAGGCCGACCTCCTCGGAGATAACCTGGCCACCGGTGAGGATGGCCATGTCCTCCAGCATCGCCTTGCGGCGGTCGCCGAAGCCGGGGGCCTTGACGGCCACGGACTTGAAGGAGCCGCGCAGCTTGTTGACCACCAGCACCGCCAGGGCCTCGCCCTCGACGTCCTCGGCGATGATCGCCAGCGGCTTGCCGGACTGGATGACCTTCTCCAGCAGCGGCAGCAGGTCCTTGACGGTGGAGATCTTCGAGCTGATCAGCAGGATGTACGGATCCTCGAGCACGGTCTCCTGGCGCTCGGCGTCGGTGACGAAGTAGGGCGAGATGTAGCCCTTGTCGAACCGCATGCCCTCGGTGAGCTCCAGCTCGAGGCCCATGGTGTTGGACTCCTCGACCGTGATCACACCCTCCTTGCCGACCTTGTCCAGCGCCTCGGCGATGAGCTCGCCGATGGCCGGGTCGGCCGCGGAGATGGCGGCGGTGTTTGCGATCTGCTCCTTGGTGTCGACCTCCTTGGCCTGCGACAGCAGGGTCTCGGAGACGGCCGCGACGGCCTTGTCGATGCCGCGCTTCAGAGCGATGGGGTTGGCGCCGGCGGCGACGTTGCGCAGGCCCTCCTTGACCAGGGCCTGGGCCAGGACGGTGGCGGTGGTGGTGCCGTCGCCCGCGATGTCGTCGGTCTTCTTGGCGACCTCCTTGACGAGCTCCGCGCCGATCTTCTCGTACGGGTCGTCGAGTTCGATCTCCTTGGCGATGGAGACGCCGTCGTTGGTGATGGTGGGGGCGCCCCAGGACTTCTCGAGCACGACGTTGCGGCCCTTGGGGCCGAGGGTGACCTTGACGGCGTCAGCGAGCTGGTTCATTCCCCGCTCGAGACCGCGCCGGGCCTCCTCGTCGTAAGAGATGAGCTTGGCCATGTGTGGAATCTCTCCCGTGTGGTGTGGTGTCCACCCGACCCTGTGCCCGCGACGGACGAGACCCGCAGCCGTGTTCATGTCCCACGGCCCCGGGCCCCTCACGGGGCCGGAATGTTCGTGGTCGGCGGGCGCGAGCGCCCCCGATCAGGCCTTCGCCGGCCGCGGATCCGTGCCTCGGGAGGCGCTGTCACTCACGGCCGGTGAGTGCCAGCTCATCATAAGCACTCTCGACCCGAGAGTGCTAACTCTCGACCCAGGGCCGAGGCCGGCACATCGGGGAACAGTCGATCAGCGACCGCTCGATCAGCCGTCGTTCCCGCCCTCACCCTCCTGGCCTCCGCTTCCCGGCTCGGTCACGGCGACGAAGGTGATGCGCGATTCGTACTCGTCGCTCTGTCGGGCCTCACCGGCACCGACCTCCTGGGCCAGGGCCTGGGCGGTCTCGGCATCGGCCTCGTCGCGGTAGAACACCACCGGTTCCTGCTGCACGTTGTCGGCGGTGCCGATGCTCACCTGCTCCCAGCCGGAGCCCTCGAGGGAGTCGCGCCAGGCGCCGGCCATCCCATTGATGCCGCCGGCGTTGATGACCATCACCGGGATGGAGCGATCGGGTTCGGGGGCCGGGGCCTCCTCCTCGCCCTCGGCGCCCTCCTCCTCCGCAGGAGCCTCCTCGGTGGTCTCCGATGCGGCGGGCGAGGTGGGGTCGCTCGCGCGGTCGTCGCCGTCCCTGCCCATGCCTCCGATCAGGAACAGCAGCACCAGCAGCGTCACGAAGGCCGCCGCGATGATGACGAGGTAGATGAGGTTCTGACGCCAGAACGGCTCCTCGGCGCGGTGCGCACCGTGGAACGTCGCGGCATCGGCCTCGTCGTCGAATCGATCGGGCGGGTACGGGTACTGGGTATCGGCCACGGGCCTATTAAACCCGTTCGGACCGGCAGGGGGTGGGAGCACACGCCTGCTCAGGCCACCCTGTGGTCCGGAGCTGCGGTGGAGAGGTCGTCGGCCGAGGTGCGCCGGTCCCGCAGGCGGTTCACCAGGGCAGGGGCGGCGCGCAGTGCTGCCGGGTCGTCCAGCAGGGCGTTCAGCCGCACGTAGTAGGCGGTGCGGGACATGGCCAGCTGCTCGCGGATCACGCGCTCCTTGGTGCCCACGAAGCGGAAGGTGCGCGACTCCAGTTCGAGGATGCGCCGGTCCCGCTCGGACAGCTCCTCCCCTGCGCCCTCAGGGCGGGACGGGTGATCGGAGTGCGCATCGGCGGGGGGCATGGGTGGAGCGTACGCGGGCGGCGGCTCGCTCCCGCAGCGGCGCGCCGGGCCTCGTCGAACCCCGTGGTGGGACACGCATCACCGCTCCGGCCAGCATGGAACACTGTCGCCATGCCGAAGCCGCTCGCCCAGATCATCGCTCCCGACTGGGCCGAGGCCCTCTCCCCCGCCGAGCAGCGGATCCATGCCCTAGGTGACTTCCTGCGCGAGGAGGCCGCCTCCGGTCGCGGGTACCTGCCCCAAGGCGAGCACGTGCTGAGGGCCTTCACCCGTCCTCTCGCCGAGGTGAAGGTGCTGATCGTGGGGCAGGACCCGTACCCCACTCCCGGGCATCCCATCGGGCTCTCGTTCGCCGTCGAGGAGCACGTGCGTCCCCTGCCCCGCAGCCTTGCGAACATCTACTCCGAGCTGCAGGCGGATCTGGGCATCCCGCCCGCCGCGCACGGTGACCTCACCGCCTGGCAGGAGCAGGGGGTGCTGCTGCTGAACCGGGTGCTCACCGTGAGGCCCGGCTCCCCCGGGTCGCACCGCCGGCGCGGCTGGGAGGAGATCACCGAGCTCGCGATCCGTGCACTGGTGGCCCGCGGCGGGCCCCTGGTGGCGCTGCTGTGGGGAAGGACGCCCAGTCCCTGGTGCCGATGCTGGGAGCGGTCCCCTACGTCGCGAGCCCCCCCCCAAGCCCCCTGTCGGCCTCCCGCGGGTTCTTCGGTTCCAGGCCGTTCTCGCGGGTCAACGAACTGCTGGCCCAGCAGGGCGGCCAGCAGATCGACTGGCAGATTCCGCCGACCGACAGCGGCACGGCAAGCACGGACCGCGACCTCAGTCCAAGCGGCCGAAGCGCTCCAGGTTCGCCTCCTGCCCGGCGACGATCAACTGATCACCTGGGTTGAACGTGGTCTGCAGGGAGACGTACTCCCAGTCCCGCCCGGCCGGGCAGCGGGCGATCAGGCGCACATCGAAGCGTTCCGCGATGCGGGCATCGGCCGCGGTGCGGTGCAGCAGACGGTTGGGGACGGGGAACAGGCCCATGGCGAACCCCCGCCCGTAGGTCACCCATTCCTCGGCCCGATCCGCGATCCGGTGCGCGACCCGTTGCCCGGTCTCATGCTGGGGTTTGATCACGTGGGCCACCCCGAGCTGGTCGAGGATCTGCGCGTGGTCGGCCGATTCGGCCTTCGCCCAGAGGTCCTCGACTCCTGCCCGCAGGAGGTGGGAGCACGCCAGCACGCTGGCTTCCAGGCGGCCGCCGACCGCGACGACCACCCGGTCGGCATCGCGCACCCCGAGCTGGGAGTGCACCTCTTCGCGGGTGATGTCCGCCCGCACCACATGGGTGAGACGCCCGTCGTGGTCCTGCACCACGGTCTCATCCTGGTCGACCCCCAGGACTTCGACCCCCAGGCGCGTCAGTTCGACCGCGAGAGCGGAGCCGAACCGGCCAAGCCCCAGCACCACGACACTGCGCACATGGTGCTCCTCATCCTTCGGATCGCGGCGGGACAGCAGGGTTCGATGGGCCGATGGCGTTCGATTAGCCAATGAGGGGTCGCTCCTTCGGTGGTTCGTACAGCAGGGGCCGAGGCCGTAGTGCCAGGGCGGTGCCCAGGGAGATGGGGCCCACCCGCCCCACGAACATGAGCAGGGCGAGGATCAGGCAGGACGCATCGCTGAGCTGCGGGGTGATCCCGGTGGACAGGCCGGTGGTGGAGATCGCCGAGGCCACCTCGAACAGCACCCGGTCGAGGGGGTGGTCCTCCAGGGCCATCAGCGCGGCGGTGGCCCCCAGCAGCATGATCGACATCAGCCCCACCACGGTCACCACCTGCCGGTTCACCCCCTGCGGGAGCCTCTTGCCAAAGGCGATGACGTGGCTGTCGCCGCGCAGTTCGCTGCGGATGGTGAGCACCAGGATCAGCACCGTGGTGATCTTCAGACCGCCGGCGGTCCCGGCGGGGCCACCGCCGATGAGCATGAGGATGACGGTGCTCAACCAGGTCTCCTCCCGCATCGCGCCCACGTCCACCGAGTTGAACCCGGCCGTGCGGCTGAACACCGAGTGCAGCAGGGCGTTGAGCACCTTCTGCGGCCAGTCCATCGGCCCGAGGGTGCCGGGGTTGGAGTGCTCGGTCAGCAGTGTGGTCACCAGCCCGGCCAGCAGCAGGATAGGGGTGCCGGTGAGCACGAGTTTCGTGGTCAGCGTCCAGTGCCGGGGGCCGTGCCGTCGTCGCAGCAATTCGGCGATCACGGGGAAGCCGAGCCCCCCGGCCACCACGGCCGCGGCGAGCGTCAGCGCCACCAGGGGATCGTCGGCATACCGGATCAGACTGTCACTGTGCGGGGAGAACCCGGCGTTGTTGAACGCGGAGACCGCGTGGAAGACGGCACTGCCCGCCGCTGGCAGCACGGGAAGCCCGTCACGCAGGGCGAAGGCGGTGAACAGGATCGCGGCCACCACCAGTTCGATGAGGAGGGAGGTGACCACGATGCCTCGCACCACCGCGCCCGCGTCGCCCAGTTCGGCATGGATCTCCTTGCCCGCGGTCACCCGTGCGCGCAGGCCCAACCGACGCATCGTCACCAGTCCCAGGAGAGTGGCCAGGGTCATCACCCCGGTTCCCCCGATCTGGATCAGCAGCAGGATCACCACCTGCCCGAAGGTCGTCCAATGGGCGGGGTCCAGCACCACCAGGCCCGTCACCGACATCGCCGAGACCGCCGTGAACAAGCTGTCCACCAGACCGGTCCAGGTTCCATCAGCGGAAGAGACCGGGAGCATCAGAAGAGCGGTCCCGCCCATCAGTACGGCCCCGGCCCCGGCGACCGCGATGCGGGCGGGGGAACTGCCGGGCCTTGCGAGAACCGCGTGTGGCACGGCCTGAACCTACCACCGGACGGGGCCGCCGCCCACCACCGCCTCCACTACGCTGGGGCCTGCCGCGCAGACGATCGAAGGAGCAGGCTATGGCCCTGAACGCCACCCAGTTCTCGCCGCAGGGACCGGGCGTCGACTACGACCCCCACTGGTACCGAAAGGCCGTGTTCTACGAGGTGCTGGTGCGCGCCTTCGCGGACGGCAACGGCGATGGCACCGGTGATTTCAGCGGCCTGATCGATCGCCTCGACTACCTGCAGTGGCTGGGCATCGACTGCCTGTGGCTGCCGCCGTTCTTCGCCTCCCCCCTGCGCGACGGCGGGTACGACATCTCCGACTACGAGGCCGTGCTGCCCGAGTTCGGCTCGATCACGGACTTCGAGCGCCTGGTCTCCGAGGCGCACCGTCGCGGGATCCGCGTGATCATCGACCTGCCGCTGAACCACACCTCCGACAAGCACCCCTGGTTCCTGGAGTCACGCTCGGACCCGGAGGGCCCCTTCGGCGACTTCTACGTGTGGTCCGACACCGATGAGAAGTACCAGGAAGCGCGGATCATCTTCGTGGACACCGAGGAGTCGAACTGGACCTTCGACCCGGTGCGCCGCCAGTTCTTCTGGCACCGCTTCTTCTCCCACCAGCCGGATCTCAACTTCGAGAACCCCAAGGTGCGCGAGGCCGTGCTCGACGTGGTGCGCTTCTGGCTGGACAAGGGGATCGACGGGTTCCGCGCCGACGCCATCCCCTACCTGTTCGAGGAGGAGGGGACCGACGGGGAGAACCTGCCGGCCACCCACGACTTCCTGGCGGAGCTGCGGGCGTTCGTGGACGAGCACTGGCCGGGCAAGGTGATCATCGCCGAGGCCAACCAGTGGCCCCAGGACGTGGTGGAGTACTTCGGTACCGAGGACCGGCCCGAGTGCCACATGTGCTTCCACTTCCCGGTGATGCCGCGCATCTTCTACGCGCTGCGGGAGGGCTCGGCCCGCCACATCATCGACATCATGGCCGACACCCCGGAGATCCCCCCCGGCGCTCAGTGGGGCACGTTCCTGCGCAATCACGACGAGCTCACCCTGGAGATGGTCTCCCCCGAGGACCGCTCGGCGATGCTCGGCTGGTACGCCCCCGATTCGCGCATGCGGGCCAACATCGGCATCCGTCGCCGCCTGGCGCCGCTGCTGGACAACTCCCGCTCCGAGCTGGAGCTGATCCACGCCCTGCTGCTGTCCCTGCCCGGCTCCCCCTTCCTCTACTACGGTGACGAGATCGGCATGGGGGACAACATCTGGCTGGAGGACCGCGATGCGGTGCGCACGCCGATGCAGTGGACCCCGGACCGCAACGCCGGGTTCAGCGAGATCACCGATCCGGGCAAGCTGTACCTGCCGGTGATCCAGTCGCTGGTGTACCACTACTCCACCACCAACGTGGAGGCGGAGATGGCCCACTCCGGCTCGCTGCTGCACTTCGTGCGGTGGATGCTGGCGGTGCGGCGGGAGCACGAGGCCTTCGGCATGGGTGCCTACCGGAACATTCCCGCGGACTCGGACCGGGTGCTGGCCTTCACCCGCACCTACGACGGCGCCGAGTACGGCGAGGAGGCGGACTCCCACGCCGAGACCCTGCTGTGCGTGTTCAACCTGTCCTCGCAGCCGGTGACCGCGACCCTCGATCGGGGCGGCCTTGCCCGCCGCACTGTGCGCGACCTGTTCGGAGGCCATGAGTTCCCTGCCGTGAGCGAGGACGGCACCCTCACGATCATGCTGGGCTCGCACGGCTACTACTGGCTGAAGGTGCGACCGCTCTCCCCCGAGGGTGAGCCGATGACCACCACCACCGCCATGCCGGTGATCAGTGACGAGGACGCCACCAACGCCATCTGAACGCAGCACCCGGTAGAGCTGCTTGCCTGCTCAGAACAGTGCGCTGCGAGCTGGAGGGAGGCGCCTCCCGCGCCTGGGAGGAGCCTCGGTGGCCTCCGCCCGGCATATGGTTGACTAACCCAGTGAACTATCTGGGCCTCGACGCCATCGACCTGGCAGCAGTGGATTCCACCCTGGAGCGGTTCGTGCGCACACAGCAGGACTGCGGCCAGGGAGCCGGCGATCACGGGCGTTCCCTGTGGGAAGAGGTCCTCACCCACACGCGCAGTGGGAAGCGCCTGCGCTCACGCCTGGTGGTGCTGGCCGCGCACGTCGGTGAGCGCGGGCCGTCTGCTGCGACGGCCGATGCGGTGGCCGCGGTCGCCGCCGTGTACGGGCTGCTGCACGCGGCGTTCATCCTGCACGACGACGTGATCGACCGCGACGACATGCGCTACGGGCGTCCCTCCCTGCACGCCTCGCACGCCGCGGGCGCGCGTTCGCGCGGAATGTCCGGAGAGTCAGCCATCCACCGGGGGTACTCCCGCAGCATCCTGGCCGGCGATCTGGCCCTGGCCGCCGCGTACCGTCTGCTGCTGGCCGGCACGGCTGAGGTGCAGGCCCCCGAGCGGGAGCAGCTCCAGCGGATCCTGCACGACACGGTGGTGACCACCACCCTGGGCGAGCTGCTGGACGTGGAGCTGGCCCTCGCTCCGGCAGGTGGCGATGCCGGCCCCGCCGACCTGCGCAGCGAGGCGCTGCGCACCGCCGAGCTGAAGACCGCCGTGTACACGTTCCAGGCACCGCTGATGTCCGGTGCTCTGCTGGCGGGTCTTGAGACCGAGCAGGTCCAGGCCGTCGGGCGGATCGGCACCCAGCTGGGCATGGCCTACCAGCTCGAGGACGACGTGCAGGGAGTGTTCGGCGACCAGGAGAGCACCGGCAAACCCGTGGGCGGTGACCTTCGTGAGGGCAAGCACACCTACCTCATGGCCTCCGCACTGATGTCTCCTCGAGCGGCGGAGGTGCGCGAGCTGCTGGCCCGCTCGGCCGTCGCCACCGATGCAGATCTGGCCGGCATCACCGTGTCCATGCGGGAGCTGCTCACACGGTGCGGGGCCCTGGATGCGACGAGCGAGCAGATCCGGCGGCACGCCCATCAGGCACAGCAGCACATCGGACCGGCGCAGCTCCCCGATCCACTGGGCAGCACACTGCGCCGCCTCGCCGAGGAGATCGGAGCGCCCAGGTGATCCAGCAGCCTCCCGTGCCCCATCCCCAGGCGGCCCTCGACGCCCGCGCATACACCGCTGCGGCCGTGCGTGCGGCGGCCCGGGGGATCGATGCGTACTCCACCAGCTTCGGCTCCTCCACCCGGCTGCTGGGCACCCCGGTGCGGGGCCGGGTGCGGTCCGTCTACGCACTGGTGCGGGTGGCCGATGAGATCGTCGACGGCGCCGCCGAGGGGTGCGGTCTGGAACCGGATGCCATCGCCGCAGCACTGGATGACTACGAGACGCGCACCGAACAGGCACTGGCCAGCGGGTTCAGCAGCGATCTGGTGGTGCACGCCTTCGCTCGCACCGCCCGCGCCTGCGGCATCGGCTCTGAACTGACCCGCCCGTTCTTCGCCTCCATGCGCGCGGACCTCACCGTCAGCGAGCACGATCCCTCCTCCTTCGAGCAGTACGTGTACGGCAGCGCGGAGGTGGTGGGGCTCATGTGCCTGCACGTGTTCACCACCGACCGCTCCCCCGTGCCCGTCGCCCCTTCCTCGGCGCTGCTCGAGGGCGCCCGACGCCTCGGCGCGGCCTTCCAGAAGGTGAACTTCCTGCGGGATCTGCGGGCAGACGCGGTGGGTCGCGGACGCAGCTACTTCCCCGGAGTGGACCCGGCCACCCTCACCGACCAGCAGAAGGATGAGCTGCTGATCGACATCCAGGCGGACCTCGCCGCAGCCCGGGAGGCGATCGTGCTGCTGCCGGATTCCAGTCGCACCGCGGTGCGCGCGGTCCACGACCTGTTCGCCGCTCTCACCGACCGCCTGGCCGCGACCGACGCCGAGGAGCTGCGGACGGGGCGGGTGCGCATCCCCGACGCCCAGAAGGCCGCGATCATCGCGCGGGCCGCTCTGCAGGAGCGGGGCCGTGGCCTGCGAGCGCGCAGGCCCGACGGGAGGAATCGCTGATGGCACGGGTGATCGTGATCGGTGCGGGGATCGCAGGGCTCGCCACCGCGGCCCTGCTGGCGCGGGACGGCCACCGGGTGACGGTGCTCGAAGCCCGGGATCAGCTGGGCGGTCGGGCCGGCCGCCTCAGGCGAGAGGACTTCGTGTTCGACACCGGGCCGTCCTGGTACCTGATGCCGGAGTGCTTCGAGCACTTCTTCGAGCTCCTGGGGGAGCGCATCGAGGACCACCTGGAGCTGGTGGACCTCGATCCGGCGTACCGGGTGTACGGCGAGGGGCACGCCGAGCCGCTGGACGTGCGCTCGGACCGGGCCGCGGCGGTGGCACTGTTCGAGCAGGTCGAGCCCGGGGCGGGCAGGCGCCTGGAGCGGTACCTGGACTCCGCGCGGCACACCTATGAGCTGGCCACCCGGTCCTTCCTGTACACCACCTTCTCGGGGGGGCCGCTGGGCACCGCCCTGCGCTCCCTACCGCATCTGCCGAAGCTGGGCCGGCTGCTGCTGGAGTCCCTGCACTCCCTGGTGAGCCGTACGGTCCAGGACACCCGGCTGCGGCAGATCCTGGGCTACCCGGCGGTGTTCCTGGCGGCCACGCCGCGCACCGCGCCCAGCCTGTACCACCTGATGAGCGCGATGGACCTGGAGGACGGTGTGAAGTACCCCCAAGGGGGGTTCCACCGCATCATCGAGGTGATCGCCGACCTCGCCCGTGCCGAAGGGGCCCAGATCCGCACCGGCGCGGAGGTCACCGCCATCCGCACCACCGCACCGCGCGGGCTGCCGGGCCTCAGTCGCGCCCGCGCCACCGGAGTCACGGTGCGCACCGCCGCCGGCATCGAGCAGATCGATGCGGACGTGGTGGTCTCCGCCGCGGATCTGCACCACACCGAGACCCGTCTGCTCCCGCAGGAGCTGGCCACCTATCCGCAGCGGTACTGGGATGGCCGCACCAGCGGACCCGGTGCCGTGCTGGCGCTGCTGGGTGTGGAGGGCGAGCTCCCCCAGCTGACCCACCACACGCTGCTGTTCACGAAGGACTGGGATCGCAACTTCGCACAGATCGGGGCCGCGCAGCCCACGGTCCCGGATCCGGCCAGCATCTACGTGTGCCGCAGCTCCGCGACCGACCCCACCAGCGCCCCGGCCGGCAGCGAGAACCTGTTCGTGCTGATCCCCGTCTCCCCCGATGCTCCCACCGGCCGCGGTCTGGGCCGCGGCGGGGCCGACGGCAAAGGCGATGCCGACGTGGAGAGGGCCGTGGACCAGGCGATCGCGCAGATCAGCGACTGGGCCGGGGTGCCGGACCTGGCCGATCGGATCGTGGTGCGGCACAGCGTGGGACCCGGCGACTTCGCGGCTGACCTGCACTCCTGGCGCGGCAACGCACTGGGCCCTGCGCACACGCTGCGGCAGTCCGCCTTCCTGCGCGGCGCCAACCGCTCCCGCCATGTTCCGAACCTGCTGTACGCCGGCGGCACCACGGTTCCCGGGGTCGGTCTGCCGATGTGCCTGATCAGCGCGGAGAACGTGCTCAAGCGCCTGCGGGGCGACCGCAGCGACGGCCCGCTGCCGCCGTCGGCCCTGCCGCGGATCGCGCCATGATGGAGTTCGTGACCTCCTGGGCCTACCTCGCGGCGATCATCGCCTCCAGCGGCTGCATGCTGCTGCTGGACCACCGCTTCCGGCTGTACCTGTTCCGTGACCGGCGGCGCGCGCTGAGAGTGCAGGCGGCCGGGGTGGGGCTGCTGCTGGTGTGGGACCTGGTGTGCATCGCGCTCGGGGTGTTCGCGCGCGGCGAGGGCCCGTACCTCAGCGGCTACGAGATCGTGCCGCACCTGACGATCGAGGAGCCGTTCTTCCTGTGGTTCCTCTGCCATCTGACGATGGTGGTGGCCACGGGTGCCGATCGTCTGCTCTGCGCCCGTGCGGGCGGCAGGGATGGAGCGGCTGCCTCCGGCGCCGGCAGCGCAGGACGGACCGGAGCGGCATGACCTACCTGTACGTGAACCTGGTGGTGATGGCGGTGGCGGCCGTGGCCTCGGCCCTGGCCCTCTCGCACGTGCAGCGGCGGCGCAGACGACGTGTCCTGCTGACCTCGCTGATCGCCTTCACCGTGGTGGCGGTGCTCACCGCGGTGTTCGACACGATCATGATCGCGGTGGGGCTGTTCACCTACGCCCAGGAGCACCTGATCGGATGGCGCATCGGCCTGGCACCCATCGAGGACTTCTCCTACGTGCTGGTGGTGGCCCTGCTGCTGCCCGCGCTGTGGGCGTTCCTGCGCCGGGACCGTGATCGAACAGGCCCTTCCCGCGCAGAACCGGCCGGGCATGAGCGAGAAGATCGTGACCCAGCAGAAGGAGGCCTGCGATGAGCGCTCCGGCCCGCAGCAGCAGCCTGCTCTCGTCCCTGCTGCACACCTCACGCCCGCTGTCCTGGGTGAACACGGCCTACCCGTTCGCAGCGGCCATGCTGCTGACCACCGGACGCATCGACCTGCCGCTGGTGATCGGCACGCTGTTCTTCCTGATCCCCTACAACCTGGCGATGTACGGGATCAACGATGTGTTCGACTACGAGTCCGATCTGCTGAACCCCCGCAAGGGTGGCGTGGAGGGCGCGGTGGTGGACCGCAGTCACCATCGGATGATCCTGATGGCCTGCATCGTCGCCTGCGTGCCTTTCCTCGTCTACCTGTACGCGGTGGGGACGATCGCCTCCGCGGTGGCGCTCACGGTCACCATGGTCGCGGTCGTGGCGTACAGCGCCAAGGGCCTGCGCTTCAAGGAGGTGCCGTTCCTGGACTCGGCCACCTCAGCCACCCATTTCGTGGGCCCGGCCGTGGTGGGTGCCCTGCTGCCGGACGGCCGCCTGAGTGCCTCGGCAGTGCTGGTGCTGGCGGCGTTCTTCTCCTGGTCGATGGCCAGCCAGGCCTTCGGGGCGGTGCAGGACGTGACCGCCGACCGGGCCGCCGGCCTGGGGTCGATCGCCACGGTGCTGGGTGCGCGGGCGACGGTGCTGGTGTCCATGGGGCTCTACGCCCTGGCCGCGGTGCTGCTGGTGCTTCCGTGGGAGCTGTTCTCCCTGGGAGCGGTGCTGATGCTGCCGTACATCGCCAACATCTGGCCGTTCCGCGCCCTGCCCGATGAGCGCGCGGAGAGGGCCAACGCCGGCTGGCGGCGCTTCCTGTGGCTGAACTACCTCACGGGTTTCCTGGTGACCATGCTGATCATCGCCCAGGTGCGGTGGAACTGATCAGCCGGCCGCACCTGCCCTGAGCGCCTCCCGCGCGCGATCGTCGGCGATGTGCAGGGCGAGCCACGGGCTGACCACGAAGGGCGCAGCCTGCACCGCAGCGACCAGGTCCTCCCCAGGCAGCCAGCGCTGCTCGGCGACCTCCTCGGGGTTGGGCGCCGGCAACTGCTCCGGCTCCACCCGAAGTCGCACCACGAACACGGGGCAGATCTCATTCTCCACCACCCCGCTGGCATCGACCGCGCGGTAGCGGAACTCCGGCAGGAGCGGCTCGGGCTCCCCCAGCCACGTCGGATCGATGCACAGCTCCTGGGCGGCACGCCGGCGGATCGCATCGGCGGTGGACTCCCCGGGTGCCGGGTGCCCGCACAGCGAGTTCGTCCACACCCCCGGCCAGGTCTTCTTCGACAGGGCGCGGCGGGTCAGCAGCACCCGGCCGTCATCCGCCATCAGGTGCACGGAGAAGGCCAGGTGAAGCGGGGTCCGATCGGTGTGCACCTCGGATTTCAGCTCCGTACCCACCGCGGTGCCGTCCTCGTCCAGCAACACCACTCGCTCCGCCCCGCCGGCATCGGCAGTCTGGTCGTCGGTGCTCTCGGGCATCACAGCGGCTCCTGACTTCGCTGACTGGGTCAGCCGAACTGTAGGCCACCGTACTGGGAACGTCGGGGCTCACACGCACCCGCCGGCAGCACCTCACGCGACCCCTGCGTCCTGCAGTGCTCGTGCTGCGGCCACGGTGATGGCCCTGCCGTAGGCCAGAGCCGTTCTCAGAGCTGGAGACGGGAATCGAACCCGCAACCGCCTGTTTACAAGACAGGTGCGCTACCGTTGCGCCACTCCAGCGGGATGGGGCCGGTCGATCACAACCGGCCCCGACATGCTACCGGGGCCAGGTCAGCCCTGGCCGCCATCGGAGGCACCGCCACCGTCGGAGGCGCCACCACCGTCGGACGGGGCGGGCGCGCCGCCGCCCGCGGCCCGCACGGCCTCGAGCAGGGCGCCGGGGGTGGACCAGTCCTGGAACTCGGTGCCGTCGATCTCCACGTAGGGAGTGCCGGAGGTCTTCTCCTGGGCGTAGCCGTTCGCCGTCTGGCGCACCCAGCCCTGGTAGGTGCGGCCGTCGATGCAGCTCTGAACGCTGTCGGAGGCACCGGCCTGCTGCGCGAACTCCCACATCTCCTCGTTGCTCAGGCCCGCGGTGCCCTGCGTGGGCTGATTGTCGAACATGGCCTGCTGGAAGGCGAGGGCGTTGTCGGGGTCGTCCTCGTACACGCACACCAGTGCGTTGGCCGAGCGGGTGGAGAAGTCACCGGAGCTGGAGGAGCGGTCCAAGATGCGACGGGGCACCAGGTGAACGGTCGCCTCCTCCTTCTCGACGATGGTCTGCACGTCCGCGCCGTTGACCTCCTCGAAGGTGCCGCAGTGGGGGCACATGAAGTCCAGGTGGACCTCCAGCACCGGCTTGCCGGAATCGCTGGGGGCGCCCAGGGTCAGGTACCCCTGGCCCTCGGGGATTCCCTGCGGCGTCGCCACCGGACCCTCGGGCTGCAGCGAGCGGTAGATGAGGTATCCGGCTCCGGCCAGGAGCACGAGAGCGGCGATGGTGATCACGGCGATGACCACGGTGCGCACGGTGCGCTGCCGGCGCAGCTCGGCCTGGCGCTGCTTGCGGATGGCTTCCCGCTGCGCCTCACGGCGGCTCTGCGCTGACTTCGACGACGAGGCCATGTTCTCTCCTCACCCCCGGGTGGGGCGCTGCGGATGGACGGGACGGGGGCGAGTGTAACCCTCGCAGGTCAACGTCCGAGGGCCGGGACCACGCTCCGGGTATGCCCGGAAGGTCGCTCAGCGGCGCCAGACGGCGATGTCCTCGAGTCTGGGGCCCGCGCCGAAGGGGAAGTAGTCCACCGCCCCGCCGCGCGCAAGGATCGTCGTGACCACCGCGACCACCAGCAGCAGCAGGAGCACGGCCAGCACTGCCGACCACACCCGGTCCGGGCCGGCGGCGTCCACCATGCGATGCGCACCCGCGCGGGTGGTGCGACTGCCGATCCCCACCCAGGTGATGAGCAGGGTCACTGCCATCGCGGTCGCGAAGGCAATGCCGTCGGGCGGTGGGGCGGCGCGCAGCACGGTCCAGGCTGCGTCCACGGCGATGCCCACCAGCAGGCCCAGCAGCAGCGGGAGCAGCGCTTGGAGCGCGATCTCGACCAGGGACAGCAGCATCCGCAGGGGGGCAGCAGCCCCCACGGCCCACTGAGCGCCCGATCCCGCGGCGCCGCGGAGGCGTCGCTGCGCGAGGGCCTGATGGGACCGCTCCCATGTGCGGGCCAGGGTTCCCAGCACCAGCAGCAGCACCAGCGAGATGTAGGGGGCCACGGCGGCCAGGCCGATCAGCAGCAGGTGCCCGGTCCACACCAGCAGGGGCCGGCGCGGCGGCGGGGCGGGGGCCGGCCAGGGGCCGTACGGGGTCATCTGCCCGGGCATGGCGCCAGGCGCGGCCCACTCGGGCGCCGGGGGCACCTGGGCAGGGGCTTGCACTACCGGGGCATGACTGCGCATCTGCGGTGCAGGCGCGACCTGGGGGCTGCGCTGCACCGGGTACCCCCCGCCGTTCACCGGAGGCTGCGCATGCTGCGGCACCACGGGCATCTGCCGGGTCGGGGTGCCCATCACCGGCAGCACCTCGGTGGCCGGCCCGCGGTCCGGGATCGGCTCCGTTCGAGGCCCCGTGGCGGAGGAATGGTCCACCACCGGCAGCGCGGCGGTGGGCGAGTCGATCGGTTCGAGAACCTGGGTGTCGTCCGTCCCGGCGGGGATCACCTGCGTGCGGTGGAGCGATGGCGGCCCCTCAACCGCAGGGAGCGCCTCGGTCACTCCCTCCGGGGGTGCGTGGCGATCGGCCTCCTGCGCGACTGTGGGCGCCCCGTCCTCGGGGGCGGGCACACCCCCCACGACGGCAGCGGTCTCACCCCCCGGCGCGTCGGCCCCGCGCCCGGCGCTGCCGCCTGCCTCGGTGCCAGGCGGCACCGCGCCGGCTCCAGCGACAGGCAGCGCTGCTGTGCGCCCGCCGGCCTCGAAGACCTCCGTGGGACCGGGGTCGTCGTAGTGGGTGAGGTCGAGATCGGCGAGCTGCTCAAGCAGCTCCTCGGGGCTGGGCCGCTGCTCCGGATCCGCCTGCAGTGCACTGCGCAGCCACCGTGCCAGTTCCGCGGGTGCGCCCTCGACGTCGATCTCGCCGCGCTCGGCGCGCAGGAACACCAGGTCCGCGCGGCCACCCCCGTACGGTTCGCGGCCTGTGGCCGCGAAGGCCAGCAGGGCGGCCCACGCCCACCAGTCACCTGCCTCCCCGGTGTGGTTGGTGCGCACCACCTCGGGATCGAGGTAGGCGGCGGTGCCCATCACGAGGCCGGTGGAGGTCAAGCGCGACTCCTCGGCGGCGATGGCGATGCCGAAGTCGATGATCACCGGGTCCAGCCGGTGCCCGTCGGGGTCGAAGCCGTCCAGGTCCTCGTCGGTGGCGCCGCGCAGCAGCACATTGCTCGGCTTGAGGTCACGGTGCACCACACCGGCGGCATGGATGTCCCGCAGGGTCTCCCCCATCACCAGGCCCAGTTCTCGCACGGCCTCGGGGTGCAGCCCGCCCCGGCTGCGCACGGCGTCCTCGAGGGTGGGCCCCGGGATGAACTCGGTGACCACGAAGGCGTCCCCGGAGTCGAGCTCGGCATCGAGGATCCGCACGATGTTGTCGTTGCGCACCCGCTGCTGGGCTGCCACCTCTCGGGCCAGGCGCTCCCGGGCACGCGGATCATCGGAGATCTCGTGGCGCAGGAGCTTGACCGCGACGTCGTTGCCGTCGGCGTCCCGGCCCCGGTAGACGATCCCCATGCCCCCGGCGCCGATGCGTCCCTGGATCTCGTAGCCGGAGTCCTCAGCGAGCGCGACGAGCCGCGGATCGCGGGGCGCCGGGCGACGAGGGCGGGGATCGACCATGGTGGCCATGCTACGAGGCGGGTGCTGCGGCCGGGGTCCCGCTGAGCTCGTTCCGGCGTTCC
Source organism: Brachybacterium epidermidis (assembly GCF_015209585.1). Taxonomy (GTDB): domain Bacteria; phylum Actinomycetota; class Actinomycetes; order Actinomycetales; family Dermabacteraceae; genus Brachybacterium; species Brachybacterium epidermidis. The sequence continues at coordinate 68,136 of NZ_JADEYR010000014.1, forward strand.
CCCACTTCACCTGCACGGCTCCTGCACAGCGGCAAGCCATACCCGAGCGATACCCCTGAGGGGTATAGGATCGCATCGAGGGGCTGGTTCCCGCCCCGGCCCAGCGGTGGGCTCTGGCCCGCCCGAGGGGCGCGTCCCGGCCCAGCCAAAGGGCGCGCCCCGGCCTCACCGGGGAACCAGCGCCCCCACCCCACCGACGCGAGACGAAGGAGCACGACATGAGCACCTCCACCTACGGACTGACCGGCCTGACCTGCGGCCACTGCGTGAACGCGGTGACGGAGGAGGTCTCCGCGATCGAGGGCGTCTCCGACGTGACGGTCGACCTGGTCACCGGAGGCACCTCCACCCTCACGCTGACGACTGACCGCGAGGTGTCCAAGGACGCCCTCGCGGCCGCGGTCGACGAGGCCGGCGACTACCAGCTCACCGACGCCCCCGCCTGAGGCGGGTTCGGGCACGGCCGCCCCTCGACCCCGCCTCCCGCACGTGAGACGATGCGCGCGCGGAGCCGCACAGCCTCGGCGCCGCGGCGCCGCGCGGCGTCGACACGCACCCGGGCACGGCCCGGCCGGCACGAAGGGGGAACCATGCGCTCGAACCTGTTCGACGCCTCGAACCAGGAGAAGCAGACCAACGACCGCTGGACGCTGCAGTCCTCGAAGATGCTGCGGTGCGCCCTGCACCCGCAGGCACCCGAGATCATCTCCGCGGCCGGCGCCATGGTCGCCTACCAGGGGCAGATGGACTTCTCGTACCAGGGCTCCGGCGGCGGCATGAAACTGCTGAAGAAGATGGTCAGCGGGGAGGGCGCCAACATGATGCGCACCCGCGGCCACGGCGAGGTGTTCTACGCCCGCCAGGCCCACGAGATCTTCCTGATCCAGCTCGAGGGCGATGCCCTCACCCTGAACACCAAGAACCTCCTGGCCTTCGACAGCACCATCCAGTGGGACATCCGTGCCCTCGGCGGCGGCGGGATGATGGCCGGCGGTCTGTTCAACCTGTTCCTGCAGGGGCAGGGCATGGTGGCGGTGACCTCCGACGGCCCACCGATGCTGCTGGACTGCTCGCGCCAGCCCACGTACGTGGACCCGCAGGCAGCCGTGTGCTGGTCGGCGAACCTGCAGCCCCAGATCAAGAACGACTTCAAGATGGGCTCCCTGATCGGGCGCGGTTCGGGTGAGTCGTTCCAGCTGGCCTTCCACGGCCCCGGCTTCGTGGTGGTCCAGCCCTCCGAGGGCATTCCGGTCGTCGCTGCTTCCTGAGCCCCGAGGCGACCGGCGGGTCAGCCACGAGCCGCCGGTCGCCATCACTGCCGCCTACGATGAACCGGTGAGCTCCTCCACCCCCCGCTCGCTCGAGGTCGAACTCGATGCCCTGGGTCCCACCGCTCTGCGCAAGGCATCCTCCGATGCCGGCGCCATGTTCGCGGCCGACGTCTCCGGTGCGGCCCCCGGGATGATCGACCCCCTGCCGATGGTGGTCACCGCTTCCGACTGGGAGCACCTGGCGGGCGGTCTGGTGCAGCGTGCACGCCTGATGGACGCGCTGTACGCGGACCTCTACGGCCCCCGCACCGTGTTCGGCTCCGATGTGGCACCCACCGCGCAGCTGCTCAACGACCCGGCATACCTGCGCACCGCCGTGGGCATCCCCGCCCGCGGGTCCCACAGCCTGTTCGCCCTCACCTGCACCGTGGGCCGCGCGGCCGACGGCGAGTGGAAGGTGATCCGCGACGAGATCGACGTCCCGCACGGGGCGGGCGCCGCCCTGGAGATGCGCCGGGTGCTGTCCCGCTGCGCCCCAGGCCTGTACCGCTCCACCGAGCTGCGCCGCCTGCACCCCTTCTTCGATCGGATCCGCGCTGCGCTGGACCATCGCGGGCGCACTGACGGCGGCGCGGGCCGGGCCGTGGTGCTGATGGGGCAGGAGGAGAATCCCTTGCGGGCCTTCGACCACCACTGGTTCGCGAACCTCCTGGGCGCCCCCGTGGTCTCCGCCACCGACCTGCGCACCGGTGCCGGGTCGCTCACCCTGCGCGTACCCGGCGTGCAGGCCGATCCGGCCGAGGCCGTGGACACCCTGATCCGTCTGGCCCCCTCCGGGCAGGTGGACCCCTTGGACCTGGGCCCCACTCCCCTGCGCGGTGTGACGGGACTGGTGGAGGCTGCACGCAACGGCGACGTCGAGGTGCTCAATCCGCTGGGGGCCGGGCTGCTGGAGAACCCCGCACTGCGCAGCGCCCTGCCCGACCTGTGCCGGCAGATGCTCCATGAGGACCTGGTGCTCCGCTCCGCCTCCGAGGAGAACGGCACCGCCTGGTCCCCCGTGCTGTCCTTGGACCCGAGCGGCGCGGTGGAGCCCGTCGAACGACCCGTCACCCTGCAGCTGATGGTCCTGGCCGGGCACGACGGGTACGAGGTGCTGCCCGGCGGCGTGGCCACCACCGTGGACGATGCCCCGCCCGCGGTGAAGGACGTATGGGTACTGGTGCCGGAGTCCGACAGCGCCGGCGCAGCCGCACCGGCATCCCCCACCACCGTCAGCCGCTCGGTGCTGCCTGCGTACCCCGCGATGACCCGCTCGATCGGCTCGGACCTGTTCTGGTTCGGCCGCTACCTGGAGCGGGTGGACCTGACCGCGCGCCTGCTGCGCACCATGCTGGACACCACCAACGATCTCGGCTCCGAGCGCGGCAGCAGTGCGCGCACCGCGCTGTCGGTGCTGCTGAGGGCCATCACGGACGTCACCACCACCTTCCCCGGCTTCCACCGGATCGACCTGCAGGACGCCGAGGAGGTGCACACCGAGATCGCCTCCCTGCTGACCGCGGTGGACCGACCCGGCTCCCTCGCGCAGTCGTTCTCGGCTCTCGCCCACACCACCCGCACCCTGCGGGACCTGGTCTCCGATGACATCTGGCCGGTGATCGCGCGCATGCGGGCGCGGATCCGCTCCCTGTCCCGCATGGAGTCCCAGCCGCTGGAGCCTGCCCTCACCGACATCATCGACGGCTGCCTCACCCTCTCCGGTGCCGTCACCGACTCGATGCCGCGCAACATCGGGTGGGACCTCACCGAGACCGGCCGCCGCATCGAGCGCACCCTGGGGCTGCTGGCACTGCTGCGCGCCAGCCTGGGCCACCGCAGGCCGGGAGCATCCGAGGCGCGCATCACCCAGGCGGTCGCGGTGATCACCGAGTCCGGAGCCTCCTACCGGCGCTACTACCATGCCGCGGTCCAGCCGGAGCTGCTGCTGGAGCTGCTGCTGGCCGACGCCACCCTGCCGCGCTCGCTCGCCTTCCAGCTGGAGCGCCTGGGTGCCGGCCTGGACCGCCTGCCCGAGCCCCCGCCCTCGCCCGAGCTGCGGGCGCCTCTGAGCGCACTGCGCACCCGCGTCGGCGGCTGGACGCCCCGCGACCTGCTGCGCCCGGTCGGCGATCCCGCCGACGACGCTCCCACCGTGCTGCTGGACGAAGCCAGCTCCGCGATCTCCTCGCTGCGCGAACTGGCCGGTGCGCTCGAGGACGTCTACTTCCGGCCCACCGAGTCCACCGCCCCCTGGGGGTTCGACGATGTCTGAGCAGCTGCCCCCGGTCCCGCTGCGCCTGGACGACCACAGCGCGGTGAAGGCCGTCGACTACTCCGTGCACCACCTGACCTCGTACACCTACGCCAAGCCCGTCAGCCGCAACTACGGCCGCGCGCACGTGGAGCCCCGGGCCACCCCCTACCAGCGAGTGCTCTCCCACGAGGTCTCCGTGGACCCTGCTCCCGCCCGGCTCAGCACGCACACCGACTTCTACGGCAACTCCTCGACCTACCTGCTGGTGGATGAGCACCACGATCACCTGGAGGTGCACTCCCGGGCACGGGTCTCCGTGGCCGAGCGGCGCTACCCCAGCGAGACCATGTCCCGCCCGTTCGAGAGCTGCCGCCCGGAGAACTGGGGCCCGCTGATGCCGGCGGCCAGCATCGACTTCACCCAGCCGTCGCCCCGGATCCGCACCGGTGGGGCAGTCGAGGAGATCGCCTCCGAGGTGTTCGTCCCCGAGCGCCCCACCGGCGAGTGCCTGGCCCACCTCACCGCGCTGATCCACACCGACTTCACCTATGACTCCGGGGCCACCACGGTGACCTCGACCCTGGAGGAGGTGCTCAGCGCCCGGCACGGCGTGTGCCAGGACTTCGCCCACGTGGGCGTGGCGGTGGCACGGTCCGCCGGGCTGGCCGCCCGGTACGTCTCGGGCTACCTGCGCACCGCGCGCAGTACCGACGGGGCGCTCGGCACCCAGCCGGACGGCGAGATGGTGGGCTCGGCCGCCTCCCACGCCTGGCTGAGCGTGCTGGTGCCCGGGACGGGCTGGGTGGACATCGATCCCACCAACCGCACCTTCGTCGATCAGCGCTTCGTGACCACCGCCTGGGGACGCGACTACACCGATGTGCCCCCGCTCAAGGGGATCGTGGTGGGTCCGCCCGGAGCCACCAGCACGCTGTCGGTCGCGGTGGGTGTGGTACCGGTGAGCACACAGGGCTGACAGGGTTCCCTCGCTCACGCAGGGCCCGCACAGCGCACCCGAGGACACGCTCGCCGTTTCGGGCTGAACGGTCTCCTTCCGCAGGTAACAGGGCGTAACCTGGATTCCTCCTGAGTACGAGAGAAGGAATCCCCCATGAGTTCACCCGCCCCCGGGCCCGGCGCCTCCGGTGCGCCGGCTCCCGCTCCGCTCCCCGCCCAGCACGGCGATCCCTGCACCGAAGGCTCTCGCCAAGGCGCTCGAGGACGGCATGTACGCCAAGGCGACCACGCCCTACGGCCGCATGTTCCTGCTGTCCCTGACCGGCGGCGCGTTCATCGCCTGGGGCTTCATCTACATGGTCACCTCCCAGCAGGGGATGACCGAATGGCCCACCGGCATCGCCAAGGTCCTCGGCGGTGTCGTGTTCTCCGTGGGCCTGGGACTGGTCGTGATGAGCGGATCGGACCTGTTCACCGGCACCACCATGACCGTCATGCCGTGGCTGTCCAAGCGGATCACCGCCGGCAAGATGCTCGCTCACTGGGGCATCTCCATCACCGGCAACTTCATCGGCTCCGCGCTGATGGCGCTGCTGATCCTGCTGGCCGGCGTGCACGCCTCCAATGGCGGGGCATGGGGCCTGATCACGCTGAACACCTCGCTGGCCAAGGTCTCCTACGACTGGCCGCGCGCCTTCTTCCTGGGCCTGCTGGCCAACTTCGCCGTGTGCCTCGCGGTGTGGATCGCGACCGCCGGCAAGACGGTCACCGACAAGATCCTCGCCGTGATCGGCCCGATCTCGCTGTTCGTGGCCACCGGCCTCGAGCACTCGGTGGCCAACATGTTCATGCTGCCGATGGGCCTGATGGTCAAGTACGGCGCGGGGGACGAGTTCTGGAACGGTGCCGCCGTCCAGGAGGCCGGAGTGACCGTCGATGACTTCGCGGCGCTGACGCCGCTGTCCGTGGTGTGGGACAACCTGATCCCGGTGATCCTCGGCAACATCGTCGGCGGTGCCGTGTTCGTGGGCGTCTACTTCTGGCTGGCCTACAACAAGCCGGAGACCTCCGCCGCGAAGGAAGAGGCCCGCAAGGACAGCTGACCCGGAGACAGCTGTCCCTAAGGGCAGCCTGCCCTGGTGGGCCGGGCTCCCGCCCGCCCCGCCGCTCGACCACCATCGCGCACCCCTCGGAGCATCGTGGGGTGCGCAATGCTGCCAGGGGTGCGTCAGCCCCCTCACACCACCCTCTCCCCCACGAATTCCGCGTATAAAGTGGTGCGGAAATCTGCGCGCTGCGGCGCGCTCCCGTCCGGCGCATCCGTGCGCCACGAGACCGAGGTGAGATGTCCTCCTCCCCGCAGTCCCTCCGCCTGGCCGTCATCGGATCCGGCCCCGCCGGCGTGTACGCCGCAGAGACCCTGCTGCGCTCCGAGCCCGTGAAGTCCGGGCGCCTGGAGGTCCAGGCCGACATCTTCGACAGGCTCCCCGCCCCGTTCGGGCTGATCCGCTACGGCGTGGCCCCGGACCATCCGCGCATCAAGGGGATCATCACCGCGCTGCACCGCATCCTGGGCCGCGGCGACATCCGCTTCCTGGGGCACGTGGAGTTCGGCACCGATCTGACCATCGAGGACCTGCGCGAGCACTACGACGCGGTCGTGTTCGCCACCGGCGCCCTGAAGGACGCCGACCTGGACATCCCCGGCATCGAACTGGACGGCTCCTACGGTGCCGCCGACTTCGTGGCCTGGTACGACGGGAACCCGGACTATCCGCGCACCTGGCCGCTGGAGGCCGAGCAGGTCGCGGTGATCGGCAACGGCAACGTGGCCCTCGACGTGGCCCGTGTGCTGTCCAAGAGCGCCGACGAGCTGCTGCGCACCGAGATCCCCGCCAACGTGCACGAGGGGCTGGCCGCCGCCCGCACCACCGATGTGCACGTGTTCGGCCGCCGCGGACCCGCCCAGGCAAAGTTCTCGCCGCTGGAGACCCGCGAGCTGGCCCACCCCAAGGGTGTGCAGGTGGTCATGGACCCCCGCGACCTCGAGCAGATCAGCGAGGCCGAATGGGAGGCCATCAAGGCCGACAAGCGCACCGACCAGGTGGTGCAGAGCTTCGTGAACTGGCTCGAGGAGCAGCAGCGCCGCGAGGCCGCGGGCGAGGAGCCCACCGACCACCACGGCGGGCCCGTCACCCGGCGCCTGCACATGCACTTCTGGCATCGGCCCGTCGAGGTGCTCGGCGAGGACGGGAACGTCACCGGCATGCGCTTCGAGCGCACCCGGCTCGACGAGGAGGGGCGCCTGGAGGGTACCGGCGAGTTCGTCGACTACGAGATGCAGGCCGTGTACCGGGCGGTGGGGTACTTCGGCAGCGAGCTTGCCGGGATCCCCTACGACTCCTCCCGCGGCGTGATCAGCAACGTCGCCGGCCGTGTCACCGAGGCGGATGGCACCGTGCTGCCGGGCCTGTACGCCAACGGCTGGATCAAGCGCGGCCCCGTCGGCCTGATCGGCGCGACGAAGTCCGATGCGATCGAGACCGTGGGCTCCCTGCTGGAGGACCTCGAGTCCGGGCAGCTGCCCACCGCGCCGGAGCGCGACAACGACGCGATCGTGCGCCTGCTGGACTCCCGCGGGGTGCAGTACACGACGTGGGAGGGCTGGATGGCGCTGGACGCGCACGAGAAGGCCCTCGGTGCGGCCGCGGTGGATGCCGACGGCCAGCCGCGCGCCCGCATCAAGGTCGTGGACCGCGAGGAGATGGTCCGCATCGCCCGCGAGGGCGCACCGCAGCCCACGCACGCCTGAGCCGCGCACGAGCAGCAGGCACCCCGCCGCTATAGTGGAATGATTGTTCCACAATCGAGAGGCGATCCCATGCTCACCATCACCTACGACCGCTTCGGCGATCCCGCCGACGTCCTGCGCACCGCCGAGGCCGATGCCCCTGTTCCGGCCGCCGGCGAGGCGCTGCTGAGGATGTCGCTGAGCCCGATCCACCACCACGACCTGTGGACGATCCGCGGCTCCTACGGCGTCCGCCCCGCGCTGCCCTCCGGCGCCGGCAGCGAGGCCGTCGCGGTGGTGGAGGCGCTCGGCGAGGGCGTCGAGGGCTACGCCGTCGGCGACCGTGTCGCGGCGACCGGGATCACCGGAGCCTGGGCGGAGCTGTTCACCGCCCCCGCCTCCTCGCTGGTCCCGGTGCCGGCCGAGCTGCCGGACGAGTCCGCCGCCCAGCTCGTGGCCATGCCCTTCAGCGCCGTCTCCCTGCTCGAGCACCTCGACCTCGCTCCCGGCGAGGTGCTCGTGCAGAACGCCGCGACCGGGGCCGTCGGCCGCCTCGTCGCGCAGTTCGCTCGGCTGCGCGGGATCCGCGTCATCAGCCTGGTGCGGCGCGGCAGCGGCGTCGAGGAGCTCGCCGCGCAGGGCATCGGGGACGTCGTCGCCACCGATCGGGAGGACTGGCAGGAGCAGGCGCGTGCGCTGATCGGAGAGGCGCGCGTCGCGGCGGGGCTGGACTCCGTGGGCGGCGAGGCGGCGGGCCAGGTGCTCTCGCTGCTCGGGGACGGCGGTCGCCTGGTGGTCTTCGGGGCGATGGGCGACTCGACCATGGCGCTCCCCTCGGGCCCGATCATCTTCCGCGATCTGAAGGTCGAGGGCTTCTGGGGCTCCCGGATCTCGGCGGAGATGGCGCCGGAGGTGCGTCGCCGGCTCATCGGCGAGATCTTCTCCGGCCTGCTCTCCGGCGAGGTCACCCTGCCGGTCGCGGCCACCTTCCCGCTGGAGGAGGTCGCCGCCGCCGTGGCGGCCACGCTGACCGACGGCCGACAGGGCAAGGTGCTGCTGCGCCCGTGAGCAGCATGCCGCAGCACGAGGAGCCCCGGCGGGATCGATCCCGCCGGGGCTCCTCGCACCTGCCCGACGCCTGCCGGCCGGACGCGGGGCGGTCAGTCGTCGGTGACGGTGACGACCACCGGGATGTTGCCCCGGGTGGCGTTCGAGTACGGGCACACCTGGTGCGCGGCGTCGGCCAGCGCCTGGGCGGTGTCGTGGTCGAGCTCCGGGATGACCACCTCGAGCTCGACGGCGAGCGAGAAGCCGCCGGACTCCTCCGAGCCGATGGTGACGCGGGCGCCGACGCTCGAGCCGTCGATCGCGACCTTCTGCTGCCGGGCGACGGCCTGCAGGGCGGAGTGGAAGCAGGCGGAGTACCCGGCGGCGAAGAGCTGCTCGGGGTTGGCGCCGGCGCCGGTGCCGCCCATGGCGGTCGGGACGGCGAGGTCGAAGGCGAGATCCGACTCGGCGACATCGACGTGGCCGTCGCGGCCGCCGCCGGTGGCCAGGGCTTCGGTGGTGTAGAGGGGCTTCATGGGTGTCCTTGCTCCTGGTTCTGGAGTGCGGTGAGGGCGGAGTCGATCGCGGCGGTGGCCGCATCCCGGTCCACCCGGGTCATGACCAGCGCGCTGATCAGCAGCGCGACGCAGGTCTCGACGAGCTGCGCGCGCTCCTGCGGCGACTGGTCGGGGCGTCGGGCCTGCACGCCGCGGGTGAAGGCGGCGAGCAGCTCGGCGCGATAGGCGCGCACGGCCTCGGCGATCCCGTCGTCCCGGGCGAGCCCGGAGCAGGCGGTGTTCACCAGCAGGCATCCGTCGGAGAGGGTGCGGCCGGACGGGTCCGCGAACAGCGCGCGGGCCGCGAGGAAGTAGCGCTCGAGAGCATCGGGGGCGACCTCGGGCGCGCGCAGCGGGGCGAGCCCGGGGCGGACGACGCGCTCGAGGTAGTCCTCGATCGCGGCGTCGAACAGACCGCGCTTGGAGCCGAAGGCGTGGTAGATGCTGCTGGCGTTCAGTCCGGTGGCCCGCTGGAGGCTCGCCATGGAGGCGCCCTCGTACCCTTCGCTCCAGAACACGTCGCGGGCGGAGCGCACGGTGTCCTCCCGCACGAAGGCGGACTGTCGTCCCATGCCCCCTCCTGCTCGCTGCCTGCTCGTCGTCGTTCCTCGCCCGGGCTGTCGGCGCCGGGCACAGCCCACTATAGTGGAACGATCATTCCAATCGAGCTCGGAGGTCGCGATGCTCACCCTCGCCCGAGCGACCGGGCGCCCTCAACGGCGGATCGAGGCGAGGTGGTCGGCGATGCGGTCCACGGCGTCGGCGAGCACGTCGGCCTGCGGGAGGGTCACCAGACGCAGGTGGTCGGGCTCGGGGTAGTTGAAGCCGGTGCCGTGGTTGACCAGCAGCTTCTTCGAGCGCAGCAGGTCGTAGGCGAACTCCTCGTCGCTGTGGATCCGGTACATCTCCAGGTCCAGCTTCGGGAACATGTACAGCGCGCCCTCGGCCTTGACCACGCTCACCCCGGGGATCTCACTGAGGCCCTCGTAGGCCACGTCCCGCTGCTCGCGCAGCCTGCCGCCCGGCAGCACCAGGTCGTTGATGGACTGGTAGCCGCCCAGTGCCGTGGCCACCACGTGCTGGGCCGGGACATTGGGGCACAGCCGCATGTTGGAGAGCACCTCGAGTCCCTCGATGAAGCTGGTGGCATCGTCCTGGGGGCCGTACAGGGTCATCCAGCCGGCCCGGAACCCAGCCACCCGGTACGCCTTGGACAACCCGTTGAAGGTGATCGTCAGCAGGTCCGGAGCGAGGGACCCGATCGGGGTGTGCACCGCATCGTCGTAGAGGATCTTGTCGTAGATCTCATCGGCCAGGATCAGCAGGCCGTGCTTGCGGGCCACCTCCACGATCTCGCGCAGCACCCGCTCGGGGTACACAGCGCCAGTGGGGTTGTTGGGGTTGATCACCACGATGGCCTTGGTGCGCTCGGTGACCCTGTCGGCGATGTCGCTGACATCGGGCCACCAGCTGTCCTGCTCATCGCAGCGGTAGTGGACAGCGCGCCCGCCGGCCAGGGAGACGGCGGCGGTCCACAGCGGGTAGTCGGGCTGCGGGATCAGCACCTCGTCGCCGTCGTCCACCAACGCCTGGCAGACCATCTGGATCAGCTCGGAGACCCCGTTGCCCAGGAACACGTCGTCCAGCTCGATGCCGGGCATGCCGCGCATCTGGTAGTACTGCGCAACGGCACGCCGGGCCGCGGGAATGCCGCGCGAATCGGAGTACCCCTGGGCCGTGGGCAGGTTCTTGATCATGTCCACGAGGATCTCGTCGGGTGCCTCGAAGCCGAACGGCGCGGGGTTGCCGATGTTGAGCTTGAGGATCTGGTGGCCCTGAGCCTCCATGCGCGCGGCCTCCGCCGGGACCGGCCCGCGGATCTCGTAGCAGACGTCGCGCAACTTGGAGGACTGGGTGAGGATCATCGGGCGCTCCTGGGTCATGGGGTGGGGACAGAGTAGCGGCTGCCGGGCCGACGGCTCCGGCTTCGCACCAGGGTCACCTGCCGCACCGCCCGGATCGACGGCCAGGCGCTGCAGACGGACTTCCCCGAGGTCGAGGACGGGCGCCTCGACTGCTATCTGGCCGACGAGGTCCGGGGGCTCGAGGTCCTCCTGGAGGTGGAGCTGACCGCGCACGGCCGGGGCCACGGCGCAGGTCTCGCGGGCCGTGACCTTCACCCCGATGAAACGGGGGTGGACCTCGTCGACGTCGAGGGGTTCCTGGGGCCTGCCGCGCTCCCGGTTCACCAAAGGCAACTCGCGCAGCAGGCCGACGTCCAGCACGTCGTGTATGGGGCGGGGATCGGGGTGGATGGAGGTGGGGAGCCGCATGCATGGGGCGGGACCGGGATGGGAGGATCGCGCCTCGGCCGGCCCTCCACAGGATCCCGGCCGGGGATGCATCCGGCGCCTCCCATCTGACATGCTTCCGGTGACGACGCACGCCCTGCGCGCACCCGGCGCGAGAGCAGACCACGAGGGGAAGCCATGACCGAGACCACCGTCGATGTCGATGCTCAGGACGAGCCCACCATCTACACGGCCTACGAGATCGACTTCATGCTGAACCTGCGCCCCACCGCACAGGGCGCGGTCACGCGGGAGCAGATCGGCCTGCGCAGCGCCCCGGAGGAGGCCCGCGAGTTCGTGACGGCCGCGGTCACCTCCGGCCTGCGGGCACGGGGAAAGGTGGAGCGCTCGGACGACGGCCAGTGGCTGCTGGGCGAGGAGGGCCAGGTGATCGCCACCGCGCTGACCGCCGCCGATCGCTGGATGGGGATCGCGCTGGCCGAGGGGGATGCGATGCGCATGGCCTTCGTGATCAAGGCCAACGAGGCCATCCTGATGCTCACACAGGACGAGCTGGACTCCTTCATCGTCTCGGCCCTGCCGGACGCCGAGCAGGTGCCGGCCTCCGTGGGAGAGGTGGTCTCCGCGTTCCTGGCCGAGGGCCGCGAACGCACCGTCTCCCTGCGTCGCACCGATGGCGCTGATCCGTCGGCCACGGTCCCGCTGATGTTCCACGTCGAGGAGGACGGCCGCTGGAAGGTGGGTCATCTGCCGCTGGACGACCAGGGCGTGCTGTCGGTCTCGGAGCTGCCGCGCGATGGCGTCGAGCAAGCCGTGCGCTCGCTGTGGCAGAACGGCGTCAGCGAGGCGCCCGGCGCCTGAGGCATCGTCGCGTCTGAGGCGTCGTTCCGCACGCACACGTGGCAGGGGCCGGAGCAGCATCGCGCTGCTCCGGCCCCTGCGTCTGCGGCCCGTGGCCGGGATGCGCTCAGGCATTCCCGGCGGCGCGTCTGGCCCGTGCCTCGGCGAGGCGGCTGCGCAGGTTCCGGTACGCCCGGTGGATCCGGTACGCGAGGTAGAGCCCGGCTGCCAGCATCACCAGGGCCAGGATCCCGGCCACGACCGGAAGCACGACGGTGAGCACGGCGATCACAACGACCGCCACGTCCTCACCGACGGAGACCAGTGCGTTGGACACCGGTTCAGGTGACACGTTGACCGCCGCGCGGGCTGTGGCCTTGGTGGTGTGGACGCCGAGCGCGGCACCGGCACCGAGCACGGCCATCACGATCGCGGAGGTGGTGTCGGTCTGCCCGCCCACCAGGTACCCGATGGCACCGCCGGCGACGGGGCGGATCACGGTGTGCAGCTGGTCCCAGAAGGAATCGAGGAACGCGATCTTGTCGGCAGCGAAGTCGACCATCAGCAGGATCCCGGTGATCACCAGCACGTCGGTGCGCTGCAGCGCATCGGGGATCTGCTCAAGAGCGAAGAGGCGGCCGGACAGGCCCAGGACGAAGGCCATGAGGTAGGGCCTCATGCCGCTTGCCACGCCGGAGCTGAGCGTCATCATCAGGGCCTCCATGGAGGTCCCCCCTTCTCCTGCCGGCGGGCCGGCGGTCTCATCGTGTGGACTGCGGAGGTGTCAACGACGGGGGCGTCGCTCGGATTCCCGCCGGTGCAGTTCGATGCGCAGTGCCCGGATGTCCTGGCCGGACGGAGCGGAGTACTCCCACAGGGGGCGGTCGAAGGCGGGCATGACCACGCGCCTGCCGTCCCGCAGGCGCAGGGCAGCGGTGAGCCAGTGCACCGGGTGCACCACGCGCGACTCGACCGCCACCACCTCCGCCCAGGGAACCGTGCGTGCACCGAGCGCACCGACCACGCGCAGCCCGTCATCGGAGATCTCCACCCGGGAGCGGGCTGCTGCCAGGGCCGTGATCACGAATCTGGCACCCAGCAGCCCGGCCACGAGCGCCAGTCCCCCCAGGCCCAGCAGCACCAGCAGCATGCCCAGACCCGGGGAGCGGCCGTCCTCCAGCCCGGACCACACCAGCACCCCCACGATCACCATCACCAGCGCGGCCCCCAGCAGCAGGGCCGCCGCGATCAGCCGCACCACGGTGTCCCTGGTGGCATGGGCGGGCAGCAGGGCGCGCACCATCGGGCGAGCCCCGCGCGGACGCGGGCCCTGCAGCTCCTGCACCATCCGCTCCACCGTGGCGCTGCTGCGGCTGTAGTCGGGCAGTGCGCGGCGATCGGTGTCCGGGCCGAGATGGCGGGGGATCGTCATGGGCCCAGGCTAGACCCTGCGTAGAGTCATGCCCATGGACTCCACCAGCCCCCGCTTCCGTCGCCCCGCCCCGCTGTTCAACTCGGTGGCGGAGGCCATCCCCGGCGAGCCGGATCCCGCGTCCTCGACGGATCTGGCCCACGACTCCGCACAGGCACTGCTGGACGGGGTGTACCGCACGGCTGACCCGGAGGTCGTCGACCGCGTGGTGGGACTGGTGGCGCAGGAGGGCCTGGGAGACCTGGCGGCGCTGTGGTCGGCCTCCCCCGCTACCACCCTGCCCGGGGCACTGTGGCGGCTGTACGTGCTGCACACCTGGGTGCAGCGCAACGGCGATGACGTGGTGTGCCGATATCGCAGCGGATCGCGCACGGTGCCTGGACTGCGCTACCTCTCCGGCATCGCGGAGCCGCCGGACGTCGAGCAGGTGCGCCGCACGATGGACGACATCCTGCGCGGCGCCTTCACCGGTGACCTCGCGCTGGCCCTGAACCGGGCAGGGGCGGTGGCCACGGTTGCCGCCCACGGCACGGCCCACCTGGCCGATCGCGAGGACGTCGACGAGGCGGAGCAGGAGCGGCTGATGGTGCAGGCCGAGCGGCTGCTGTCCACCGGAGAGGCGCTCGTCGCCGCCGGCCACCAGGCGGAGGCCGGCACGCTGGAGTGAGGCCGGGGCCACCGGCACGCCGGCTCCCGCGGTGAGACCCGGGAGCCACCGCCGCGATGGCCCGGCGGCAGTGGGAGCACCGGCCCGGCTGTGACGAGGTCTGCGCAAGATCGCCCGGCAGCACGGTGTGAGATCGGCGTCGTCGCTCGTGGTGGCCCACCTCAGGGCAGGTGCTCTACGATGGCTCATGCGCCGGGCCGCGGTTGCCCCGGGCTCCAACATCTGCCGCTTCGAGCGGCCTTCGCGCCGACAGGCGCATCCCGGTCCGGCGCACCAACGTCATCGGCCCCCGGCTGTGGTCGGCGAGTGCCGCCCGGCCCCACGAGGAGGCGCGCGAGCGTGGACCTGTTCTTCCCGCGCAGGGTCGAACGTCCGCTGTACGGACAGTTCGGGGAGCTCGCGCAGATCCTGGTGCAGGCCGCCGACGCCCATTCCCGTCTGCTCGGCCACGGGTACCGCGAGCGCAGCCGGATCCTGCCCGCCCTGCACGAGAACGCCACACGCGCCACGGAGCTGTGCGGCCGCATCGCCAACCGTCTGGCGGAATCGCTGATCACCCCGTACGAGGCAGAGCTGCTGTACGAGTTCGCACTCACCATCGCCGATACCACCGACTCCCTCGAGCACACCTCCGAGCTGCTCGTGCTCACCCGGGTGGGCTCCCTGCCCACCCCGCTGCTGGAGGCCGCCAAGGGCATCGAGCGCGCCGCCGAGCACACCCTGGTGGCCACCTGGTCGCTGAACCGAGTGGCGGACATCGAGGACTACTACACCCAGGTGCGCAAGATTCGCCGGCAGGGCGACCGGCTGGTGCGGCAGGCGCTGGCCGAGCTGTACCGCCGCGGCGGGGCCTCCTCCGACCTGCTCGCCTTCCGGGACGTCACCTCGGCGATCGGCCGCACCATCGAGCTGCAGGAGCGCACCGCACGCCTGGCGGACCTGCTGCGGGTCAAGGAAGCCTGAGTGTCCGTCGGACTGCTGGTCCTGGTGGTGGGGCTCGCCCTGGCCCTCGCCTACGTCAACGGATTCCACGACGCCTCCAACGCGGTCTCCACCGCCATCGCGACCCGCTCCCTGCGGGAGTCGACGGCGCTGGCCATGGCCGCCCTGCTGAACCTGCTGGGCGCTCTGCTGGCCCTGCTGATCCTGGCGCTGACCACGACGTGGGCGCTGAGACTGCTGGGTCTGACGGAGATGGCCGCTGCCACTGCGGGGGACCCGGACCTACTGGCCTTCGCACTGATCGCGATAGCACTGTCCACGCTCGCCTGGGAGGTGGGCACCTGGTGGTACGGGATGCCCTCCTCGACCTGGCACGCCTTCTACGGCGGGGTGGCCGGTGCGTACCTCGCCCTCGGCAAGGGGGGCTCCGTGGACCGGATCGCGGCCCTGGTGCTGATCCCCACCCTGCTGGGGCCGGTGCTGTCGGTGGCGCTGAGCTACCTGGCGATGCGGGCCCTCATGGCTATAGGTCGCACGGAGCGCCTGCGCACCGGGCACATCCGCTTCGCTCAGACGGTCTCTGCGGGCGCGGTGGCCACCGGCCACGGAATGAACGACGTGCGGCTCCCGATGGCGGTGGCGATGGTGGCTGCCGCGTCCGCGGGCCTGGAGCCCGCCTCCACGATGTTCCTGGGAGTCCCGATCGCGGTGGCCGTCGCGGCCGGCACCCTCATGGGCGGCCACCGCATCATCCGCACCATCGGCCGGCGCATGACCGATCTGTCCGCCGCACAGGGGCTGGCCGCCGAGAGCTCGGCCGTCCTGGTGATCGCCGGGCTCGCCGCGGGAATCCACGCGCCGATCTCCACCTCCCACACGCTGGCCTCCGGTGTGGTGGGGGCGGGCCTGGCCCGTGGGCCGCGCCACATCAAGTGGAACGTCGTTCGCAGCGTCGTGCTCACGTGGCTGCTGACACCGTTCGGGACCGGGCTGATGTCCTTGGCAATGGTCATCGTGGTCATCAGCCTGCGCTGAGACCGGGCATCCCCCCGGGACGGCGGGCGCCGATATCCTGGGCGGGCCCCGAGCAGAAGGAGGACCGATGTCCGACCGTGACAGCACCTCAGGCGGCCGACGCCGCCCCACCTACGGGCTGCCCGGTCCGGTCCCCGGCAGGGACGACGCCGCACCGCAGGGGCAGCCCGGTGCACAGGGGCCCGGTGTCCCGGGGTACGACGGCCAGGGATACGGGGCGCAGGGGTACGGCTCGCAGGGGTACGACGGGCAGGAGCAGTACGGTGCCCCGTCCCCGGTCTCGGCCCCCGTCGGCCCGACCGGCCAGGCGCCCCCGCAGCCCGCACAGGATCCCTACGGCGCATCACCCCACGGCCACCCGGCCGGCGCCTCCCCTACGTGGCATCCGCGCCCGCACCCGGCGGGCCCACCCAGCCGCGGAAGCGACGCCGGATCATCCCCCTGGTGGTCGGCCTGGTGCTGCTGCTCGTCATCGCCCCGGCAGTGACCATCGGCGGGCTGGTGTGGTCCTTCGGTTCGATCGTGTCGGACCAGGTCAGCGGACCGGCCGTGCTGCAGGGCAGCTCCGGCGAGGTGCCGATGGCCGCCAACGAGATGATCATCGTGTACATCCCCTCCGAGGACGCGGCCGGCAGCAGCTGCACGGCCGAGACCCCCGATCAGGGGTCGATCACGATCGTTCCCACCTCGGGCACCGTCACCTTCGGCGACGGTTCCACCTACGAGCAGACCATCGGGGTGGCCGCGGTCGCCGACACCACGGTCACCGTCAGCTGCGAGGGCACCGACGCACCCGCCTACCTGGGTCCGTACAGCGTGTTCGGCATCGCTGGCCCGCTGCTCATCGGGCCCGCGATCGGCATCTTGACTGGACTCGTGGGCCTTGTGCTGGTGATCGTGGGCATCGTGAAGCTCGTGCGCTCACGCCGCAGCTGAGCCTCCCGGTCCGCGACGCCCCGCGGTGTGGACCGGAGCGGTGGTCCCGTCTCACCGCTCGACCCTGGCCTGCCGCTGCATCACCCTGCTCCCCTACAGTGGTCTGGCAGGACCACCACCGAGGACGGAGCGCCGCACATGCATCCCCGCGCAGGCCAGAAGGCACAGACCGAGGACCTCGTCGACGTCGACGAGCTGCTCGATGCGTACTACGACATCCACCCCGATCCGTCGGATCCGGACCAGGCCGTGTCCTTCGGGACGTCCGGGCATCGCGGCTCGTCGCTGGACGCGAAGTTCAACGAGGACCACATCGCCGCCACCACGCAGGCCATCGTCGAGTACCGGGCCTCGCAGGGGATCCACGGTCCGCTGTTCATCGGCCGCGACACCCACGCCCTGTCCCGTCCCGCCTTCGACACCGCGCTCGAGGTGCTGGCGGGCAACGAGGTGGCCACCCTCATCGACTCGATGGACGGCTACACGCCCACCCCGGCGATCTCCCACGCGATCCTGGTGCACAACCGGGGCAAGGGCGCCGAGGACTCCTCCCGCGCCGACGGCATCGTGGTCACCCCCAGCCACAACCCGCCCCGGGACGGCGGCTTCAAGTACAACCCGCCCCACGGCGGTCCCGCTGATTCCGATGCCACCTCCTGGATCGCGGATCGCGCCAACGAGATCCTCGCCTCGGGCCTGCGGGACGTGCGTCGTCACGGCCGCCAGAAGGCGCTGCAGGACGCCGGTCGTCACGACTACCTCCACACCTACGTGGAGGACCTCTCCTCCGTGGTCGACATCGCGGCGATCCGGCGGGCCGGGGTGCGCATCGGCGCCGATCCTCTGGGCGGCGCGGCCGTGGACTACTGGGCCACGATCGGTGAGCTGCACGATCTGGACCTCACGGTCGTGAACCCCTCCGTCGATCCGCAGTTCGGATTCATGACTCTGGACCGGGACGGCAAGATCCGAATGGACTGCTCGAGCCCCTGGTCGATGGCCTCGCTGCTGGAGCAGCGCTCGAGCTTCGACATCGCCACCGGCAACGATGCGGACTCCGACCGTCACGGGATCGTCACCCCCGATGCCGGGCTGATGGATCCCAACCACTACCTGGCCGTGGCCATCCGCTACCTCTTCGCCCATCGTCCCGACTGGCCCGCAGGGGCCAAGGTCGGCAAGACGGTGGTGTCCTCCCGGCTGATCGACCAGGTCGTCTCCTCCCTGGGGCGCGAGCTGTTCGAGGTGCCGGTGGGCTTCAAGTGGTTCGTGCCCGGGCTGATCGACTCCTCGGTGGGCTTCGGCGGGGAGGAGAGCGCCGGAGCATCGTTCCTGCGCAAGGACGGATCGGTGTGGACCACCGACAAGGACGGCATCATCCTGGCGCTGCTGGCCTCGGAGATCCTCGCGGTCACCGGGCGCACCCCCAGCCAGCTGCACGCGGAGCTGGTGGAGGAGTTCGGTCGCAGCTCGTACGCGCGTATCGATGCCCCGGCCGATCGGGAGCAGAAGGCGCGTCTGAAGGCGCTCAGCGCCGACGAGGTCACCGCCGACGAGCTGGCCGGCGAGCCGATCACCGCCGCCATCACCGAAGCCCCTGCCGGGGGCGCGATCGGCGGTCTGCGGGTCTCCACCGAGTCGGCCTGGTTCGCGGCACGCCCCTCGGGCACCGAGGACGTGTACAAGATCTACGCGGAGTCGTTCCGCGGTGATGAGCACCTGGCACAGGTGCAGGACGCCGCCAAGGCGCTCGTGGACGGGGTCCTCAGCGACTGACCTCATGGCCCGCGCGGTACCACCGCCCAGGGCGTGGCGCCATGCACAGGTCTCTTGCAACGGAGCCCGCACGTTGTCACCCTGGTACGCCGAAGGTAAAGAATCGGTAGGGTAATGTTCCCGACCGGACCGCAGGACCCAAGGCACCGAGGCTCCCGTTGCACGGGAGCGATAGAGAGAGGGGGTACCGCGTCCATGCGATTGCGAGCACGAATGTGCGTCTGCACCGCCGCCATGGCGATCGCAGCCCCCATCGCTCTTCCGGTGGCTGCTGCCCAGTCGCCGAGCACGGATCTGACCGCAGAGCACCCCGCTGCTGTCGCCGGCATCGGTGTCAGCCTCGCCCTGGGGGCGGATGCCTCCCGCGGCGGGGCCCCCGATGGCAGAGGCAAGAAGCACCCCTGCGGCGATGACCCTCGTGAGGCCTCCTGCGGCAAGGGCAAGGACGACGGGGCTGATCCCGACGACGAGAAGGTCGAGGAACCGATCGAGGATCCGGGCGAGGAGGAGACTCCGCCCGAAGAGGAGACTCCGCCCGAAGATCCGGGTGGAGCTGCCCCTCCCAAGGAGGACTCCGGCGAGGATCCTGCCGAGGAGGAATCCGGCGAGGATCCTGCCGAGGAGGAATCCGGCGAGGATCCTGCCGAGGAGGAAGAGGAGCAGTCCGAGCCGACGCCCACGGGGGCACAACCCCCATCACCTGATCCCACGGAGAGCGCGCGTGCCCTCAGGCCGCCCCCGTCGCCCTCCCCGGCCCCC
>NZ_JADEYR010000015.1 GCF_015209585.1 Brachybacterium epidermidis
GGTCCACCTCGCGCGGCAGCACCCCGGTGGCGATCACGACGTCGTGGAAGCCCAGCAGGTCCTGCGCCGAGGGGCGCACCCCGAGCCGGATCCCCACCCCCGCCGCCGCCAGGCGCGTGGGCCAGGAGCGCAGGGCCTGGGCGTAGTCCTCCTTGCCGGGGATGCGGGCCGCCATCCGCAGCTGGCCGCCCAGCTCGTCGGTGGCCTCGAACAGGGTGACCACGTGCCCGCGCTCCGCCGCCGCCAGAGCGGCTTCCAGACCCGCCGGGCCGGCGCCCACCACCGCGACCTTCCGCTGCCGGCGCTGCAGCACCGGGGTGAGCACCAGTTCCGTCTCCCGGCCGGCGCGCGGGTTCATCAGGCAGCTGGCCCGCTTGCCGTCGAACACCCTGTCCAGGCAAGCCTGATTGCAGGCGATGCACGGCACGACCTGGGAGGCCCTGCCCTCGGTCAGCTTCCGCGGCAGGTGCGGATCGGCCAGCAGCGGGCGCGCCATGGAGATCAGATCCGCCTGACCGGCGGCCAGCACCTGCTCGGCCACCGCCGGGTCGTGGATCCGGTTGGAGGCGATCACCGGCACATCCACGTTCATCCGCAGCCGCTCGGTGAGCGGTGCGAACGCGGCCCGCGGGACGGAGGTGACGATAGTGGGCACCCTCGACTCGTGCCAGCCGATGCCGGTGGACAGCACATCGACGCCGCGCTCGACCAGGCCGCGGGCCAGCACCATGGTCTCCACCCAGTCCTGCCCCTCCGGCACCAGGTCCAGCAGGGAGATGCGGTAGCTGAGCAGGGCGTCCGGCCCGATCGCCTCGCGCACGGCCTGGGCCACGGCCAGCGGGAAGGTCCGACGGGCCTCCGCACCGCGGCCCCACCGGTCGCGGCGACGGTTGGTGGCCGGGGCCAGGAACTGGTTCAGCAGGTACCCCTCCGATCCCATCAGCTCCACCCCGTCATAGCCCGCCTCCACGGCACGGGCCGCGGCGGAGGCGAAGTCCTCGACGGTGCGCTGCACGCCTCGCCGGGTGAGGCGGCGCGCGCGGAAGGGCGACAGGGGCGAGCGGCCGGCCTGCGCGGAGGCCGCCAGCGGATGGAAGGCGTAGCGGCCGGCGTGCAGCAGCTGCAGCAGGATGCGGCCATCGGCCTCGTGGACCTCGCGGGTGATCACCCGGTGCCGCTCTGCGGTGCGCGCGTCGACCTGAGCGCCCCGCGGGGTCAGGCGGCCGGTGCGATTGGGGGAGTAGCCACCGGTGACGATCAGCCCCGCGCCGCCACGGGCGCGTTCGGCCAGGTAGGCCGCGAGCTTCTCGGCATCGGCGGGGGAGTCCTCCAGGCCCACGTGCATCGAGCCCATCACGATGCGGTTGCGCACCTCGAACCGCCCCAGGTCCAGCGGGGACAGCAGGCGGGCATACCCGGGGCTCGCAGTGTGCATGTCGCGATTGTGCCAGGCGGGCGGGGAGAAATTGGCGTGCACACGGCGGGCCCGCCGTGGTCGACTTTCCCCATGCACATCACGATCCGCCCCCTGGACCTCTCCTCCGACGCGGAGCTGGAGCAGTACGGGGCCGTCAGCACGGCCTCCGACGACGCCAGCTACGGCGGCCACGAGGAGCGGACCCTTGACCAGATGCGCACCCTGTACCGCGACACCCCGTACTGGCGGCAGCAGCGGTACATCGCCCTGGTGGAGCAGATGGCCGGAGGCAGCAGCGTGGTGGGCACCGCCTCGCTCCTGTTCCCCCTGACGGAGAACCTCGAGACGGTGCACCTCGGCATCACCACCCATCCCGCCTTCCGCGGGCAGGGGATCGCCACGGCGATGCTGGAGCAGGCCCTGGCCCCGGCGATCCACGGCTCGGACCGCACGCTCGTCACCGCATGGGGAGAGATCCCTGCGCACGGCGAGGTCGACGATCCTGCGCTGCCCGTGAACCGTCTCGCGGCTCGCCTGGGCCTGAGCCGCAGGAATGTCTCCGTGTGCCGGCTGCTGCCACTGCCGATCGAGGACTCCCTGCTCGATGCGCTCGAGGAGGAGTCCCGGCAGAAGCGGGGCGGGTACCGCATCGAGCTGTGGGAGGACCAGGTGCCCCAGGAGCACCTGGGGGCCTACGGGCAGCTGCTGCGTCAGATGGCGCTCGATGAGCCCGACGAGGACGTCGAGGAAGAACCGGCCGAGTACACCCCCGAGCGGATCCGCCTCATGGAGCAGCGCCGACGCGAGAGCGGCGGGCGTGCCCTGACCGCCGTGGCCGTGGCACCGGACGGCTCCATCGTCGGCAACTCCGAGGTGCACGTCCAGACTGCGCCCGGCACCACCATCGCCTGGCAGGAGAACACCCTGGTCATGCCGGAGCACCGTGGCCATGGCCTGGGTCTCGCCCTCAAGGTGGCCACCCACCGCCTGCTGAGCAGTGAGCTGCCGGAGGTGCGGTCCCTGGTCACCTTCAACTCGCATGTGAACCCGTGGATGATCGGGATCAACGAGCGGCTGGGGTACCGGATCGCCTTCCGCGAGATCGCCCTCCAGGGCCGTCCTGACCTTTCCGACGGGCTGCTGGCGCGAGTGCCGCACGAGACTGCGATCGGCCCCACCTGAGCAGGTGCCTCCCGGTCGGGGCTCGGGGCCCGCACCTCGCCGAGGGCGCTGCTGGCCGCGCTCCTGTACATCATGCCGATGGTCGCGATCCGCACGGTCCGGTGCCACCATGGGCGCATGAGCGAGAACACCGCCTCCGCCGCATCCGATGACGCCCAGTCCCGGGCGGTGACCGCCTCCCGTGAGATCAACGCTCCTGCCGTGCGCATCTTCGAGCTGATCGCCGACCCGTCTCATCAGCCCCGCTGGGATGGCAACGACAACCTGCGTGAAGCCGCCGAGGGTCAGCGTGTCCACGCCGTCGGCGACGTGTTCGCGATGACCCTCACCAAGGGCAAGGTGCGCGAGAACCACGTGGTGGCCTTCGAGGAGGGCCGGGAGATCGCCTGGATGCCCGCCTCCCAGGGGGAGCAGCCGGCCGGTCACCGCTGGGGCTGGCGCCTCACCCCGCTCGCGGACGACGTGACCGTGGTGGAGCACATCTACGACTGGTCCCAGCTGACCGACGAGAGCCGCTTCGACAGGGCCCGCTCCACCACCGCCGAGATGCTGATGGCCTCGATCGACAGGCTCGCGGAGCTCGCCGAGAGCGGCGGCGCCGGGCACCTCGACCCCGACGGCGGCACCGGCACGGTGGCCTGAGCCTGCATGGTGGTGGCGCTTCCGTGACGTCCGGTGACCCGTTCCGGCCCGAGGACCCGGACCCGTTCCGGCCCGAGGACCCGGTCGATGCCGCGATCGCCCGCGGGGACTTCGACGACCTCGCGCTCGCCGGCAAGCCCCTGCGCCTGCCCTCGCGGCACGACCCGGACTGGTGGATCAAGCAGCGCATAGACGGGGAGGACGTGGACCGCGACGCGCTGCTGCCGGTGGTGATGCTGCTGCGCCGGGAGTACGAGCGGCGCGAGGAGACCTTGGCCGTGCTGTCCACCGAACAGGAGGTGCGCGAGTACGCCGAGGACTACACGCGGAGGGTCCGGGACGACCGCCTGCGCAGCCCCATGGCCCGCATGCTCGCCCCCGAGATGGATCCCGAGCAGGCGGTGGCCCGGTGGCGGGAACTGCGTGCCGAGGCAGATCGAGCGCAACCGCCCGTTGCGCAGGCCGGTGATCAGGTGCCACGGCAGCGTCGCCGCTGGTGGTATTTCGGGCGTCGTTCCCGCTGAGACGGCACGACTGGGCGTACGGGGTCCCGGCGCGCCGGCAGGATCCTTGGCCAGGATGTCGACACCGGAACAGCGGCCATCGGCTCAGGGCCTCTGCGTCGACACCTGCACGCCGCCCCGGCTGGCGCGCACCCACCACAGCTGGCCGGAGCCGGTGACGCTCACGGACCCGTCCGCGGCCTTCGCCAGGGCGGTGTCCTCGTCGATCGCGACCGCATCCCCGCACAGTCCCGCCTCGACGGCGCGGACGATCCGGCCCAGGGTGCCCGCCTGGGCGGCGTGCGCATCCACCGACCACGGCACCAGGCCCAGACCGGGTCGGAACGTGAGCTCGTCCAGGCCCTCGGACCACTCCTGCGGGCACACCTCGATGCCGCCCAGCCGGTACCCGCCCACCTGGGCGTTGGCGGAGGCGACGGCCGCCCCGGCGGAGAACCCGAGGTAGGGCACACCGCCGCTCACCCGCTCACGCAGCAGATCGGCATGCGGATGCAGGGAGTCCATGTACTGCGGGGTGGGGCCACCGGCGACCACGATCGCACCCGCGGTGCGGATCTCCTCGGCCACCGGGCCGCCGTCCAGGGGAACCACCCGCACGTCCGCCTCGAGGGGCTCGAGCAGCTCCAGATAGTCCCACGCGAACTGCGCAGCGATCTCGGCGGTGCCCGCATTGAGCATGGCGACGTGCCCCGTCATGCCCTGGCATGCCTCCAGGAAGGGGGAGATGGTGGTGGGCCGTGTGGACGTCGGGCCGCCGCCGGCCAGGACGATGCTCATGCAGGAAGGCTACGGCAGTGATTCCGGGCGCAGGCAGTACGCTTCGACAATCAGAGCGGCAGGTCCGCGCCCCCACACATCGGAGTTCCATGCTCGGCCCAGCGAGCCCTTCCCGCCCCGGTGCGCCGCGCACCACTATCTTCCTGACGATGCTGCTCGGAGCGGCCGGCATCATGCACGCCGTGCGCCCAGAGCCGTTCGACAGCATCGTCCCGCGGGCACTGCCCGGATCGCCTCGCGCCTACACCTATGCCTCCGGCCTGGCCGAGGTCGCCACGGCCGCTCTGATCGCGGTGCCCCGCACCCGGAGGCTGGGCGGCCTGGCCGCGGCGACGCTTTTCGTGGCGGTGTTTCCCGCCAATGTGCAGATGGCGATCGACTGGCGGAGAAAGCCGCCCAGGATGCGGGCGATCGCCCTTGGCAGGCTGCCGCTGCAGGGAGTGCTCATCGCGCAGGCGCTGCGCGTGGCCCGCCGCGGCTGACCCCGTTCCTCTCCGCAACACCTATGTGTACACAAAGCAATGGCAATCTCGCCGCTGTCGTGGCCGGGGTCGCGCGTCCGGTGAAGAAGCTGCCCCGCTCGGCGCGAGACCGTGTGCTCGGCCAGCAGGGCCATCACCCACGCAGCACGGGATCGCTGCTGCCCCGGATGCGGTCCATGACGATGAAACCACCGGTATCGATCCAGTAGCGCCGCTTCGGCACGTCCGCTCCCGCGTTGCGTACGTCCTCCAGCTCACCCCCGCATCGCTCGATCGTCCGGATCGAACCGAGGTTGTCGTCATCGCACGTCACCAGGGCGCGCTCCACCCCCGCCTGGGCCAGCCGGGCCAAGGACTGGCGCAGGATCTCGGTGGCATGCCCTCGGCGGCGGAACGGGGGAGCCACCGCGTAGCCGACGTGACCACCGACCTCGCGCAAGAAGTCGGTCAGCGCGTAGCGGACGGAGGTGCGGCCGACGATGACGCCGTCGACCTCGGCCACCAGGAAGTCAGCGCGCACCCGGCCGGGAGGAAGATCGACGCCTCGGGACTCGCGCGTGACCTGCTCGAGCACGGCGCCCCAGTCCTCACCCTCGGCGAGCAGGAACTCGAAGTTCTCCTCCAGCATCTGCGCGTGAATGCCACGCAGCGCAGTTTCGTCCTCGTGGCGGGGGGGGCGCAGTTCGAGCGTCATCCGCAGAATGCTAGTCGTGCTGCCGGAAGGCTTCGTGAATCGCCATGACGTCACGACGCGGGTTGTCACCTCACGGGTCGACGCCACCATACGAGTCGACGCCACCGTGCGAGTCGGCGCCACCGTGCGGGTCGACGCCACCGTGCGAGTCGACGCCACCGTGCGGGTCGGCTCCACCGTGCGGTTCGACGCCACCGTGCGAGCCGACGCGGCGACGTCGCCGCAGTTGGCGGAATCCACCCCGCATACCGCCAACTGTTCACCCCTCGAGCCTCAATAGCGGGGGACACCACAACTCAGGGGTCGCTGTGTCATGGCGGCTCAGCCCGCCGCGACCCGCCCCGCCACCACCGTGGCCAGCACGCGTGCCTCCCGCAGGCGCTGCGCGGCCTCGCGGGCCGCGGCATCGACCATCACCCCGTCGGCCCCGAGGGGCACGTCCTCGAACACGTCCTGCTCCAGCAGCACCACATCGGCCCTGCCGCCGACAACGAGCCCTCCCACCCCGTCAGTCGATGCTGCCAGCGCCTCGCGCGGCTGCAACTGCTGACGGGGCAGCCACCCCTCGCGCTCGTCGGCGCTGCGGTGCACGGCGGCGGCCATCGCCAGCCACGGGTCCAGCGGCGCCACCGGGGCGTCGGAGCCGAGCACCAGCTCCACCCCCGCATCCAGCAGATCCCGTAGGCGGTACGCCTGATCGGTGCGGTCGTGCCACAGCTCCTCGGTGGGATCGCGGTCATCGAGCAGATGGGCCGGTTGGACCGAAGCGGCCACCCCGAGGCGGGCCATCCGATCCACGTCCTGGTCGCTCAGCATCTGCGCGTGCTCCACTCGGGCCGGGACCCCGGCTCGCTCGATCGCCTCCAGCGCCACCCCGGCAGCCGCGTCGCCGATCGCGTGCACCGCGGCGCGCAGGCCCAGGCCCTTCGCGCGGCGCAGCGCGGCCACCAGCTCCTCCGGCTCCCAGGTGAGCACCCCGTGCCCGACCGGGCCGTGCCCCCCGGCGTAGGACGTGCGGGTGTAGGCGGTGTGGGAGCCGAGCGCGCCGTCCAGGATCCCCTTCAGCGGACCCATTTCCACCAGGCTCTTCCCTGCGGGGCCGGGCGCGTCCAGCACCACGCCCGTCGGACCCGGCACGAAGTCGAGGTCCTCGGTGTACACGCCGGTGCGCACCCGCAGTGAGCTGCCCAGCCGCTGCCAAGTCTCCCACACCCGGCCCCATTCCATGTCGACCAGGCCCACCACACCGCGTTCAAGGGCCTGACGCTGCAGCATCGCCATGCCCGTGGCGACCTGCGCCCCGACCCCGGGGAGGGCGGGCATGAGCGAGACCAGGTCGAACCACTCGTCCTCGCCCACCACCCCGTCCCGCGGGGGTGCACCGAGGGCCCGCAGCGCCGCTGAGTTCATCCAGGCGTGGTGGGCGTCTCCGCCGATCAGCACCGTGGGCACCTCACCGGTCACCTCATCCAGCATCGGTACTGTGGGCGGCACCAGCAGGTCCACCAGCCGGTGCCCGAACCCCACCAGTGCCTCTTCGCGGCGACGACCGGTCTCCTGCCGCCGGGCCAGCTCCTGCTGCACCAGGGACAGAATCGCTGACGCGCTCCCCGCGCCGGTGGTGTCCAGCCGCGAATGGGCCTGCGCCAGCTGACTGGAATGCACGTGCTGGTCCCACAGGCCCGGGATCGCGATCGCGCCGCCGCCGTCGAGCACCTCCTCGCCGGACCGACGGGCCAGGCGATCACCGATCTCGACGATCACGCCGCCGGTGATACGCACGTCGGTGACGTGCACATTCATCGGGGAGGTCGCGGCGGCGCCGGCCCCTGAGCCCACGGCGGCGCCGGCCCCCGAGCCCGCGGCGGCGCCGGCCGCCGGTTCGCGCACTCGCACCTGTCTGATCAGCACCGATCCAGGCTACCCAGCCCCGCACCATGACACCCGTCATGGTCACGACGTGACCGCGGTGCCTGGGACCGGACGCCCCGGGGCGGAAGGCTGGTCCCCATGAACAGCGCAACCCTCGCCCCCACCCCTGATTCCCTCAGCAGTAGCCGTGCCGCCGACCCCACGGCCGAGACCGCCGCGATCTCCCTGCGCGGCCTGCGCAAGAGCTACGGCCCGGTGCGCGCCCTGGACGGTGTGGACCTCACCGTGCAGCCCGGGGAGATCCTCGCACTGCTGGGCCCCAACGGCGCCGGGAAGTCCACCTGCATGGAGGTGATGGTGGGGCTGGCCACCCCGGATTCCGGCCGCGTGGCGATCCACGGCGCCGACCCCGTCACCGCCACCCGCTCCGGCGTGATCCGGGCAATGCTGCAGAGCGGTGCCCTGCTGCCGGACCAGACCGTGCGCTCCATGCTCACGATGCTGCACTCCCTGCAGGCCCGTCCTATGCCGCTCGCGCAGGCTGTCGAGCAGGCTGACATCGGCGAATTGATGGGCCGCCGCATCGGCCGCCTCTCCGGAGGGCAAGCCCAGCGGGTGCGCTTCGCGATCGCGCTGCTGGGCGACCCGGACGTGCTGCTGCTGGACGAGCCCACCGTCGGCATGGACGTCACGGCCCGCCGCGCCTTCTGGCACCGCATGCGCGAGGTCGCCGCCACCGGCCGCACCATCGTGTTCGCCACCCACCACCTCGAGGAGGCCGAGCGCGAAGCCGCCCGCGTGGTGGTCATGGACCGCGGCCGCATCGTCGCCGACGGCAGCGCCGAGACCATCTCCGCCCTGGTCGCCGGGCGCATCATCACCCTGCGCGGGGCCCACGCCGCAGCCGTCGCGGCACTGCCCGGTGTCGAGGCCGCGGCCCCCGACGAGGCCGACCCCACCCGGGTGCGGGCCGTGTGCGCCGACGCCGACGCGGCCCTGCGCGCCCTGTACGCCTCACCCCTCGCCGACCAGGTGCACGACGTGCTGGTCACCGCTCCCGGGCTCGAGGAGGCCTTCATGCACATCACTGGTCACAGCGACGAGACCGCCGCCTGAGAGCGGCGGCGCCCTTCCCACGCCCCCATTTCCCGAGGAGATCCACGATGACCACCGCCGACCTCACCGCCACCCCCGCCTCCGGCCCGGGGCGCGATACCCCTGCCACCGGCTCCGCGCGCCCCGCTCCCGAGGCACGCCACCAGCCCTCCGCCACCGCCCGCGCTCTGCGCTACACCGGGCACACCGCCCGCATGACCCTGACCAACGTGTTCTTCATGGCCTTCTCGATCGCGATGCCAGTGGGCATGTACCTCCTGTTCGGCACCATGTTCGGCGACCAGGCCGACGGCGCCGCCCGCGGCATCGTGATGGTCAACATGGCCGCCTACGGCGGGCTCGGCACCGCCATCACCGCTGGCACCCAGATCCAGGAGGACCAGCGCAACGGCTTCCTGCGCCAGCTGATCGTCTCCGGTCTGTCCCCGCGCTCCTTCCTGTTGGGCTCCGTGCTCGCCGCCAGCGTGGTGATCGTGCCCGCCCTGATGATCGTTGGGCTCGTCGGGCTGGCCACCGGGGTGCAGGCCGACGCCGGCTCGTTCATGGCCACCATGGGCGTGCTGTGGCTGGGCCTGCTGCCCACCATCCTCATCGGCATCGCGCTGGGAATGCTGCTGAAGGGAGGCGCGGCCTCCGCCGGGGGCGTGGTGGTCCTGATGGCCCTGGCGATCTTCGGCGGGCTGTGGATGCCGCTGGAGATGTTCCCCGAGTGGATGCAGAGCACCGGGCGCCTGCTGCCCAGCTACTGGATCGCCCAGCTGGGCGAGTGGACCCTCATCGGCGGGGACCTGCCCGTGACCGGACTGCTGGTGATCGGCACCTGGACCCTGGTGCTCGGTGTGCTGTGCGCGGTGAGCCTGTCCAAGGCCATCGGCCTCACCCGCCGCTGACCCGGCCCCCCGTGACACGGGGCGGACCCGCACGTGAGACGGCCCGGCCCCGACGCGACGACGCGACCGCGCACCGAGGAGCACTGACACAATGACCGCGATGGACACCACGGACGAGACCTCCGGGCCGCGCTGGGCGGGAATGGCGCAGGCCGCCGACCCCGCCATCGCTGAGGACGCTCCCGCCCGGTCCCTGCACCCGGCGGAGATCCATCGGGCCGCCGTCGAATCCGGGGCGGTGCCGTTCTCCCTGCCCCCGACGGTGTTCCTGCTCCTGCCGATCGTCTTCGCGTGGATCCAGGCGCCCGGCATCGGGGCCGCCGTCGCCACCGGGATGCTGCTGGTCTACGGCGTGCTTTTCGTGTACGCCTCCGGCATCGCCCTGTACCCGCAGCCGGTGAGGCTGGTGTGGTTCGCCCTGATGACCGCTCTGGTGCTGGCACTGATCCCCGTGATCGGCGAGAACGTGCTGTTCATGGTGATGTTCCAGGCCATGACCCACGTGATCCTGCTGCCCTGGCGCTGGGCAGTGCCCACGATGGTGGTGATGTGCGTGGCGGTCGCCGGCATCGCCGCGTGGCTCGGCGTGTACTTCGCGGTGATGCTGGCGGTGATGGGCCTGGCGATGTCCTGGGGCATCGGCCACGGCATCCAGCAGCAGGTGCTGCAGGAGAAGCTCGATGCCGCTGAGCGCCGCAACGCCGCCCTCGCGGTAGCCGCGGAGCGCGAGCGCATCGGCCGCGACCTCCACGACATCCTGGGCCACTCCCTGACCTCCGCGACCGTCTCCGCCCAGCTCGCGCAGCGCCTGCTGGACACCGATCCGGCGGCGGCCCATGAGCAGCTCGCCCACATCGAGTCCACCCTGCGCCAGTCGCTGGCCGATGTGCGCGCCACCGCCAGCGGCATGCAGACCGTGCGCGCCGCCACCGAGATCGCCTCCGCCCGCAGCGTGCTGGCCGCCGTCGGCATCGACGCCCAGGTGCCCAGCGCACTGCCCACCCTCGATGACCAACGTGCCGAACTGTTCGGCTACGTGGTTCGGGAGGCGGTCACCAACATCGTCCGCCACGCCCGCGCCGAGCACGCCCGCATCACCATCTCGGAGGACGAGGTCAGCATCAGCGACGACGGCGTGGGGATCCCCGAGGGCACCGGCCGCACCGGGCTGCGCGGGCTCGAGCAGCGCGTTGCCGACGCCGGGGGAGCGCTCGCCGTGGAGTCCTCCCCGGCGGGCACCACCGTCACGGCGACGATGGGCCCCGCCCTCGCTTCCCCGCGTCCCGGCTCGCCGAAGGAGACCCTGTGATCCGACTCGTCATCGCCGATGACCAGCACATCCTGCGCTCCGGACTGGTGGCTCTGCTGCGCCTGGAGTCCGACATCGAGGTCGTGGCCGAGACCGCGGACTGCGCCGGCACCATCCGCGCGGTCCACGAACACACCCCCGACGTGCTGCTGCTGGACGTGCAGATGCCCGCCGGTTCCCCGCCGGGCGCCCCACATCCCGACGGTGGCGCGCCCGACGGCGCGGTGCCCGAGGACGGCATCGAGGTGGCGCGGCACCTGCACCGGACGATGGAACAGCCCCCGCGCATCATCGTGCTGACCACGTTCGGCAGGGCCGGGTACCTGCGCCGCACCATGGAGGCCGGCGCCCAGGGCTTCATGGTCAAGGACACCCCCGTGGAGCGCCTGGTCGATGCGATCCGCAGGGTCCACCAGGGACTGCGCGTGGTCGATCCGGACCTGGCCGCCCAATCGCTGGCCGTCGGCCCCAGCCCGCTGACCGCCAAGGAGACGGAGATCCTGCGCGCCGCCGCCCAGGGGGACTCCACCGCCGTGATCGCCCGGTCCCTGTTCCTCAGCGAAGGGACGGTGCGCAACCACATCTCCTCCGCCATCGGGAAGCTGCAGGTCTCCACCCGCGCGGACGCCGTGAGGGTCGCCACCGACAACGGCTGGCTGTGAGACCGCCGCACCACCGGCCTCATAGGATTCCTCGGTGCACACGCTCGAATCGCTCCTGGGACTGCTGATCCAGATCAGCGTCCCGGCTTTCGCGATCGCGTCGATGCTCTCGATGGGCCTGCGCACCCCTCTGCGCTCCTTCCGCGCCCAGCTGCGCGACCGCCGCACCGTGCTGGCACTGCTGGGAGCCAACTTCGTGGTGATCCCCGCCGTCGGCACCCTGCTGATCTGGCTGCTCAACGGCCTGATGGCCCCGCACATCGCCGAGGGGTTCGTGATCGTCCTGTGCGCGGCCGGGGCGCCCTTCGTGCTGCAGCTGGGAGCGATGGCCCGCATCCCCTATTCCGAATCGGCAGGTCCCATGGCGGTGCTGCTGCTGGGCTCGATCGTGTTCATGCCGCTGGTGGTGCCTTTCCTGCTGCAGGACGTGCAGGTGGATGCGTGGGCGATCGCCCGACGGCTGCTGGGGACCATGCTGCTGCCGATGCTCGCCGGCATCGCCATCAGCGCCGTGCTCCCCACCCGGGCCGACGGCCTCGCCCGGACGGCGGGGGCTGTCGCGGCGGTCTCGGCGGTGCTGATGTTCGTGTCCGGTTTCGGCCGCAACACCTCCCTGCTGCTGGAGGTGCTGTTCTCCCCGGCGCTGCTGGTCGCAGCAGGGCTGGTGATCCTCGCCTTCGTGGCCGGCCGGGTCTCCGGAGAACTGGCCGGACCCACCCTCACCGTGCCGGACGGCCCCGCGATCCTCTCCAGCCAGCGCAACATCGCCGCTGCCCTGCTGGTGGCACGCTCAGCGGGGGAGGACAGCCACCAACTGGTGCTGGCGATCCTGCTGCTGAGCGCCGTGGGCTTCGTGATGCTGGTGCCGTATGCGCTGGCCACCGGGTACGCGCGCCGCAGGCGGGCGGGGGAGAGGACATCTGCGGGTGTGCTGCTGGGCATCGTCGGGCCGCGCTCGGACTGAGCACGCCCCCAGCCGCGATGGTCGCCGGATTGCAGGCAACCCCCGCTGCCTGACCGCGGAGCAGAACCGCCTGTTCAGCTCTTCCTGCGCGGCGGTGGCCCCAGGGTCGGACCGTCGACCGTATGTCCGCGGAACTTCTCGTGACGAATGGGGAGGGAGTCTCTGTGCTCCAACAGGTCGCCCATCACCGTCACCGCCCGATCTGCGACGGCTTCGATGGGGATGCGCACCGTGGCCAGTCCGATCATGGCCATGGCAGGGGAGATCCCGTCCATCCCGATCACGGAGACCTCACCGGGGACTCGCAATCCGGACTTGCGTGCAATGGTGAGGAAGTCGAGGGCCCTGTCGTCGGTCGGGAACGCGACAGCAGTGATCGTCCCCTCCCGCACCATGTCCGCGATCCGGTGCGAGTGCTCCGCGCCGATGCCGAATGTGGTGGCCTCCACCCGGTGCACAGCAGCGCCACGCTCCCGCAAACGCGAGACGATCGCCTCAGCCCTCACCGATTCCGGTACCGAGACGCTCGCGGCGGTGGCGAGGACCGCAATGTCGCGGTGCCCGTGCCGAAGGAGCAGATCGGCCGCCATGTGACCGTGCGCGACCTCGTCGTAGGAGACCCCGTACACACCGTCATGCGCCTCCGGTCGGCCCACGGACACCACCGGTACGACGGAGAGGAACGGCGCGAGATCCTCGGGGCCGATGA
This sequence comes from Brachybacterium epidermidis, assembly GCF_015209585.1. Classification (GTDB taxonomy): domain Bacteria; phylum Actinomycetota; class Actinomycetes; order Actinomycetales; family Dermabacteraceae; genus Brachybacterium; species Brachybacterium epidermidis. The sequence continues at coordinate 13,241 of NZ_JADEYR010000015.1, forward strand.
CTCCGGTGGCGACGAAGAGGCCGTCCACCCGTAGCCCCAGGAGCCGCTGCAGGGCCTGCTTCTCCGCTGCGGATGCCTCCGTGCTGGAGGGAACCACTGTGATCAACTGCAGGTTCGCCCGATCGGAGAGCTGCTGGAGCTCCGAATGCAGCAGACCGTAGGCAGACTTGCGGGGATCCCGCAGCAGTAGCCCCACCAATCCCGATGACCGGGTGGCAAGCGACTGCGCCATGCGATTCGGGACATACCCGAGCTGCTTGATGGCCTGCAGGACCCTGTCCTCGGTGCTCTCGGCGACACGAGCTGTTCCTGCCAGGACCCGGGAGACGGTCGCACGGGAGACACCCGCCGTCCGTGCCACATCGTCCATCGTCGGGGTGAGGGTCGCCGACCTGAGGTTCTCGCTCACTCCGTCAGCCTATGCCGCGATAGTCCCGAAGCAGGGCCGGCCAGTCGGTCTGGACGATATCCGCGCCGAGGGCGATGAGTCTGCCCCACCCCTCATCGGGGTGCGACAGCACGGACGCCTCGTCGTCCCATCCGCAGAACAGCGGCACGCGATTGCTGAGGTTCAGCGCATTGAGGTAGACGGCGATGCCGCGCGCTCGCAGGGACTGGATGTACGCCGGATCGGCGAACGGGTCATCGGGGGTCTGAGCGAGCAGTTCCATGGCGACGGTATTGATCTCGCCGATCGCGAGCACCTGCTCAACCTCCTCAGGGGACTTCACGATCGGGAGGAACGGGAACGGTTCGGGATGGTCAGCCAGCAGCTCCAGCGCCTCCTGCTCGACGGGCGCCTTCAGTAGCAGCTGGTCGGTGACCCCGAAACCGGCGAGGTGGTCGAGCAGATCATCCCAGTACCACCAGGAGCGGTCCACGTTCAGGATCGTGCCTGGGAAGGCCTGCAGCACGTCATCCAGGCGTGCCAGCCCGTAGGGCGGATCGGACTCGGCCTGCCAGGAGTACTCCAGCTGCTCCATCTGCGCGGTTGAGAGCTCGCGGATGTCCCTGTCCAAACCGAAGTGCATCGCCTCGTAGCCGTTGTGGAACAGGAAGTAGTCGCCGTCGGTGGAGGCGATCACGTCGATCTCGACGATGTCGGCCCCTTGGGCAAGAGCCGCGGTGACCGCGGGCGCCGTGTTCTCCGCGATCGAGCCTGCCCCTGACCCCCGGTGAACGGCGATCAGCGGCGAATGCACGGCAAGGCGTGAGGCCAGCAGCGCGTTCGTGCCGGCATGGTCGGGATGCCCGAGAAGGCGGCCGCCCCACGGATCGGGGTGGATGTTCGTGGCGTTCAGCTGCGGGCTGCTGTTCATCGTGATTTCCCTCCAGGGGTGGGATCGGAAGTATCAGTACCGGCGGATGGCGCCGGCGCGGGCGGCAGCGCCGCGGGGGCACCGTCGGGTTTACCTGCGGCGACGTCGGCGATCCGCTGGGTGGTGGCCGTGGTGGCGGTTGCGTGGGCAGGCGTCGCACGTCGGGATCCGAGTCCACGCAGCCAGGTCCGACGACGTCGACGGGAAGTGGTGGAGCGCCCGTAGACCAGCCACATCGTCACGCCGGAGATCAGCATCAGCAGCACCGTGTACACGAAGGTCAGCGCGGTGGTGTCGTTGATGGTCTCGTTGGCGGTGGCGTTGCGGATGAAGATCCCCAGCGGCTGGAAGAACGGGTGGGCCAGGAACACCGCCGTGTCGTAGTTGTCCAGCAACGAGTTGAAGTTCAGTGCAGCGATGGCGGTGGCCGCCGGCAGCACCAGCGGGAGCAGGACCCTGCGGAACGTGTAGAACTGGCTGGCCCCGAGGATCGAGGCCGCCTCTTCCACGGACTCGGGGATCCCCATGAACGAAGCCTTCAGCATGCGCAGCGTGAAGGGGATCTTCTCGATGATGTAGCCGATCGCCAGGATCACGACGGTTCCGGTGAGCACCTGCCCGGCCACCAGCGCCTGAGGGGTGCTGAAGGTGATGATCAGGGCGAGCGCGATCATCGTGGCAGGAAGAACCCAGGGCAGGTGCAGCAGATACTCCAGCCAGCGAGTCACCGTGTTGGGGAAGCGCTGCAGGATGCGGGCCACGAACAGCATCGCTATGACCACCGTCCCGGAGGCGACGGCCGAGTACCCCATGGAGATGAGGAACGGTCGGAACGCGGTCGGAGCGGGGACGATCTTCGCGTAGTTCTCCAGGGTGAAGCTCTCCCAGGAGATCGTGCCCGAGGCGATGGCTGCCGCATCGGTGAACGAGAAGATCGTGATCGGGCCCGGCGGGATCGCATAGATCAGGAACAGCAGGTACGCCCCCACGTGCACGATCGCGTTGGCGACGGGGTTGCGGATCGTCTGCTTCGTCAGGGCCACCGGGCCCTTGGAGACGGAGAAGTAGGTCCCGCCGCGCTCGAGGCGGTTCAGCACCGCCAGCAGCACCATGGTGGCCAGCCCCAGGAACAGAGCGAGAGTCGCTGCCAGATCGCGGGAGGCCAGACTGTTGGAGAAGGTCAGGATCATCGGCGTGATGGGCTGGGAGTCGGGCCCGCCCAGGATCAGAGGAGCCGCCATTGCGCCCAGCCCACCGAGGAACGTGAGGATGGTGATGGAGAAGATGATCGGCCGCAGCACGGGCAGCACGATCCTCCACAGGATCCCCCACGTCGAGGCGCCCAGCTGCTTGGCCGCCTCGATGGTCTGGAAGTCGACCTTGCTCAGGGCATTGGTCATGAACAGCAGATGGTTGCCGGTACCGGCGAAGGTGGAGACCAGCGCGACGGCAAGGAATCCGGTGAACCACGCCGTGTCCATCCCGGGGAAGAAGCGGGAAAGGATGGTCGTCACGAACCCGCGGGGGCCGTAGATCAGGTTGTAGCCGGAGACCAGCACCACGCCCCCGTACAGCAGCGTGGTCGCGAAGCCGACGAACAGGATGCGCGATCCCTTGATGTCGAAGTAGCGGGTCACCAGCACGATGAAGGTGCCGACCACGTTCACCGACACCGACAGGACGACGGCGAGCAGGAAGGAGTTGCGGAGCGACTGCATCGCGCGGTCAGAGGAGAAGAGCTTGGGGAAGACATCGAAGCTCCAGGCCCCCTCGGGACGGAACACCTGCAGCAGCAGCCGGATGTTGGGCCACACCATGAAGGTCACCACGAACCAGGCGACGACCAGGAAGACCACGGCGAACAGGGGAGAGCGGAACATGGCTCCCATCGAGGTGCCTGAGCGTCTCATGCCGCTGCCTCCTCGACCGGCGGGGTGTAGGAGAGCACCTGCTGAGGGTCGATGACCAGACGCACGTCGTCCCCAGGGCTCCACAGGCCCGTGCCCAGCGCGTCATCCATGATGCGGATGACCTGCAGGAGACCGTCTCCGACCTCGATCTCGAAGGTCGAGGTGGCACCCTCGTACCGGCGGCGCCGCACCCGTCCCTGCAGGGGGACGCCGCGTGGCGTCGAGTGCGATGCTGAGCTCTCCGGGCGGATCTTCTCCACGCGAACGTAGTGCCGGCGGTCAGGGGCCAGGCCCGCTCCGCCGGCGTTGAGCATCTCCACCTGCCCCGGGGTGAGCCGGTTGACGTCCCCCAGGAACGTGCACACGAACTCGCTCGCCGAGGCGTCGTACAGCTCCGCCGGCGCGCCGAACTGCTCGATGCGCCCTTGGTTCATCACCGCGATCCGGTCGCTCATCGAGAGGGCCTCGTCCTGATCGTGCGTGACGTAGACGGTGGTGATGCCGAACTGTGACTGGAGATCCTTGAGCTGGACGCGCAACTGCTGCCGCAGCTTCGCGTCGAGGTTCGACAGAGGTTCGTCCAGCAGCAGGATGCTGGGCTTGAGGATCAGAGCGCGTGCGATGGCCACACGCTGCTGTTGACCGCCGGAGAGCTCGGAGATGTTCTTGTCCAGCTGCTCCGGGCTGAGGTTGACCTGCTCGGCGATCTCGTCGACCCGGCGCCGCAGCTCGGCTGCGGCTGTACGGCGGGTCGCGAGCCCGAACGCGATGTTGTCGCGCACGTTCATCGACGGGAACAGGGCGTAGTTCTGGAACACCATGCCGACCCCGCGCTTGTCGGGGGTGGCCCGGGTGACGTCCCGGCCGGCCACGATGATCCGCCCCCGGCTGGGGGTGACGAACCCCGCGAGAGTGCGCAGAGCGGTGGACTTACCGCAGCCCGACGGTCCCAGCAGGGTGAAGAACTCACCCTCATCGATGGTGAGGTCCAGTTGAGGCAGCGCCGTGAAGTCTCCGTAGGTGACGGTCACGTCGTCGAAGGTGATCATGGTCAGCCCAGGTATTCCAGCTCGATCTTCTCGACCCAGTCGGGAAGGTTCTCGGCGACGGTCGGCCAGTCGATCTCCTGAGCGGTGAACGCATCGGTCTGGTCCACCGCGTCCTGATCGGCCTGGGCCAGCGCATCCTGGTTGGTGGGAGCGGTGAAGAACTCGTTGGACCATGCCGCCTGCAGCTCGGCGCCGCCGAACCAGTCGATGAACTCCTGGGCGGCCTCGGCCCGCTTGGAGTCCTTGACCAGCGCGACATGCTGGGTGGCCATCGGCACCCCGTTCTCGGGCTTCACGGCCTCGGTGCTGATGCCGTGCTCCTCCTCACGCGAGGCCTTGCCTGCCAGCCACATCTGGCCCATGTCGACCTCGCCGGCGGCCATCCGCGCGTACAGGTCGGTGCCCTCGACCGCAGGGCTGCCGTTGGCGAAGTACTGCTCCACCGCAGCCCAGCCCTCATCGGAGACACCGAGGTCCCCGGAGGCATCCAGGTGGCGCGAGAGGATCCCCGACAGCACCATCTGCGTGGTCGCGCCGCCCAGGCTGCGCGGGGTCTCGTAGCGACCGTGGAAGGTCGAGTCCTCCCACAGTTCGGGCCAGTCGGCCGGGGCCTGCTCCGGGGTCGAGTAGGCGGCAGTGTTGTAGACCAGCATGATCGGCTCACGGACGATGGGCCAGAAGGTCTCCCCGTCGCCCATCTCGGCGTCGACAGAGCCGGACCAGGCGGGGGTGTACGGCTCGAGGACGTCAGCGGCCTTGATGTTCTCGAAGTAGACGTTGTTCAGACCGAAGACCACGTCGGCAATCGGATTGGCGGCCTCGGCGATCAGCCGGTTCTGGATGTCGCCGCCACCCAGGTCCACGAACTGCAGCTCGAAGCCCTCGGCCGCAGCCTGCTCGGCGAGCCATTCGCCGCGACCGTCGGAGACCGAGTTCGAGTAGACGACGAGGGATCCGGAGCCGGAAGAGCCGCCGTCGGAACCGCCGGAACCGGAGCCGGAGGATCCGCCGCACGCGGCGAGTGCAGAGGTGCTTCCCAGGATCCCGGTGGCGATGAGGGAGTGGCGAATGAAGGAACGACGATGCATGGAGTCCTCCTCAGGACGGAGCGTGCAGCACGCTTTCATAGTTGATTGACGTGAGAAGCTGGATGGAAGGGGAGTGGACAGCAAAGAGGCTGGTCAAGACGGGATCCGTAGTCGGGCTGCCGCAGATGCGGCACTGGATGATCGCGCTTTCATAAGGAGTGTGCAGGCGCTACGTTGCACCGCGGTGTACGGGGCTCGGAAGTTCGGTGAACAGGTGGCGAATCCGGGCCGCGGAACCCGCGGGGAGTGATCTGTGGTGCGCCGACGAAGGTGAGCAGTTCTGCACTCCGGGGTCCTGTCATTCCTCTCACCCCCACCTGACAGATACCCCTAGGGGGTATATCCTCGTGGTGTAGGCGACGCAGGACCGCCGCACTTCCAGGAGGCACACGTGGCGACCACATCGGACACGACCGAACCCCTCTCCGCACTCGAGGTGATCGACCTCGAGGTCGGAGGGATGACCTGTGCCAGCTGCGCGGCCCGCATCGAGAAGAAGCTCAACAAGCTCGAGGGCGTCGAGGCCTCCGTCAACTACGCCACCGAGAAGGCCAACGTGCGCGTGCCCGAGGGCATCAGCGCCGAGGACCTCATCGCCGTGGTCGAGAAGACCGGGTACACCGCGACCCTGCCCGCGCCGCCTCCCCGCACGACCGCCGGTCATGGTGCGGACCCGTCGGCCGATCCCGCCAACGCCACCGCCGGCCGCAGCGACGCGACCGGCGGCGCGACCGGGCACGATGCCGAGGACCCGGAGCTGCGCAGCCTGCGCCACCGCGTGATCGGTGCCGCGATCCTCTCGGTCCCCGTGATCGCGCTGGCGATGATCCCGGCGCTCCAGTTCGACTACTGGGGCTTCGCCTCCCTCACGCTCGCCGCTCCCGTGGTGGTGTGGGCCGGCTGGCCGTTCCACCGCGCCGCCTGGATCAATGCCCGCCACGGCGCGGCCACCATGGACACCCTGGTCTCGGTGGGCACCACCGCCGCGTTCCTGTGGTCGATCCTGGCGCTGTTCGTGGGCACCGCCGGTGATCGCGGCACCACCCACCACTTCAGCTTCGCCCTCGAGCGCACCGACGGGATGAGCAACATCTACCTCGAGGTCGCCGCCGGGGTGATCACCTTCGTGCTGCTGGGCCGCTACTTCGAGAAGCGCTCCAAGCGCCAGGCCGGCGCTGCCCTGCGCGCCCTGATGGAGATGGGCGCCAAGGAGGTTGCGGTGCTGCGCGACGGCGCCGAGCAGCTGATCCCCGTGGAGCAGCTCGCCGTGGGGGATGAGTTCGTGGTGCGCCCGGGCGAGAAGATCGCCACCGACGGCATAGTGGTGACCGGTTCCAGCGCCGTGGACATGTCCATGCTCACCGGCGAGTCCGTGCCCGTCGAGGTGGGGGAGGGCCACGAGGTCACCGGCGCCACCGTCAACGAGGGCGGGCGTCTGGTGGTGCGCGCCACCCGCGTGGGCTCGGACACCCAGCTGGCGCGCATGGCCAAGCTGGTCGAGGACGCCCAGTCCGGCAAGGCCGAGATCCAGCGCCTGGCCGACCGCGTCTCCGGCATCTTCGTGCCGATCGTGTTCGTGATCGCCATCGCGACCTTCATAGGCTGGCTGGTCTTCGGCGGCAGCGCCGTGATGGCCGGCACCGCCGCCGTGGCCGTGCTGATCATCGCCTGCCCCTGCGCCCTGGGCCTGGCGACCCCCACCGCCCTGCTGGTCGGTACCGGCCGCGGCGCCCAGATGGGCGTGCTGATCAAGGGCCCCGAGGTGCTGGAGAGCACCCGCCGCGTGGACACCATCGTGCTGGACAAGACCGGCACCGTCACCACCGGCACCATGACCCTGCAGGACGTCGTCCCCGCCGCCGGCACCGACCGCACCGCCCTGTTGCGTCACGCCGGCGCAGTGGAGGCCGCCAGCGAGCACCCCATCGCCCGCGCCATCGCCGCCGGTGCCGCCGGGGAACTGGGCCGTCTTCCGGAGGTCACCGACTTCCAGAACCTCGCGGGCTCCGGCGTGCGCGGCACCGTTGATGGCGTGCCAGTGCAGGTGGGTCGCAACATCCCGGGGGCCGACGAGCTCCCGGCCGATCTCGCCGCCGCCCTCGAGCAGGCCCGCGGCGATGGTCGCACCGCCGTGCTGGTGGCCTGGGACGGCCAGGTGCGCGGCCTGCTCACCGTGGCCGACGAGGTCAAGCCCACCAGCGCCCAGGCCGTCGCCCAGCTTCGCGAGCTGGGCCTCACCCCGGTGCTGCTCACGGGAGACCACGAGACCGTGGCCCGCCGCGTCGCCGCCGAGGTGGGCATCGACGAGGTGATTGCCGAGGTGATGCCCGAGGACAAGGTGGGCGTGATCGAGGGCCTGCAGGGCGACGGCAAGGTCGTCGCGATGGTGGGCGACGGTGTGAACGACGCCCCGGCCCTCGCGCAGGCCGACCTGGGGCTGGCCATGGGCACCGGCACCGATGTGGCCATCGAGGCCGCGGACATCACCCTGGTGCGCGGTGACCTGATGGCCGCCGTGGATGCAATCCGCCTCTCACGCCGCACCCTGCGCACCATCAAGGGCAACCTGTTCTGGGCCTTCGCCTACAACACGGCCGCCATCCCGGTGGCCGCCTTGGGCCTGCTGAACCCCATGCTGGCCGGTGCCGCGATGGCGTTCTCCAGCGTGTTCGTGGTCTCCAACAGCCTGCGCCTGCGCGGCTTCGGCAGCGTGGCGAGCGAGGGCTGACGCGCGGGCGGCCCGCCGGGCCGCTGCTCGAGCCTGCGGAGCCGGCGCGCCCCGCCCCGTGCATCCCGTCGGCAGCCCGGCCCCCGGGGGTGCGGGGCATCGGCCGGCGGGCAGTGCCGCACGGGTCACACGGGGCCCCGCGGCCCGATCCAGGGACGATGCCCGGGCATACCCTGGTGGGGTGTCCGCCCTCCTGCGCATCGCCCGCTTCACCCGTGAACTGACCCCGCTGTACCTCGCCATCATTCTGTGCTCCGTGCTGACGGCGGTGGCGGGGCTCGCGGTGCCGTTCCTGATCGGCAACGCCACCGATGCGATTGCCGCGGGGATCGGTGGGCAGACCACCACCGAGCAGGCGCTGCGCACCGCCCTGCTGATGGCCGGTGCGCTGCTGCTGGCGGAGCTGGCCTCCACCGTCATCTCCAACATCGGCGGCTGGTACGGCGACGTGATGAGCAACCGGATGCGCACCATGCTCTCGGTGCGCTACTACGACAAGCTGCTTCACCTGCCCCAGCGGTGGTTCGACAACGAGATCACCGGCACCGTGGTGGCCCGCCTGAACCGCCCGATCACCGAGATCACGGGCTTCGCGAAGATGTTCTCCAACTCCTTCGCCACCATGCTGATCACCACCGCCGCGGTGCTCGCCATCAGCGCCTGGTACGCGTGGCCGCTGGCCGCCCTGCTGCTGATCGTGTTCCCGGTGTACGTGTGGCTGACCGCGCTGACGTCGGTGAAGTGGCAGCGCCTGGAGGGCGAGAAGAACGAGCAGGTGGACATCGCCTCGGGTCGCTTCGCCGAGGTGATCGGCCAGATCCGCGTGGTGAAGTCCTTCGTGGCGGAGAGGGCCGAGCTGGACGACTTCACCCGTCGCTTCTGGTCAACCGACCGCATCACCCGTGAGCAGTCCCGTCACTGGCACGGCATGGACATGGCCCGCCGTGCGGTGCTGAACATCGTGTTCTTCGGGATCTACGCGATCATCTTCTGGCAGACCGCCGCCGGCGAGTTCTCCATCGGCACCATGGTGCTGCTGATCCAGCTGATGACCATGGCCCGCCAGCCGGTGCAGAACATGAGCTTCGTGATCGACACCGCCCAGCACGCGATCGCCGGCTCCAAGGACTACTTCCGGGTGATGGAGACCGAGGTCGACCCGCGCCTGCTGGCCACGGGTGAGGATCCTGCCGAGCATGCGATCGAGCCCGTGGCGGGGGCGCCCGCGATCTCCTTCCGCGACGTGCACTTCGCGTACGAGGACGGCCAGGACGTGCTGCACGCCATCGACTTCGCAGTCTCCCGCGGCGAGAAGGTGGCCCTGGTAGGGGAGTCCGGCGGCGGCAAGTCCACCATCGTCAACCTGCTGCTGGGCCTGTACGAGCCGCGCGAGGGCACCGTCGAGGTGGCCGGCCATGACGTGGCCGAGCTGCCCCTGGACGTGCTGCGCTCCCGCATCGGCGTGGTGCTCCAGGACGCCTCCCTTTTCTCCGGCACCATCCGCGAGAACATCGCCTATGGCCGCCCCGGCGCCACCGACGAGGAGATCCGCGACGCCGCCCGCCGCGCCAACGCCGACACCTTCATCGAGCGCTTCGCAGACGGCTACGACCAGATCATCGGCGAGCGCGGACTGCGCCTCTCGGGCGGTCAGCGCCAGCGCATCGCGGTGGCCCGGGCGATCCTCAAGGACGCCCCGATCCTGGTGCTCGACGAGGCCACCAGCGCCCTGGACACCAAGGCCGAACGGCAGGTGCAGGCGGGGCTGGACGAGCTGATGCGGGGCCGCAGCTCTTTGATCATCGCCCACCGCCTGTCCACCATCGCGGGCGTGGACCGCATCATCACCCTGGACGACGGGCGCATCGACGAGATCGGCTCCCCGGCCGAGCTGGCGCAGTCCGGTGGCATCTACGCCCAGCTGCTGCAGCTGCAGAGCGCCGGCAACACCAAGCAGCTGGCCAGGTTCGACATCACCGGTTGATGGGCCTGTGCCACCCGAAACCCCGAGGGAGCTTCCGCTGCAAGCGGGGTCCTTGGCCGGGGGACCTAGCCCCGTGCGGGAAGGACCCACGTAGGCAATCGATCTGACGCCGAAGCCAGGGATCCAGTGCCGATTACCACTGAAGGCACGGTATCGATGCTACGACTGTCCGGGTCGCCAGCGGCGAAGGGAAGAACCCTGAATGAGCGCGCTGATGGCCGTGATCATGGCGGCGGCAAGCAGGGGTAGGACAGTCGTGGTGAGGGCGTAGTTGCGGGGCAATTGGCCGTCAAGGGGTGGAAGGAGATACGGGAAGGTCGTCACGTACGCGACAGCCCCTCCCGCAGCAACGGCGACGAGGAGGGGAACGAACACGCGGATGATCGAAACCCCCAGGACGAACTGACGGCCAGCTCCCCACATCGACATGACTCCCGTCCGGCGGGCATGGGGGATGACGTCCCCCTGAACCGCCGCGGTGATGGCGAGGCCGAAGAGCACGGTCAATACGCCGGCACCGGCAGCATTCCATCTGGCCTGGTCCCGGTTCTCCTGAAGGCCGGTGATCCACGAGTCGCCGACGGGGAAGATTGCAGGTGGGGGAAGCATGGCGTGAGCAAGGTCTGACCGTAGAGCTTCGATGGGCAGATCACTCCCGTCGTAGCTGATGATGCTGGTGGAGACGGACTCAGCGCTCGGCGGGACAACCAGGGGATCGGCGACCGTCACCGTGATGGTGGTTGACCAGTCCGCGGGTGCCAGGTAGTCCAAACGCGGATCTGGGTCGATCTCCGTGCGAGACAGGCTGCCGTTGGTGCAAGGCAGTCGAAGAGAGGTCAGGGTTGCGCATGAACCAGTGATGGCGGTGGTGGAGGTGGGGTCGTGGACGTCCCCGGGCATCGACACGGCAACCACTCCCGCGCGCTCCCCGAGGGTTTCGGCGAGCAGTTCGCGTTGGTCGGGGGTGTCGACTCGCCCGGTCACCTCGAGGAGGGACGAACCGAAGGCAGCCTGGGTGGCTTGGGCATTGCGAGTGAAGGAGTTCGTCAGAGTGGACAGGACCATGGCGTGGGCGATGAGGACGACCATGATGGCCATTCCGGCACCGAGACGGCGAACGGACCGCGGGTCGTTGAGCAATTGGCGGCCGGCGACGATCATCGCGGGGCTGCCGGCACCCCGCCCGAGCCGCGTCAGAGCACGGGCGGCAAGAGCGGTGGCGCTGCCGATGAACGAGGGAAGAGTGAGAGCGACCAGGCCCAGGCCGGCATAGCCGATCAGCAGTCTCGGAGTTGAGTCCTCCCAGCTGAGCGTGGCGATGAGTGCCTGCGTCATCGTGAGGCAGGCCAAGGGGAGAGGAGCAAGACTCCACCAGCGTTCCCGGACCCGCCCTGGAAGCGGTCTGGTCCCTCGTAGGCGCCGGGGACGGTTCATCACGATAAGGAGGCACACCGCGATGAGCCACCCTGCCCCAGCGGCACCGAGAGCCAGAGGTGCCTGGGCCCGAAGGTCGCGGGCCAGGATGACTGCTTCGGACGCGGGCACGGGCACGTCGATCAGCATCATCAGGGCAAGGATCGCTAGCGCACCGAGTCCGCCGATGACGAGACCGTGGCCCGTGGCGCCCCAGAGGAACGCTAGATGCTCACGGGGACCGGCGCCCTGGGCACGGAGAACCTGAAGCCGGCGATCGCGGCGTGCGGACCCGGTGCGGGAAGCGACCAGCATGAGTGTCATCGCTGGGAGGACGGCGGCGATGCCTGCTCCTGACAGCGCCTGGGCAAGGCTTCTCTGGTATGCGGCACCACCGAAGAACCCTTCTTGGTTCGCGCGGGCCGGATAAGGGACGCCGTAGCCGGTCAAGGGAATGCCTTCGACCCGGTCGAGGATGTCATCGGCCGGACGGACATAGGCGATCCGTTCCTGTGGAGAGACGAGGCCCTCCAACTGGATCGTCTGCCTGCTTTCCGTGCCGTAGCGCTCGAGGACCTCCCGTCCCGCCTGGGTCCCACGGAGAGCGGGCGCGAGGACGACCTGCCCGGGGTCAGGCCAGGCCTCCAAACCAGGGGGGAGAGGAGTGTCGGCTTCCGGGACGACAACGAAGACATGCACCCAGCGACCGTCTGCCGTATCGGCAATGATGCGCCACCTCGGCCCCTCGACGGTCATCCCGCCGACCCCGGTGTAGGCAGTAGGAACCCGCGCGTAATCCCGTTCCAAACGCTCCTGGTAGCTTCCGATCAGGATGCCCATCGCGGCGATGGCCAATGTCAGAAGCGCTGTGGCGACTGTGATCACAAGGGTTCCCGTGCGTCGTTCCGGAGTGCCGCGATCCACGTCCTTCCCGAGACGGACCCACGAGTAGCGCGCCGAACCCGCTTGGCGCGTCACGGCGCAGGTTCGAGGTGGGCCACCCCGTTGTGGTCGGGGACGAGGGAGAAGGCGGCGTCCGCCCGTCGTGCCAGCGCATCGTCGTGAGTCACGATCAGGACGCTGCTGCCCCATCGCTTGGGAATGGACAGCACGAGATCTCCGACCATCTCGCGGAACTCGGCATCGAGTGACCCTGTGGGCTCGTCGGCGAGGACGAGGGAAGGGCGCGTGATCAGTGCTCGGGCTACCGCCACTCGCTGGTGCTCCCCACCGGAGAGCACCTGCGTGCTCACCCCCCGGGCTGGTACCCCCAAGTCCTCCAGGAGTTCCTCCGCTTCCTGGAACGCCGCTCGCCGAGGTGAGCCCGCCAAGATCGCGGCGATGGCCACGTTCTCAACGGGCTCAAGCTCCTCGAGCAGTTCCCCGTGCTGGAATACGACCGACACGGTGTGACGGAGGTACTCACGCCGATGAGCGCCGCGCAGGGAGTGGACGCCCTTCCCATCGACCTCGATGGTCCCTGATGCGATCGGGACCATGCCCAGGATCGCGCTGAGGAGTGAGGACTTCCCCGATCCCGACCTGCCGGTGATCGCAGCGGACATGCCGTCCTCGAGGCTCAGGTCGATTCCGGAGACGACAGTGCGCCGTCCATGACGGATTGCAACATCGCTGCAGTGCATCACATCAGTGGCCTCTCGAGCAGGGTGGTCATGCATTCAGCAACCAGCGGCGCCGATCAACGGGCGTGACCGGTGCCGCTGGTGAGCGGCGAGGAATTATCAGATGTACTGGCGGGTGCCGCAGCCATCGGGCCTGACCGGGCGATCAACACAGGTCTGGAACGAGGAGACCCTCGTGCTGCCGCTGAGGGTAGCGCTCGCAGTCTCACCGTGGGCCCTGGTGATCAGCTGGTACCGGGAGGAGGAGTTGTTTCGCCAATAGTTCCCGTAGGCACGGACCCCGTCCGCCTTTCCGTCGCGAACGGAAACAGTGGTTCTGGCGCTGTTGACGTTCATGACAGAACCACCTCCATCTTAACTCTGTGAATACGCCTGGGCTGCGCCTGCTCCCGTGGCAATCACCCTGCTGCGAACGCCGTCACCAGTGCGCGTCTGAGATGTGCGGTCGTCTTTGACATGAGCAAACACCTTCCCCCTTGAGTGAAGTAGATCGGCTCTGATCTACCAAGGTGGACGCTACCGCCCCCCCCTCAGCCTCCGCAAGGTCAGCTGACGACATCCTGGTTGCTCCAGAACCGCGGTGCACCGCCTGAGGTGCGCATAGAGCCTGCACTCGGCCCATGTCGGATCTATCGTGCGCGAACGCCCGCGGCCCGTCGATATATCGAGCAGCAGGCGCACCGGAGTTGGAGCCACGACGCCTGCGGTGACCGCCTCGCCTTCTCGGCATCAGCCTGCCTGGTCTCCGCGGCGCGGAGGTGAGCGTCGGAACGGCGCCCTGGGAACCGATTGTCGAAGGCGCGAGCATCCGCAGTGATCCACGCGACGGGTGTCAGCGCCCCAGGCTACGATGGCACACGTCACAGATACTCGGGGGCAACGAAGGAGCTCACATGGGATTCATCCAGGCATTCAAGGGCGCCATCGGCGGTATGTTCGCCGATCAGTGGAAGGACTTCCTCACCATTCCGGACGGCCTGCCGCAGACGGCAGCGCTGTTCCCGGCGGTGCCGCGCGGCACCAACGCCGGTCGCGGCTCGAACGTGCGCGGCTCGCAGAACGTCATCTCCAACGGCTCGCGGATCCTGGTGCCCCAGGGGTACGGCCTGATCACGGTGCTGGACGGTCGCGCCACCGGCATGATCACCGAGGCCGGCGGCTACGAGTTCAACAGCGACTCGCCTGATTCCCGCTCCGTGTTCGCCGGCGATGATCCGCTGGCCTCGACCGTGGGCATGTCGTGGGAGCGCTTCAAGTTCGGTGGCCGCCCCACCTCGCAGCAGCTCGCGTTCTTCGTGAACCTCAAGGAGATCCCGGACAACCGCTTCGGCACCCAGTCGGAGATCTACTGGGACGACGCCTACCTCAACACCCAGGTCGGCGCCGTGGCGCGCGGCTCCTACACCATGCGGATCATCGACCCGCTGCTGTTCGTGCACAACTTCGTGCCCGCCACCTTCATCTCCGAGGGTGCACCGGTGTTCGACTTCTCCGACCCGGACAACTCCGCCGGCAATCAGCTGTTCCAGGAGGTGGTCGGCTCGCTCGCGGCCGCCTTCTCCCGCTACACCAACGACCCGGACAAGGGCAACCGCATCACCCGCATCCAGGGCGACTCGGTGGGCTTCGCCCAGTCCCTGGCCGCCGCGGTGGAGGAGGGGTACCGCTGGTCCACCGACCGCGGTCTCACCATCGTCAAGGTCGCGATCGCCTCGATCGAGTACGACCAGCGCACCCGTGAGCTGCTGGCGGACGTCCAGAAGGCCGATGCCCTCTCCGGCAACCGCTCGCAGTCCTTCATCAACCAGGCCGTGGCTCGCGGTGTGCAGTCCGCCGGGGAGACCGGCGGCGGTGCGGGCCTGGCGATGTTCGGGGCAGGTGCCGGAGCAGCCGGTGGTCTGGTGCAGCCGGTCCAGCCCTGGCAGAACCAGCCCGGCCAGCAGCCCCAGCAGGGCCAGCCCCAGCAGGGCGGCCAGCAGGCGCCCCAGCAGGACGACCCGGTGGCCAAGCTCGCCCAGTACAAGAAGATGCTGGAGGACGGCCTGATCACCGAGGAGGACTACGAGGCGGCGAAGAAGAACGCCCTCGGGCTCTGACATGTCGGTCCCTCCCCAGCAACCGGGCTGGGCGCGCCCCCAGTGGCCCGCCCAGCCGGGGACCCAGCAGAACCCTGCTCCCGGGGGGCACGACGGGAGCGGTGCCCCTGCCGGGCCGCCCTCGCAGGCCGGTGCGCCCGGGCAGCCGAACGCCTTCGGGCAGCCCAGTTACCCAGCCGCGCCCGGCGGCGGGATGCTGCCGCCCCCGCCCGGCCGTCGACCCCAGGCGGCACCGGGATCCCAGGAGGCCCGTCGGGCGGATCCGATCCCCTCGGGCGCCCAGAGCACGGGCCAGCGGGAGGTGCCCCAATGGGCCGGTGACCAGTACCGCAGCGGCGGCGCCCACGCCGAGCGCAGCGGGACCCCGTACGGTCAGCGGCGCCCGGCCGGTCCGGCGCACGGACAGCAGCGTCCCGTGGGCCCCCAGGCCGGAGGGGCCCCGCACGGGGCCCCGGGCCAGGGAGGTCCCTCGGGCCAGGGCGGCGCTCCCGAGGGCCGGGCAGCGACCATGCTGCCCGAGCAGTCCCTCGGCGAGGCCGCGCAGAAGGCGCTGAGGAACGCCGGCAACCGCATCGTCGACACCAGCTCCGGCAAGACCGACGGCCTGGACAAGTGCCCCCGCTGCGGCAGCACCGACATCCACTACTCGATCACCGCGAAGGCCCTGGTATGCGGGTACTGCCGCAACCAGTGGAACGAGGACGTGGCCGAGCAGGCCTTCGGCCTGGACAGCGCCATCGAGGAGCTGCGCGGCCACACCATGGCCTCCGGCACCGGCGACATCCGCGAGGACCTCACCACCGTCACCCTGAAGTGCCAGGGCTGCGGTGCCGAGGTCGTCATCAGGGTCGACGAGCAGCTGCAGAAGCGCTGCCACTGGTGCCGCCAGACCCTCTCCATCAACACGCAGATCCCCAACGGTGCCGTGCCCGACGCAGTCCTGCCCTTCCAGCTCACCCGAGAGCAGGCCATCGACCGGATCAACGAGTTCGTCGGGTCCCGCCGCGCCTTCGCCCACGCCCGCTTCAAGAGCGAGTTCGTGCCCGACAACGTGATGGGCGTGTACATCCCGTACATGGTGGTCGACGGCAACTTGCACGCCGTGATGCGGGGCACGGGCGAGGTGACCACCCGCCAGTACACCGTGCGCCGCAAGGTGGGGGACAACTACGTCTCGGAGACCTACTACGACGCCGACGTGTACGACGTGCGCCGCGCCTTCGACCTGCTGGTGGACGACCTCACCGTGGAATCCTCCCGCCGGTACGACGCGCGCGACAACACCCGCTCCACCAACAACATCCTCAACGCCGTCCAGCCGTACGACACCGCCGCCGCCGTCGCCTACAACTCCAACTACCTGCGGGGCTTCACCTCGGAGCGGCGCGACCTGAACATCCGCGACGTCGACGACAGCGTCGAGGAGAAGTTCCTGTCCATCGCCCGCGCCAAGGCCCGCCCCACCATCTCCCGGTACGACCGTGGCGTGCGATGGGAGCACGAGGGCGTGGCCGTGCACGGCACCCGCTGGGTGGCCGTGTACGTGCCGGTGTGGCTGTACAGCTACGCGGACTCCGCGAAGGGCGAGGGCTCGCTCGTGCACTACATCGCCGTCAACGGCCGCAA
Organism: Brachybacterium epidermidis; assembly: GCF_015209585.1. Taxonomy (GTDB): domain Bacteria; phylum Actinomycetota; class Actinomycetes; order Actinomycetales; family Dermabacteraceae; genus Brachybacterium; species Brachybacterium epidermidis. Next base: position 30,097 of record NZ_JADEYR010000015.1, read on the forward strand.
CGGCAACACCATGGGCTCGGTGCCCGTGTCCCACCCGAAGATCTTCGCGCTGTCCTGCGCGCTCGGCAGCATGGCCACGGCCATCGCTGCCGCCATCGGCTGGGGATGGTTCTTCCTCGGCTGAACCCCGCCCGTCCCACGCTCCGCCCGCCCACCAGGTTTCGCTCCACCCGCCCACCAGGTTCTGCTCCACCCGCCCACCAGGTTCTGCTCCACCCGCCCACCCCACCTATCAGGGAAGGACATCGCGATGCTGCCGCTGCTCGCCGACGCCGCCACCGCCGTGGACCCCGCTGCCGTGACGATCCTCGCCGACTCCGGGGACAGCGGGGTGGCGGGGTTGATGTTCCCCTTCATCGCGGGACCGGCCGTGTTCGCCGCCGTGTACGGGGGGATCTACCGCTACTACCGCAACACCGACAAGCGCCACCACTTCGAGAAGGAGACCGAGGTGGCGGTGGGGAACCTGCGCACCGGAGACCGCAGGCGCGGAAGCAACAACCGCCAGAGCAGCCGCACCATGAGCGGAGCCAACCAGGACAACCACCTGGAGCGAGTGCGCCGCATCGCGGTGCGATGACACAGCGAGGACCATGGGCGCTGGCACCGGGGGCGAGACGGGCAGCCGCGAGTTCGACGCGATCGTCGTCGGCGCTGGACTGGCAGGACTGGTCGCCGCCTGCGAGATCGCCGACCTCCTGAACACAGGGCCCGGCGGCCTGCCCCCGACAGCCGCTTGATCGGTGGTGCGGGTCGCGCAGTCCGGGTCCGCGTGGTCAGTCGCCCGTCGGCCGCGCCTCGGGCAGCAGCATGGTGGAGAAGTCGCGGTCACCGTGACCGGCGTCGATCTCCGCATCCAAGGAGGCGAGAGCGGCCCTGACCGCGGGCAGGTCCGAACCGGGCCGAGGGGAGGCCGGGATCGCGGTGCCCGCGGGGACATCGGCCGTGCCGCCCTGCTCCGCTGCAGTGGCAGCGACGGTGTCGATCATCAGCCGGGCATCCTTGGCGATCGCATCGGCCGTGAAGTCACCGCCCTCGGTGGTGCGCTCACCGCGCACGAACGGGCCCTTCATCCCCGCGATGAACGCCAGGCCTGTCGAGGCCAGCATGTCCAGCACGTCCTCGGCCGGCGTCCCCGTGGCCGCGCCGAGCGCGAGTGCCTCCCGCAGGCCCTGCGCGCTCACCGCGAGCGCCAGGTTCGCCAGCAGCTTCCCGGTGGCGGCCTTCGCGGCAGTGTCCACGCCGCGCAGACGCTCCGGGTCAGCCCACGGTGCGACCAGCGCCAGCACCTTCTCCCGCAGAGCATCGTCCGGGGTGCCGACGTACACACCGAGCTTCCCGGCCCGGGCCGGGCCCAGGGTGCCGATCACGGGCACGCCCACATAGGTGGGGACGGCCGCGCCGAACTCCTCGGCGTCGGCGGGGGAGACGGTGGTGGTGTCCACCCACGGGACACCCGCGGGGATCAGACCGGGGCCGATGACGGTCTCGCGCACCGCGTCCGGGCCGAACAGCGAGGTGACCACCACCTCCGCGCCCTGGACGGCCTCGGCAGGGGAGGAGGCCACACGTGCCCCGGCCTCGGCCAGGCGCTGCGTGCGACGCTCGGTGCGGTTCCACACCCTCAGCTCGTGCTCAGCGAGCAGATGGAGGGCGAGCTCGGTGCCCATGCGTCCGGTTCCCAGAAACGTGATCCTCATGGGGCGAGTCTCTCACCAGCACAGATGCCTCGCCACCGGAACATGCCGTGACCTGTGCATTGTGGGCCGCCCTATCGGGGTCGGGGCCCACCGTGCACAATGGAGGCCATGTCTCCCAGGATCAGCCGTCGTCGTGCCCTCACCGCCGCCGCTGCTGCCGGCCTCGCAATCCCCACCGCTGCCGCCCAGGCCCAGCCCGCAGCTCCGGAGCGCGCCGCGCAGTCCGTCCCTGCTCGTGGGAACGGGGGCCGGTCGATGAACGTCCGCTTCGCCACCTACAACGCCTCCCTCAACCGGGCCACCGAGGGCGAGCTGCTGGAGGACCTCGCCACGGGGGAGGACGTGCAGATCAAGGCGATCGCCCAGGTCATCCAGATCAACAACCCCGACGTCCTGCTGATCAACGAGTTCGACCACGACGCTGACCACCGCGGGATCGACCTGTTCCGCCGCAACTACCTCGAAGTGGGGCAGAACGGCCGCAGCCCCGTGCACTACCCGTACGCGTACACCGCACCGGTGAACACCGGCGTGCCCAGCGGGCTGGACCTGAACCGTGACGGCACCGTGGGCGGCCCGGACGACGCCTGGGGCTTCGGCGAGTTCCCCGGCCAGTACGGCATGGTGGTGCTCTCCCGGTACCCGATCCTCACGCACCAGGTGCGCACCTTCCGGGATCTGCGCTGGGCCTCGATGCCCGGCAACCTGATCCCGGAGAGCTTCTACGGCAGCGAGATCGCCCCGCAGCTGCGCCTGAGCTCCAAGTCCCACTGGGATGTGCCGGTCCAGGTGGGCTCCACCACCATCCACCTGCTGGCCGCCCACCCCACCCCGCCCAGCTTCGACGGTCCCGAGGATCGCAACGGCCGCCGCAACCATGACGAGATCCGCCTGTGGGCGGATTACCTCAGCCCCGGGAGGCCTCCCGCTGGATCGTGGACGACGCCGGCACCCGGGGCGGGCTGCACCCCAGCGAGTCCTTCGTGATCGCCGGTGACTACAACTCCGATCCGAAGGACGGCGACTCCTGGCCCGGCGCCATCGACCAGCTGCTCAACCACCCGCGGGTTCGCGACACGAAGCCCGCCAGCCAGGGCGCCGTCGACGCCGCCCAGAAGCAGAGCGGCAGCAACGAGGACCATCAGGGCGATCCCCGCTACGACACGGCGGACTTCTCCGACGTGCCCAGCCCGGGCAACCTCCGCGTGGACTACGTGCTGCCCTCCAAGGACCTCCAGGTGGTGAGCTCGGCCGTGTACTGGCCGGCCCCGGGACAGCCCGGCAGCGAGCTCACCGGCGAGTACCCCTTCCCCACCTCGGACCACCGCCTGGTCCGGGTGGACATCCAGTGCCGCGGGCTTTGATCGGCAGCGAGATCTGCGACCGCCGGGGGCCGTGAACGTCTGCTGGCCCCACGAACCGCGCCGGGCGAGCCCCCACCGGCCGACGTAGTCTGCTCCCATGAGCGCGCACACATCGCCCGACGCCCCTGAGCCCGCACGCACCGCGGGCCTGCCCCCGGTGATCGACGTGGCCGAACTGCGGGACCTGCAGGGCGGCACCGCCCAGACCGGTGAGGAATCCGCGGTGCGGCTGCTGGACGTGCGCTGGGCGCTGGACGGCTCCAAGGGGCACCACACCTACCTCGCCGGGCACCTTCCCGAAGCGGTCTACATCGACCTGCCCGCCGCCCTGGCCGCACCTGCCCAGGTGGGGCGGGGCCGCCACCCGTTGCCCGATCCGGAGGACTTCGCCGGCGCCCTGCGCTCAGCCGGCGTCGACGAGTCCACGATCGTGGTGGCCTACGACGATGCCGACGGCTCCCAGGCCTCCCGCCTGGTGTGGATGCTGCGTTCCCTGGACCAGCCCGCCGCCCTGCTGGACGGCGGTCTCGACGCATGGGACGGGGAGCTCGCCACCGATGACGTGCGACCCGAGCCCGGCAGCGTCCCGGCCAGGCCCTGGCCGGAGACGGCGATCGCCACCATCGACGAGGTGGCCTCCGGGAGCGCCCTGGTGATCGACGCCCGCGCACCAGAGCGCTACCGAGGCGAGGTGGAGCCGATGGACCCCCGCGCCGGCCACGTGCCCGGGGCCATCAATCTGCCGTTCTCCCAGAACACCGACGAGCACGGCCGCTTCCTGCCGCCGCAGCAGCTGCGTGAGCGCTTCGCCGCCGCCGGTGTCGAGCCCGGCGGCGAGGTCATCGTGTACTGCGGCTCCGGGGTGACCGCCACCCACGACATCCTGGCCCTGGAGCGCGCTGGCTACGAGGGCGTGCGGCTGTTCCCCGGCTCGTGGTCGCAGTGGAGCGCTGACGACACCCGCGAGGTCGCCACCGGCCCCAACCCCTGAGGTCAGTCCGGCGGGCCCAGCTCGCGGATCGCATCGACGATGCGGCGGTGCCGGCGATGCAGCTCGTGCTCGTCATCGTCGGTGCCGTCCTTGCCCAGCACGGCGGCCCAGATCGGCACGAGCTCCTCGTGGTAGGCGTGTCCGTGCCCGCCGGTGACCTTGATCGACAGGGGCATGTCGGCCGCGATCTGCCAGAACGTGATCCAGGGGAACCAGCGCATGGCGTCGGTGACGTCGTGCCCCACCCGCTCCCGCAGCCACGCGGGCTCCGCCCACAGCAGCGAGGGCTCCCACCACGCCACCGGGTCGGAGGGATGCTGGGCGTACACCACGCGCGGGCTCTGCCACGGCTCGTAGAGCCCGCCCCAGTAGTCCTGGTACAGGTCACGGGGCCGGGTCACCACCCGCACGTGACGGCCGTTGTCCAGGATCGGGGCGATCGCGGGGGCGCCCGGTCGGCTGCGGGCCACCAGCTGGCGCCAGATCGGGGTGAAGCCGGGCGTGCCGGTCCACACTGCCCCGTCCACCCTGTCCAGCATGTCCGGCAGATCGCGGAAGGCGGCATGGCCGCCGAACGATCCCAGTGACTCCCCGGCCACGAACAGTCGCGGCCTGTCCGCCGCCGGCATCCGGTCCAGCCGCCTGCGCACCGCGTCGAACAGGAGGTGCCCGGCCCGCTGCGGGGAGCGGCGGTCCAGGATGTAGCTGAGCGCGCTGGTGTACACCGAGTACTGCAGGGACGCGGTGGCGCAGTTGCCACCGGTGAGGAACTCGATCGCCGAGAGCGACCACTCCTGCAGCCAGCCGGTGCCCGTCCCGGTGAACAGCACCAGCACCTCCCGTTCCCAGGCGCCGGTGCGGTCCAGCTCCGCCAGCACCGCGTCCACCGCTTCCTCGATGGTGCGGGTGGTGGACTTGCCGGCGTACACCCGGATCGGCTCCACCGCCGGCTCGCCCGTGGTCGCGGAGATCAAACGGGCGTCGGCCCCGAAGGACACGATCCGGCGGCCCTGCGCACCCAGGGCCGTCCAGTCCTCGCCCGAGGCGGCACTGCCCGAGCGCAGCGGTGAGGCAGGCGGTGTGAGCTCGGGGGAGATCAGAAGGTTGGCGGCTTCGGCGCGCTCGATGGCCTGCTCCAGCAGCCGCCCCCGCACGAACCGCTCTGCCAGCACACCGACGGTGGCCAGGGTCAGCAGCAGGGACGTGGCCTCCAGCACCCGCGGCGGCAGGTAGGGGCGCAGCACCGCGCGGTACACGCGCGCGGTGGCGATCACGGCGCGGGCCGCCAGCAGGGCACCGGCCGACGCGGCCACCCCGCCGGCGGCGCCCACCAGGTGGGTGGCGAGGTTCTTGGGCTCCTGCTGCACCAGGTGGCTGATCTCCCGCTGCCGCAGCACGCCACGCACCCACGAGTAGGTGGTGATGCCGGTCAGCGCCGCCCCGCCCAGCAGGCGCGCCCGATGCCGATGCTCCGGGGAGATGCTCACCTGCAGGCCCACCGCCCGGCCGGCGCGCCCCAGCAGTCGCCGGGTGAGAGCGCCGGTGGTGTACCCGTAGATCTGCGAGAGCCCGATGTTGGCCGTCCACATCCACCAGGTGCGCGGCAGCAGACTGGGGGAGGTGGCGATCCAGGCAGCGGCGGAGGCGCCCAGGAAGCCACCGGTGTCCAGGGGTGCGCGCACGGCGGTGCGCCACACCTGCTGACCGGTGGCGCGTGTCGCCCCGCGCAGCGCGGAGGCGATCCCCCGGGCGGCATGCCCGATCCCCCTGCCGGCGCGGTCGATCCCTGTGGCGGCTGAACCGAGGCCGAGAACCATGGCGGTAGGCTATCGGAACGCGCCCGGTCGGACGTCCTGCAGCGCTGCCCCGTAGCCTGGATCCATGAAGATCCTGCTGCCCGACACCACCGAGCTCGACCCCGACCTGCCCGAGGGCTGGGAGGCCGTCACGATCGACGCCCGCGCCGAGATCCCCGCCGAGCACCACGATGCCCAGGTGCTCGTGGTCTGGGGCGCCTCCCGCCGCCACCTCGCCTCAGCAGCGGAGAACCTCCACGACCTGCGCCTGGTGCAGTCCCTCGCCGCCGGGGTGGACGGCATCCTCGAGGCCGGCTTCGGCGAGGACGTGCAGATCGCCACCGGCGCCGGCCTGCACTCCCTGACGGTCTCCGAGCACACACTGGGCCTGCTGCTGTCGATCCTGAGGCGCCTGCCCGAGTCGAAGCAGGCCCAGGAGCGCCACGAATGGTCCCAGGAGCTCGGGGGAATGCAGCCGCTGAACCCCGAGGGCCGGATGACCAGCCTGGTCGGCGCTCGGGTGCTGATCTGGGGCTTCGGGCAGATCGGCCAGACCCTCGCCCCCGTTCTCAGCGCCCTGGGGGCCACCGTGCGCGGTGCGGCCCGCAGCGCCGGCGAGCGTGCCGGCTTCGAGGTGCTCGCCGACGACGACGTGCTCGCGGCCCTGCCCGAGGTGGACGTGCTGATCAACATCCTGCCCGGCGGGGAGGCCACCCGCGGACTGGTGTGCCGGGAGGTGCTGGACGCGCTGCCCGGCCACGCCGTGCTGATCAACGTGGGCCGCGGCACCACCGTGGACCAGGGGGCGCTTGCCGAGGCCCTCGAGGCGGGAACCCTCGGGGCGGCCGCGCTGGACGTCACCGACCCCGAGCCCCTGCCGGCCGAGGACCCCCTGTGGGACGCGCCCCGCCTGCTGATCACCCCGCACGCCGCCGGCGGCAGGCCCGTCGGTGCCGATGAGCGGATCCGCGAGAACCTGCTCGCACTCGACGGCGACGGGGAGATCATCCAACTGGCCGAGCGCGGGTGATCAGCGGCGGAAGGGGTTCCGGCCGCGACGGTGCCCGTCCTGCTGCCCGGGCTGCCCAGCCTGATCCGCGGCGTGCTCGTCCAGGCGCGCGCTGACCTGCTCGTCCACGCGGGCATCGATCTGGGTGGCGACCTGCTGCTCCACCTGCTCGGCCACCCGCCCGTCGACCTGAGCGGTGACCTGCTCGGCGATCTGCGCGCTCACGCGGTCGCTGACCGTGCCGGTGAGCTGGTCGGAGTAGCGCTCCACGAACTCTCGCTGACGGATCCGCAGCTCCAGGCGCTGGATGATCTTCACCTCGCGCGACAGGGCGATCCAGGTGGAGACGCACATGCCGATCATCACAATGGAGAACGGCAGGGCGCTCAGCAGAGCCATCGCCTGCAGGCCCGTCATGCCTGCGCCCTCCGCACCGGAGACCGAGCCGGCCCAGATCAGCGCGGCGGCGATGATGCCGGAGGCCGAGGCCCAGAAGATGCGGGTCAGGCGCGGCGGGTTCGGGTCGCCGCGGTGGGCGATCATGTCCATCACGAAGGCGCCGGAGTCCGCACTGGTGATGAAGAAGATGGTCACCAGCACAACGGCGATTCCGGACAGCAGCATGCCCAGCGGGAGCGTCGAGAGGGTGTCGAACAGGGCGGTGTTGGCATCGATGGTGCCGTCCTCGCCGGTGAAGTCGATGTTCTCGAACAGGCTCTTGTACAGGGCGGTGCCACCCATCACGGTGAACCAGACCATGGTCACCAGGGTGGGGACCAGCAGCACACCGGTGATGAACTCGCGCACGGTGCGGCCGCGGGAGATGCGGGCGATGAACACGCCCACGAACGGCGACCAGGACATCCACCAGCCCCAGTAGTAGGTGGTCCAGCCGGAGATCCAGCTGGCCCCCTCATCGCCCATGAACGGCAGGGTCTGGAAGGAGAGCTCGAGGAAGTGCTGCAGGTAGTAGCCGATGTTCTGCACCACGTCGCGGAGCAGGAACAGGGTGGGGCCCAGGATCAGAACGGCGACCAGCAGCAGCGCCGCCAGCCCCAGGTTGAGGTTGGAGAGGAACTTGATGCCCTTGTCCACCCCGGAAGCGGCGGAGATGGTGGCCAGCGCGGTCACCGACAGCACGATGATCACCTGAACGGTGGTGGAGTTCGGCAGCAGGCCCAGGTGGTCCAGGCCGGCGGCGATCTGGTTGACGCCGAAGCCCAGGGAGGTGGCGATGCCGAACAGGGTGCCCACCAGGGCGATGATGTCGATCAAGTCACCGATCCAGGTGTCGGTGCGCTTGCCGAGGATCGGCTCGAGTGCCCAGCGGATCGACACGGGACGGCGACGGCGGTGCACCGAGTAGGCGATCGCCAGGCCCGCGACCACGTAGATCGCCCAGGCGTGCAGCCCCCAGTGCAGGAAGGTCTGCCCCATGGCGCGCTGCGCCCGGGCCGGATCGTCCAGATGAGCGGCGTTCGGCGGGATCCCGCCGTCGGAGGCGAAGAAGGTCAGCGGCTCCGCTGCCCCCCAGAACACCAGGCCGATGCCCATGCCCGCGGCGAAGAGCATCGCGAACCAGGACAGCAGGCCGTACTCGGGCTCATCGTCGTCCCGGCCCAGCTTGATGGTGCCCAGGCGGCTCAGTGCGACCACGATCGCGAAGCCCACGAACCCGGTCACCAGCAGCACGTAGTACCAGCCGATGGAGTTCACCACCGTGGAGTTCAGGGTCGAGATGACCTCGGCGAACACCGTGGGCAGGAACAGCGCGAAGGTGACCGCGATGGCCACCACGCCAGCGGTCACCCCGAACACTCCCTTGGCCAGGGAGTACGGGCGGGGGTTGCGGTTCTCGGACCCGTCCACAGGGTCATGGGGTGGGGCGGGGGCGGGAGGCAACAGTCGAAGCCGACACGATCACTCGTTCCGGTGGAGGGGCAGGGAAAGCCCCGTGGTTGCAGGCCGAGGCGCATCTGCGGTTCACGAGGCTCGCCTGCACCATACGGGTCGCACCCCGGGCGATGCCAGGGGGCGGCGCGATCCGGAACGGTGCCCAACACCGCCAGTCCTGATCAGAAGCCCAGGTCAGAAGGGGAACGGGGTGCTCGCGTGGGGCATGGGACCGTTCGTCCGCGGGGTTGTCTGATTCACACGAACGACGCGGGGTGGCTCATGCAGGCAGCTCCCGCACCAGCTGTTCCACCGCTCTAGCCGAGATCTCCGCGACCAGGTCCAGCTCCATGTGGAACTGCTGGCCCGCAGCGGGGCCGCAGAGATCCGAGACAGCGCGCAGCGCCACGAACGGCACCCCGAGCGCGGCGGCGGTGCGGGCTGTGGCAGTGGTCTCCATGTCCGCGCTGAGGGCACCGGGGAACCGCTCCCGCATGGGATCGGCCAGGGGAGCGGTGACGAAGGCGTCACCGGAGAGCATGAGCCCCCGGCGCACCGCGGTGCCGGCAGCACCGGCAGCGCGTTCCGCGACGTCGGCCCAGTCGTCATCGGCCTCGAGGCGTGCGGGCGAGCCGGGCACCTGCCCGGGCTCGTAGCCGAAGGCGGTGGCGTCCGCCAGCGACCAGGTGAAGGCATCGCCCACGATCACCGTGCCCACCTCGACGTCGGCCGCCAGGCCCCCGCAGGAACCCGCCGCGACCACGCAGGTGGGCCGATGCTCGAGGATCGCCCAGGTGGCGGCGGCGCTTGCTGCGGCGATGCCGATGCCGGTGGTGACCACCACCGTGGGCGTGCCCCCAAGGAGGCCGGCCACCGCTCGCACCGAACGCATCCCGGCGTCGTCGACGAACGGGGTCGGCAGCGCCCTCGCGCCGTCCAGCCGGGATTCCAGCGGCGCTGCCTCCTCCGGCATCGCGACCATCACCAGGACAGGGGCGGGGGAGGGCGTCGTCATGAAGGCAGGCTACCTGTGCTCACACGGTCGCGAAGGCGCGTGCCCTGCGTGATCGTCGGCGTGCCCAGGAGGGCAGGAGCGGGGTTCGCTAGGCTGGCCGCGCAAGGCACCCCGCATCGATGCGACCAGAGGGTCGCGGCTAGGAGTCAGCAATGGGACGCATCCGAGACGCCGTGGTGGTGGGCGCCCGCACCGTGCGCCGGGTGCCGATCCCCTCAGCGGTCACCAACCATGCGCTGCGAGAGGCCCGGCGGGCACTGCCCCCGAGCTCGGTGCAGAAGCGCCACGCGGTGGACGTGGAGATGATCGGCCGCACCCGCTGCGTGTGGCTGGACGGCCATCGCCGCGACCAGGGGCTGATCATCCACCTGCACGGCGGCGCCTACGTCTCCGGGCCGTTCACCGGGGACTGGACGTGGCTGTCGAAGCAGGCCGATGCCCGCGACTGCGCCGGGTTGATGGTCGACTACCGCACCGCTCCGGACCACACTCACCCCGTGGCGCGGGACGACGCCGAGAGCGTGCTGCAGGCGCTGGCGGCCGACGGTCGGCTCGGCGCCGGCCCGTGGGTGCTCAGCGGTCAGCACGCCGGCGGTGGACTTGCCTTCGCGATCGCCCGCAGGCTCCGGGAGCATCCGCAGATCCCGGCGCCGGCCGCGCTGGTGACCATGTCGCCCTGGCTGGACCTCGAACTGGCCAACGCCGGCATCACTGAGACGGACCAGGTGGATCCCGTGCACGAGCGCCGGATGCTGCGCGAGGCCGCCCGCGCCTACGCCGGGCGTGCGCCGCTGGACGATCCGGACCTCTCCCCGATCAACGCGAGTCTGGAGGGCCTGCCGCCGGTGCACCTCAGCGTGGGAACGCGCGACCTGTTCCTCTCCGATGTCCGGATGGCCCGGCTGCAGCTGGAGGAGAACGGGCTGGAGGTGGCCTACCGGGAGATCAACGGCCGCCTGGGCCTGCAGCTGATGCAGCGGCGCGGTGAGGACCTCGAGCGCCTGCACCGGGAGCAGGGCGAACTGATCGCCCGCGTCCTGGGGGTCACCCCTCGACGATGACCAGCTCAGCCCCGACGGGCTGCATCGTGTGCTCGCGCGAGGGGATGATGCGCAGCATCCCTGCCACCAGCAGCGCCTGCCCCAGGGCGTAGGTGAGCATCACCCACACGGTGCTGTACATGATCGCGGCCCCGGGCAGGAACCAGTCCATCGCCAGCAGTGAGCTGGACAGCAGGAACAGGGTGCCGCCCATCCAGGTCATACCGTTGCCGCCGGAGGACAGGAACGCCATGGTGGCCAGCACGGTCGCGTAGGCGGCCACCAGCGGCGTCAGCTCGCCGGCGCCGTCCGCGCAGGCCACGAACAGCCCGATCACCACACCGGCGTAGGGGATCGCCAGGGCCAGGCGCAGCGGCTCGCGGTTGCGGGCCCACAGCGGCAGCAGCGCGAGGCAGTACAGGACCAGTGCCACCAGGAACAGCACGACGGCGGCCGGTCGCAGCACCTGCGGCAGGAACGGCGGCATGGTGTCACCGAGCCAGGCGAAGAACAGTCCCGCCGTGAGCAGCACCGGGGTGCGGTGGCGCGAGGGCGCACTCACCAGCAGGATCGCGATCAGCAGCGGAGCGAACAATGGCTGCGTGACCCGCTGGGTCAGGCTGGACTCGGTCAGCAGTGCCCCCAGGTGCACCGCCACCACCAGGGCATAGACAGCCCACAGGGTGAGCTGGGCGAGGCGAGGCGATGGCACCCTGCAAGATTATGGAAGGAGGGTGTTCAAGGTAAGGCCGTTCCGGGACTCACCTGGGCACGTTTGGATAACAACCGGACACGATCTGGTCACGCCCGCTCACATCTGCTGCGGAGCGTTCACGCCGAGGGCCGCGAGACCCTCGACCAGCACCTGCTCGGTGAGCTGCGCCAGGGCCAGACGACCGGCACGCACCTGCGCATCGGCCTCCTTGAGGATCGGGGAGGCCTCGTAGAACGCGGTGAACGCCTGGGCGGTCGCGAACAGGTAGGAGCACAGGCGGTGCGGCTCGTAGGCAGCGCCCACCTGGGCCAGCGTGGGACCGAACTCCAGCAGCTGCAGGGCCAGGGCGCGCTCGGCGTCGTTGTCCACCCGAGGCGCGGCCCCGGCGGCGTCCACCCCCTGCTCCGCGGCCCGGCGGCCGATCGAGCGGATACGCGCCACCGCGTACTGCAGGTACGGGGCCGTGTTGCCGGTCAGTGCCAGCATCCGGTCCAGGTCGAACACGTAGTCGGAGTCGTGCGCGGTGGAGAGGTCCGCGTACTTCACGCCGCCGATGCCGATGTCATGGGCGATGGAGGCGCGCTCCTGCTGGGACAGATCCGGCCTCAGCTCGTCGATCACGCCCTGGGCCTTGGCGACGGCCTCCTCCAGCAGCGCCATCAGTCGCAGGGAGGAGCCGGAGCGGGTGCGCAGGATCTTCCCGTCCTCACCGAGCACCGAGCCGATCTTCACGTGGGTGGCCTCCACGCTCTCGGGCAGCCAGCCGGCCTCCCGCGCGGTCGTGAAGATCATTTGGAAGTGGAGCTCTTGAGCGGTGCCCACCACGTAGCCGATGCGGTCCGCTCCCAGGGTGCGCACCCGGTGGCGGATCGCCGCGAGGTCGGTGGTGGCGTAGCCGTAGCCGCCGTCGGACTTGCGGATGATCAGCGGCAGCGGCTGCTCGTCACGGCCGGTGAACCCTTCGGGGAACACGCACAGCGCACCGTCGGAGATGCGGGCGATGCCTGCCTCCTCCAGATCGCGGCACACCGCCTCCAGCTGATCGTTGTAGGTGGACTCCCCGGCCAGGTCCGCATCGGTGAGGGTCACGTCCAGCATGTCGTAGATGCGGTGGAAGTACTGCTTGGACATCTCCACCAGGCGCTGCCAGATCTCCAGGGAGCGGGCATCCCCGGACTGCAGGGTGGCTACCCGGCGACGGGCCCGGGCCGCGAAATCAGCAGCGACGGCGGGCGCCTGGGTCCCGTCGGCCGCGGTTGCCCCGGGGGTGCCGGCCGCGTCGGCGTCGCTGGCGGCCTTGCCCTCGGTCGCATCGAACTTCTGCCGTGCAGCCTGGTAGAACGCATTGGGGTCGGTCAGCAGCAGGGCAGCCTCCGGCGAGTCCTCGCCCACCTCCAGCAGGTGCTCGATCAGCATCCCGAAGGGGGTGCCCCAGTCACCGATGTGGTTCTGGCGGATCACCGTGTGGCCCAGCTTCTCCAGCGTGCGCGCCAGGGCGTCACCCACCACGGTGGTGCGCAGGTGCCCCACGTGCATCTCCTTGGCCACGTTGGGCGCGGAGTAGTCCAGCACCACGGTGCGGGGCTGCCCGGCGGGGATGCCCAGGCGGGAGTCGTCGGCCAGCTGCGCGACCTGCGAGGCGATCCACTCGGTGCGCAGCCGGATGTTCAGGAACCCGGGCCCGGCCACCTCGAGGGGCTCGGCCACGTCCTCGAGCTGCACGGCCTCCAGGATCTCCGCGGCGATGTCGCGGGGCTTCTTCCCCAGGCGCTTGGCCAGTCCCATCGCCGCATTGCACTGGAAGTCGGCGAACTGGGAGGGGCGGATCAGCGGGTCGGCCTCGGCGTACTCGGGCCCGAAGGCGGAGGCGAAGGCGGACTGGAAGCGCTCGGTCAGCACGATCTCGGGAGCAGGCATGGACTCAGGGTAGTCCTGGGCAGGCAGGCGGGTCGCGCCCGCGCGCGTGAGATCCGTCGGAGGGCCGGTGCGGCCGCAGTGACCCGGCCCCGTGAGCCCGCGTGGAAGCAGAGCCCGCATGCAAGCAGAACCCGCGCATGGAAGGGAGGCCCGGCCCCGCCCGGGAACGGGGGCTTTCCTCCTGTCGCGGCGCGGGGACCTTTGCCTAGTGTGGAGGCATGCGCTTCTTCATCACCCTGGTCCTCAATCTCATCTGGCTGTTCACCGCGGGGATCCCCCTGTTCCTCGGCTATCTGCTGGCCGGCGTGATCGCCTGCATCTTCATCGTCACCATCCCCTTCGGGGTGGCCTCGTTCAGGATCGCCGGCTTCGTGCTGTGGCCGTTCGGTCGCGAGGTCGTGGCCACCGGCCGCGGCAATGCGCTCAGTGGTGTCGGCAACGTGGTGTGGTTCCTGGTGGCCGGGCTGTGGCTGGCCATCGGGCACGTGCTCACCGCTGTGGCGCAGGCCGTAACCATCATCGGCATCCCCCTGGCGTGGGCGAACATCAAGCTGATCCCCGTGACCTGCTTCCCCTTCGGCAAGCAGGTCGTCGACTCCAGCTCGCAGCGCGCGCGGATGTACCCCACCGCGCGCTGAGCATCACTGCGTCGCCCCGGCGCGCCGCCGCGGGCGCCCGCCCGAGCCTCTCTAGACTCGTGCAGGCAGGACCGACAGAGGAAGAGGGTTCATGGCGGGGGAGCGCGAACGCGGCACGGCGGGGGATTCCGATTGGATCTTCGCATCCGACGACCCCCACACCCTTCCCACCGAGCAGCTGCCTGACCGCGCTGCCTTCGACCGCTACGCCGCCCCGCTGCTGGAGCGCAAGCGGGCCGAACGTGCTGAGGCCCTGAAGGAACAGCTGGCCCAGCGTGACTCGGGAGCGGCCTCCACTGTTCGAGCCTCGTCCGAGGCGGCCTCGTCTGACGGCGTCTCGCAGAGCCCCCCGCTCCACGACGGCGGCACGCCCGCCGCGGCACCCCGCTCACCGCTGACCCCTGGCCCGGCCGCGCGTCCGCGGCCCGAGGCGCGCCCCTGGCCCGACGCGCCGGCAGCCCCCGATCGCCGGCGCACGCTCGACTGGGACCTGGACACCGAGGAGCGCGAGACACCCGGCGCGGGACCAGGCATGGACGAACCCGTGCTGCCCTCGCGGACCGTCTCCTACGCCCGCTCCGGCACCACCCCGAACGTCGAGGACGGCGCCGCCGGAGGCATCGAGGTGCCCGAGCGGTTCCGCGAGCTCGGCGTGTTCGACGCCCTGCGCGATCTGCTGGCGCTGGTATGCCTGGTCACCGCGCTGACCACCACTTTCACCTACGCCCCGGTACCGATGCTGGGCATGGCTGGGAAGATCTCCATCGGCATCGGCCTGGCCGCGCTGATCGCCGTGCACCTGCTGCGGTGGGTCCCCGCCCGCCCGCCGCTGGCGGTGGTGCGCGCGGTGCGGGTGATCGGCCTGCTGCCCGCCTTGGCGGTCCCGCTGGTCGTGGTGGCCGTGGACCTCGTCGTCTCCCTGCCGCGGCTGTTCTCCTCCCTGCCCGACGGGCCCCCCGTTGGTATCGGGGTGGGCGTACCGCTGCTGCTGCTGGGCGCGATCGTCGGCATCGAACCGCGCCGTCACGAGGGCTACCTCCCCCATCACGTGGCCCGCAACCGCGCCCGCCTGCTGGTGCTGGGCATCGGGGTGGCCGCCGCCGCGGCACTGCTGCTGGCACTGGTGATGATCGTCGGCAGGCTGTTCACCACCGGTTGGGGCTTCTCGGTGATGGTGTTCGCCGATGCCCTGATCTCCGCCCTGCTGCTGGCGATCGTGTTCGCTGCGGTGTGGCGGCGGGACCGCTCCTGGATCGTGTTCTCGGTGGCCGCGGTGGCCGGCCTGGTGGCCTGCGCCCTGGCCGACAACACCCTGCGCCTCCAGTTCGCCGCCCCGCTCAGCTTCGCCACCGGCTTCGTGTACCTGCCGCCGCTGTTCGCCGCGTTCGGGGTGATGATCTCCCGCTCGTTCATCCGCACCATCCCGATCTCCTTCCGGCGCGCCGACTGGCTGGTGTACACGGTGCGCGTGTTCGAGTTCAGCGTGCTGATGCACGCTGCCGCAGTGATCTGGCACCTGCTGGCCGCGATCGCCTCGCCCACGGGCGTGACCCGGGGCGGTCCTGTGCTGCACCTGCTGGACGCCGTGGTGTGCGCCTGTTTCGTGGCGGTGTCGATCTTCGCCCGGCGCGCCCTGTTGGAGCGCCGCGCCGAGGTGGCCCGCGCCAGCGGTGTGATGGCCGGGGCCGTGCTGGTGGTGGTGGGCTTCCTGGACATCATCGTGAACTCCGTGGCCACCGGTGCCGGCTCCGGCCTGCTCACCGGGGGCGTGGCTCTGACCACCGGCATCGCCGCCGTGCTGATGCTCACCGTCCCCGCCCCGGTGCGCGACGAGTTCGGCGCACCGGACCTCACCCGCATGTTCGCCGACTTCCGCATGCGCGACACCCGCCGCGCCTCTCTGCTGGACCAGGTGCCCGACGTCAACGCCGAGCGCGCCCGCAGGAAGACCTTCCCCGGCGGGTGAGCCAGGGACGGCAAGGTCGCTCCTGCCAGGCCGAAACCGCCCGGGCCGCCTGCCGTCCCTGCCCCGACCCCCATCACTCCTCCCGATCCCCACCCCGCTCACATCCCTGGAGAGCCATGCCGCTCTGGACCCTGCACGGCAACGGCCGCACCGTCGCCCCCGCCGCCATCGTCAAGCCCGAGGAGCGCCTGGCCTGGCCGGTGACCATCGGCATCGGCGCCCAGCACGTGATCGCCATGTTCGGCGCCACCTTCCTGGTGCCCCTGCTCACCGGGTTCCCACCCTCGACCACCCTGCTGTTCAGCGGCATCGGCACCCTGCTGTTCCTGGTGATCACCCGCAACCGGGTGCCCAGCTACCTGGGCTCCTCCTTCGCGTTCATCGCGCCGGTCGTGGCCTCCACCGAGGCCGATTCCATGGGCGCGGCCCTGGGCGGGGTGATGGTCACCGGCATCCTGCTGGCCCTGCTGGGCCTGCTGGTCGCCCGCATCGGCACAGCACCGTCTGGATCGGTGTGCTGATGCCGCCGGTGGTGATGGGATCGATCGTCGCGCTGATCGGCTTCAACCTGGCCCCGACCGCGTACGACAACTTCAAGCAGTCCGCCGTCACCGCCACTATCACCCTGTTCGCCGTGGTGCTGTGCACCGCTGTGTTCAAGGGCCTGCTGGGTCGCATCTCGGTGCTGGTGGGCGTGCTGGTGGGGTACCTGGTCGCGGTGCTGCGGGGCGAGGTGGACTTCACCCCCGTGGCTGAGGCCCCCTGGATCGGCCTGCCGCAGTTCCACCACCCCGAGTTCAACCTCGCGCTGCTGCCGATGTTCCTGCCGGTGATCCTGGTGCTGCTGGCCGAGAACGTGGGTCATGTGACCAGCGTGGGCCTGATGACCGGTCGCAACCTCGACCACATGGTGGGCCGCACCCTGTTCGCCGACGGCGCTGCCACCGCCCTGTCCGCTGGGTTCGGCGGCTCACCCACCACTACCTACGGCGAGAACATCGGCGTCATGAGCGCTACCCGCGTGTACTCCACCGCCGCCTACTGGGTGGCCGGGACCGTCGCGATCCTGCTGTCGCTGTCCCCGAAGGTGGGCGCGGCGATCTTCACCATCCCGCCCGGTGTGCTGGGCGGCGTCACCTTCGTGCTGTACGGCCTGATCGGCATCATCGGCGTGCGCATGTGGGTGGACGGCAAGGTGGACTTCTCCAAGCCCAAGAACCAGTTCACCGCCGGTGTGGCCCTGGTGGTGGGCATCGCCAATGTGACCTGGGAGATCGAGGGCATCCAGCTCACGGGCATCGCGCTGGGCACAGTGGCTGCACTGCTGGTGTACCACCTGATGGCCGGCATCGGCCGCGCCACCGGCACCGACACCGAACCTGGCGGGCCCATGCAGGTGGACGATCCCGTGCAGGGGGAGGGCCCCGTGCAGGTGGACGATCCCGTGCAGGGGGAGGATCCCCATAGGAGCTGACGACTCCGGGGGGCTGCGGTGGCCCCGGGGGCGCGGCGGCCGGTGCTGGCCCGGGCCGCACCTGGCAGCTCGCATCCCTCGCCTCGTGCTCGCGCCCGGCCCGCATGGCCTCTGCTCCAGGAGACCGACCGGTCGAGGCGAGGGCCTTTCCTTCCGGGCGCTCAGGATCCCTGCGTAGGTTGGAGGAGTCCACGCACGCCCACTCGTCGCGCAGCGCGTGACCCCACGAGGGAGAAACCCATGAGAGTCGCCGTCGTCGGTGCCACCGGGAACGTCGGAACCGCAGTCCTCACGGCCCTGCACGAACGCCCGGAGGTCTCCTCCGTACTGGGCATCGCCCGGCGCATGCCCGACCAGGGCGCCGAGCCCTACGCCCAGGCCGACTGGGCCTCGATCGACATCGGTGCCGCCGTCAAGGCGCCCGAGGCGATCGCCCACCTGACGAAGGCGTTCGCGGATGTCGACGCCGTCATCCACCTGGCCTGGCTGATCCAGCCCAACTCCAAGCGGGACCTGCTGCACCGCGTCAACGTGGAGGGCACCCGCAACGTGGCTCGCGCTGCCGCCGCCGCGGGCGTGGACACTCTGGTGGTGGCCTCCTCCGTGGGTGCCTACTCGCCCTCCCCGGGCCTGGAGGTGCGGGACGAGAGCTGGGAGACCGGAGGGATCTCCACCTCGCACTACAGCGTCGACAAGGCCGCCCAGGAGCGCGTGCTGGACGAGTTCGAGGCCGAGCACCCCGAGGTGACCGTGACCCGGCTGCGCCCCGCACTGATCTTCTCGGCCGCCGCGGCATCCGAGATCCAGCGCTACTTCCTGGGCTCCTGGATGCCCGTGCAGGCGCTCAAGGCCGGTCGGCCCCCGCTGCTGCCGCTCCCGCAGGGCCTGCGCATCCAGGCCGTCCACGCCGATGACATGGGCGCCGCCTACGCGGCCGCCGCCGTGGCCGGCGTCAAGGGTGCCTTCAACATCTGCGCCGACGACGTGCTCGGCGTGCAGGACCTGGCCGACATCGTCGGCGACGGCAAGAAGGTGCGGCCCGTGGAGCTGCCGCCGTCGATGGTCCGCACAGCGATGTCGGCCGGGCACCTCACCGGACTGGTCGCGGCCGACCCGGGATGGCTCGACATGGGCATGAACGTCCCGGTGATGGACAACGCCCGGGCCAAGGCAGAGCTGGGTTGGAAGCCCACCCGCACCGCAGCCGATGCCGTCGCCGAACTGCTGGGAGGGATGATCGAAGGCACCGGAGCCGATTCGGTGCCGATGCGCCCCCGTGATGCCGGCGGGGGCTCCCTTCCCGTCTCGGCCGTTCCCGGCGGGGCGGATGCCGGGGAGGGTGCCTCGGCCGGAAAGCGCTCGCCGAGGATCTCCGAGGACGTCGACCGGGACCTGCTGAACCTGTACATCTCCGACCACCTCACCGGGGCCACTGCCGGGATGTCCCGCATCGAGCGGATGGCCGAGGCCAACGTGGACACCCCCGTGTTCGCCGAGCTCTCGATGCTGGCCCACGAGATCCGCAACGAGCACCGGTTCCTCGAACAGCTGCTGGAGGACCTCGGCTTCAAGCAGCTCCCGCACCGGCAGGCCGCCGCCTGGGTGGGGGAGAAGGCCGCACGGCTCAAGAACAACGGTCGTCTCGTCAAGCGCTCGCCGATGACGCTGGTGCTGGAGGCCGAGCTGATGCGCAGCGCCGTGATCGGGAAGAAGGGCGGCTGGGAGAGCCTGCGGGACAACGCCCAGCTGCTGGGCCTGGACAAGCAGGTGTTCGCCGATCTGGTGGACAACGTGGACCGGCAGGTCGCGGTGCTGGACCAGGTGCACGCCTACGCGCGCCGCCGCGCCTTCCGCACAGACCTGGAGACCTTCACCCCGCAGGACTGAGCCGCCACGGCCGCCGGTTCGTCCCAGGGTGAACGCCTGCACGTCGCCGACCGTGAGGCACGAAGCACAGCGATGTGCTGAGGACTGAACGACGGATCCCCCGGTTCCCTCGATCGAGCGAGGGAACCGGGGGATCCGTGTGTGGGGTGTGTCAGGCCGCCCGGCGCTTCCAGGCGGTGAGCCCACCACCCACGGCGATCAGTGCGGCTGCCGCCAGCACGTAGCCCCACGCGTCCGTGCCGGTGCGGGCCAGCGGACCGCGATCACGATCTGCACGGCCAGGATCGCCGGCTTTCCCCGGGTCGCCTGGCTCTCCGGGCTCACCCGGTTCCTCGGGCTGGCCGGGCTGACCCGGTTCCCCGGGCTCTCCGGGCTGGCCGGGCTGGCCGGGATCTCCGGGCTGGCCGGGTTCTCCGGGCTGGCCGGGCTCGCCGGGTTCACCAGGTTCGCCGGGTTCACCGGGCTGGCCGGGTTCACCGGGCTCACCGGGTTCACCGGGTTCACCGGGCTCACCGGGCTCACCGGGGTCACTGGGCTCACCGGGCTCACCGGGGTCACCGGGTTGGCCAGGCTCACCGGGCTCACCGGGCTCACCCGGCGCCGTATCCTGCGGGGCCACGAACACGGCCACCGTGTGCGCCGGCACCGTCACCGTGCCCGTCGAGGCCTCCCAGGTGGACTCCTTGACCACCGGGTCGACGCCCTCGGCCTGCACCTCATGCAGCGAGTACTCCAGTCCCGCCATGCCGTCGACCTGCTCGGTGATCGGCTCGTCGGAGGCGTTGAAGACCGTGACCAGACCGTCCAGGGCCGGGTCGGCGTCAGCCCCCACGGTGTCGTCGATCCGCATCACCAGCAGGCCCGGCGTGGCATCCGCACCGGCATTGGGGAAGCTGACCTTCTGGTGGATCAGCTCCGCCTCGCCCAGCGTGAACAGGTTCGTCGAGGAGCGCAGCCGCAGCAGGTCCAGCGTCACCTCCGAGCTGAACTCGATGTCCGCCGGGGAAGGAGTCTTGGCCGGGTCCTCCAGCATCGGCACCATCAGGTCCCACGCCTCGCCGTTCTTGCCCTCCGGCGGCAGGCCCCGGCCGTAGCCGTTGTCCTGCATCGTCCAGTCGATCACGTTGAAGTGATCCCCGGAGTCGTAGGAGTCGCGATCCAGCGACTTCGAGCGCATCAGATCGGTGCCGCCCGCCCAGAACGACGGGGACTGGCCCAGCGTCACCGTGGCCAGGGACAGGGTGTTCATCCGGCCCCTCACCTCCATCGACGCATCCTGCGGCAGCTTCCACACGTTGAGGTCGTACAGCGCCTCGTTGTCGTGGGCGTCCACGTAGTTCACCGACTCCTCCGGACGCGAGGTGAACCCGGCCGCAGACCCGTTGTAGTCCAGCTGGTCACCACGCAGCACCTCACCGCTGGAGGACTCCAGCTCGAAGTCCTTCAGGCTGCCGGCCAGGCCCAGACGGATCAGGTCGGTGCGGTGCAGCAGATCCGCCCGCTGATCCTCCTCCGACAGCTCGGAGAACCCGTTGGGCATCGTGTACTGGCCGTTGCCGAAGCCCTGCATGGTGCGCTTGTCGGTGTCGAAGGGACTGCCGCCGTGCACCGCATCGCGCAGACGATCGTTGAACGCACCGATCGAGGTGCCGTCCAACTGCCCTTGCGTGGCCTGCGTGAACCGGGCGTTGTTCTCGATCTCGCCGAAGTTCCAGCCCTCGCCGTACAGATAGATGCCGGAGCCGTCGATGCCGTCGGCCTCCAGGGTCAGCTCGTCCAGGGCGGCCCGCACCTCCTCCATGTTCTCGCGGGAGTGGTGGCCCATCAGGTCGAAGCGGAAGCCGTCCACCCCGTAGTGGCGGGCCCAAAGCACGGTGGAGTCCACCATGATGCGGCCGGCCATCTCGTTCTCGGTGGCGAGGTTCGAGCAGCAGGTGGAGGTCTCCACCGCGCCCTGCAGGCTCAACCGGTGGTAGTACCCGGGCACCACCTTGTCCAGCACCGAGCGATCGGCCTGACCATGAGCGGCGGTGTGGTTGTACACCTTGTCCAGCACCACCTGCAGGCCCATCCGGTGCAGCTCACCGACCATGGAGCGGAACTCCGCGGGGCGGGCACCGCCCACCTGGTTCCCGGCGGTCGCGTAGGAGCCCTCCGGGGTCTGGTAGTGGTACGGGTCGTAGCCCCAGTTGTACGGGTCCTGATCCGCGACCTCCGCGATCGCCGCCTGCTGGTCCGGGGAGGCCGGGCCCGCGTCGGGGATCTCCGGCTGCACCTGAGCGGAGCGGTCCTCCTCGATGGTGGCGATGTCGAAGGTGGGCAGCAGGTGAACCGTGGTCACGCCCGCATCGGAGAGCTCCTGCAGGCGCGCCGACCCGGCCGAGTCCGGGTGCCCGAACGCCGCGTAGGTGCCGCGCACCTCCTCCGGCAGGCCCTGGTCCCCGGCGGAGAAGTCCCGCATGTGCAGCTCATAGATGGTCTGGTCGGCGAACTGCTCGACCTGCGGGGCGGGAGTGTCCGTCCACCCCTGCGGGGCCCAGCGCTCGTCGTCCAGGTCCACCATCACCGACTGCTGCGAGTTCAGCGTCAGCCCCACGGAGTACGGATCGGTCACCACGTTGGTGACCGCCTCTCCCTCGGCGGGGACGTACACGTCCACCGCGAAGGTGTAGGCGCGGTCCTCCCAGCCGGGCTCACCGGTGATGGTCCACACGCCGCCCTCGCCGCGCTCCATCGGCAGCACCTCGGCGCCCTCCGGGGCGGCGGCACGGGCCGACGGGCCGGCCGCCTCCGTCACCGGTGCCGGGGACAGCTGCAGGTCCACGCTCTTGGCGGTGGGTGCCCACAGCGTCACGGTCGGGGTGCCGGCCTCGTCGAACACCACGCCGAGCTCGTGAGCGTCGGCGTCCTCGGCGTACAGCGCATCCAGAACGCCCGGGATCTGCAGACCGGTCATCACCTCGATGCCGTCGGCCCCGATCTGGACCACGGCCAGCTCGCCGGTGAGGGCCTGCTCGAGCGCGTCGCGGTCCACACCGGAGAGGTCCAGCGCCAGGAAGTCGCCGAGATGGCCGCGGCCCTCCAGCTCCGCCTCGTCCAGGCCGCCGTCGCGCAGGGCCAGCTCACCGAGCTGCTGCCCGCCGGTGACCGCGCCGTCGGCCACCGTGAGCCCACCCTCGGGGGCGGACCACAGCTGCCAGCTGGTGGTGGCCGGATCGCTGACCCGGTCGGCGGGCCAGGCGATGGTGTCGGCATCCACGAAGTGCGCCAGCTGCTGGCCGGAGCCCGCCACCAGCGGATCCTCCGACTCGATGGTGAGCACGTGGGTGGCCAGGTCGTAGGAGAAGGTCACGACCTTCCCCTCCTGGGTGGAGAAGGAGTAGTGGGCGCCGCCGCGCGCACCGTCCCCCCCGTAGTTCTCGTCCCAGGAGCCGCCGTGGGCCGCCTTCACCTCGTAGCTGCCGGTGGGCAGGGCATCGGTGGTGAAGGTGTACACGCCGTCCCCGTCACCGTCCTGCATCCAGGTGGCCATGCAGGAGGGCATCCAGTCCTCGGTGCAGCCCAGGGCCGCGTTGAACGAACCGGGAAGGGTCACGAAGGGACCATCGGCGCTGGACTGGACGATGTGGGTGACCGGGTCGTACCAGAAGGTGACCGGCCCGCCCTCGTGCGTGTAGGAGATGTTCTCCCCACCGGGCACACCGCCCGCACCGTAGTTCTCGTCCCAGGAGCCGCCGTGGGCGACCTTGAACTCGTAGGTCCCGGCGGGGATGTCGAAGGTGCCGGTGTACTTCCCGGAGGCCGCGTCCAAGGTCAGCTGGGCGGACTCGCAGTCCGGCTGCCAGTCGCCCGCGCAGCCCATCGCCGCGTTGTGGGAGCCCGGCAGCGTGATCGACTCCGCGTCAATCCCGCCGGGCCCCTCGGCCGGGCCGGCAGCGGAGAGATCCGCGCCCACCACCGCAGTGGTGGAGGCCGCCACGCGGGAGCCGCTCGCATCGGTGGAGACCGCGCGGTACTCGATCACGGTGCCGGTGTCCAGGCCGCGCACGTCGTGGAACACCCGCGGGGTGTCGTCCTCAGCGGTGCCCAGCGGCGTCCACGCCACCTCACCGGCGATCCGGTAGCTGAAGGAGGTCTCCGCCCAGCGGTCCGCAGCGATCTGCGCGCTGATCGGGGCCAGACCCTCCACCGCACCGCCCTGGGCGGGGGTGAGGGTGATCGCCTGCGCCTCACCGGCAGCGGCGACCGGGGCATCGGCCACCAGCACCACCGCCGACAGCGACGGCACGGTCAGCTCCACGGTGCCGTCCGCCCCGGCGGTGACGGGGGCGTGGTCACCGTGCAGCACCGAGTAGCTGGCGCCCGGGGTGAGGGTGGTGAGCGTGACGGTGCTGGCGGAGCCGGCATTGTTCAGCGCCACCAGGTGCTCGACCTTCTCCTCGCGGTCCACGCGGGAGAAGGCGTACACGCCGGGGCCGCCCTCGGCGTACAGCTCGATCTGCGCCCCGGTGGACAGCGCCGGGGTGGAATTGCGCAGCGTGGCCAGCTCGCTGATGAGCGGATACAGCTGCGCGCCGGTGTCGAAGTGGTCGCCGGACCCGTAGGGCGAGCCGTCGATCAGGGTGTCGTCCAGGTAGGACGGGGTGCGGCTGGGGAACATCGACTGGCGGGCATCCTTGTCGTTGCCATCGCCCACGAAGCCCTGCTCGTCGCCGTAGTAGATCACCGGCTGGCCGCGCGTCAGCAGCATCGTGGTGTGCGCGAAGGCGGCGCGCTCATCGAGCCGGCCGGAGTCCCGCAGCAGGTAGCCGATGCGCCCCATGTCGTGATTGCCCACGAAGGTGGGCAGGTCCGCGGCGGAGGAGGTGGGGGTGATGTAGTGGTCGTCGGCGTCGAACAGGGCCGCCATGCCCTGCGCGGTGTAGCCGCGCGCCCAGTTGGTGCTCGCCGACTGGTAGGCGAAGTCCAGCACCGAGTCCATGTCGGTGTCCCGCACGTAGGGGGACAGCAGGCGCGCATCGGCGTCGTACACCTCGCCGAAGGTGAAGAACTCCTCGCCCGCCGGGGTGGAGCCCTGGTGAGCGGCCATCGTGCTGGTGAAGGACTCCCAGAACCCGAAGTCCACGTGCTTGACGGTGTCGATGCGGAAGCCGTCGATCCCGAAGTCCATCCACGTGGTGTAGATGTCCTCCATCAGGGCCAGCACCCGCGGGTCCTCGGTCATCACGTCGTCCAGACCGTCGAAGTCGCCGTGGGTGACCGATTCTCCCTCCCACGTCGAGTTGCCGCGGTTGTGATACATGGTGACGTCGTTGAGCGCCTCCGGCACCATCACCGTGTTCTCCTCGCTGCGCACCGGGGTGTACGGGAAGGAGGTCTGCGGGTCGAAGGTGGGGAAGTCGGGGGACTGCGCCACCTGGGCGAGGTCCACCGGGTTGCCGTCGGCGTCGCGGTACGGGGAGGTGGCCTGGTCGATGTACCCGTACTCGCCCTCCTCGTAGTCGATGAGGTCCGCGGTGTGGTTGACGATGATGTCGAAGTACACCTTGATGCCGCGCGAATGGGCGTCGTCGATCAGGGCCTTCAGCTCGTCGTTGGTTCCCAGGTGCGGGTCGATGGTGGTGAAGTCGGTGACCCAGTAGCCGTGGTAGCCGGCGCTGGCGTTCTCGCCCTCGCCCTGGACGGGGTTGTTCTTGAACGAGGGGGTCAGCCAGATGGCCGTCATCCCCAGGTCCTCGATGTAGTCCAGCTTGGAGTGCAGGCCGGCGATGTCACCGCCCTGGTAGAAGCCCTTGTCGGCCGGATCGAAGCCATGCTCCAGGCGGCCGCCCTCGATGCCACCGGTGTCGTTGGAGGAGTCACCGTTCTCGAAGCGATCGGTGAGCACGAAGTAGAAGGTCTGCCCGGCGCCGGGGTGGCGGTGGGGCGCCGCTGCGAGCGCGGCGTCGTCTTCGGTGTACTCACCAGGCTGCTCGGGCAGGGCGATGGAGAGCCGGCTGGTGGCCTCGTCGAACTGGAAGCGCACCGTGGTGGGGGCGGCGAAGGCCAGCGGGATGTTCTGCTCCCCGCCGTCCAGGCCGTAGGCCTCGTCCCAGGAGCCGCCGATGGCGACCTTGGTCTCCCACTGCCCGGCGGGCACCTCGAAGGTGGAGGCCCACACCCCGGCCTCACCGGTGGGCAGGAGCCTCGTGGCCTCGCAGTCCGGCGCCCAGTCGGCCCCGCAGCCCAGCTCGTCCTGCAGGGAGCCCACCAGCACCGGGTCGTTCGGGCCGACGGCGTGCACCAGCGGCGCGGTGCCCATCACGCTCGCCATCGCCATCATCAGGGCAGCGACGATCGCCAGCCCGCGACGTGGCAGCGGTGCGGTGATCGCCGCGGCCGACGAGCCACGGTGCCGCATCACCGCCGGCGCGGCCGAGGACCGACGCGAGCGGGGGTGCGGATGCCCGAGGATGCGGGCTGCACGAGGGGAGGGGACGGGGCGGGAAAACCGCGGGACCGACATGCGGGGACTCCTCTGTCCGGGCAAGGAACGGCCGAGGGGAACGGCCGGGGCGCACTCCCGGCATTGGGAGTGAAAGATATTCAACGGTGCGGCGGCGATTTCGCCTCCAGCACGCTCGCCCCACCCTAAAGGCCCGCCCCACCAGCATCAACCACCAGCCAGAACTTGCAAGATATTTCAGTCCACAGGGGTGGAGGGGCGCCCGCAGCGCAGCCCGCATGGCACCCGCAGCGCAGCCCGCATGGCACCCCGCAGCCCCCCCGGGGGACTTCACGCACAGCAGCGCTTCGACAGCGGCGAAGGACGCGGCCCTGCTACGAGATCCGCTGGACCAGCACCGCCGCTGTGTACGCGGGCACCGTCACGGCGCCGGCTGCCGCATCCCAGGTCGTCTCGCGGGCCACGGCATCGGCCCCGTCCACGTGCACCGCGGACAGCTCCAGACAGGTCCCCTCCATGCCCTCGACCTGCTCACAGATCGCCTCAGGGGAGGCGTTCAGCACCACCAGCAGCCCGTCGAGCGCGGGGTCGACGTCCGGCCCGATCGTGTCGTCGATCCGCATCAGCAGCAGCCCGGGCGTGGCCTCGGGGCCGGCGTTCGGGAACGTCACCTTCTGCTTGATCAGCTCGGGGTCCCCCAGGGTGAACAGTGGCGTGGAGTGCCGCAGCCGCAGCAGGTCCAGCGCCATGGCGGCGCTGCGGGCGATGTGCTCGGGAGTGGGGCGCATGGCCGGGTCCTCCAGCATCGGGGCCTGCAGCTCCCACAGGTGCTGGTTGCGGCCTGCCGAGGGCAGGCCCCGCCCGAAGCCGCTGTCCTGCATCGTCCAGTCGATCATGTTGACCAGGTCGCCGGAGTTGTAGCTGTCGGTGTCCAGGGACTTCGATCGCAGCAGGTCCGTGCCCGCCGCCCAGAACGCGGGGGACTGGCCCAGCGCCACCGTGGCCAGGGCCAGGGTGTTCAGCCGCACCCGGACGTCCATCGAGGTGTCCTGCGGCAGCTTCCACACGAAGGTGTCGAACAGGGTCTCGTTGTCGTGGGCGTCGACGTAGTTGACATTCTCCTCGGGGCGGGAGGCGAAGGCCGCGGGGGAGCCGTTGTAGTCCAGCTCCTGCCCGCGCAGCACCTGCCCGGTGGAGGCCAGCAGCTCGTAGTCCTTGAGATTTCCGGCCATGGACAGGCGGATCTGGTCGGTGCGGTGCAGCAGGTCCGCCCGCTGCTCCTGCGCCGAGTGGGGTGAGAGCTCGTTGTGGGTGAGGAACAGGCCGGTGGCGAAGCCGCGGTTCATGCGGGCGTCCTCGTCCATCAGGCTGCCGCCGTGCACCGCGTCGCGGATGCGGTCGTTGAAGCAGCCGATCGAGGTGCCGTCGAGATTGCCCTGGGTGGCCTGGGTGAAGCGGGCGCCATCGGCCACCTCCCCGAAGTTCCAGCCCTCCCCGTACAGGTAGATGCCCTTCCCGTCGACGCCGTCGGTCTCCAGGGTGAGAGCATCCAGCGCCTCGCGCACGGCCTCCATGTCCACGCGCCGATGGTGGCCCATCAGGTCGAAGCGGAAGCCGTCCACCCGGTAGTGGCGTGCCCACAGCACCAGGGCATCCACCATCAGGCGGCGCATCATCGCGTGCTCGGTGGCGGTGTTGGAGGTGCAGGTGGAGTCCTCCACACTGCCCGCCGCGTCCAGCCGGTGGTAGTAGCCCGGCACGATCCGGTCCAGCACCGAGCGCTCGTGCTGACCGTCGTGCGCGGTGTGGTTGAACACCACGTCCAGCACCACCTGCAGGCCCATGTCGTGCAGCGCGCCCACCATGGAGCGGAATTGGGCGGTGCGCTCGCCACCGTCCTGGTGGCCGTCGGTGGCGTAGGAGCCCTCGGGCGCGAGGTAGTGGAAGGGGTCGTAGCCCCAGTTGTAGGCGTCCTCGTCGGCCACCTCGCCCGCGGCGGCCTGCTGCTCGATCGAGGCGGGGCCCGCGCCGGAGGGGATCACGGCCTGCTTCTGCCGGGAGCGGCGCTCGGGGATGGTGGCGATGTCGTAGGTGGGCAGCAGGTGCACCGTGGTCAGGCCCGCTTCGGCCAGCTCCCGCAGCCGCTCAGTGCCGGTGGAGTCGGGGTGGCCGAAGGCCAGGTAGGTGCCGCGCAGTTCGACGGGCAGGGCCTCGTCGCCACCGGAGAAGTCCCGCACGTGCAGCTCGTAGATGGTCTGCTGCGCGGGGCGCTCCAGTCGCTGCGCCGGGGTGCTCGCCCACTGCTCGGGCGCCCAGCGCGGATCGGTGAGATCCACCAGCACCGAGTGCTCGGAGTCCACGGTCAGGGCCACCGAGTACGGGTCGGTGACGCGGTTCTTCACCACGCGGCCCTCGCGGGGCACGTACACCTCCACCTCGAACAGGTAGGCGCGGTCCGTCCAGTCCTCGGCGCCGACGGCCGGGCCCGAGGCGCGCCAGATCCCGCTGCCGTCCCGCTCCATGGGGACGGTGACCGCCGGCTGCTCATGCTCCGGGGGCGGCTGCGCGCCGGGTTGCTGCGTGCCGAGCTCTGCGTCGCGGGCTGCGTGGCCGACGGGTCCGAACACCTGCAGGGCGACGCTCTTCGCCGTCGGAGCCCACAGGGACAGCCCCCAGCGGTCGCCCGCCAGGCGGGGCCCCAGCGGTGCGACCGATGCCTCCTCGGCGTACAGCGCATCGAGCACGCCCGCGATCTGCACACCGGTGGCCACCTCGATGCCGCCCCCGCGGCGCTGGACCACGGCCAGCTGACCCGTGAGGGCCTGCTCGAGCACGGTCCGGTCCAGCCCGCCGAGCTCCAGGGCCAGGTGGCCGGCCAGGTGCCGACGGTCCTTGGTCTCCGCCTCGGTGAGAGGCCCCTCCCGCAGGGTGAGCTCACCCAGGCGCTCGCCACCCGCGACCTGCCCGCCGGCCAGGGTGAGGCCACCCTCCGGCGCCACCCACAGCTCCCAGGACGTGCCTGCGGCGTCGTCCACGAGGTCGGCGGGCCAGGCGATCACACCGGGGGTGAGCAGGTGCGCGCGCTGATGTCCGGGCCCGGTGGCGATCGCATCCGAGAGCAGGGCCGGTGCGTCGGCCGCCCCGGCGTGCTCAGCGGTGCTCTGGTGGGCGGACTGCTCAGTGGGGGTCACGGTGCGGGGCTCCCGGATGGCGTGGACGAGTGGGGCAGGCGCGATGGTCAGGCGCCGATCGACGTCCCATTGTCGCCGAATGTCCGTGACGGTGGGCCGCGGCCAGCGGCTCCGGGTGACCAGGGCCTCCTCAGCCCGTCGCTGCCGCCCCAGGCCACCGGCACCCGCTGCTCCACCAGCGGCGCGGCATGGTCCTGCACGTCCGGTGCCGCGATCTCCTGCGGGGACCCGGCCAGCTGCTGCGCGGTCAGCAAGGACCGGGCATCCAGCAGCTCCACGGCGGCGAAGCCCCCCTGCACCACGCCCGGCAGCATCGCGGTGGCCGCCTGCAGGGACGGCGCGGTGAGCAGCCCTGTGGCCACGTGCTTCTGCACCGGCACGGTGCGGAATACCGCGGAGGAGACGAAGGTGAGCGTCCCTTCCGACCCCACCACCAGGTGGGCGAGCACATCGGCCGGCTGATCGAAGTCCAGCAGGGCGTTGATGCCGTAGCCCATGGTGTTCTTCATGGCGAAGCGCTCGGTGATGATGCGCCGCAGTTCGGGCACCTCGCGCACCTGCGCATCAGTCGCAGCAGCCCTTCGTGCAGGGCAGGCTCGCGCTCGCGCAGGGTGCGGGCACCTGACGCGGCGCGTTGAGAGCGTCGATGTTGGGGCAGTTGGCGGAATCGAGCCGTGTAAACGCCAACTGCCTCGATGTCGAACTCAAGGTCGGGGGTCCGGCCGCCGGGAGCGGGTCCGGCCGCCGGGAGCGGGGCCAACCGCCGGAAGCGGGTCCAGCCGCCGGAAGCGCGTCTGGCCGCCGGTTGGCGGCAGCTCAGGGGCTTGGCTGCGCGGGTAGGTGATGGCGCGGTGGGTCGGTGGTGGTGCGGCGGGTCGGTGGTGGTGCGGCGGGTCGGGTGTCCGGCCGTGCGGGGGACGCTGCGGCGCGGCCCATGTAACGTCGGCGGTGTGTCTGCCGCATTCCACACCACACCCGGCTATAGCGCCCATCCCGCGCCGCGCTCCGACCCGGACAGCGACCGCGAGGCCAGCACCTACCCCGACACCGCCCTGCGCACGTACTTGGAGCGCCTGGAGGAGGCACTGTCCTCCGCCGAGAGCGAGGGCGAGATCCCGGAGCTGGCGCTGCTGTCCGGCGCGAAGGAGGACCAGATCGGGGTGGCCCTGTGCTCGATCGACGGGGAGATCACCTCGGTGGGCAGTGAGCACGCGTTCCCGGTGCAGTCCATCTCGAAGGCCTTCGCCTACGGGGCGGCGATCGACCTGCACGGGTTGGACTACGTCACCTCCATCGTGGACGAGGAGCCCACGGGGGAGGAGTTCAACGCGCTCAGCCTGGATCCGGTCACGAAGAAGCCCAAGAACCCCCTGGTGAACATCGGTGCGATCCGCACCCACGCGATGCTCGGCCCCACCCAGCAGGAGCGCACCAAGCGGCTGCGCGAGGTGCTCGACGCCGCCGCCGGGCGCACCCTGGAGGTGCACGAGGAGACCCGGAAGGTCGAGCTCGAGACCGCCGACCGCAACCTGGCGCTGGCCTACATGCTGCGTGCGGCCGGCTCGATGGACGAGAACGCGCAGGACGTCGTCGGCGGGTACACCGAGGGCTGCTCGGTGCTGGTGAGCGTGGCGGATCTCGCGGTGATGGCCGCGACCCTCGCCGGGGGCGGCACCAATCCCATCACCGGTGTGGAGGTGTTCTCCCGGGTGGCGTCGCGGCAGGTGCTCTCGGTGATGCTCACCTGCGGGATGTACGACAACGCCGGTGACTGGGTCAGCGATGTGGGCATCCCCGCGAAGTCCGGGGTGGGCGGTGGCATCATCGCCGCTCTGCCGTCGCGGTTCGGCATCGCCACCTACGCACCGCAGCTGGACCAGCACGGCAACTCCGTGCGCGGCACCCTGGCGTTCGAGCGGATCAGTGAGGACTTCGCCCTGCACATGCTGGACGGGCAGGAGCCGACCGACCTGGAGCGGCGGGCCGAGGAACTGGGGCGCCTGCCCTGAACGACGTCGGGCGCGGCAGGGGCGCCGCGCGGCCCTGGGCGACGCATGGCCGGGAGGGGCGAGGGGATCAGGTCCCGTGCGGATTGTGCGAGACGAAGCTCCGTGAGTACTCGCTCTGGGTGAGTTCGAGGACCTGCGGCTTGTGCGAGTTCACATCCCCCCAGGGATTGATGAGACGGATGCTGGGCTCAGATCCGTGTGACGGGCGGATGACCTCGTCCACGACGCACACGTGGCTGGGGACGACATCGGCGCACCGCCGCAGCGATTCCGTATCGGCCCCGTAGAACATGCCATCCTCGTTCCGCTCGCTCATCCCCGTTATCGGTACCGACATGGCACCAGTCCCACGTATGTGGATAACGTGGGCGAGAGCCAGGAAGGACGTCGATGCACACGTGGCGATACCGAGGGATATGGGGAGGGGCACTGGTCATGGCACTGATCTCAGGATGCACGCCGGGGCCGGGTGAGGCCGTACCGCTGGTGGAGGCGCGCAACGAGGTCGCGGCCCTGGTGGAGGAACTGCAGGAAGCCTTCACCTTGGGGGAGGAGGCGGAATGGAGCGGCCCGGATCGGGAGGCGCTCGCGCCTGGGGAGGACGGCAGCTGCCGGTGGCGGCCCGGCACGTGGAGCACCCCGCTGCGGCTCGAGGAGAGCGACCCGAGCTGGCCTGATCGACGTGAGCGCGTCAACGAGGTGCTGGCCGAGCACGGGCTGGGGGAGGTGGGCGATCCTGAGTACACCGGCGGAGCCGCCTACGGGTTCGAGACGGAGGGGCCTGCAGGCGGGCGACTGCGGATCGACTCGTGGAGGGGCGAATCGACTATCTACCTGCATGGCCTCGCCGTGGAGGTCGAGGGTGCCTGCGACGAGTCCGCGCTGACGGGCTGACTGCGCAGCAGGGCCAGCTGGCGTCGGCCGGCTCGTCGACCAACAGCAGGCTCCCCAAGGGTCGGCGCCCGAGCGCATGAGGGCCCGGGAGCCCGCCCGCGCCCGATGCAGTGCTCTCCCCACCGACGGGTTCGAGGTGAGGCCCGGCTCCGTTGTGGCGGCCCCGCCGGTCGGTAGACTTCCCGCCATGAGTTCCACCTCGAGCAATGCCCTGGTCCGACGCCCCTTCGAGGGGATCCCCGCCGAGCGCGACCTGGTGGCGATGCGCCAGCTGATCCCCGCGGCCACGATGACTGCGACCACCGTCGAGGAGCACGGCGGTGTGGACGTCGTGCTGGCCACGATCCTGCCGATGGCCTGGCCGGCCGTGCGTCGCACCGACGGTTCGGTGATCATCGGCGTGCAGTCCACCTTCCCGGGCGGTGACCTGTCCCGCGGTATCGGCCAGGTGCTGCTGCAGGCCCTCGAGGCCGAGCCCGGCACCCCGGTGACCACCGTGCAGCTGACCGACGAGTCTCCCCGCCTGCAGGACCTGCTGGATCTCACCGGCGACTTCCCGATCGCCGTGCACGACAGCTTCGACTTCTGGGTGGACCCGGGCGCCGAGCGCACCGCCGAGATCGAGCAGTCCATCAAGCAGGCCGACGAGTCGATCATGCCCACCAAGCCCGTGGAGGGCCTGCCGCACGCCTACTGGGTGGACGCCGGCCCCAAGGAGCACCTGCGCTGGGTGCTGGATGCCGACGAGGACAGGGTGATCGACGCCGTGGCCCGCCTCCACGCTCGCCGCGAATCCGGCGTGGGGGAGGACACCAAGTACGTGGGCTCCTTCCGCGCCGAGGGCATGACCATCCCCGTGTGGGACCTGCCCACCGGGTACGGCGTCGAGGGGGTGGAGAAGGAGGCCGAGGCCTTCCGCACCCGCTTCGAGGAGGCCCTGGACACCGAGGAGCCCCTCACCCCGCTCGAGCGGAGGGCGCGCGGCGGCATCGTGGCCCGACAGGTGACGCTGCGATGAGCACCGCGGGGCCACTCACGACCGACCGCCCCACCAGCGTCGCCGTCGTCATCCCCGCCAAGAACGAGGCGGCGCGCATCGCGGCGACCATCGAGGCCGCCCGTCGCATCGACGGGGTGGACCTGGTGGTGGTGGTCGACGACGGCTCCACCGACGCCACCGCCGCCGTGGCCATGGGTGCGGACGCCCTGGTGGTGCGGCACAAGACCAACCGCGGCAAGGCCGCGGCGATGGCCACGGGCGCCCAGCTGGTCGCGATGCGCGAGGATGCCCACCGGGCCGACGGAGGGGAGGCCTTCCGCGAGGAGCTGCATGCCGAACCGCGGGTGCCCGGCCACACCGGTCCGCTGCCGGTGATCGACGCGGACGGTGAACGGCCCCGCGCCCTGCTGTTCCTCGACGCCGACATGGAGGGCAGCGGCACCGCAGCGCAGCCGCTGGTCGACGCGGTCCTCGGTGACGGCGTGGACATGGCCATCGCCCTGCTGCCCCCGCAGGACGGCGCCGCCGGGCTCGGCATCGTGGTGCGCACCGCCCGCTCCGGGATCCTGCGCGCCACCGGATGGGAGCCGACCCAGCCGCTGTCCGGCACTCGTTGCATCACCCGGGAGACCTGGGACGCCTGCCAGCCGCTGGCACCGGGCTGGGGCGTGGAGACCTCCCTGACCATCGACGCCCTCACCGGAGGTTTCTGGGTCAAGGAGATCGAGTGCGATCTGCACCATCGGGCCACGGGCCGGGACCTGAGCGGTCAGCTGCACCGCGCCCGCCAGCTCAAGGACGTGCTGCGGGCCCTGGCACGACGCCGCCATGTCACCCCGGACGAACCCGCCGAGGACGACGCGGCAACCCCGTCGGCAGCAGCTCCGCAGACAGCCGCCACCGGCACCAGCGCCTCCCAGGAGGCCGACGCAGCATCGGGGGCCGCGCGCCTCGACCCGGTGCCCGCTGACCCAGCGCCCCCTGTCCCCGACCCCGCGCATCCCGGGCCGGCAGAGGTGCCGGGTGCGGCTGAGGGCGCTGACCGCCCCGCCCCGGTCGACGCGGCCCCGGACTCGTCGACGACGGCATCCGACGGGTCTGCCACATCGCCCATCGCCCCGGCTCGCTCCCACGAGGCCGACACCGACGACGAGGACGCCTGGTCCATCACGCCGGACACGGGCGCCGACGACCGCGCCGACCGTCGACGCGCAGCGTTGCAGGCGCTCCCGGTCGCCGGCACCTTCAGTGACGACCAGACCCGCGCACTGGGCGACATGGACGCCGGGAGGCTCGACGGGCAGCTGCGCGCACTCCCGGTGGCGGGGGCCTTCGAGCCCGATGACGTGGTGCTGCTGGCCGGCGTCGACCTGGATGCGCTCACCGAGCGTCTGCACAGCGCTCCTGTCTCGGGCCCCTTCGATCCGCAGCACGCCGTGATCATCGCCTCGCACCTGGACGCCCCCGAGCCGGTGCTGCCGCCATCGATCGTCCCGCCGCTGACGGCCGACGAGTACACCTCGCTCGTGGTGCACGCCGCCGTGGACGCGGAGAACGACGAGCACTGAGCCTGAGGGCACATGCCCGGCGCGGCGCTTCGATTCTGGCCCGGTGGCGCCCGCGTGCAGGACCCCTGTGCTCAGCATCCAGCGGGCGGCTCCGCGTGTGCACCCGCCGCCGGCTGGTACACCTCAGGACCGGATGGATCCGGCAGCACCGCGGGCAGCTGCGTGATCCACACGGCGAGCATCGCCGCCACCAGCACGGGACCGGTGTCGTTGACGGCGTAGCCCAGCCAGGCACCCACCACCAGCGCCACTCGCACGGGGTAGGACGCGGGATGTTCCGCGTCCATCCGTGCCAGGCGCGGCAGGCCCAGTCGACCCGGCATCAGGATCACCACCGACAGGGCAATGGCCAGCAGCATCAGTATGCCGAGCCCCCAGTACCCGGTCACCATCGCCACGTTCTGGGCGAGCTTGCGGACCACCACCGCGATCAGCTCCCCGCTGAGCAGCTCGTCGATGAAGCGCCCCAGGTGGGTGCGCTCCTCCGGGGGGCGCAGCCAGTCCAGGAACGACACCCCGAGCACCGCGGCGGCACCGGCGATGGCCAGCAGGGCCAAGTGCCAGATGCGCACGCGAATCCCGGAGACCAGCAGGGCCAGCAGCCCGAACACCGGGACCGTGGCGAGCATCGACCCGAAGTCCGCGCCCATCGACGGGGCCACGCACACGATCGCGACCACCGCCCCCGCCGTCAGGGTCCACAGCACCCGCGCCCGCGCGGTGCGCACCACCGTGAACAGGCACAGCAGGGCCATCAGGGATGCCCCCAGGACCAGGCCGAAGAGGTGATTGGACAGGCCGTAGAAACGCCCGCCGGAGATGGGCTGAGCGCCCAATGGTGAGCCCAGCTGGAAGCGGGAGCCGGTGGCGGATTCCAGCAGCACCAGCCCGGCCACCAGGGCAGCGGCCACCCCGGCGGGGCCGAAGCGGTGGCGCCTCCACGGGCCGGCGAGGCAGACGGCTGCCAGCAGGGCGCTGCCCGCCCACACCACACCGGTCAGCGCCAGCGCCTGCGGCTCGGCCCGCCACCACGGCACGATCGAGGCGAACAGTCCGACGGCCAGCGGCAGGGGTGCGACCGACGCCGCCGCCCGGGCCACCGCGGCCACGCGAGGACGGCGCGCGGTGGCCGGGATCAGCAGCAGCACCGCGCCCACCAGGCCGATCCCGAACCAGGAGCCCAGGGCGGGCACGGAGGCGGCGTCGACCGCGGCGGCCGCCATCGAGCGATCCACTGCCAGGCGCTGCGGATCGGGATGGCCCACCCCCCGGAACGGCTGCCCGGGGATCAGCCCGTCGGGCGAGGTGTCGTGCGAGGTGAGGACGGTGGCCAAGGCATCGGTGAGCACCACCACGCCTCTCTGCTTGGTGGCACCGCTGGTGAGGGCCTGGCCGGGAAAGGCGCTGTCCATCGCGACCTGCAGCCCCACGGTGCGGGAGGCGACGGCGCCGGTGCGCTCCACCTCGTCGAGCTCGGAGACGGGAGGGTCGGTCGCGGCGACGGAGAGCAGCAGGGTGCGGGGGAGCGCCCCCTCAGTGCAGGCGGCATCCCCGGGGTGGGTGCTCACCCCGCCATCGCCCTTGGCGTCGGAGAGCCCGCGCTCCACACCGGCGGCGTCCAGCACTGCCCTCACCTGCGAGTCCAGCGCGGCGAGTGCCTCGGGGCGGCCGGGGTCGTCGTGATCGGGCACGGACCCGGCGTCCACCAGCAGGATCGCCCCGTCGTCCAGCCCGCTGGAGACCTGCTGCGCGACATCAGCGAGAGTCTCGCCCCCACCGGCGGCGTCGACCTCGACCACGGGCACGTCCAGCTGCTGCCACTGGTCCGTGGGCGGCGAGGGGATCCCGGCGGTGCGCGGCGCCTCCTCGGCGAGCCCCCGGTACCCGGTGCGCAGGGTCTCCATGCCCTGGCGCTTCGTACTCACCACTGTGGTGGAGGTGGTGTTCATCGCGCCCACCCCGGACACGTCCGCGAGGCACTGCAGCGAGGGGGTGTCCACGCGGCTGATGTCCTCCCAGGCGAGTCCGGCCGTGGCGATCACCAGGCGCACCGGATCCTCGGCGGGGGCACCCGTGTCATCGGCCTGCGCAGACGGAGGGATCAGCACCGTCAGTCCGGGAACCAGCAGCAGCGCGGCCACCAGGCTGAGCGCGAGCCTGCGCAGCACCGAGCCCGCAGCGCCACGTGGCGTGATCGTCAGGACCCCCGTCGTCGATGACGAGGGGGCCACCGGTGCGGTGGGGCGGTGAGGAAGCACGCTCCGATGCTACGGCTCGCCCCGGGCCGGGACGGTGCGCCGACGCCCCGCGCACCCGCGGCCCGCACCCCGCGTCTCGTGGCCGACGCCCTGCGCCCCCGCGCCTCGTGGCCGGCGCCCCGGGCACCGCGCCCCGCGGAAAGATGCAGACCATGACGGATCTTGTCCCAACGCCTTGACACAAACACCCGTTCGGTGCATGCTTGTGCCAGGCAATCGATACAAGCGGTGACGGGCGGGACGGACCGACCCTCCGCGACGGGTGAGGGGAGACAGTCATGAGCGGAATCGCCCTGCTGGGGATGATGGGGACGCTGGTGCTCCCCCTGCTCGCAGTGGCAGCACTGCTGGTGTACGCCACCATCTCCAGCAGCGAGCGCACCGGGCTGCACCGCGGGGCACTGCTGGCGCGGTGGATCGGCGCGGTCGCTGCCGTCGTCCTCACCATCGGGATCGTGGCGCTGAGCCTGCAGGGGACATGGCCC
Source organism: Brachybacterium epidermidis (assembly GCF_015209585.1). Lineage (GTDB taxonomy): Bacteria > Actinomycetota > Actinomycetes > Actinomycetales > Dermabacteraceae > Brachybacterium > Brachybacterium epidermidis. Next base: position 67,352 of record NZ_JADEYR010000015.1, read on the forward strand.
TCAGGCCGGCTCGGACTGGGAGCCCTGACCGGGACATCGCTCCTGATCGGGGTGACGGCCCTGGTTCTCGCCATCCTCGTCGGTGAGCTGACGCTGCCGGCGCGCTCCGCCTCGCAGCGCTACGGCCTGCTCGCCCCCCGCGACTCACGCGCGCTGGTGTCGCGCCCCGCCCTGATGAACGCCGCCGTCTCCGCGATCGCCCTGATCGCATACGCCCTGTTCACCACCGCTGTGGCCTCACCGGACGACCAGGGAAGGCCTGGCCGCAGCCTCGCGCACACCGGGGTGGACGGTTTCACCTCGGGCGCCTACGGGCCGTTCCCCGGGCAGTGGTACACGGTGCCCGTGCTGGTGGCACTGGGAGTTCTGGCACTCACGGGCATCGGCGCGCTGGTGATCGTGGCGCGGCGCAGGCCCAGCGCGGACCCGCACGACCTGCTGCTGCGGCGCCGCTCGGTCACCTCCCTGCTGGGCGCGATCGCGGTGGGGACCGGCCTCACAGCACAGGTCCTGGCGATGCACGGGCTGCTGGGCTTCCTGCGGGTGGCACAGCCGGAGTACCAGGAGATGGTGCTCGGGGTGGCCGGCACCGTCATCTCCGTGGCGGTAGCCATCGTGGGCCTGCTGTCCGCAGTGCTGGGCGCAGTGATGGTGTGCGTGCCTGCCGCCATCGCTCGCCGCATCCCCGACAGCGCCAACCGGGCCCGCACCGGGAAACCCGGAAGCCGAGGCCCGGCTGCGGGGACGTCGACCCCCGACCTGCCCTCGCGCGCTGTCGGTGCTCCGTCCGACGGTGCCGAGGCAGAGCGTGCGATGGAGCGCCTGTCCGGACCACACGGGCAGGGGTCGCCGCTGGCCGGGTGGACCGCCCCGGTCAGGGAGGGGCGATGAGCACGCTGGTCGTGGACCTGGAGGACCCCACCCCGCCCTACGAGCAGATCCGCCGCGCCATCCTGGACCAGGTGGCAAGTGGAGTGCTGGTGACGGGGGACCGGCTGCCGGCCATCCGCACCCTGGCCGGGGACCTGGGGCTCGCCCCGGGCACCGTCGCCCGCGCCTACAAGGAGCTCGAGGAATCCGGCGTGCTGATCACCCGGCGCGGGGCGGGGACGCGGATCGCCGAGGGCGCCCCCATCGCGGAGTTCAACCCCGATCTGCAGCGCCTGGCCGATGACGCCGTCGGCGCTGCGCGCAGTGAAGGCTTCGGCGACGAGGCGATCCTTGAGGCCGTGCGCCGCGCACTGCGTGCCGGTCCCGGGTCCGGCAGCCCCCACGGCTCGTGATCCACCTGGTGCCGCTGGGGCCTGAGCACGCCGAGCAGATCCTGCACGGCCAGGACCAGAGCCTGGCCGACGAGGTGTTCGGCGTCCGCTGGGAGGCCGAGACCCTCGATGCGTTCCTGCGCCGAGCGGAGCGATGGCGGGCCGACGGGCCACTGCGGGAGTTCGCCGCCATGGCGCCTGCGGGGGAGGTGACCGAGCATGCTGACGCGATCGACCACGTTCACTCAAGGAGGGCCACCGCTCCTGCGGGCAGGACCGCCGCGACCGGCAGCGGAGCCCGCCATCTCATCGGCGGGGGAGGGCTCCACCTCCTCGGGTCCGGCCTGGACCGGGGGCAGGCGGCGCTGACCTACTGGGTGCTGCCGGCCCACCGCGGGCGCGGACTGGGCGCGCGCATCGCCGGTGCGCTCGTGCAGCGAGCACGGCGGGAGACGCGCATCGTGGAGCTGGTGCTGCGGATCGCCCCGGGCAACAGCGCATCCCAGGCCGTGGCCCGCGGCATCGGCGCCAGGCCCCTCCGCACCGGCCATGCCACAGTCACCGAACGGCACCCGGCCGATGCCGCCCGCCTCGTGGAGCGCTGGACGCTTCCGCTGCGCTGATCTGCCCGGCACTACACTCACGGCTCATGCGGTACGGATTCCTCGGCCCCGAGACCACCTTCACCCATCAGGCGCTGCTGCAGGCCCTGGCCGAGACGCCCGAGGAGTTCGCGGGCGCCGAACCGGAGCTGGTGCCCTTCGCCTCCGTGGCCACCGCCACCACCGACCTGCTGGCCGGGGACATCGACGCCCTCATGGCCCCCATCGAGAACTCCGTGGAGGGCGGTGTCTCCGGCACCCTCGACGTGCTGGCCGCCACCGACTCCATCACCATCGTCGCCGAGCAGGTCGTGCCGATCACCTTCGTGCTCGCCGCCCGCGAGCCGATGGACCCCAGCGAGGTCACCACCGTGGCCTCCCACCCGCACGCCCAGGCCCAGGTGCAGGGCTGGCTGCGGGCGCACCTGCCCGAGGCGAGCATCGCAGCCTCCTCCTCGACGGCCGCCGCCGCACGCGATCTCGCCTCCGCCACCGCAGAGGACTCCGTGGGACGCGCAGCAGTGTGCTCCCCGCTGGCCGCCCGCCACTTCGGACTGGAGGTGCTGGCCGAGGGGATCGAGGACCACCAGGGCGCCCAGACCCGCTTCGTGCTGGTCACCCGGGAGGGCCGGATCCCGGCACGCACCGGGTCGGACAAGTCCACGCTGGTGGTGCAGCTGCCGCACAACCGCGCCGGTGCGCTGCTGGAGATGCTGGAGATGTTCAGCGCCAACGGGGTGAACCTCTCTCGCATCGAGTCGCGCCCCATCGGGGACTTCCTGGGCAGGTACTCCTTCTCGATCGACGTCGAAGGGCACATCGAGGACCGCCGCGTGGCCGCTGCGCTGAGGGCCCTGCACCGCGTGTGCCCCGTGGTCCACTACCTGGGCTCCTACCCGCGGGTGGACGGGCAGCGCCCCGAGTTCCGCGAGGACTACGCCGACGAGGCCTACGACGAGGCCCGCGACTGGGTCGAGTCGCTGACCTCCATGGTCACCCGCCCAGCCCAGGGTGACCTGAACGCTCAGGCGGACTGAGCGCCTCTCAGTCCCGGGTGGGGCTGGAGCTGACGGGCACCCGCAGGTGCAGCACGCCCGGGTCCACCTCGGCGATCAGATGGGTGGCCTCCACGTCGGTGTCGCCGTCCAGCTGCACCATCTGCGGCTTGGTGGTGGCCACCTTGATGGACTCGGTGTGGTACGCCTCCAGCGTGGACAGGCGCGGACCACGGCGCAGGCGGCGCTTTGGCTGCGCAACCGCGCTGGGGTTCATGATGTGGCTGGCCAACTGGCTGAACCCGGCTGCACCCGTCCAGCTGGCCACGAGCACCTCGAGGCGCCCATTGTCGATCGCAGCATCCGGCATCAGGGTGATCCCGCCGGGGAGCTTGCCCACGTTGCCCAGCAGCACGGTGCGGGCCTTGTGGGGGTGGCGGGAGCCGTCCGGCAGGTCCACCACGATGTCGATCGAGCGACCGAGGATCGACTTCACGCCGCCGAAGACGTAGGCGACCCAGCCGATGCGCTTCTTCATCTCGTCCCCGGTATTGCCGATCATCTCGGCGTCGGCCCCGAAGCCGGCGATCACCAGGAACACCTGCTTGCTGGCGGACTGCGCCTCGGCCGCAGTGCTGCCCACGCGCAGCCAGCCCACGTCCACCAGGCGATCCTGACCGGTGAGGATGGCGGTCATCGCCGCGGCCGGGTCGTCCAGCGGCAGCTCGACGTTGCGGGCCAGGAGGTTGCCGGTGCCGGCGGGGATGATGCTCATCAGGGTGTCGGTGCCGGCGAGCTCCGAGGCCACCATGCGCACGGTGCCGTCGCCACCGGCGGCCACCACCAGGTCGGCGCCGTCGCTCACGGCCTGCCGTGCCATGCCCCGGCCCGGATCCTCCACGGTGGTCTCGTAGAAGGCGACCTCGGAGCCCTCGATCCGCTCGATCACCTCGGTGATGCGGGTGCGGAAGGCCTCTTCGTCGGCGAACTTGGAGGGGTTCAGCACGATGGCGACCTTGTCCAGGCGCTTGCCGATCTCGGTCTCCTGGTGCTGCGGGTCCTCCTCCGTGGCCTCGTCCTCGAAGGAGTCCTGGGAGCGGCCCCAGTCACCGGCCTCGGGGTGGGCGTGCTCGTCGGCGCCGGCACCGTCCTGCCGGGACTGGGCGGCACCCGGCAGGGAGCCCGAGGCGCGGGAGTTCGCGCGGTCCGCGGAGCGCTCGTCGTCGGGCCCGGTGCCTGCTGCACCGGCGGCCGCCCCGACGGATGCACCGCGGGCCGCGTCGCCGAGCTCGGTCTGGTCCGAGCCGCTGGAGACGGCGCCTGCGGCGCGACGCGCCCGGCCGGCGTGGACGGCGCCGCGCACCTCGTCCCGCAGGGCGGCGATGTCCTTGCCGTGCCGTCCCTGGCGCTGCAGCACCATCGCGAGCATGACGAGCCCGATGACGGCGGCGACAGCCAGGGCGATGAGGAGCACCATGAGGGTCTGATCCATGGCGCCAGGATAGTCGCGATGTCCGATATCGCCGGGCACGCCGCCTGCCGCTCGCCCGGCACCCCGCCCCTGCCCGTCGGCCGTCTGTCCCTGCCCGTCGGGCCGGCGCCCAATGGCCGGCGGCGCGCCTCCTCGCTGCTGTCGAGCTCCGCTGGGGGAGGGCGCTCATGCGCAGGTACCCTGGACCAATGATCGATCTGCGGCAGCTGCGCGAGAACCCCGACGTCGTCCGTGAGGCCCAGCGGGCCCGTCGGCGTGACCCCTCCGTCGTCGACTCCGTGCTGGAGGCCGACGCGCGCTGGCGCGAGTCCACCACCGCCTTCGAGTCCAAGCGGGCCGAGCAGAAGACCTTCGGCAAGCAGGTCGCCAAGGCCCAGGGCGAGGAGAAGCAGCAGCTGCTGGCCCAGGTCAAGGAGCTCGCCGCGGAGGTCAAGCGGCTCGAGGCGGCCACCGCCGAGGCCGTCACTGCCCGCGACGAGCTGCTGCGCTCCATCCCCAACATCGCCGAGGGCGCCCCCGAGGGCCTCGAGGAGGACTTCGAGGTGCGCCAGCTGGTGGGCGAGCCCCGTCAGTTCGAGCACCCGATCAAGGACCACCTCGAGATCGCCGAGGGCCTGCGCGCGATCGACATGGCCCGCGGCGCCAAGGTCTCCGGGGCCCGCTTCTACTTCCTCACCGGCGTGGGCGCCCAGCTCGAGCTGGCCATCCTCAACTCCGCCATCGACCAGGCCACCAAGGCCGGGTTCACCCCGATGATCACCCCCACCCTGGTGCTGCCCGAGGCCATGGAGGGGACCGGTTTCCTGGGCGAGCACGCCGACGAGGTGTACCACCTGGACAAGGGGGACGACCTCTACCTGGTGGGCACCAGCGAGGTGGCGCTGGCCGGGTACCACGCGAACGAGGTGCTGGACCTGTCCGACGGGCCCCTGCGCTACGCCGGCTGGAGCGCCTGCTACCGCCGCGAGGCCGGCAGCTACGGCAAGGACACTCGCGGCATCATCCGCGTCCACCAGTTCCACAAGGTGGAGATGTTCTCCTACTGCCGCATCGAGGACTCCTACGACGAGCACGAGCGCCTGCTGGACTGGGAGCGCGAGATGCTGGCCCGCATCGACGTGCCCTACCGGATCATCGACACCGCCGCCGGTGACCTGGGCACCTCCGCCGCCCGCAAGTTCGACTGCGAGGCCTGGATGCCCAGCCAGAACACCTACCGCGAGCTCACCTCCACCTCGAACACCACCCAGTTCCAGGCCCGCCGCCTGAACATCCGCGAGCGCACCGAGGACGGCCTGCGCCCGGTCGCCACCCTCAACGGCACCCTGGGCACCACCCGCTTCATCGCCGCCATCCTGGAGAACCACCAGCAGCCCGACGGCTCGGTGGTGGTTCCCGAGGGGCTGCGGCCCTACCTGGGCGGACGCGAGGTCTTCGAGGTCATCGCCTGATGGCACGCCCCCTGCGCTCGCTGCTGCATGCCGTCCGTCACCGCCGGTTCACCCGACGGTCAGATGCCGCTGACACACTGCCCGGCATGACGTCCACGGACACCGCCCCCGCAGCCCGTACCGCCCACATCGACGCCGCCCGTTCCCGCCTGAACGAGCTGCTCGAGCCCATCGCCGGTACCGACCTGCTGATAGGGCTGGACGTGGACGGCACCCTGGTGGACCACGACGGTGCCATGAGCGACCCCATGCGCGCCGCGCTGCGCCAGGCTGCCCGGGACCACCACGTGGTGATCGCCACGGGCCGCTCCATCGGCGCCACCCTGCCCATCGTCGAGGCCGCCGGCATCGAGCGCGGCTACGCGGTGTGCTCCAACGGCGCGGTGACCGTGGAGATGGATCCCGAGCTCGAGGCCGGTCACCGCGTGATGGCGACCCGCACCTTCCAGCCCGGCCACGCCCTGGCCACCCTGCGGGAGGTCGCACCGGATGCCCACTACGCGGTGGAGATGCCCGACGGCTCCTTCCACGCCACCCCCGGCTTCCAGGACGCCAGCTTCGGCGTGCGCGCCAAGGAGACGAACCTCGACGAGCTGATGGTGCTGGAGGCGGTGCGCGTGGTGGTGCACGTCCCGGACCTCACCCCGCAGGAGTTCTCGAAGGTGGTCGCCGAATCGGGCGTGCACGGCGTGGAGTACGCGATCGGCTGGACGGCCTGGCTGGACATGGCCGCCCCCGGCGTCTCCAAGGCCACCGCCCTGGAGGAGATCCGCGAGCGCCTCGGCATCGAGCAGAGCCGCACCGTCGCCGTAGGGGACGGCTTCAACGACACCGAGATGCTGCAGTGGGCCGGCGTGGGCATCGCCATGGGCCAGGCCCCGCAGGGTGTCAAGGACGTGGCCGACACCGAGACCGCCACCGTCTACGACGACGGCACCGTGCTGGTGCTGGAAGGCCTCAGCGGCGCCTGAGGCACTGCGTCAAGGGCGGGATCTGGCGGCCCGTGGCCTCACCTGCCGTTGCTCGAGGTGGCGACCTCCAGCACCACCTTGCCCAGGTGCCCGCCCTCGCGCAGCACCCCATGAGCCTCCGCCGCCCGATCGAGCGGCAGGCGCTGCTGGATCGGGATCCGCACCGTGCCGTCGGTCAGCCACGGCCACACCAGTTCGCGGGTGCGTGCCAGGATCTCGCGCTTCTCCCCGGTGGGTCGGGAGCGCAGGGTGGTGCCGATGACTCGGGCCCGCTTGCCCATCAGGGCACCGACCGGCAGTTCACCGCGGCCACCGCCCAGGGTGCCGATGATGACCAGGCGGCCTCCGGTGCGGAGCATGGCGATGTTGTCCGCCAGGGCCGGCCCGCCGATCACGTCGAGGATCACATCGGCCCCGCCCACCACCTCCACCGCGGCGCGCACGTCGGTGGTGTGCCGGTTCCAGGCTGCATCGGCCCCCAGTGCGCGCACCGCCCCGGTCGCCTCATCGGAGCCGACGGTGGTGAGCACCCGGGCACCGAGAGCGTGGGCGATCTGGATGGCGGTGGCGCCGATGCCGCCGGTGCCGCCGTGGATCAGCACGGTCTCACCGGCCTGCAGCTGCGCCTCGATCACCAGGTTGGAGATGACGGTGGCACACACCTCCACCACGGCAGCGGCCTCCACCAGGCCCAGTCCCTCCGGCACCGGCAGCAGCTGCCGCTCCGGTACGGCCACCACCTCCGCGTAGCCACCGCCGGCCAGCAGCGCCACCACGGCCTGCCCGGTGTCGCGGCGGTGACCGGAGACCTCGAGCCCGGGCAGCTCGGAGGTACCCGGGGGAGGGGGATAGTTCCCAGCCACCTGCGCCAGGTCGGCCCGGTTCACCCCGGCGGCCACCACGTCCACCAGCACCTCACCCGGCCCGGGTGCGGGCTCCGGCACCCGGTCGGGTTCGAGACGGTGATCCTTGGTGATGCTGACGGCCCGCATCAGGGGTGCCGCCCCCTGATTGCCGGCCGCATCACCGGCAGCACCAGCGTCCGTGGCCCTCACAGCGCCACGTCCACGACGGTGCGGCCACGCACCTGGCCGTCGAGGATGCGCTGAGCGTGGCCGATCACCTCGGACAGGCCGATGGTGCTGGTCATCGAGTCCAGCAGCTCCAGGTCGAGCTCCTGGGACAGGGCGTCCCACGCCCGCTCGCGCAGCGGCAGCGGCGCCTCCACCGAGTTCACCCCGGCGAGAGTGACGTGCCGCAGGATGAACGGCAGCACCGTGGCGGGAAGGTCCGGCCCCTGGGCGAGCCCGTAGGCTGCCACCGTCCCGCCCCACCTGGTCTGGGCCAGCACGTTGGCCAGTGTCGTGGAGCCCACCCCGTCGATCGCCCCTGCGAACCGCTGGGACTGCAGCGGCTTGCCCACC
>NZ_JADEYR010000016.1 GCF_015209585.1 Brachybacterium epidermidis
ACGTGACCATCACCCTGGCCGGCCAGGACATCACGGCCAAGGCCGAGCTCACCGACGATGCCCGCACCATCCTCAAGGCCCTCAAGATGACTTGACACATGGGTCACTAAAGAGGTCCAACTCAGGACCAAGCGTCAGAGAGCCTTCCCAGGAGGGCTCCGATGTCAGAAGGGAGGGGCTCGCCATACGGGTTCGAGTTCCTGATCCCCTGGATTAAGTTGTTGAAGTTTGGGCTGTCGCCCATCCCGTTGAGTAGCCGGAGCGCGAGGTCGGGGAGGGGGAGATTGCGGATGTCCTCGAACGGGATCGGTGGAGCCATGGACCTCACTGTAGGCCGCTCCTCGGACACCTGTGTGTCTACTCTCGATAGCACCCAGTCACACAAACCCACACCAGGAGGGACCGTCATGACCAAGCACAACCCCAAGGACTCCCTCCAGGCCGATCTGGAGGCGCTCGCTGAAGTCTTCGAGGCCGAGGATCGAGAAGACCGCCGCAAGGACTCCCAGCGCCGCCGTGACGGCCTTCCCGAGCCCGAGCGGGACATCCGGGCCTTCGACGGCTTCGCGGACGGTGGAGCGGCTCCTCGCGGCTGAGGTGCATATCGTCCTCTGTCGACTCATCCCTTCAGTTCTGTCAGTGCTCCTTGTCATGCTGGACTCCACCGATCAGTTAGGAGTCCAAAGGTGCCAACACCACGAATGCCGTCGCAGTCCCAGATCGTGTCCCAGATGCGCGCGGCTCAGCGCAAGGTCGAGCAGCAGATCAAGAGCGAGGTCCGAAAGGCCGAGCAGCAGTTCGAGCGCGACCTGAAGGCTGCGCAGCGCAAGGCTGAGAGCGACGCCAAAGTTCAGCAACGTCGGAACGAGCAGGCCGCTCAGCGCGAGATCGACAAGTGGGTGCGGGACACGAACCGGAAGTTGCAGTCGGCCAGTCGTCCCACAGTCACGTACCGTGCCACGGAGGAGCGCACCTTGGCTTCGGTGGCCACCGAAGCCGAGCGCCAGGCGGCAGCGCATCCCGAGCGTCGCGACGTGTTCCTGTGCCATGCCTGGGGCGACCGGCAGGGAGCGGCGCAAGAACTCCACGACCTCTTGGAGGGGTTCGGGGTGAAGGTGTGGTTCTCGGAGAAGGACGTTGCCCTGGGTACTTCCTTGGTGCGAGAGATCGACAAGGGTCTGCGCATGTCACACATCGGCATCGTGCTGGCCACCCCGAACCTTGTGAAGAGCCTCGCCGCCGAGGGCATCGCGGACAAGGAGTTGTCGGCGCTGCTCGCCACAGACCGGGTGATTCCGGTCGTCCACGGCATCACCTACGAGGAACTCCGTGAGGAGAGCCCGCTGCTGGCGTCCCGGTCTGGACTGAGCACCGGGGAGGACACGCTGGAGCAGGTGGCGGTGAAGATCGCCAACGCGGTGCGCCCTGAGGCGAACTGATCAGCCGCTCTCGACCCAGCGCCTGACGGCTTCATCACCATCGGCGTAGAGCACCTCGTTGCCCTTCCGGCTCGCGTTCTCCATGACCTGCGTCGCTTCGCGGAGCGAGTTCAGGTCGTAGTAGTTGCGGACGTAGCCAAGGTCGTCACTGCGACGACGATACAACCCGTGCAGTACCGGGAGGGCGTGCAGGACATCGTTGCGGACCACCAATGCCTCTTCGGCCAGAGCGATGAAGTCCTCGATCCCCTCCACGGTGGGAGGCGACGTGCGCAACTTCTCCAGCAACCTGCCCAGAGGGTCCTTGTACAGGTCCCCGGACTCGAAACCTGAGTGCACCCGCAGGAGATCGAAAGCGATGCCGGACAGCCCGGCAGCCGCGTAGGTAGCCCTCCCGAGTTCAAGAAGCCAGTCGGTGTGCTCAGGATGCCTTGGGCCTCCGGGGTACTCCGCGTCGGTGCTCATGCGTCCATTCTTGCCGGGCTGTCCACAACCCCACAGGTTCGGTTTGGCCCATCCGGAGTCGCTGAGAGTCCGTCAACGACCACTGACCCACGCCTCCTCCAGCAGCACGCTCGCCACGGCGTACTCGCAGCGGCCCCGGTCGAGGTCGGGGACGAGGTGGGTGAGGCTGTCCGTCGCGCGCTCGGCTGCCTCGAAGACGGTGGAGATCAGGGTCTGCTGCTTGGTCGCTCTCGTCATGCGCCTGGACTGTAGCCAGGTTCTTTGGCCTTGCGCAGCGATGCTAGGTCATGCACCTTGCTTCTCTAGTAACGTCCATGCTGGAGTTTAGGTGATGAAGCGCAGGCGGGTTCGGATTGTGCCAACTGCCTGCGAATCCAGTTTCTTGATCATTTCTCGCAACTACTTGGCACTTGCCCTAGGCGCTGGTGACAGATACGGGTCTACCTGACACACAGCGCCCGCCAGCGCGTGGACGATCTCCTGGCGCGTCGGGCCACAGGATGTCCCGAGTGCCGCGGGTCATGCGCCGTCAGGCTCCGCCGGAACCCGCTTGCTGGGATCGACGACGCCATCCCCGTCGACGTTGCACGCATCGCCGGTCAGCAGAGCCGCCCAGAACGGTGCGATCACATCCCGGTTGGCGGTGTCCAAGGCCAGCTCGAGCATCGCCGGGGCCCACGGGTCCGCTTCCCCGCCCGCCTTCTCGGCGAGCTCGCTCATGCGGCGGCCCATTCGCAGATCGCGCTTGGTCACTCCCCTAACCGCGACTGTCCTGTGATCGTCGTCATAGCCGAACGGTGCCACTGGTCGCCGCGGTTCGGGGGGGATTCCTGCCGGTGTCGATGGGCTCCAGCCCTCACACGGGCAGCTCGCTGAGCGACTCGATCCTCCTCATCCCCGGCGCCCCCAGGGGGATTCCCGGGGTGGTGAGCAGATAGGCGCAGATGCCGGCTGCCTCGGCGGCTTCCACATCGGCGGGCCGGTCCCCCACTGCGAGGCAGTTCTGCGCGGTCAGGTCGTTGCGCTCCAGCAGGGCCCGGTGCATCGCCGGATCGGGCTTGCGGGGGAAGCCGTCCGGGGCGCACACCATGTCATCGATCTCCAGGCCCAGGGACTCCACCAGCACCGTCGCGCTGTCGCGGTCGCGGTGGGTGGCCACCAGGTTCACACCGCCGGCCGCGCGCACGGCATCCATGACCTCCAGCACGCCGTCCATGAGCGGCGGTGCCTGCCGCTCCCACCGGTCCTTCAGTGCGTTGTAGGCGGAGCGCAGCGTCTCCTCCGGCACGTCGTAGCGACCGGCCAGCGTGCTCATCGCGCGGGAGCTGGAGACCCTGGTCAGCCGGGCCACCTCCATCAGGGCGTCGTCGTCCACCTCAGCGTGGACCGCGGCCGCGAGGGCGCGGTCCACGTCCGGATAGGTGTCCACCAGCGTTCCACCCATGTCCCAGATCACCGAGGTCATGGCACCAGTGTGGCAGGCACCGCCGCCCGCGGTGTTCACTTGACGGGTGCCCCTGCTCGACCAGCTCACCCAGCTCACCGCCCTCACCCTCGTGCTGCTGATCGGTGCCGCGTTCCTCGCCGGCTGGGTGGATGCCGTCGTCGGCGGCGGCGGTCTCATCCAGCTGCCCGCCCTGCTGACCGGCCTGCCCGGGGACACCTCCACCGCCACAGTGCTGGGCACCAACAAGCTGGCCAGCGCCGCCGGTACCGCGGTCTCCGCGGCCACCTACGTACGGCGCGTGATGCCCGTGGCCGCGACCACGATCCCCCTGGTCCTGTGCGCGCTGGCCGGCAGCGCCGCAGGTGCGGCCCTGGCCTCGCTGATCCCCCGCGCCTGGATGTCCCCCATCGTGCTGGTGGCCCTCATCGGCGTGGGCACCTACACGCTGCTGCGACCCGCCATGGGGCTCGTCCACGAGCCCCGCCATCGGGGGCGCTCCCACGTGCTGCGGGCCGGTGCGATCGGCAGCGCGGTGGGCTTCTACGACGGGATCCTGGGGCCCGGCACCGGCAGCTTCTTCATCATCGCGATGGTGGTGGTGCTCGGTTACGGATTCCTCGAGGCCAGCGTGCACGCCAAGCTCGCCAACCTCACCACCAACATCGGTGCCCTGCTGGTGTTCGGCCTGCAGGGCCAGGTGTGGTGGATCCTGGGAGCGGTGATGGCGCTGGCCAACATCACCGGCGGCTACCTCGGGGCACGCCTCGCGCTGAGGCTCGGATCACGGTTCGTCCGCGTGGTGTTCCTGATCGTGATCGCCGTGCTCGCCGCGCGCCTGGCGGTGGACTCCCTCGCTCTGCTGCGGTGACGCCCCCGCCGACGCGGGGGTGATCACCGCCACGGAATAATCCGCCACCGCGACTGGTTGGAACGTAGGTCATCCCCGCGCCCGCCCGGTGCACGCATCACAGGAGGCCCTGATGGATCCCACGAGCCTGTTCAGCTACGAGCGACACATCGACTCGCGCAGCCTGCAGGGCCGCACCCTGCTGGTCACCCTCGGTGCCTTCAGCGACGCCGGCAGCGCGCAGGCGGTGATCGACGACCACCTGCTGAACTCCCTGCCCAGCCGCGTGGTGGGCAGGCTCGACATGGACCAGGTGTACGACTACGCCGGCCGCCGCCCCGAGGTCACCCTGGAGCTGGACCACTTCGAGGACTACGAGCGCCCCGAGATCCTGCTGCACGAGGTCACCGACATCGACGGCGAGCAGTTCTTCCTGCTCACCGGCCCCGAGCCCTCCTTCCAGTGGGAGCGAGTGGCCACCGCCCTGCGGATCGTCGTGGACCAGCTGGGCATCGAGCGCACCCTGCTGCTGCAGAGCTTCCCGGCACCGGTCCCCCACACCCGCGAGCTGCCGGTGACCCGCTTCGCCGGCAGCCCCGACTCCATCAGCGTGCGCCGAACCATGCCCGGCACGTTCCGCCTGCGCGCGCCGTTCACCGCCCTGCTCACCATGCGCCTGGCCGACGCCGGTCACGAGGTGGTGGGCCTGGTGGCGCACGTCCCGCAGTACCTGCACGAGATCGCCTACCCCGACGCCGCGATGGCGCTGCTGCGCGCGGTGGGCGAGGAGGCCGGCCCCACCGTTCCCTACGGAGCGCTGGAGTCGCAGGCCGAGCCCGTGCGGCAGTCCATCGCCGCCCAGGTGGAGGCCGCCCCGCAGCTGCAGGAGATGGTGGCGAGCCTGGAGAAGCAGTTCGATCGGGCCATCACCGCCGGTGCCGGCGAGGAAGTCCCCACCGGTGAGGACCTGGCCGCCGAGTTCGAGCAGTACCTGGCCGGGCTCGACGAGTCCGGTGACGACCGGGACCGCGAGCAGCCGGAGCAGCCCGGCCGGCCCACCGACGCCGACGGCCGGCCCGACGACGAGCCGGGCGAGGACACCCCCGAGGGCCCGACCCCGGCCTGATCTGGTCAGTGCCGGTCAGGCCGATCAGCGCAGCTGGACGGTCTGCTCCCAGTTCTCCTCCGGCAGGCCCGGGTTCGCGACCGCGTTGACGCGGATCCCCGTCAGCTTCAGCCTGCCCGCCAGCGTGGTCATGAAGGCCGTGTCGGCCGCATCCTGACCGGTGGCGATGCGCACCATGGAGGCGCGCGGCGCCAGGTGGGTCGCATCGACCACCACCCACTGCTCATCCACCAGCGCCTCCACGGCCAGGTGGAAGTCCATCGGGGACAGGCCCGGGGCGTAGGCGGACACGCAGCGCGAGGGGATCCCACCGGCCCGCAGCAGCGTCGAGGTCAGGTGCGCGTAGTCCCGGCACACGCCCTGCCGCGCCACGTAGGTGCTGCGCGCGGAGTCGGTGACGGTGCTGGAGCCGGGCACGTAGTCCAGGTGCTGGTGCACCCAGGCCACCACCGCGTGGACCGCGGCCATCCCGGTGCGATCCCCCACCACCTCGGCGGCAACCTTGGTGAACTCGTCCACCTCGCAGTAGCGGGAGGGCCGCAGGTGCGAGGCCGCATCGGTGGGCTCCACGGTGGGCGGCTCCGCCTGCCCCACTCCGGTGGCCCTGTACCGCAGGCGCACCGTGCCCTCCGGCAGGTCCTTCAGCAGGTGCATGCGGTTGCCGAACCGGTCCCGGGTCTCCTCCACCAGGACGTCCCGGCCACCGATGGTCACCTCGAGCGTCTCCTGCTCGATGGGGGCAGCGGAGACGGCGAACAGCAGCGCCACCTCCGTCCCGTCGATCACGTCGAAGGTCAGGGCTGCGCTCACGTCTCGTTCCACCCCCTCAGTGTGCGCCATCCCCAGTCCTGTGCGCGCCCCGGCGAGTGGTCGTACTGGCAGGTATGCAGATCCGGGCAGGCGAGCAGATCCGTGAGGTGATCGACCTCGCCCAGGCCCGTCCATGGGGTCGGCTCCCGTGGGCGCGGCCGCCCGGATGTGACGAGTCCTGAAGGCTTTTGCCGGACCCCAGTTCAGAGCCATAGGGTTGTGTGATCCAGTTGACACCCCCCGGCTTCGAGGAGTCGCCCCCGTGGACATCTCCGTCCAGCTGTACAGCATCCGCCAGCACTTGACCGATGACCCCACCGCCGCCCTGGCCCGCCTGGCCGAGATCGGCTTCACCCAGGTGGAGCCCTTCGCTCTCATGGACCATGTCGAGATGCTGCGCGAGCAGCTGCCGATGCACGGCCTGACCGCCCCTTCCACCCATGCCTCCCTGGTGACCAGTGAGGACCCGGCACGCGTGTTCGAGGCCGCCGCCTCCCTCGGCGTGCGCACCGTGATCGACCCGTACGTGGACCGTGAGAAGTGGAACCAGGTCCCCGACATCAAGGCCACCGCTGACCGCCTCAACGAACTGGCCGGCATCGCCGCCGAGCACGGCGTGAACGTCGGCTACCACAACCACGACTTCGAGGCCCGCCCGATCTTCGAGGGCCGTTGCGGCCTGGAGGTCCTCGCCGACCACCTCGACCCCCGCGTGGTCCTTGAGCTGGACACCTTCTGGTGCGCTGTGGGCGGCACCGACCCGGCCGAGCTGCTGGGCCGGCTGGGACAGCGCGTCCAGCTGCTGCACCTGAAGGACGGGCCCTTCGAGGGCTCCACCGCCGATCAGCAGCCCCTGGGTCAGGGCGACATGGACGTTCCCTCCGTTCTCGCCGCCGCGGACTGGATCCAGACCGGCGTGATCGAGTTCGACGACTACAGCGGTGACGTGCTCGAGGCCATCGCCCGCTCCTACGCCCAGCTCGGCGAATTCCAGCGAGGTGGCGCCCGATGACCACCCCCACCGGACCCGTCGGCGTCGGCATCATCGGTGCCGGCGTGATCGCCGCCCAGTACCTCACCCAGCTCGCCACCTTCCCCGACGTCGAGGTGCGCGCCATCGGCGATCTGAGGGCAGAGGCCTCCGCTGCTCGCGCCGAGGAGTACGGCATCCCCCACCACGGCGGGGTGGAGACCGTGCTGGACGATCCGGACGTCGAGATCGTCATCAACCTGACCATCCCGGCCGCCCACCACGCGGTCTCCAGCTCCATCCTCGAGGCCGGCAAGCACGTGTGGAGCGAGAAGCCGCTGACCACCAACCGTGAGGACGCCGCCGCCCTGCTGCGCCAGGCCTCCGAGACGGGCCTGCGGGTCGGGTGCGCCCCCGACACCGTGCTCGGTGCCGGCGTGCAGACCGCCCTGCGCACCTTGGCCTCCGGCGTGGTCGGCGAGCCCCGCTCCGCGGTGGCGCGCTTCCGCTCCCCCGGCCCCGAGTCCTGGCACCCCAACCCAGACTTCCTGTTCCAGGCCGGCGCGGGACCGCTCTACGACATCGGCCCGTACTACCTCACCGCCCTGGTGATGGCCTACGGCCCCGTCTCCTCCGTCAGCGCCGTCGGCTCCCGCGCCAGCGAGACCCGCACCATCGGCTCCGGGCCCCGCGCCGGGGAGTCCTTCGAGGTGGAGGTCCCCACCCACGTCAACGGCGTGCTGCGCTTTGCGAGCGGCACCACCGGCTCGGTCGAGTTCTCCTTCGACGACCCGATCGGGCGGCCGCCGGTGCTGGAGCTGACCGGTTCCACCGGCACCATCGCCCTGCCGGATCCGAACGTGTTCGAGGGCCCCACCCTGGTCGCCCAGCGCGGCGACGAGGACTGGACCGAGCACGAGGCCACCGGTGCGGTGACCGGGCGCGGCCTGGGCGTGCTGGAGATGGCCCGCGCCATTCGCGCAGGCCGCCCCCACCGCCTCACGGGGGAGCTGGCCGACCACGTCCTGGACATCATGATCAGCCTGGACGAGGCCACCGGCACCACCTCCGGCGTGGACCTGGCCTCCACCGTCAGCGCCCCGGCGCTGCTGGACGAGGACTTCGACCCCCTCGCCGCGACGCTCTGATCGACACGACCCCGAGGAGAAATCCCCGTGAACAGTCCCACCGTCCCCACCGACCGCCCACTGGGGGTGGCCATGATCGGCTACGCCTTCATGGGGCGGGCCCACTCCCAGGCATGGCGCACCGTCGGTGCTGCTTTCGATGTGCCCGAGGTGGCTCGCAGGGTCATCGTCGGCCGTGACGAGCAGGCCGTGGCCGAGGCCGCCCAGCAGCTGGGCTGGCAGGAGCACGCCACCGATTGGCGCGAGGTCATCGCCCGCGACGACATCGACATCGTGGACATCTGCACGCCCGGCTTCCTCCACGCCGAGATCGCGATCGCGGCGCTCGAGGCCGGCAAGCACGTGCTGTGCGAGAAGCCCCTGGCCAACGACACCGCCGAGGCCGAAGCCATGGTCGAGGCGGCCGAGGCCGCGAAGGCCCGTGGTCAGGTCGCGGCCCTGGGCTTCACCTACCGTCGGGTCCCCGCCCTGGCGCTGGCCAGGCAGCTGGTGGCCGACGGGCGCCTGGGCAGCATCCGCCAGGTGCGCGCCTCCTACCTCCAGGACTGGCTGGTCGACGAGGACGCCCCGATGACCTGGCGCCTGCGCAAGGAGACCGCCGGCTCGGGAGCGCTGGGGGACATCGGCTCCCACGCGATCGACCAGATCCAGCACCTGACCGGGCAGCGCACCACCGCGGTGCGCGGCCGGCTGGCGACCATGATCCCGCAGCGGCAGGGCGAGGACGGCATGGAGCAGGTGACCGTCGATGACGCCGCCTGGGCCACCCTCGAGCTGGACGGAGGCGCGTTCGGCTCGGTGGAGGTCTCCCGGGTCGCCAACGGCGCGAAGAACCAGTTGCGCATCGAGCTGTTCGGCACGGAGGGCGCTCTGCGCTTCGAGCTCGAGAACCCCAACGAGCTGTGGTTCCTGGACTCCACCGCCCCCATCGCCGAGCAGGGCTTCACCCGCATCCTGGTCACCGAGCCGGAGCACCCCTACCTCGAGGCCTGGTGGCCGCAGGGGCACGTGCTGGGCTGGGAGAACGCCTTCACGAACCAGGCCCGTGACCTGCTGGTGGCGATCCGGGACGGCGAGGCCGCCACCTACGCCCCCGACTTCGCCGACGGGCTCGCGCTGCAGCGCGTGCTCGATGCGGTGATCGCCTCCGATGCGGCCGACGGCGCCACCATCCCCCTCTGACAGAGCCCTCTACCCGAAGGAGAAGCAGCTATGGCACAGCACACCCTGTTCACCGGCCAGTGGGCCGATCTCACCCTCGACGAGGTCGCCGCGCTCGCGGCCGGCTGGGGGTACGACGGCCTGGAGATCGCGATCTCCGGGGAGCACCTGGACGCCTCCCGCTGGGACGACGAGGACTACGTCGCCGAGCGTCTGGGAATCCTTAAGAAGCACGGCCTGAAGTGCTGGGCGATCTCCCACCACCTGGGGGGTCAGGCGATCTGCGATGACCCGATCGACTTCCGCCACCAGGCGATCCTGCCCCAGCGCATCTGGGGCGACGGCGACCCCGAGGGCGTGCGCCAGCGTGCCGCCGAGGACATGAAGGACGCCGCCCGGTTGGCACAGAAGATGGGCGTGAAGACCGTCATCGGCTTCACCGGCTCCAAGATCTGGCAGTACGTGGCCATGTTCCCGCCGGTCGGGCAGGACGTCATCGACGCCGGCTACCAGGACTTCGCCGACCGCTGGAACCCGATCCTGGACGTGTTCGACGAGTGCGGGGTGCGGTTCGCCCATGAGGTGCACCCCTCCGAGATCGCCTACGACTACTGGACCACCAAGCGCACTCTGGAGGCCATCGGGAACCGGGAGGCGTTCGGACTGAACTGGGACCCCTCCCACTTCATGTGGCAGGAGATCGACCCGGTCTCCTTCATCACCGACTTCGCCGACCGCATCTACCACGTGGACTGCAAGGACATCCGGGTGCGCACCACCGGTCGCAACACCCGCCTGGGCTCGCACCTGCCGTGGGGCGACCCGCGCCGCGGCTGGGACTTCGTGTCCTTCGGCCGCGGTGACGTTCCGTGGGACGCCTGCTTCCGGGCGCTGCGCTCCATCGGCTACGACGGCCCCATCTCCATCGAGTGGGAGGACGCCGGGATGGACCGCCTGCACGGTGCGAAGGAGGCCCTGGAGCACCTGCGCACCCTGGACTACCCCGTCTCCGAGACGTCCTTCGACGACGCCTTCAGCAACCAGAGCTGACAGTCGGAGCCGGCAGGGCGGTCACTCCCCCACCGCCGTATCAGGTGACGGCGCAGGGGCTGTCTCTAGGATGGGTGACATGAGCGACACATCAGCAGCCTCCCTGGTCCAGCGTGAGCGAGCTGCCCTCGCCGATCTCCTTGATGCCGGTGGCCCCGCGGCGCCGACGGTCCTTCCCGGATGGGACGCCTCCGATCTGCTCGAGCACCTGTTGCTGCGTGAGCAGCGCCCCGATCTGATGATCGGTCCGAAGCTTCCGGTCGCGCCCGTGGCCCGCAAGGCCCAGGAGGGCCTGGACGCGCTGCGTGCACTGCCCTGGGCACAGCGGGTGGAGAAGTTCCGCTCCGGCCCGCAGAAGCTCTCCCCCGTGCGGGTGCTGGACGGGCTGATGAACACGGCGGAGTACTTCATCCACCTCGAGGACCTGCGCCGCGCTCGCCCCGACTGGGAGCCGCGCGAGCTCGCCACCTCCGACCAGGCCCAGCTCTGGTCCGGCCTGCGCCGCATGGCCCGCCTGCTGGTGAAGGCCGACGTGGAGGTGACCCTGATATCCCCCCACGGCTCGGTGCGCATCCCCACCAGGAACGCCCGTGGCGCGGTGAGCGTCCACGGCCGGCCCTCCGAGCTGCTGCTGTGGGCGTTCGGCCGGGAGCACGCTCAGGTGAGCCTGCAGGGCGAGGACTCCGCGCTGCAGGCGTTGGAGGGCGCCCGGCGAGGGTTCTGAGCGAGAGCCCTGCCGCTGCCGGCCGTCTCAGCGGCGCAGCAGGAACAGGCGCGGGTGGTGACCCTTCTGGAAGAAGCGGTGCTCCCGTTCCAGCCGCCAGGCGCCGGGCTCGTCCACCTGCGCCTGGAGCACCTGCTTCATCCGGCGGATCTCATGGGTGAGCACTCCCAGGCGGGCGGAGGGCGCAGCGAGGGCGGCGGCGCGGCGCAGCAGGTCCGCGTGCAGCTGCTCGTTGGTGGCATGCTCACCGTGCAGGGTGCCCCATGGCGGGTTGGTGAGGATCCGGGTGAAGCCCGCCTCCACGGGGGCCGTGAGCACATCGCCGGTGATCCAGTCGATGCGGCCCTTGCGCCGGGCAGCACGTTGATGCGCACGGGCGGCCTCGATCGCCATGGGATCCAGGTCCACGCCCACGGCACGGGCCGGGGCGACCTCGTGCAGCTGCTCCACCAGGAAGGTCCCGGATCCACAGGTCATGTCGAGCAGCTCGTCGCCTGCACCGATCACCATCTGGTCCAGGACGGTGGCCGCGATGGTGGCGTTGACGGCGCCGGGGTAGTTCACCGTGCGCCACGGCCGGGCGGAGAGAGGCCGTGGTGTGGTGCGCAGCAGCAGCTGCCAGGACTCCCCCGCGCCCGCTGCGCCACGGCGCACCCGCAGCAGCAGATCGCCCTCCTCGTCCACGGGCACCCGGGCAAGCTCCGCCACGGCCTCGGCGATGCGCTGCATCTCGGTGCTGTCGGCTCCCGCTGCGGCGAGCCGCAGGCCGGTGAAGCGCTGCCGGGGGCGCTGGCGGCCGAGGTCCTCGATCAGGGCCGACACCTGCTGCAGCACGGAGGTCTCCAGCAGCTCGCGGGGACGGCGCGCCGGGACGGTCACCGTGGTGTACGCGGCGACCACGCGCCGCAGCCCCCGTACGGCGTCCAGATCTGCGGTGGCCAGGACCAGCTCCGTGGGCGAGACCGTGCCCACGGCCCCGAGCTGTTCGGCCTCGGCGCGGGCACTGGCCGCGCAGCCCTCGAGCAGCTCGAGGACCAGCTGATGCTCGATCTGGGGCATGGGGTCTCCTGGGACAGTGGGGTGGAGGTGGGCACGCAGCGCTCGGGGTGACGCGGTCGTAGCAGGCTATCGCCTGGTCTGCGCTGGAGCAGTGCCGGGTGATCGGTAGACTGCGGGGCGTGTTCATCGTGAGTGTGTGTTCCCTCAAGGGCGGGGTCGGCAAGACCTCTGTCACCCTGGGCCTGGCGTCCGCTGCTCTCCACCAGGGCGTCAACACGCTGGTGATCGACCTGGATCCTCAGGGGGACACCACGCTGGGCCTGCTGGGCGAGCCGGCCACCGGCCCGGACGTCGCCGAGGTGCTCTCCTCGCCTCGCACCGAGACCGTGGATCGGGCGATCCGCCCCACCCCGTGGTCGAAGGACGAGCGCTCCCATCTCGACGTGATCCCCGGTTCAGCACGCTCTTCGGTGATGGACTCCCCCGCCCCGGCACCCCGGGACCTGCGGCGCCTGCGAGATGCACTGGACAGGCGCACCCACCAGTACGACCTGGTGCTGATCGACTGCCCGCCCTCGCTGAACGGACTCACCCAGACGGCCCTGGCCGCCTCGGACCGCTCCCTGGTGGTGGCCGAGCCCGGCTTCTTCGCCGTCACCGCCGCCGATCGCGCTCTGAAGCTCTCGGCTGAGATGCGCGAGGAGGATCTTGCGCCCCGGCTGATCCCCCTGGGCCTGGTGGTCAACCGGTACCGCCCGCGCTCGGTGGAGCACCAGTACCGCCTGGCGGAGCTGCGCGACCTGTTCGGCGACAAGGTGCTGGAGCCGGTGATCGAGGAGCGCGTGGGCCTGCAGCAGGCGCAGGGCGGCGCCGTGCCCCTGCACCGCTACGAGGGCGCTTCCGGCAAGCGCCTCACGGAGGACTTCGATGCCCTGCTGCGCACGGTGATGGACTCCCGCCAGCTCTCCTGAGCGCGCCGGCACGGACCGCCGCCCACCGTGCAGCCGCACAGAAACGGCGAGCCCCCTTCCCCGGGGCTCGCCGTTCTTCGTGGTGCGGGGGCTCAGCCGGCCTGGCGGGCGCGGCGGCGGGCCGCCAGCTCGTCCTGCAGGGCCAGGGTGGCGTCATCGGCCGGGTCGACGCTGGGCAGCACGGCCAGCTCGGTCTCGACCTCGCGCCACACGCGACCCACGGCGATGCCGAACACGCCCTGGCCGCCCTGGACCAGGTCGAAGACGTCCTCGGCGGAGGTGCACTCGTACACCGAGGCACCATCGCTCATCAGGGTGATCTGGGCGAGATCGTCGATGCCGCGCTCGCGCAGGGCGGCGACGGCAACGCGGATCTGCTGGAGGGAGACACCGGTGTCCAGGAGGCGCTTGACCACTTTCAGCACCAGTACGTCGCGGAAGCCGTACAGGCGCTGGCTGCCGGAGCCGGACGCGGCGCGCACCGACGGCTCGACCAGCCCGGTGCGGGCCCAGTAGTCCAGCTGGCGGTAGGTGATGCCGGCGGCCTTGCAGGCGGCGGGACCGCGGTAGCCGAGCTCACCGGGCGTGTCGACGACCTCGTCGAACAGGACGCCCTGCGCAGGCTCGGCAGGCACGGTGGATTGAGCGGTGCGATCGTCGCCGCGACTGGCGTTCACATTGACCTCCGGGATCCGGCTCCTGACGGGGAAGGAGAGGAGCTCCCCGTCAGCGTAGCGCCTTCGGGCGTCCCACCGACAGCAACTCGCCGGTTCCAGGTCACGGCTCGGTGACGGTCCGACGTGCTCAGCGGCCCCGCAGCTTCGACCGCAGCAGTGCGCTGTGCAGGCCGATCATGGATTCGCCGAGGTCCCGTGCGAGATCCTCCGCGCCCCCGCGGGCGGCCGGGTCGCCGGGCCTCGACAGGGGGCGCGCGATGGAGTTGATCATGTGCGCCTCCCTCTCGGCGGAGGTGCGCAGCATCACCAGGTGCCGCGGATGCAGGCCCACATCGGCCAGGCGCCGGGCGGCGGTGGTGATCTCCAGCTCCGCGGCGCCGTAGAACAGCAGCCCGTCGGCCAGCAGACCGTACTGCTCCAGCTCGGTGAGGAACTCCTCGTCGACCCGGGCCTGCTCCGCGAGCCCCCGGCGGTCCAGGCGCACCGCCTGGATCTGTGCACTGGGGCCGGGCCTGGAGGCGATCGAGGTCACCGTGGAGCTGGCCGCAGCGTCGACACCGTGCTCGAGCAGGTGCTCCTTGATCACCTTCAGCGGCCAGAAGCGGTCCCGCTGGGCGCGCAGCACGAACAGCAGGCGGTCCACGTCCGCCCGGGAGTACTTGCGGTAGCCGGACGCGGTGCGCTCCGGCTCGATCAGGCCCTCCGCCTCGAGGTAGTGGAGCTTGGAGTGCGCCAGGTCCGGGAACTCGTCGCGCAGCAGATCGAGGACCTGGCCGATGCTCAGCCGTGCGGCCCCCGAGCTCGGCCTGCGCGATGCGGAGGCCGGCACCGGGTCAGCCCTTCCCGTGGAACGGGTGGTAGGTCAGGCGGTACTTGCCGATCTGGACGTCCTGACCGGGCTCGAGGTGGGCCTCGTCCACTCGCTCACGAGCCACGTACGTGCCGTTGAGGGAGCCCAGGTCCCGTACCAGGAAGCCGGCGCCGTCCCGCACGAAGGCGGCGTGCTTGCGGGAGACGGTGACGTCGTCCAGGAAGATCTCGCTGTTGGGGTGGCGGCCGGCGATGGTGGTCTCGGAGTCCAGCAGGAAGCGGGCACCCATGTTCGGGCCCTTGCGGACGATCAGCAGGGCGCTGTCCGGGGGCAGGTTGTCGATCGCCGCGCGATCCTGGGACGTGATGCCGGCATCGCCGTCGTCAGCCGGATCGACGGGCGAGATCGCACTCAGCTGCGACGTGTGATCCAGATTCGTGTCGTTCCATTCGGTATTGTCCGACATCGCGCACCCCTTCCCTGATCAGCGGTCTGCCCGGGGACGGTACTGGCACCGGGCGCCGCCCATCAATCTTCGCACGACACCGGGGGTGGGGCGAGCAGAATCCGCCGTCACCGCCAGGATTTGACGATCACTTGACCACCTGGGAATGCGTGGGTTCTGCCAGCTCGCGCACCGCGTCGATCCGCATCTCGTCCTCCGCGCGAACGGTGAAGGTGCCCCCCGCGGAGGAGACGGAGTCCGCAGCCCCGCCGGGGATCTTCAGGGCGGGCTCCATGACGGTCGGGTCGCCGATGGCGCGGATGACGTAGGGCGAGGGGATCTCGGTGCCGTCCACGACGATGCCGCCGTCGGCCCCGGCGGTGATGGAGGTGGAGGCGATCACCCGCACCGGCCCGATCTGCAGCACCTCCGCACCCGCGTTGCGCAGCTCCTGCACGACGCCGAGCACGATCCCGGTGGAGACGCTGCCGGCGGGATCGGAGATGGTGACGTGCAGGCCGCGGCCCTCCGCGGGCACGGTACCGGCCAGGATCTCCAGGTCCTCAAGGCGCTCGGCGGCGGCGCTCTGCGCGGCGGCATCGTCCTCCTGTCCCGCTTCCAGGGAGGCCAGTGTGCGGTCCAGCTCAGCGTTCTCGTCCTCCAGTGAGTCGACGTGGCGACCGGACTCGTCCAGCAGGCGCAGCAGCTCCTGCTGGGAGGCGCCCTGCAGTGAGTCCTCCTCGCGCTGGCCCACCTGCACCGCGATCGACAGCCCCAGCAGGAAGCACAGCAGGCCCACGATCAGCTGGGAGAGGGTGGCCCGCGGGGCGAGGGTGCCGCGCAGGTTGCGCCAGGCCCGGCGCTGCTGGCCGTGGGACTCGGGGATGCGGGTGCCGGTCATGACCGCAGCAGGCGGCGCCGGATGGCTGCCGCGTTGGAGAAGATGCGGATGCCCAGCACCACGATCACGGCGGTGGACAGCTGTGCCCCCACGCCCAGCTGGTCCCCCAGGAACACCAGGAACGCTGCGATCAGCACGTTGAACAGGAACGAGGTGATGAACACGTGGGAGTCGAAGGCGCCGTCGAGGGCTGCGCGCAGACCACCGGCGAGAGTGTCCAGGGCCGCCACCACGGCGATCGGCAGGTAGGGCTGCAGGAACACGGGCACGTCGGGCTGGAGCACCACCCCGATGATCACGCCCAGCAGCAGGCCGATGATGGCGATCATGGGTTCTCCCCCTCGGAGTCGTCGGTGGATGGGCTGCCCTCGGGCACGGCGCCGCGCTCGGGCTCCACACCGGAGGCCTCCCGCAGCGTCGCCGCGGTGCGGGCAGGGACGGTGAGCTCCTCCCCCGCCTCCCAGGACAGGCGGATGCCGAACCGCGTGGACAGGCCACTGAGGTAGGTGCCGTCCTGGCTCTGCTCGAACCCGGAGCGCAGCTCGGCGCTGTCGCCAAGCGCGGTGACCTGGTAGGGCGGTGAGAGGGGCCGGAAGTCCACCAGCACGGCATCGCCCGCGCGGCGGATGGCGCTGGTGGAGGTGATGCGCTGGCCGTTGATGGAGACGGCCTCGGCGCCAGCGGCCCACAGGCCGTTCACCGCGATCTGCAGGTCGCCGTCGGTGACGCGGTTGACCACACCTCCGGTGGTGCCCGGCTCGGCGGGCAGCGGTGCGGAGTCATCGACGGTGAACACCACGCCCGGTCCGGTCATGGGGACTGCGCCGGTGGCGCGCTCATAGGCGGCCAGGCGATCACCGGCGCCAGCATCCCCGCTCTCGAGCACCTGCTGCTGGAGCTCGGCGATCCTCTCGATGGGCTCGTCGCGATGGGTCTCGAGGTCATCGGCCTCGCTGCGCGACTCGATCACGCGCTGCTGGAGCTGGGCGCGGGGGCTGTCCTCCCCGGAGGCGGCCTCGCGCAGATTCGTCACCGAGACCGCGAACACGAAGCCGAGCACCACCGCCGCGATCGCTGTCAGCGTGCGCGTGGTGGGGGTGTCGACGAGCTCCTCGTCCTCGTGGCTGTCCTCGGTGCCGCGCAGGGCGTCGACGTCGAGCGGGTTGGAGGTGAGGGCGCGCAGCAGCGACATCGGTGAGTACGGGGTCTCACCGTGCGGGGTCATGGGCCGTTCGCGCCGATCACCGGTGGAGGCCGCGGCGACCTCCGGCTGCTCGGGCGGCTCCGGCGGCACTCCCCCAGCGGGCGTGTCGGACTGCTCGGCATGCATACCTGCACACTAGCCCCCGGGGTGGTCGCAACAGCGGTCCCACGCAGGCGGGGCGAGCATCGCAGGTCCCGGGAGTCGATCAGACGCGCGGCACCTTCAGATCGTCATCGGGAAGGGAGCTCAGGTCGAGCCTGCCGGCGTCGGGAGTGCCGGGCGCGCGGGCCAACAGCACGAAGCGACTCGCGGTCGCCTCCAGCGGGCCGTCCTCGAAGCGCGCGGCGAACCGCGCCAGGGCATCCTCGAGACCGGGAGCGTCCGGGTGCGGTGTGGGCAGCCACGGCATGCGGGCCGCGTAGCGCAGCAGCGCCTCGGGCTCCTCGAAGGTGTAGTGCCCGCGGTGCGCGTCGGCCCGCTCGATGGTGAGACCGGAGCGCACCAGTGCGTTCTCCATCTCCATCAGCGACACGGTGGGAGCGGCGGGCTGGGACGAGGGGCCGCTGAGCGCGCAGAGCTCCTCGCGCACCTCGGCGAGGTCGTCGCTGCCGGCCTGCTCGGTCAGGAAGGTGCCGTCGGGCTGCAGCAGGGAGGCGATCTCACCGGCGTCGATCCCACGGAAGCGGCTCACCACCAGGTCATAGGTGCCGGCGCTGGCATCGGGGAGATCGTCCCCCAGGTCCAGCACGCTGTCGGCGACCTGGCTGAGGTTGTCGACCAGCACCTCGAAGCGCCACGGGGCCTCGTGCTCGGTGAAGCCGGCGATCTCGGGCGCGGAGTGGTCCTTCGCCTGGGCCTCCTCGGCCACCACGCGACTCCACTGCTGCAGACGATCCTTATCGACCATGCTCCGCCTTCCGTAGGGTGCCGCAGGTCACGGTGCTCTCGATTCGCTCCCCGCCGTTCCTGCAGGGTACTATCGACGTCGGCCCTCCCGCCGTGGAGGGTTTCGGGCTGTGGCGCAGCTTGGTAGCGCACTTGACTGGGGGTCAAGGGGTCGCAGGTTCAAATCCTGTCAGCCCGACCGAAGAAGTAGCAGGCCACGGGCACTTTCCAGAATCTGGGAGGTGCCCGTTGGCATTCCCCCGCACGCTCGGTCGCACGACGGTTGTCCTCACACGCGAAGGGGCACCATGACCGGCCCCAGCAACGCCGCCCCGGCAGCGATCACCGCCTGGGCGTGGCGCAGTGTCGGGGTGATGAACACGCCGCTCTCGCCGTCCTTCCCGATGCCGATGGTCGGCACGTCCACGCGGGTCGAGACCAGCTGCACGTCCGCGAGCCCCTGAGCGCACACGGCGAGGGCCTCGCCCTCGGTGACGGCGGCGGCCACTAGCGCCATGGTCTCCGGGTGGCGCAGGGGCTCCCCCGGGTAGGCCCGGCAGGAGGCGATCAGTCCGCCGCGCAGCGGTTCGGTGAGCGAGTGCACGAGAGGTCCTTCCGGTCTGGGAGGATCAGGCATGGTCCACGCCGAGGAACCCGGAGCCTTCGAGGAGCAGCGCATCGCACTGGGAGGTGACGGTGCGTTCCCCAACTACCGCATCCCCGCGATCATCCAGCTGGAGGGCGGCGACCTGCTCGCCTCCTACGACGGTCGGCCCACCGGGATCGACGCCCCCGGCCCGAACTCCATCCTGCAGCGCCGCTCCACCGACGGCGGGAGGACCTGGGGAGAGCAGACGGTTGTCGCCCAAGGAGAGGACGGGGCCCAGAAGATCGGGTACTCCGATCCCTCCTACGTGTACGACCGCGAGACCGGGACTCTGTTCAACTTCCACGTGTTCTCCAAGGACACCGGGTTCTGGAACAGCGCCTATGGCAACGACGACGCCGACCGCTCGGTGATGAGCGCCTCCGTCTCGATCTCCACCGACGGCGGGCACACCTGGACCAAGGAATCGGTCACCGAGGTGGTCAAGCCCCCGGAGGTGCGCGCCACCTTCGCCACCTCCGGCCACGGCATCCAGATCCGCCACGGCGAGCACGCCGGCCGCCTGGTCCTGCAGTACGCCGGCGCGTTCTCGGACGGCACCGTGAAGGCCTACTCGGTCTATTCCGACGACCACGGGCAGACCTGGCAGATGGGCACACCCGTCGGCACCAACATGGACGAGAACAAGGTGGTGGAGCTCTCCGACGGCACCTTGATGCTGAACTCGCGCATGCACTCCGGCGGCAGCGCTCGGTACGTCGCCTACTCCTCCGACGGCGGCGAGACCTGGTCCGAGCCCGAGGTGGACCACACGCTCACCGATCCCCGCAACAACGCCGCGATCATACCCATGAACCCCAATGCCACGGCCGGCAGCCCCGAGGCCAAGGAGCTGCTGTTCTCCAACGCGAACAGCACCACCGGGCGTCAGAACGGGACCGTGCGCTACTCGTGCGATGACGGCGCCACCTGGCCGGTGGCGAAGGTGTTCCAGTCCGGTGCGACCTCGTACTCGGATCTGGTCGCGCTGCAGGACGGCACCTTCGGAGTGCTGTACGAAGCGGCGAACAGCGAGATCCGCTACGGCGCCTTCGACAAGGCGTGGCTGAACCCGTTCTGCGCGGCATTCTCCCCCGCCGCGGCCGGCCTCGATGCCGGCCAGAGCACCGAGCTGGAATTCACCGTGCGCAACGATGATCAGGTGGCGCTGCCCGCCTGCACCGCCACCGCGTCCTTCCCGGCTGGATGGACCGCCAAGACCGTCGAGCTGCCTGCCCTGGATCCCGGCGAGTCCATCCAGCTGCGCATCCCGGTGACCGCCCCGGCCTTCGCCCAGGTGGGGGTCACCCGTGGTGAGATCCAGGTGAGCGCGGGCAGCTACGCACTGCGCGGCGATGCGGAGATCACCGTGGAGCAGGGGCCCCCGGCCATGCTGGGCGCCCAGATCACCGGTGAGCGCAATGATGCCGGGCGCGATCTCGCCGCCGATCCGTACGGCGAGGGCGATCAGGTGCCGTACCGCTTCCGTGTGCAATCCACCTCGAACGTCTCGCAGACGGTCACGCCGGTGTCCGGGAACCTCACCCCGTTCGTGCCGCCGGAGCCCGGCAACTGCCGCTGGCGGAACCTGCCGGCCGGTGACGGCTACGACTGCCTCACCCCTCGCCACCTGGTCACCGCTGAGGAGGCGGCCGACGGGTTCTTCGTCCCCGACACCAGCTGGGAGCTGACCGGTGGTGGTCTGGATGCCGAGACCGTGCGCGTGGTCGGCGAGGAGGTGGACCTGCGGGAGCGCACCCCCGAGGTGGCCCTGGAGCGCTCCGTGACCCGCACCGTGGAGGTGGACGGAGACGGGACCGACTCGGTGGGCGACTCCATCGAGTACGCCGTGACGGCCACGAACACGGGAAACGTGCGCCTGACCGGACTCACCGGCGCGGTCCACGCCGAGCAGCTGGCCACGGAGGAGACGGCTGCCGCGACCGGCACCTACACCCTGACCGAGGCCGACGTGGTCGCAGGCACGGCCACCCTCCCGTCGCTCACCGTGACCGCCGTCAACGGCGGGCTCGAGGCGACCGCCTCCGTCGATGCGCAGCCGGTGCCGCTGGAGGTCGCAGCGCCCGCAGAGCCGAAGCCGGAGCTGTCCCTGACCGGCACTGTGCACCCCTCGATCCGGGGAACGGACCAGGGCGACCTCGAGCTGCCCGGTGGGAAGGTCGAGCGCGGCTCCACGGTCCGGATCGCTGGTCTGGAGCCCGGCGCCTGGTACGGCACCACTCTTGCCGGCACCCAGCTGGGCGATTGGCAGCAGGCCGATGCCAGCGGCTCGATCGCCGTCGCCCTCCCCGATACGCGGGGCGGGGCCGACACGTTCGCGGTGCATGCTGCCGACGGTTCGGTGCTGGGCTGGTCGCTCGTGAAGCTGCGCTGACGGGTCCACCCAGCAGTCCCGCTGGGCCGGGGCGTTCCCGTGGGAACGCCCCGGCCCTTCTCCGTCCCCGCGCGGGAGGCGCACACCGGGTGGGAGGGTGACCTCCCTGTGCCGTGGGCACCGTGCGCAGGATCCTCCAGGACCAAGGAGCCTCCGCGTCACCGGTGGCGATCGATGCGATCACAGCGACCTCCGAGACCGCGAGCGCCGCCGCGGGGAACAGTGCAGGTGTCCGTTCCGTCATCCCCGCGCTCCCATGCCGGAACGCCACCACCCTGGTCGCGGCGAGTCGTACAGTGCCCCGTGACGAACAGCGCCCCCACCGCCCCCACTGCGGACGCCCCTCCCCGAGGGGACCACGACTACTCCCTCGAACCCGTCCCCCTCAGTGCTCGACGCGGCTTCTGGGCGGTGGGCTTCGTGATGCTGGGGTTCACGTTCTTCTCAGCCAGCATGAGCGTCGGGGCCCGCCTGGGCAACGGGCTGGACCTCACCGGCTTCCTCGCCGCGACCACGATCGGCGGCCTGATCCTGGCGGCGTACACCGGGGCACTCGGCTACATCGGTGCACGCACCGGCATGAGCATGGACCTGCTGGCGCAGCGGGCCTTCGGTGTCACCGGGTCGCTGCTCCCCTCGGCGCTGATCGCCCTGACGCAGATGGGCTGGTTCGGTGTGGGGGTGGCCATGTTCGCCCTGCCCACCGGGGACCTGCTGGGCATCGGCCCGTGGCCGATCGTGATCATCGCCGGTGCGCTGATGACGGCGTCGGCCTACTACGGGATCCGGGCCATCGAGATCGTCAGCTTCGTGTCCGTGCCGCTGATCGCGGTGCTGGGCACCTATTCGATGATCACCGCCACCACCGACGGCGGGGGCCTGGCTGAGGTGTTCGCCGCCTCCTCCGGCATGCCGCTGGTGATGGGGATCGGCCTGGTGATGGGCTCCTTCGTCTCCGGTGGCACCGCCACGCCCAACTTCACGCGCTTCGCCCGCAGCCCCCGCATCGCCGTGATCACGACGGTGGTCGCCTTCCTGCTGGGCAACGCCCTGATGTTCGGTTTCGGAGCCGTGGGTGGAGCGTTCACCGGCCAGGAGGACATCTTCTACGTGATGATCGCGCAGGGGCTGGCCATCCCCGCCCTCATCGTGCTGGGTGCGAACATCTGGACCACCAACAACAACGCGCTGTACACCACCGGTCTCGGCTTCGCGAACGTCACCAAGATCGACAAGCGCCCCCTGGTGCTGGTGGCCGGTGCGGTGGGCACCCTGAGCGCGCTGTGGCTGTACGACAACTTCGTGGTGTGGCTGAACGTCCTGAACGCCACGCTGCCCCCGATCGGCGCGATCCTGATCGCGGACTTCCTGCGGCATCGTCGTGCCTACGTCGGCACCGCGGCCAAGCGGCCCGCACGCCGCGCGGGCCTGGCCTGGGGATCGGTGCTGGGCGTGGTGGTCGGGGGCCTGGTGGGCTGGTTCGTGCCCCTGGGCATCGCCTCCATCAACGCGATGGCCGTCGCGGTGGCGTGCTACCTGCTGGGGGACCTGCTCACCGGCCGGCCCGACGAGGCCGCTGCCCCTGAGAGACTGTCGGCATGAGCAACCCCAGCCTGCTGATCAAGGATCTGCGCATCGAGGACGCCGAGTCCACCAGCGACCTGCGGATCCGTGACGGCCGCATCGCCGCGATCGCCCCCCGTCTGGATCCGACCGACGGGGAGGAGATCGTCCACGGCGCCGGGCGACTCGCGCTGCCGCCGCTGATCGAGTCCCACGTGCATCTGGACTCCGCGCTCACCGCGGGCCAGCCCCGGTACAACGAGACCGGCACCCTGTTCGAGGGGATCGAGGTGTGGGGCGAGCGCAAGCGCGAGCTCACCGTGGAGGACGTCAAGGAGCGGGCCGGTCGCGCCATCCGCCAGCAGGCGGGGTTCGGCATCCAGTACGTGCGCAGCCACGTCGACGTCACCGATCCGGAGCTCACGGCCCTGCGGGCACTGTTGGAGCTGCGCGAGGAGCTGAGGGACACCATCACCCTGCAGCTGGTGGCGTTCCCACAGGAGGGCATCCTTTCCTTCCCCGATGGTCCCCAGCTGATGCGCAGGGCCGCCGAGATGGGCGTGGATGCCCTGGGCGCCATCCCCCACTTCGAGTTCACCCGCGAGTACGCCGTGGAGTCGTTGAACCTGGTGTGCGAGCTGGCCGCGGAGTTCGACCTGCTGGTGGACGTGCACTGCGACGAGATCGACGACGAGGCCTCCCGGGGCCTGGAGACCCTGGCCACCCGCGCCCTCGAGCTGGGCCTGCGGGACCGCGTCACCGCCAGCCACACCACCGCCATGCACTCCTACAACAACGCGTACGTGGTGCGCCTGATGCGGCTTCTCACCCTGAGCGGCATCAACATGGTCTCCAACCCGCTGGTGAACACGCATCTGCAGGGACGCACCGACACCTACCCCAAGCGCCGTGGAGTGACCAGGGTCAAGGAGCTCACCGAGGCCGGCATCAACGTCAGCTTCGGGCAGGACGACATCGTGGACCCGTGGAACCCCCTGGGCACCGGCAACCTTCGAGACGTGGTGCTGAACGGCCTGTACGTCACCCAGATGATGGGGCACGAGCAGATCCGCCGCTCCTACCGCTTCATCACCCACAATGCCGCCCGCACCCTCCACCTGGGCGAGGACTACGGCATCGACGTGGGCAGGCCGGCCAGCTTCGTGATCCTGGACGCCGCCGATTGGCAGGAGGCGCTCAGCTGGAACGCCGGGCTCATCGCCTCCTACCGTGAGGGGCGCCTGATCGCTCGGGGCACCCCGGCCACCCGCGAGATCCTGTTCTGAGTCGGCGGACCCGTCGCGGCAGGGGGCACCCGCCCTCGGCCGTTCCCTGCGCGCACCCGGACTGCGGACGCCACCGCGCCGGTGCTCCGGTAGTTCCTACACTGCTCGGATGAGCAGCCCCAGCCATCATCTCGTCCTGACCCTGGTGTGCCACGACCGGCCCGGCATCGTCCATGCCGTCACCGGTGCGGTGGTGGCCACCGGTGGCAACATCACGGAGTCCCAGCAGTTCGCGAGCGCGTCGACGGGCCGCTTCTACATGCGCCTGCAGATCGACACCCCCGCTGCGCCGGAGCAGTTCGAGCTGGAGCTGCAGCCTGTTATCGATCGTTACGACATCGAGCATGTGCTCGACGTCGCCGGCCGGCCGCTGCGCACCCTGCTGCTGGCCTCGACCGCGAAGCACTGCGTGAGCGACCTGCTGTTCCAGGTGGACGCCGGGAACCTCGCCCTGGAGGTACCGCTGATCCTCGCCAACCACGACACTCTGGCCCCCCTGGCCGGTTTCTACGGGGTGCCGTTCGAGCATCTGCCCATCAAGGGGTCGGAGCAGAAGGCCGCGTTCGAGGCACGGGTGCTGGAGGCAGTGGAGGAGCACGACATCGAACTGGTGGTGCTCGCTCGGTACATGCAGATCCTCTCCCCCGAGCTGTGCGAGGCGCTGTCCGGGCGGTGCATCAACATCCACCACTCCTTCCTGCCCGGTTTCAAGGGCGCCAACCCCTACCGGCAGGCGCACGCCCGCGGCGTGAAGCAGATCGGTGCCACAGCCCACTTCGTCACCAGCGACCTGGACGAGGGGCCGATCATCGAGCAGAACGTGACGCGTGTGGACCACCCCCGCACACCGGCAGAGCTCACGGCGATCGGTCAGGACACCGAGTGCCGCACCCTGCGCCAGGCCGTGGGATGGTTCGCGCAGTCGCGTGTGCTGCTCGACGGCGCCCGCACCGTCGTCTTCCCCTGAGGATGTGACGGGCGCGTCACGGCCCTGCGCCCCCCCAGGCGAAGCGCCCGCCGACCCTCACGGGCCGACGGGCGCACAGCTCGAGCGGTTCCTCAGAAGACGGGGCGGCCCCCGGTCACGCCCAGCACGGTCCCGGAGACGTAGCTGGCCTCCGCGGGGCTGGCCAGGAACACGAAGGCCCCGGCCACCTCGGACGGCTGGCCTGCCCGGCCCAGGGGCGTGTTGCCGCCGAACTCGGTGTAGTCGTCCGGGGTGCGGGTGGCCACGTTCAGCGGGGTCCAGATGGGCCCCGGGGCCACAGCGTTGACGCGCACGCCCTTCTCGCCGAGGTCCGCAGCGAGGTTCACGGTGACGTTGGTGATCGCCGCCTTGGTGGCGGCATAGTCCATCAGCGGCACCGAGGGGTCGTAGGACTGGATCGAGGTGCAGTTGATGACCGAGCCGCCGGGCTTCAGGTGCTTCGCGGCCTCCTGGGTGATCCAGAACAGTGCCTCGAGGTTGGTGGTCAGCGTGCGGTGCAGGCGTGCGGAGTCGATGCCCTCGATGCCCTTGGGCTCGGCCCGGCCCCACTGGAAGCCGGCGTTGTTGACGAGGATGTCGAGCCGGCCGAACTTCTCCACCGTGTCGGTGACCAGGGAGCGGGCCAGCTGTTCGTCCTGGATGTCGCCGGGCAGCAGCAGGGCGCGGCGACCGGCCTTCTCGATCCAGCGACGGGTCTCCTCGGCATCCTCCTGCTCCTCGGGCAGGTAGGAGATCGCCACGTCGGCGCCCTCGCGGGCGTACGCGATCGCGACGGCGCGGCCGATGCCGGAGTCACCACCGGTGACGAGGGCGGCAAGGCCCTCCAGGCGGCCGTGTCCCACGTAGGACTCCTCGCCGTGGTCGGGCACCGGCTGCATCGGGGCGGTGAGCCCCGGGGGCTGCTGGTCCTGGGAGGGGAAGTGCGGCTGGCCGTCCTTGGTGCCGAGCTCGTGCGCGTGCTCGGCCACCTGCGGGCTCAGGGTGCTCTCGGCGTTCTTCTGCTGGTTCATGCTGGCTCCTTCATCGAGGACGGGATGCGTCCACGGTAGTCAGCAGGTGCCTGCTGGTCACCAGATGGGAGCGAACGAACGGTCGGGATTCAGCCCTTCACTCCGCCGGCGGCGGCGAAGCCCTGACCCAGGGTGCGCCCCATGAACAGGTACAGCACCACCACCGGGATGGAGTAGAAGATCGAGAACGCCGCCAGCTGCCCGTAGGCCACCTGCCCGTACTGGGAGGAGAACGTGTACAGGGTCACCGCGGCCGGCAGGTTCTCCGGGCTCAGCAGCAGCATGAACGGGACGAAGAAGTTCCCCCACATGCCAACGAAGGTGAAGATCGTGGCCACGGCCAGACCGGACTTCATCAGCGGCAGCACGATGGACCACAGGGTGCGGTACACGCCGGCGCCCTCCGTCCAGCCGGACTCCTCGATCTCGATGGGCACGGAGTCCATGAACCCCTTGGTGAGGAAGATGGCGTACGGCAGTGCGCTGGCACCCAGGAACAGGATCGCCCCGAACATCGAGTCGATCAGGTTCACCCGCACGAACAGGGCGTACACCGGGATCATGATCGCGGTGATCGGCAGCCCGGTGGAGAAGATGATCGTCAGCAGCAGGGGCCGCTTGGCCCGGAACCGGTATCGCGAGAGCGGGTAGGCGCACAGCACCGCGGCGATCATGGTGACCAGGGTGGCGCCCCCGCAAAGCAGCAGGGAGTTCCACAGGGGCCGGAACGTGGTCTCCTCGTTCCATATCGCCTTGTAGTTGTCCAGGCTCCACCGGGAGGGCCATTGCACGGACAGGGTGGCCTCGGTGTCGAAGGAGGCCAGCACCACCCACAACAGGGGGATCAGGAAGGCCAGGCCGATCACGATCATCGCGATGCTGCTGGCGGTGGAGGCCATCCGCTCCCGCGGTCCCTTGCCGGAGCTGCGGGGGCGCAGGGGGCTGCCGGACTCCTCCTCGGTGCGGTCCACGGCGGTCCCGGAGCTGGTCGTGGCGGTCATTTCTTGTCCTCCTCCGGCAGCAGGCGCAGGTACAGCAAGGAAGCGGCTGCGCCGATGAGCAGAAGCAGCAGGGCAACGGCGGTGCCGTAGCCCAGCTGGCCGTACGAGAACGCCTGCTCGTACATGTACAGCGGCAGCGTCTGGCTGCGCTGGGCGGGGCCACCGCCGGTCATGATGAAGATGAGGCCGAAGACCGAGAGGGTCTGCAGCGTGATCAGCATCAGGTTGGTGGCGATGGCGGGGCGCAGGATCGGGACGGTCACCGACCAGAAGCGGCGCATCGGGCCGGCACCGTCGATCGCTGCGGATTCGTACACGTCACTGGGCACCGAGCTCAGCGCCGCGGAGTACACCAGCATCGAGAACGCGGCACCGCGCCACACGTTGGCGAACGACACCGCCAGGATGGGCAGGCTGAACAGAAGGTCCTGCGGGGGCAGGCCGACGGCCGTGATGATCGTGTTGAGGCTGCCCTCGTCGGCGAAGAACGTGTACAGCAGGTAGCCGGCGACCACCTCGGGCAGGATCCAGGCGGCGATCACGATCGAGGTGACGATGAAGGTGACGACCCTGTTGGCGCGCTCCATCAGCAGGGCCAGCACCATGCCCAGGATGTTCTGCCCGATCACGGCGGAGACGATCGTGAAAACCAGGGTCAGACCCACCGAGTTCCAGAAGGCGCCGTCGGTGAAGGCATCGATGAAGTTGTCGAAGCCCACGAAGGAGGTCTGTGCGGCGCCGTCCCCGCGGATGGCGTTGTCGGTGAAGGCCAGGTACACCGAGTACACGATCGGCCCCAGCATGAACGCCACCAGCAGCAGCAGTGCCGGGATCATCGGCACCGAGCGTGTGAGGGTGAGGCGATCCCCGATGCCGCTGCGGGAGCGGTGGGGTCGTTGCTCGTCGCCCCGCTGGGCGGGGGTGCCCCGATCAGGGGCGGTCGCGACAATGCTCATGCCGATTCCTCCTGCACCTCGTCCTCACCGACGATGTCGGTGAGCTCGGCGTCGTACTCGGCCGCGGCCTGTTCCGGGGTGGAGCTGAAGGTCATCACCATCTCCATGGCCTGCTGGATCGCCGAGGACACCTCGGGGTAGGCCGGCAGTGCGGGGCGGTAGTAGGCGGTGCCCAGCAGTCCGGTGAAGAACTCCGCGGTGGGCGAGTAGGGGCGGTACTCCTGCACCTCGGCGACGTCCTCGCGCACCGTGATGTGGTTGTCCGCGATCGCCCTTTTGACGGCGTTGTCCGTGGTCATCAGGGCTTCTAGGAAGGAGAAGCTGATCTGCGGGTCGCTGGCGTACTGCGGGATCGCCCAGCTCCAGCCGCCGGCCAGGGTGGTGAAGCCGTCGCCGCCGCCGTCCTGGGTGGGCATACGGGTGATACCCATGGTCTCGGTCCACTCCGGCCACGGGTTCGGCGCGCCCTCGGTCCAGTTCTGGGAGATCCAGGAGCCGTCGATGATGAAGCCCAGCTTCCCGTCGGGGATGATCTGCGTGTAGATCGTCTCCCCGATGTTCGGGTCCAGGTGCTGGGAGATGGAGAGGGTCAGCTTCTCCTCGAACACCGTGCGCAGGAACTCCAGGGAGTCCACGAAACCCTGCGAGCCGGTGACCCACTTCCGGGCCTCCTCGTCGTACAGGCGCGACTCGGTGCCGTACAGCAGCATCTCGAAGCCCTGCATGGCGGCCTTCTCGCCCTGGGACTTGCCGGAGAAGATGAACATGGGGGCCACCTCCGGCAGGGCCTCCTTGATAGTGCGGGCCGTCTCGAGGATCTCCTCCCAGCTGGTGGGCTGCCAGTCCTCGGGCAGGCCGGCATCGGCGAAGACTCCCTTGTGGTACCAGATGCCACGGGTGTCGGTATGGGTGGGGATCGCGTAGATGCTGCCGTCCTCGGCGGTGACCGCCTCGCGCGAGGCCTCGGCGGTGTCCTCCCAGTGCTCCCACTCGGGGGCGAACTGGTCGATCGGCTGCAGGTACCCGGCGCCCACGTCGGACAGCAGGATGAAGGTGTCCTCGTAGACCAGGTCCGGGCTGGTGCGGGGGGAGCTCATCAGCAGCTCGTTCTTGGTGAAGTAGTCGTTCTCGGAGGCCACGATGGGCACCAGCTCGATGGTGCGGTCCGGGTGCTCCTGCGTGTAGCTCTCGGCGGTGCGGTTGATCCAGTCCTCCATCAGCGTGCCTGATCCGAACTGCTGGTACGCCACGCGGATGGTGCTGGGGTCGCGGTCACCTCCGCTGCAGCCGGCCAGTGCCGCCAGCGGCAGCACGGTCGCCGCACCCGCGGTGTAGCGCAGGAATGTGCGCCGGTCGGTGCCGCGCGGTTGTGGGGAAGGGGATGCCACGGGGACCTCCTCGTCGTCGGCTCGGTCCGCGGCCCTGGGGCAGCGGGCCGGCGGGTGTCCCAGGCTACACGCAGATGTGGCGGAGGTCTCACCCCGGCATGGCACCGCTTGCTACGGTCGGCAACATGTACCCGCGAGTGACAGACCCCACACACGAGTACCCCTTCGCCCTCGGCTCGTCCCGCCGCGAGGCCTCCACCGCCGATCCCGAAGCCGCCCTCTGGTTCGATCGCGGCCTGATCTGGACGTACTCCTTCAACCACGAGGAGGCGTACGGCTGCTTCGTGCGAGCGACCGAGGCGGACCCCGGCTTCGCTCTGGCGCACTGGGGCGCCGCCTACGTCCTCGGCCCCAACTACAACAAGCCCTGGGAGGACTTCGACCCGGAGGACCTCGCTCGCTGCCTCGTCCACGCGGCCGAGCACAGCCGCCGCGCGCTCGAACTGATCGAGACCGCCCCGCCGGTCGAGCAGGCGATCATCCGCGCGCTCCCCCACCGCTTCCCCTCGGCCACCCGCCCACTGTCGAGGGATGGCAGGAGCAGTGGGTGCTCGGTACGCGGAGGCCTGCCGCGAGCTGCAGGCCTCCTATCCGCAGGATCTGGACGTGGTGGCGATACTGGTGGACGCGCTGCTGGGGGTGCGGCCCTGGCAGCTGTGGGACCTGCGCACCGGGGATCCCGTGGAGGGTGTGCCCACCCTGGAGGCGAAGGAGCACATCGAGCAGGCGCTCGCTGTGCCCGAGGCACGGCGGCACCCCGGTCTGCTGCACTTCGCGGTGCATCTGATGGAGATGTCCCCCACCCCGGAATCGGCCCTGTGGGTGGCGGACTGGTCGCGGCAGGTGGTGCCCGACGGCGGGCACCTCGTGCACATGCCCACGCACATCGACGTGCTGTGCGGCGACTACCGACGCGTCATCGAGACCAACGAGCTCGCTGTCGAGGCTGACGAGCGCTACCTCGCCGAGCGCGGCCCGCTCAACTTCTACAGCCTGTACCGCGCCCACAACCTCCACTTCGTGATGTACGGGGCGATGTTCCTGGGGCAGAGCGAGGTGGCGGTCGACGCGGGGCGGCGACTGGAGGCGACGCTTCCCCCGGAGCTGCTGCGGGTCCAGTCCCCGCCGATGGCGGATTGGCTCGAGGGGTTCTTCCCGATGACGATGCACGCGCTGATCCGCTTCGGCCGCTGGCAGGAGATCATCGACGAGCCGTTGCCGGAGGACCAGCAGCTGTTCTGCACCACCACCGCGGTGATGCACTACGCCAAGGGAGTGGCCCACGCGGCGCTCGGGGACGTCGACCAGGCCCGTGCGCAGCGGGAGCTCTTCCGCGCCGCGGTCGAGCGAGTGCCCGCCTCGCGCACGGTCTTCAACAACACCTGCCAGGACATCCTGCAGGTCGCCTCCGCGATGCTCGACGGGGAGATCGACTACCGCGCCGGGGAGGTCGAGTCGGCCTTCGCCCACCTGCGTCGCAGCGTCGAGCTCGACGATGCCCTCCCCTACGACGAGCCGTGGTCATGGATGCAGCCCACCCGGCACGCCCTGGCGGCGCTGCTGATGGAGCAGGACCGCCTCGAGGAGGCCGAGCAGGTCTATCGGGAGGACCTGGGGTACGAGCCGACCATCCCGCGCGCGAACCTGCATCCGGACAACGTGTGGAGCCTGCACGGCTACCACGAATGCCTCACCCGCCTGGGGAAGCACGAGCTGGCCTCCGTGGTGGGGCGGCGCCTGGGGATTGTGCGGGCCCAGGCGGACGTCCCTGTGACTGCCTCGTGCGCGTGCCGTCTCAGCGCCATGGGCGAGGCAGCGGTGGCAGCGGCGGGGCCACTGCCGCTGGGGTTCGGGACACCCACCGGGGAGGGTGCCGGATCCGAGGAGAGCGGCTGCTGCCATTGACCCCGGATCAGAGCCTCTTCTGGCTGTGAGGCGGAGTGCGGTCTCAGCCGATCCCCTGCAGCCGCGCGGCGTCGGCGTAGGTGGCGGTGGCGGGCACATCCGCCATCTCGAACCACCAGCGGGCGTGCGGCACCAGGCGCACGTCCTGCCAGGGCACCTCGAAACCGGGATCGCGCCACAGGGTCAGGGCCACCTCCTGGCGACGCCCGGCGGCCACCAGCGCCAGACGGCGCAGCTGGGCTGCGGAGTGGGTCCCGGCCCGGCACGCGGCCGGGATGGCCACGGTGTCGTCGAAGGGCAGGGGCCAGATGGTCTCCCCCCAGTGCAGTGCGGCCGAGGCGCCGTTCCCAGCCACCACTGCGGGGAATCGCAGGTCCTGCGGGACCACCTGGCTGCGCGGGGCGGGCTGCCCGTGCTGGAGCACTGCGGGCTCCACCCAGGCGCCGGGCAGCACCACCCGACCGTCGACGGACACTTCGACCAGGAGGGCGTCGGCGAACGGCTGCAGTGGGACCGCCAGTCCACCGGCCCGCGTCAGATCTCGCCGCGGCACCGCCAGCAGCCGGATCAGGGCCTGGTCCCCGCGGGGTGTCCCCAGGGGCAGCGCCACGGTCGTCCCGGGAGTCGGCGCGCCTGCCGCAGCTGCCGGCGTCACTGTCGGAACCTCGCCTCGAGCTCACCGGAGAGTGCGGTGGCGATCTGCTCACGGAAACGGGCGTTCAGCGGAGGCAGGTCATCGAGCCGGAACCAGCGCGCCTCGGTGTTCTCGTCGTCGGCGGGGTGGGGATCACCGGCGATGTGCTCGGCCAGGAAGCATAGATCCAGGTAGATGGCGCGATCGCCGTTGTCGTACGTGATCTCCGGCAGGGTTCGAACGTCCACCAGGCGCACCATGCGGGTCTCGACCCCGGCCTCCTCGCGCGCTTCCCTGGCGGCAGCGGAGGCGGGCTCCTCCCCCGGATCGATGATGCCGGTGACGGGGGTCCAGGCCCCGTTGTCGGCCCTGCGCACCAGCAGCACCCGGTCCTGATCTGCATCCGTCACGATCGCGGTCACGCCGCTCATCCACAGCGGTGCGGTGCCGATGTGCCTGCGCAGTTCCAGCACGAACTCAGGAGTGGGCATCTCAGGCGCCGAAGATGAACGGCAGGAATGCGGCACCCATGATCAGGACGAACACCACGATGTACAGCAGGATCGCCAGGATCGCGAGGCCCGCGAGGATCGCCGCGGAGATCCATCCGTACCGGTTCATGCGCCGGGCGGAGTCGATGTCGGTGTCCATCTGGGTGAGGGCGATGATCCCGAAGATCGAGGGGATCATCCCTCCGCACATGAGGCCGACCACGATCAGGATGATCGCGTTGGTCTGGACGGAACCGCGATCCAGTGAGGCCTGCGCGGGCTGGTAGGTCATCACTTCCCCGGGGGTTCAGCGGTGCTGTCAGTCGACGAGGGGTCGACCGGCTGAGCGTAGGGATCCGACGCCGAGGGCTGACCCGGCTGACCGTAGGGATCCGACGCCGAGGACTGGCCGTAGGGGTCGTTGCTCTGGTTCCAGGAGCCGTTGTCACCGGGGTT
Organism: Brachybacterium epidermidis; assembly: GCF_015209585.1. Classification (GTDB taxonomy): domain Bacteria; phylum Actinomycetota; class Actinomycetes; order Actinomycetales; family Dermabacteraceae; genus Brachybacterium; species Brachybacterium epidermidis. The sequence goes on from NZ_JADEYR010000016.1 coordinate 32,800, forward strand.
GCTCATGGGGCCACCCTACTGGCTGTTTAGCGCTTGCGCTTCTCTCGGATCCGCACGCCGATGACGATGGGCGAACCGGTGAACTCGAAGTCCTCGCGCAGACGCCGTTCGATGAATCTGCGGTACCCGTGCTCCAGGAAGCCGGAGGCGAAGATGACGAACCGTGGCGGGCGGGTGCGGGCCTGCGTGGCGAACAGGATCCGGGGCTGCTTCCCTCCCCGCAGGGGGTGCGGGTGGGCCGCCACCAGGGTTCCCAGGAACGCGTTGAGCCGGCCCGTGGGGATGCGGGTGTCCCAGGAGTCCAGCGCCGTCTCCAGCGCGGGGACCAGGCGATCCGCGTGGCGGCCGGTGAGGGCCGAGAGGTTCACGCGCGGTGCCCAGGCCACGTGCGCGAGGTCCCGCTCGATCTCCCGCTCGAGCTGCGTGCGGCGCTCCTCGTCCAGCAGGTCCCACTTGTTGAAGGCCAGCACCAGCGCCCGGCCGGACTCCAGCACCATGTCGATGATCTTGAGGTCCTGGGTGGAGATGGGCTCGGATGCCTCCAGCAGCACCACCGCCACCTCTGCCCGGTCCAGAGCGGCGCGGGTGCGCAGCGAGGCGTAGTAGTCAGCTCCCTGGGACTGCAGCGCCCGCCGACGGATCCCGGCGGTGTCCACGAACGTCCACTCCCGGCCGCCCAGGGTGATCTTCTCGTCCACGGGGTCGCGGGTGGTGCCGGCCACGTCGTCCACCACCACGCGGGTCTCCCCCGCCAGGCGGTTCAGCAGGGAGGACTTGCCCACGTTGGGGCGCCCGACCAGTGCGACCCGGCGGGGACCGTGGTCCACGGGCTGCCCGCGGCCCTCCAGGGGCAGCACGGCCAGCACCGCGTCCAGCAGGTCCCCGGAGCCCCGCCCGTGCAGGGCCGAGACCGGGTACGGCTCCCCCATCCCCAGGTTCCACAGCGCTGCGGCCTCCAGCTCGCCGCGCTGGTCGTCGACCTTGTTGGCCACCAGCACCACAGGTCGCTCGGTGCGCCGCAGCACCTTCAGCATCTGCTCGTCGGTGGTGGTGATTCCCACGTTGGCGTCCACCACGAACATGACCACGTCCGCCAGTTCGACGGCGATCTCGGCCTGCTGGGCCACGGACAGGGCGATGCCCTCGACCTTCTCCTCCCAGCCGCCGGTGTCCACCAGCCAGAAGTCGCGCCCAGCCCATTCGGCCTCGTAGAACACCCGGTCCCGGGTCACGCCGGGCACGTCCTCGACCACGGCCTCCCGACGCCCCAGGATGCGGTTGACCAGGGTGGACTTGCCGACGTTAGGGCGGCCCACCACGGCCACCACGGGCAGGTTGCGCGAGGGGGTGCCGGCAGGGAGCTCCTCCTCGCCGGCGTCCAGCAGGGCGAGGTCCTCCTCGTCCAGCTCGAAGTCCTGCAGGCCCGCGCGCAGCGCCGTGGCGATGTCCTCGTCGGAGGGGCTTGAGCGGTGACCGTGCGGATCGGTGCTCCCGGCGCCCCCGCGAGCCGCCTCGGCCTCGGCGGCTGATTCGCCCCGGGCGCCGGACACAGCGGCGGCCTCCGCGCGGGCGGCCTGCTGCTCCTCGACCCGGTCCACCAGGGCCAGGATCCGCACCACCACGTCATCGATGCCGAGGCCGGTGGTGTCGATGGAGGTGACGCCGTCGGCGGCGGTGAAGAACTCGGAGACGGTGGCGTCGTCGCGGTCGCGGCGCAGCACCTGGTCGCTCATGCGCGCACGGGTCTCCTCGGTCTCGTCCAAGGAGAGCTCGGCGGCACGACGTCGCATGCGCTCGTCCTCGCTCGCCGAGAGCAGCACCCGTACATCGGCATCGGGGGCGACCACGGTGGTGATGTCGCGGCCCTCGGCCACGCAACTGCCGCGCTCGGCGGCGGTGGCCAGCATCAGCTCCCGCTGCCGGCGCTGCAGGATCGCGCGCACCAGGGTGTTGGTGGCCACGGCGCTCACCTGGGTGGAGATGCGCTCGGTGCGTATCTCGCCGGTGATGTCGGTGCCGGCCACCACCACGGTGGCTCCGGCCGGGTCGGTGCCCAGCTCCAGCTCGAGCGTCTCGGCCACGGCGGCGACGGCTTCGCGGTCGGCGAGGTCCACGCCGCCCTCCAGGCAGGCCCAGGCCACGGCGCGATACATGGCGCCGGTGTCCAGGATGCCTCCCTCGAGGACCTCGGCCACCCGGCGGGACACCGTGGACTTGCCGGAACCGGCCGGGCCGTCGATGGCGATGGTCACGCCGGAAGAAGTGCTCGTCTGCATCCGTTCAGGATACGGCTCGCTCAGCCCTCGGCCACGGTCCAGCCCCGCTCGGCGAGCTCCCGGGTGAGCAGGTCCTCACGGGCCGCCGCCACGGCCAGGTGCGCGAGACCCACCCGCTGCCCCAGGGTGTGCTCCAGCCGCAGGTCCTCCAGGTTCACGCCGATGTCACCGATCTCGGTGAGCAGACGGGCCAGCTCCCCGGGGCGGTCGGGCACCAGCACGGTGAGCGTGCCGAAGTCGTCCCCGGCCCCGCCGTGCTTGCCGGGGATGCGGCGCACCCCGCGGTTGCCGTCGGCCACCAGGTCCGCGAGCGCCCGCCGGGAGCCGATGGCGGGATCCGGATCCCCCGCCAGGGACTCGAGCGCGCCGATCACCCCGTCGAGCCGATCCCTGGCGCTGCCCAGCACCTGGGCCACGGCCTGGGCGTTGGCGCCGAGGATCTCGACCCACAGGCGGGGATCGGAATCCGCGATGCGCGTGGTGTCGCGCAGGCCCTGTCCGGCCAGTGCCAGGGCGTTCTCCGTGGGCGAGAGCAGCGTGGTCGCCAGCAGGCTGGAGAGCACCTGGGGGACATGGGAGACGTGGGCGACGGCCAGATCGTGCGCGGCCGCATCCATCACGACCGGCACCGAGCCCAGCTCGGTGGCCAGGCCCTTCATGGCCGTGGTGGCCTCGGGCCGGGTGGTCTCGTGCGGAACGATCACGAAAGGGCGGCCGCGGAACAGGTCGCCGCGCGCGGCGATCACGCCGGAGACCTCGCGCCCGGCCATCGGGTGGGTGCCGATGTAGCGGGTGAGCTGCTCGGTGCCCACGAGCGGCCGCAGGGCCTCCAGCACCGTCGCCTTGACGCTGGCCACATCGGCCACCAGTGCCTCGGGCCAGGTCCGCAGTGCCCGGGCGGTCACCTCGGCGGTGACGTCCGGTGGGGCCGCCACCAGCACCAGGGCGGGGTCCGGATCGGCCTCGGTGGCACGGGTGCCGACGCCGAGCTCGACGGCCAGTGCGGTGGTGCCCGGGGAGACGTCCTCCACCTGCACGCTCACGCCGGCGCGGCCGAGGGCCATGCCCAGCGATCCGCCGATCAGTCCGGTGCCGATGATCCTCACGGGCGAGGGAACCAGGGTGGTCACCGGGCTCATCACAGGCCCACTTCCGCCATCAGGGTTCCCAGCTCGCGGTCGGTGAGCTCACGCATCTGCCCCGGCGCCAGGTCCCCCAGCAGCACCGGTCCGATGCGGGTGCGCACCAACCGGGTGAGCTCGAAGCCCTGGGAGGCGAACATGCGGCGCACGATGCGGTTGCGGCCCTCGTGGAGCGTCACCTCGACGACGGCTTCGCGGCCGTCCTGGGCGAGCACGCGCGCCTTGTCGGCGCGGGCGGGGCCGTCCTCCAGCTCCACGCCGTCGCGCAGGCTGCGCACCAGGGACCGCGGCGGCCCTCCGGGAGCGTGGAAGCGGCACACGTAGGTCTTCTCGATCTCGAAGCTGGGATGGGTGAGGCGGTGGGCGAGCTCGCCGTCGTTGGTCAGCAGCAGCAGCCCCTCGGTCTCGTAGTCCAGACGGCCCACGTGGTACAGCCGCTGGGAGTACTGGTCGGCGAACTCGCTGAGGTCCCGGCGGCCCTCCGGGTCGCTCATCGCCGAGACCACCTTGCGGGGCTTGTGCAGCACCACGGTGGTCTTGCCCTCGTCCAGCTGGAGCCGCCTGCCGTCCACATGGACGACCTGCCGGGCGGGATCGATGCGCACGCCCTGGGTGTGCACCGTCTTGCCGTCCACCGTGACCCGGCCGGAGGAGATCAGCGCCTCGCAGGCGCGACGGGAACCGAATCCGGCGCGGGCCAGTACCTTCTGCAGCCGTTCGCCGTCCTGGGCGTACTGGGCCGGCGGGGCATCGGCCGGGGTGTCGTCGGCGCCGCTGCGCGTCGACTGCGCAGCGCTCCCGGCGCGCGGGCGCCCCTGGTCATCGCGCAGGCGCACGGCGCGGGGCGGGGTGAAGGCGCTGCGGCGGCGCGAGCCCGAGGCGGGCGCACCGCGACGGGAGGACGACGAGGGGCGATTAGCCATCGCTGGCGCGCTCAGGCCGCGGCGCCGCGGGAGATCAGCTCGCGGGCGAGCTGGCGGTAGGCGTCGGCCCCCTTGGTGGAGGAGGCGTAGGAGATGATCGGCTCGGCCGCCACGGAGGCGTCGGGGAACTTCACGGTGCGGGTGATGGTGGTGTGGAAGACCTTGTCGGGGAAGGCCTCGACCACCCGCTGGCACACCTCGCGGGAGTGCAGCGTGCGGGGATCGAACATGGTGATGAGGATCCCGTCGACCTCGAGGCGGGGGTTGATGCGGTCCTGGACCTTCTCGATGGTCTCCACCAGCAGGGCGACACCGCGCAGCGCGAAGTACTCCGCCTCCAGCGGGATGATCACGCCGTGGCTGGCGGCCAGTGCGTTGATGGTGAGCAGGCCCAGGGAGGGCTGGCAGTCGATGATGATGACGTCGTACTCGTCCGCGACCGGGCGGAGCACGCGAGCCAGCGCCATCTCGCGCGCCACCTCGTTGACCAGCTGCACCTCGGCGGCGGAGAGGTCGATGTTGGCCGGCAGCACGTCGAGGTTCTCGGTGTCGGTGGTGTGGATGACCTCGCGGATGTCGTGGCTGCGGTCCATCAGCAGGTTGTAGACGGTGACGTCGAGGTCGAAGGAGTTGATCCCGGTGCCGGCGCTGAGGGCGCCCTGCGGATCCAGGTCCACCAGCAGCACCTTGCGGCCCAGCTCCGCGAGCGCGGCGCCCAGGTTGATCACACTGGTGGTCTTCCCGACCCCGCCCTTCTGGTTCACCATCGAGATGATGCGAGCAGGTCCGTGGCCGTCCAGGGGCTCTGGCTGCGGCAGCTCGGGCATCGGCCGGCCGGTGGGGCCGAGATCGATGTCGAGCTGCTGGTTCGCGGTCGGGCTCACTGTGGCTGTTCCTGTCGTCGAGCGGTCGTCTGCTGCGGGTCGGAACCCGGGTGATGCCGGGCCAGTCTACTCACGGACCCGCGGAACCGGACGGCGCTCCGGGGGGCTCAGCGCGGCCGCCGCTACGGCGGGCGCGGGGGTGGGCCGTGGCGTGGATCTCGCGCAGTGAATCCACGGTCACCTGGGTGTACAGCTGGGTGGTGGTCACCGAGGCGTGGCCCAGCAGCTCCTGCACGGCGCGCACGTCGGCCCCACCGTGCAGCAGGTGGGTCGCATAGGAGTGCCTCAGCGTGTGGGGGCTGATCTGCTCGTCCAGCTCGGCATCGCGTGCAGCGCGCTGCACCACCTGCCATGCGGCCTGACGGGTCAGCCGGGTGCCACGGGAGCCCAGGAACACGGCGGGGGTGCCGCGGCCCCGGGAGGCGAGGGCGGGCCTGCCGCGCGTGAGGTAGGCGTCCAGCGCCTCCAGCGCGTACCGGCCCACGGGGACCGTGCGGTGCTTGTCCCCCTTGCCGCGCAGCAGCACGGAGCGCTGCTCGCGGTCCACGTCGTCCACGTCCAGTCCGGTGGCCTCGGAGATACGGGCACCGATGCCGTACAGCAGTTCCAGGAGGGCCCGGTCGCGCAGGGCCCTCTCGGTGGCGAGCCGGCCGGTGCCGGGGCGTCCGGCTGCCTCCAGCAGGCGCAGCACCTGGTCGATGGGCAGAGGGTGCGGGAGCCTGCTGGGCCGCGCCGGTGCGGGCATAAGCCGGGTGGGATCGCCGGCGGTGGAGACCCGTTCGGAGTCCAGGAAGCCGTGCAGTCCGCGAACAGCGGCCAGGGAGCGGGCTGCGCTGGCCGCCGACAGCGCCGTCCCCCCGTCGGCCCCGGATCGTAGGGCCTGCAGCCACTCGGACAGCTGGCCGGGCTGCACCGCGAGCGGGTCGATGCCCCGCGATTCCAGGTGCGCGAGGTACCGGGTGAGGTCGCGCCGGTAGGCGGCCACCGTGTTGGCGGCCAGCCCGCGCTCGATGCGCAGGTGGCTCAGGTACTGCTCGAGGATCCGGCGATCGCCGTCCCTCACCGCCGGCCGTCCCTCACAGGTGGACGAACGGGTCGATCGCCAGCGCGATGAACAGCAGCGAGAGGTAGGTGATGGAGGCGTGGAACACCTTCATGGGGGCGAGCTTCTTGCCGCTGGCGCCGTTGCGGACGCGGTGGGCGTAGCGCAGCACCAGGAAGCCGAACCAACCGCCCAGCAGCACGGCGCTGACGCCGTACACCCAGCCGGTGTGGCCCAGCGGGATGATCGCCAGGCTGGCCAGGACCATCAGCGCGGTGTGCATGACCATCTGGCCGGCCACCGTGGAGCGGGAGGCCACCACCGGCAGCATCGGCACCCCCGCCTCGGCGTAGTCCTTGGAGAACTTCTCGGCCAGCGGCCAGTAGTGCGGAGGGGTCCAGAAGAAGATCACGGCGAACAGCAGCACCGCGGTCCAGGAGACGGACCCGGTCACGGCGGACCAGCCGATCAGCACCGGCATGCAGCCGGCCACCCCGCCCCACACGATGTTCTGGCTGGTGCGGCGCTTGAGGATCATCGTGTAGAACACGACGTACAGCAGGATCGCGGCCAGGGCCAGGGCCGCGGACATCCAGTTCACCAGCACGCCCAGCCACACGGTCGAGACGATCGAGAGGACGATCCCGAAGATCAGGCCGTGGCGCGGTGCGATCTCACCGGTGACCAGCGGCCGGTTGCGGGTGCGCTTCATCTGCGCGTCGATGTCCCGGTCCAGGTACATGTTCAGCGCGTTGGCACCGCCGGCGGCGAGGTAGCCGCCCACCACGGTGGCCAGGATCAGCCACGGCGAGGGGAACCCGCCCGCGGCCAGGAACATGGTGGGGATGGTGGTGATCAGCAGCAGCTCGATGATCCGCGGCTTGGTCAGCGCCACATACGCCCGGACCACGGAGGCCGCCGAGCGATCAGGCCTATCAGCGCGAACCGTCCCGTTGTCGCCACCGGTGGGGCCACCCCGGCCGTCGCGGCGCGAGCGGGCCTCGCCCTCGTGCTGGTTCCCGCCCCGGATCGGAGACGTGCCCTGGGTGGCGGTCACCGCCCACCGTCCTTCCTCGTGGTCCCGGCTGCTGGTCCCGTTCGATGGTCCCGCCGGAGTGCGTTCTTGCCAGTGTATGCGGTGCGCCGCGCAGGCACCTGGATGCGGACGGGTGAGACCGCGCACCCGGGCGGTCCGGCAACTACGGGCACCCCGTGGCGTCGCCGTCGCACGCGACTAGGCTAGGAGGGTGTGCCGCGCCCCTCGCTCGCGGCAGTCGACCTGAGCGGCCCCCCACCGGGCACCGCTCCCCCGACGAAAGGAATCCCCGTGACGGACACGTGCAAGGCACCCGAGGGCTGGACCGAGCTCGACCGACGCGCGGTGGACACCGCCCGCATCCTCGCCGCCGACGCGGTCGAGAAGGTGGGCAACGGCCACCCCGGCACCGCCATGAGCCTGGCCCCGGCCGCCTACCTGCTGTACCAGGACGTCATGCGGCACGACCCGGCGGACACCCGCTGGCTGGGCCGCGACAAGTTCGTGCTCTCCGCCGGCCACTCGAGCCTGACCCAGTACATCCAGCTGTACCTGGGCGGCTTCGGCCTGGAGCTGGAGGACATCAAGGCGCTTCGCACCTACGAGTCCAAGACCCCGGGCCACCCGGAGTACCACCACACCGACGGCATCGAGACCACCACCGGCCCGCTGGGCCAGGGCATCGCCACCGCCGTCGGCATGGCGATGGCGCAGCGCCGCGAGCGCGGCCTGTTCGACCCGGACGCCGGGCCCGGGCAGAGCCCCTTCGACCACTTCGTGTACGTGATCGCTTCCGACGGCGACATGCAGGAGGGCATCTCCAACGAGGCCTCCTCCCTGGCCGGCACCCAGCAGCTGGGCAACCTGATCGTGCTGTGGGACGACAACGACATCTCCATCGAGGGCCACACCGACATCGCCTTCACGGAGGACACCGCCGCCCGCTACGAGGCGCTCGGCTGGCACGTGCAGACGGTCGACTGGACGAACGGCGGCACCGAGTACGTCGAGGATGTCGCTGCCCTGAAGCACGCGATCGAGGAGGCGCAGAAGGTCACCGACAAGCCCTCCTTCATCGACCTGCGCACCATCATCGGCTGGCCCACCCCCGGCCTGAAGGGCTCCCACAAGGTGCACGGCGCGAAGCTGGGCGGCGAGGCCGTCGCCGCCGTGAAGGAGCTGCTGGGCTTCGACCCCGAGCAGGACTTCGAGGTGGGCGAGGACGTCCTGGCCCGCACCCGCGAGCTGGTCGAGCGGGGCGCCGAGCAGCGCCGCCGGTGGGAGGAGAGCCTGAAGGACTGGCGCGAGGCCAACCCCGAGCGCGCCGAGCTCTTCGACCGACTGAGCAAGCAGGAGCTGCCCGAGGGCTGGGCCGAGGCCGTGCCCGCCTTCCAGGCGGACGAGAAGGGCGTGGCCACCCGCGCCGCCTCCGGCACCATCCTCTCGGCCCTGGCCGACGTGCTTCCGGAGCTGTGGGGCGGCTCGGCCGACCTGGCCGGCTCGAACAACACCACCATGGACGGTGAGCCGTCCTTCATCCCCGAGGAGCACTCCACGGAGGAGTTCACCGGCACCCCCTACGGCCGCACCCTGCACTTCGGCATCCGCGAGCACGCCATGGGCGCGATCCTCTCGGGCATCACCATCGGTGGCCTCACGCGCGCCTACGGCGGCACCTTCCTGCAGTTCTCGGACTACATGCGGGCATCGGTGCGCCTGGCCTCGCTGATGGGGGTGCCCAGCATCTACGTGTGGACCCACGACTCCATCGGACTGGGCGAGGACGGACCCACCCACCAGCCGGTCGAGCATCTCGCCGCGCTGCGCGCCATCCCCGGCCTGAGCATCGTGCGGCCGGCCGACGCCAACGAGACCGCTGCTGCGTGGAAGGCCACGCTCGAGCACCGCGACGGCCCGGTGGGCCTGATCCTCACCCGTCAGGCCGTGCCCACCTTCGATCGCGAGGAGTACGCCGGTGCGGAGAACCTCTCGCGCGGTGCCTACGTGATGAAGGACGCCTCGGACGGCGAGCCGCAGGTGATCCTGCTGGCGACCGGCTCGGAGGTGCAGATCGCGGCCGAGGCCCAGAAGCAGCTGGAGGCCGACGGCGTTCCCACCCGTCTGGTGTCGGTTCCGTCGTTCGAGTGGTTCGACGCGCAGGACGAGTCCTACCGCGAGTCCGTCCTGCCCACGGGCGTGCTCGCCCGCGTATCGGTCGAGGCCGGCATCGCGATGCCCTGGTTCCGCTACCTCGGTGACGCCGGCCGCGCCGTCTCGGTGGAGACCTACGGCGCCTCCGCCTCCCACACGGTGATGTTCGAGAAGTACGGCATGACCACGCAGGCGGTCGTCGCGGCCGCCCGCGAGTCCCTGGCCGCCGCGCAGTCCTGACGGCCCCCGAGAGCCCTGAGGAGAGCATGATGAACGATCAGCAGCAGAACCCGCGCACGCAGTCCCTCAGCGAGGCCGGCGTGTCCATCTGGCTCGACGACCTCTCGCGGCAGGCGATGACCTCCGGCGACCTCGCCGAGCTCATCGCCACCCGGAACGTCGTGGGTGTGACCACCAATCCGTCGATCTTCCAGTCGGCGATAGCCGGGGTGTCCGTGTACGACGAGGACATCGCGCGCCTCGCCGGTGAGGGCAAGGACGTGGAGGCCGTGGTGGAGGCTGTCACCACCGACGACGTCCGCTCCGCGTGCGATCTGCTCCAGGAGCTGTACGAGTCCACCGACGGCTACGACGGCCGTGTCTCCATCGGGGTGGCCCCCCGCCTCGCCCACGAGACCGAGGCCACGATCGAGCAGGCCGAGCGCCTGCACGGGATCGTGGGTCGCGAGAACGTGATGATCAAGATCCCCGCCACCGAGGCGGGACTGCCAGCCATCACCGCCACGCTGGCCAAGGGCATCAGCGTCAACGTCACGCTGATCTTCTCGGTGGCCCGCTACCTCGAGGTGATCGAGGCGTACCTCAGCGGCCTCGAGCAGGCCGCCGAGAACGGGCACGACCTCTCCCGCATCCACTCCGTGGCCTCCTTCTTCGTCTCCCGCGTGGACACGGAGATCGACAAGCGCCTGGAGGACCTGGGCGGGGAGGCCGCGGTGATGCGCGGTTCCGCCGGTGTGGCCAACGCGCAGGCGGCCTTCGGGGAGTACCTCGAGGCCTTCGGCTCCGAGCGCTTCGCCGCGCTGAAGGCCAAGGGCGCCAACGTGCAGCGGCCCCTGTGGGCCTCCACCGGCGTGAAGAACCCCGAGTACCCCGACACCCTCTACGTGGACTCCCTGGTGGCCGATCCCTGCGTGAACACCATGCCGGGCACGACCCTGGATGCCGTCGCGGACCACTCCGAGCCGGGCGCACCCCTGTCGGCCGAGTCGGCCGAGAGCGCCGAGCAGGTGCTGGAGAGGATCGCGGATGCCGGGGTGGACCTGGCCGACGTGTTCGCCCTGTTGGAGCGCGAGGGCGTCGACAAGTTCGAGAAGTCCTGGGAGGAGCTGCTCAGCACCGTGTCGGCGACGATCGACGACACCCGTGGCTGACCCCACCCGCCGCGGGGGCGGGCCGCCGATCCTGTCGGCTCGCCCTCGCGCGGTCCCCGGGGGCCACCCCGCCCGTGGCCCGACGGGCCGCCCTGCCGTGGCCCCGATGCTGAAAGGACCCTTCTGTGACCGACTCCCCTGATCCCTCGCTGGGCAATCCGCTGCGCGATCCGCGCGACCGGCGGCTCCCGCTGATCGCCGGGCCCAGCTCGATGGTGATGTTCGGCGTCACCGGTGACCTGGCGCGCAAGAAGCTGCTGCCGGCGATCTACGACCTCACCCACCGCGGACTGCTGCCGCCCAGCTTCGGACTGGTGGGCTTCGGCCGCCGCGACTGGACGGACGAGGACTTCCAGGAGTACGTCCGCACGAGCGTCTCCGAGCACGCCCGCACCCCGTTCACCGACAGTGTGTTCGAGCAGCTGCGGGGCGGCCTGCGCTTCGTCACCGGCGAGTTCGACGACAAGGCCGCCTTCGACCGGCTCACCGAGGTGGTCTCCGAGCTGGACGCCACCCGTGGCACCGGTGGCAACCACGCCTTCTACCTGTCGATCCCCCCGAGCGCCTTCCCTCAGGTGTGCTCGCAGCTGGCCGATTCGGGCCTGAACACGCCCCGGGACGGCTCATGGCGCCGCGTGGTGATCGAGAAGCCCTTCGGGCACGACCTCGAATCGGCCCGCGAGCTCAACGACGTGGTGGAGAAGGTGTTCCGCCCGGAGGACGTCTTCCGCATCGACCACTACCTGGGCAAGGAGACGGTGCAGAACATCCTGGCGCTGCGGTTCGCCAACCAGATGTTCGAGCCCGTGTGGAACGCCACGTACGTGGACCACGTGCAGATCACCATGGCCGAGGACATCGGCATCGGCTCCCGCGCCGGCTACTACGACGGCATCGGCACCGCCCGGGACGTGATCCAGAACCACCTGCTGCAGCTGCTGGCGCTGACGGCCATGGAGGAGCCGGTCTCCTTCCGCGCCTCGGACCTGCGCGCGGAGAAGGAGAAGGTGCTCTCCGCGGTGGAGCTGCCGGAGGACCTCGCCGCGCACACCGCCCGAGGACAGTACGTGGGCGGCTGGCAGGGCGGGGAGGAGGTGGCCTCCTACCTCGAGGAGGACGGCATCCCCGCCGACTCCACCACCGAGACCTTCGCCGCGATCCGCCTGGACATCGCCACCCGTCGGTGGGCCGGGGTGCCGTTCTACCTGCGGGCCGGCAAGCGGCTGGGTCGCCGGGTCACGGAGATCGCGGTGATCCTCAAGCGTGCCCCGTTCCTGCCGTTCCGCTCCACCGACACCGCGGACCTGGGGCAGAACGCGATCGTGATCCGGGTGCAGCCCGACGAGGGCGTGACCATGCGCTTCGGCTCCAAGGTGCCCGGCACCCAGATGGAGGTGAGGGATGTGACCATGGACTTCGCCTACGGCATGAACTTCACCGAGGAGTCCCCGGAGGCGTACGAGCGGCTGATCCTGGACATGCTCCTGGGCGATCCGCCGCTGTTCCCCCGTCAGAAGGAGGTGGAGCTGAGCTGGAAGATCCTCGACCCCATCACCGAGTACTGGGCCGAGAACATGAAGCCCGCCCCCTACCGCCCCGGATCCTGGGGCCCCGACACCGCACACGAGATGCTCGCCCGTGACGGGCGCACCTGGAGGCGACCGTGATCACCACCCTGACCGACACCACCGCATCGGCCGTCGAGAAGAAGATGATGGAGATGCGGGAGACCTTCGGCGCCACCACCATCGGCCGGGTCCTCACCCTCATCATCGTCGCTACCGGCGAGGACGTCGACGGACCGGTCGAGGCCGCCGTGCACGCCAGTCACGAGCACCCCGCGCGCGTGATCGTGGTGGACACCGAGCCCGATGCCGACAGCAGCGGCCTGGACGCCGAGGTGCGGGTGGGCCGCGACGCCGGGGCCGGGGAGATCGTGATCCTGCGTGCCCGCGGAGAGATCCTGTACTCCCTGGACACCCTGATCATGCCGCTGCTGCTGCCGGACGCACCGATCGTCACCTGGTGGCCCGACGGCGCCCCCTCCTCCCCCGTCCACGACGTGCTGGGCTCGATGTCGCAGCGGCGCATCACCGATGCCGCCTCCTGTGAGGATCCGCTGGCCACCCTCAAGCGGCTGCGCCGCGGGTACGCCAGCGGCGACTCGGACCTCGCCTGGTCGCGGCTGACCAACTGGCGCGGTCTGGTGGCCAGCGTGTTCGAGATCCCCCCGGCCACCACGCCCTCGAGCATCCGTGTCGTGGGCCACGAGGAGGATCCCTCCGTCGTGCTGATGGCCGCCTGGCTCGAGCAGGCCCTGGACCTCGACGTCGAGATCACCGCCCCCGGCGTGGGCGAGGCCGACGGCTCCGGGGTGCTGGGTGTGCATCTCACCCGCGGCGACGGCACCATCTCCCTGGCGCGCACCCCGGGCAAGAACGGCGACGAGGATGCCATCGTGATGAGCCTGCCCGGCGATGAGTCCGGGCAGCACGTCACCCTGCCCCGCCGCTCGCTGAACGAGCTGCTGGCCGAGGAGCTGCGGCGCCTGGACCCGGACGAGGTGTACGGCGAGGTGCTCGCCCACGCCTTCAGCGGCATCGAGGACGCCGCCGTGTACGCCGGCGGCAAGCCCGATCCGCACGATCGCGTGCTCGCGGACGCCGATGCCGTCGCCGAGGCCGCCGCCGAGGATGCAGCCGGTCATCTCGCCGCGGCCCTCGCGGAGACGGGCACCGCCCACCTGGTGGTCACCGGCGGCAGCGTGGGCACCAGGGCCGCCGCGGCCCTGCCGAAGGCCCTGCAGGCCGCGGTGAAGAAGGCGGCCGACATCGAGGGGCTGCACGTGTGGTGGGGCGATGAGCGTTTCGTCGACCCCGAGTCCGAGGACCGCAACGAGAGGCAGGTGCGCGAAAGCCTGCTGGTGCCGCTGCTTGAGGCGGGGATGCCCGAGAAGAACGTGCATCCGATGCCCTCCCCCGCGGACGGCGTCTCCCGCGAGGAGGGAGCCGCCTGGTACGGGCAGCAGCTCGACCTGGCCGGCGGCGACCAGCCCTTCCGCACGCGCGGGCGTGCGTTCTTCGACGTGCTGTGGCTGGGCATGGGCCCCGATGGGCACGTGGCATCCCTGTTCCCGGAGCACCCCGATCAGCGCGAGACCGGTGCCAGCGCGGTGGGTGTGGACGACTCCCCCAAGCCTCCCGCCGAGCGCATCTCCCTCACCTGGCCGGTGCTGAACTCCGCGCGGCACGTGGGCTTCCTGGCGGCGGGGAAGGACAAGGCCGAGGCCGCGGCCCGCGCGCACGGGCAGATCGACCCGTGGATCACGCCCGCCTCAGCGGTGCGGGGGCTGGAGAGCACCGTGTGGTACCTCGATGAGGCCGCAGCGAAGGACCTCTGAGCGGGCCTCTCAGGAAGGCCTGGGGGTCAGAGCACGCGCTCGATGATCCCCAGGCCGATGCAGCAGGCGCCCCAGGCCAGGGCCATGCCCACAGTGAGGCGGTTCAGGTTGCGCTCGGCGACGCCGGAGGCGCTCGCGGTGGAGGACACGCCTCCGCCGAACATGTCCGACAGGCCGCCGCCGCGCCCCTTGTGCAGCAGCACCAGCAGGACCAGCAGGAGGCTGGTCACGGCCAGCAGCACCTGCAGGATGAGCTTGATCAGGGGCAGATCCACGAGGACAGAACCTTCTTCTCGGGTGGCTCCGGGGAGCGGGCGGACCGATCCAGCATACGCCACGGACCGGGCCCCGAAGAGGCCCGGCCCGTGTGATGCGAGCAGTGCTCGCTCAGGCAGCGGTCAGCCCTGGTAGCCGACGATCTTGGCGAACTCCTCGGCCTTCAGCGAGGCGCCGCCCACGAGGGCGCCGTCGACGTCCTCCTTGGTCATCAGCTCAGCCACGTTGGAGGACTTCACGCTGCCGCCGTACAGCACCCGCAGGGCCTCGGCGGTGGCGTCCCCATGCTTGGTGCGCACCAGGTCGCGGATGGCGGCGCACACCTCCTGGGCGTCGTCCGGGGTGGCGACCTCGCCGGTGCCGATGGCCCACACGGGCTCGTAGGCCACGACGACCTTGGCGACCTCATCGGCCGAGAGACCCTCGATGCCGCCCTCGAGCTGCGCAAGGGTGTACTCGACCTGCTTGCCGGCCTTGCGCTCCTCCAGCGGCTCGCCCACGCACAGGATCGGGGACAGGCCCACCGCCAGGGCGGCCTTCACCTTGGCGCCCGTGACCTGCTCGTCCTCACCGTGGTACTCGCGGCGCTCCGAGTGGCCCACGGCCACGTAGGTGCAGCCCAGCGCCGTGAGCATGCTGCCGGAGATCTCCCCGGTGTACGCGCCGGACTCGTGCGCGGAGATGTCCTGGGCGCCGTAGGCGATGGGCAGCTTGCTGGCCTCGACGGCGGTCTGGACGGTGCGGATGTTCACGAAGGGCGGCAGCACGGCGGCCTCGACGGCCTCGGTGTCGACCTCGCGCAGGGCCTCGCCCAGCTCCTCCACCAGGGACAGGCCCTGCTTCCAGTCCAGGTTCATCTTCCAGTTGCCCGCCATCAGCGGGGTGCGGGTGGTCACTTGGTGCCCTCCTCGAGGATCGCGATGCCCGGCAGCTCCTTGCCCTCGATCAGCTCGAGGCTCGCACCGCCGCCGGTGGAGATGTGCGAGAACACGGATTCGTCGAATCCGAGGTTGCGGACGGCCGAGGCGGAGTCGCCGCCGCCGACCACGGTGAAGCCCTCGGCCTCGGACATGGCCCTCGCCACGGCCTTGGTGCCCTCGGCGAACTTCTCGAACTCGAAGACCCCCATGGGGCCGTTCCAGAACACGGTGGCCGCATCCTCGATCTTGGAGGCGAACAGCTCGGCCGTCTTCGGGCCGATGTCCATGCCCTCCTGGTCCGCGGGGATGCCGTCGGCACCGACCACGGTGGGCTCGGCGTCGGCGGAAAACTCCGCGGCCACCACGTTGTCCACCGGCAGGATCAGCTCGACGCCCTGCTTCTCGGCGCGCTCCATGTATTCGCGCACGGTGTCGATCTTCTCCTCGTCCAGCAGGGACTGGCCGATCTCGTACCCCTTGGCCTTCTGGAAGGTGTACGCCATGCCGCCGCCGATGAGGATGCGGTCGGCCTTGCCGAGCAGGTTGTCGATCACGGCGAGCTTGTCGGCGACCTTGGCGCCGCCGAGCACCACCACGAAGGGGCGTGCGGGTTCGTCGGTCACCTTGCGCAGGGACTCGACCTCCTTGAGCACCAGCTCACCGGCGGCCGAGGGCAGCAGGGTGGCCAGCTCGTACACGGAGGCCTGCTTGCGGTGCACCACACCGAAGCCGTCGGAGACGTAGGCATCGCCCATGTCTGCGATGGCCTGCGCGAACACGCGACGCTCGGCCTCGTCCTTCGCGGTCTCCCCGGGGTTGAAGCGCAGGTTCTCCAGCAGGGCGATGCCACCCTCCTCGAGGCCTTCCACGGTGCTGCGGGCAGAATCGCCCACGGTGTCCGTGGCGAAGGCCACCTCGGTACCCAGCAGCTCACCCAGGCGGGAGACCACGGGCTTGAGGGAGTACTTCTCCTGCGGTGCGCCCTTGGGGCGGCCCAGGTGGGAGATCACGACCACCTTTGCGCCTGCGTCCAGCAGGCGCTTCAGGGTGGGGACGGCGGCGCGGATGCGGCCGTCGTCGGTGATGGTGGTGCCGTCCAGCGGCACGTTCAGATCAGCTCGGACGATCACGCGCTTTCCGCGCAGATCTCCGAGGGAGTCGATGGTCTTGAGCACTGCGTCTCCTTCAGGAGAGTGATGAGTGGTGATGACAGCGGAGCCCGCCCGGTGCTCCACCCACAGGGCGGCGCCGGACGGGCTCCGTGAGAACCGTCAGGTTCAGAGGGACTTGCCGATGTGGACGGCGAGGTCCACGGTGCGGCAGGAGTAGCCCCACTCGTTGTCGTACCAGGAGACGACCTTGACCTGGTTGCCGATCACCTTGGTGCTGAGACCGTCGAAGATCGAGGAGTGCGGGTCGCCCTCGATGTCCTTGGAGACCAGCGGATCCTCGGAGTAGGCCAGGATGCCCTTGAGGGGGCCCTCGGCGGCCTTCTTGATGGCGGCGTTGACCTCCTCCACGGAGGTCTCCTTGGAGGCCTCGAAGGTGAGGTCGGTGACCGAGCCGGTGGGCACGGGAACGCGCAGGGCGTAGCCGTCGAACTTGCCCTTCAGCTCCGGCAGGACCAGGGCCACGGCAGCGGCGGCGCCGGTCTTGGTGGGGATGATGTTCAGGGCGGCGGCGCGGGCGCGACGCAGGTCCGAGTGGGGGGCGTCGAGCAGGCGCTGGTCACCGGTGTACGCGTGCACGGTGGTCATCAGGCCCTTGACGATGCCGATCTCGTCGTTCAGCACCTTGGCCATGGGGGCCAGGCAGTTGGTGGTGCAGGACGCGTTGGAGACGATGTGGTGCTTGGCGGGGTCGTAGTCCTCGTGGTTCACGCCGAGCACGAACGTGGCGTCCTCGTTCTTCGCCGGGGCCGAGATGATGACCTTCTTGGCGCCGCCGTCGATGTGGGCCTTGGCCTTGGTGGCGTCGGTGAAGAAGCCGGTGGACTCGATGACGATATCCGCACCGACCTCGCCCCACGGGATGTTGGCCGGGTCCTTCTCGGAGAACACCTTGAAGGTGTCGCCGTCGACGGTGATGGAGCTGTCGTCGTGGGTGACCTCACCGGGGAAGCGACCGGTGGTGGAGTCGTACTTGAACAGGTGGGCGAGGGTCTTGGTGTCGGTGAGATCGTTCACTGCGACGATCTCAAGGTCCGCGTTCTGCTGGATGGCGGCGCGCAGGAAATTGCGCCCGATACGACCGAATCCGTTGATTCCGACCTTAATGGTCACGGTTCCTCCTTGTTCACAGTGTCTCTGTGAAATATGGACGGGTGGCGCGCACGCCCTCGTACGCTCGTACGGTGCCGGCGTGAACCGACGACCGAGACGATCCTATCAATCCCTGCCGTCGGGCGACGGCGGCAATTGGTCCTCGTCCACGACTTCCTCGGTGCCTGGCACGCCCAGTTCCTCGGCGCGCTTGTCCGCCATGGCCAGCAGACGGCGGATGCGACCGGCCACGGCGTCCTTGGTCAGCGGCGGGTCAGCCAGACGGCCCAGCTCCTCGAGGCTGGCCTGCCGGTTCTCCAGCCGCAGCCGCCCCGCGGAGAGCAGGTGCTCGGGGACCTCGTCGCCCAGGATCTCCAGGGCCCGCTGCACCCGCTGACCTGCGGCGACAGCTGCTCGTGCGGAGCGGCGCAGGTTGGCGTCGTCGAAGTTGGCCAGGCGGTGCGCGGTGGCCCGCACTTCACGCCGGGTGCGGTGCTCCTCCCAGGTCAGGACGGTGCGGTGGGCTCCCATCCTGGTGAGCAGGGCGGAGATCGCATCGCCGTCGCGCAGGACCACTCGGTCACCGCCTCGGGCCTCGCGGGCCTTGGCGGCCACCCCCAGCCTGCGCGCTGCACCCACCATCGCCAGCGCCACCTCGGGCCCCGGGCAGAACAGTTCCAGTGCCGCGGAGCGGCCGGGCTCGGTCAGGGACCCCCGGGCCAGGAAAGCACCGCGCCAGGCGGCCTCCGCATCGACTGCGGCTCCCCCGACGACGGCCGGTGGCATGCCCCGCACGGGGCGGCCGCGCGAGTCGAGCAGGCCGGTCTGGCGGGCGAGCATCCCGCCCTCACGCTCGACCCGCACGATGTAGCGGGTGCTGCGGCGGATACCGGATGGGGCCAGCACGGCCAGTTCGGCACGATGCCCGTACATCTCGGCGATGATGCCGTGGAGCCTGCGCGCCACGGCCGCGGAGTCCAGCTCGGCCTCGACCACGACCTGCCCGCCCACCAGGTGCAGGCCACCGGCGAAGCGCAGCATCGCCGACGCCTCGGCCTTGCGTGCGGAAGGGCGCGTCACCTCCAGGTGGCTCAGCTCCTCCTTGGCGTCAGCGGTCAGGGCCATTGGTGTCCTCCTGTGCTGGGGTCGTCTCGGGCGCAGCGGCAGTGATCGGGGCAGGGTCGGCGGTGACATCCCCCACCACGTCGTCGAAGAGGTCGCGGTACGCGGCGGCCAGCCGCACCGGGTCGTGGTTCGGGGAGCCGTCCCCCACGCTGACCTGGCGCAGCAGCACCCTGAGCCCTCGACGCTGCGCGGCCTGGGCGAGCTCCGAGGCGTCCTCCAGCGCCGTGGGATCGGCGATCAGGGCATCGAAGCGTGTGCCTGTCGCGTGCTCCAGCACGGCGTCCAGCAGGTTCTGGCTGGTCATCCCCTCGGCCTCCTGCTGTCCCACCGAGAGGTTCATCGTGATGCAGCGCCGCGCCGCGCTGGCCCGGATGGCCTCGGCGATCTCGGGGATCATCAGGTGCGGGAGCACCGAGGTGTACCAGGAACCGGGGCCGACGATGATCCAGTCGGCGCGCTCGATGGCGTCCAGCGTGGCCTGGGGGACCCTCGGACGGGGCGGGTCCAGGCGCAGCGCCTCGACCTTGCCCTCCGCCGTCGCGACCTGCCACTGGCCGGCCACGGTGCGCACCGTGCCGTCGGCGCCGCGCACGTCCGCCTCGATGTCCAGGGGGTCCAGCGCCATCGGGAGCACGCGACCGCGGGCACCGAGCAGCTCGGCCATCTGGTCCAGGCCCTCGATCGGGTCCTCGAGGATCTGCCACAGGGCCACGATCATCAGGTTCCCCAGGGAGTGGCCGTCGAGCTGGCCCTCGGTGGAGAAGCGGTGCTGGATGACATCGCCCCAGATGGAGCCCCAGTCGGAGTCCTCGCACAGTGCGGCCAGTGCCATCCGCAGGTCCCCGGGGGGCAGCACCGGGATCTCGTTGCGGATGCGACCGGAGGAGCCGCCGTTGTCGGCGACGGTGACCACGGCGGTGATCTCGTCGGCCAGCAGGCGCAGCGCACGCAGGTTGGAGGCCAGGCCGTGCCCGCCGCCCAGCGCGACCACGCGCATCGGCTCGTCGGGGCTGTCACGACGCCCGCGGCGGGCGCTGGAGGAGCGGTCGGCGGTGCGCAGGCGGCCCCCGCCCTTGCGGTGGGCGATGCTCATTCCCGCCCCAGATCCCGGTGACGGATGCGCACGGCGTGACCCGCTCGCCGCAGCTCCTCACCGATCCGCTCGGAGATCGCCACCGAGGGGTGCTTGCCGCCCGTGCAGCCGATCGCCAGTGTGGTGGAGTGCTTGTTCTCCGTGGTGTAGCCGCGCAGCACGGGGGTGATCATCTCCAGGTAGCGGTCCACGAACTCGGCGGCGTTGGCGTCTCCGAGCACGAACTCGGAGACCTCCCGGTCGGTGCCGCGCAGCGCCTTCAGCTCGGGCACCCAGTAGGGGTTGGGGATGAAGCGGACATCGCTGACGTGGTCGGCCTCCAGGGGGATCCCGTACTTGAAGCCGAAGGACAGCATCGTCACCGTGAGCTGCTGCTCCGCCCGCGTGCCGAAGGTGGAGCGCATCTTCATGGTGAGCTCATGGACGTTCAGCGGGGAGGTGTCGATGACCACGTCGGCCGTGCGGCGGTAGGGGGCCAGCAGCTCGCGCTCGCGTCGGATGCCCTCCAGCACTCCCTCCTCCCCCTGCATCGGGTGGGGTCGGCGCACGGAGTCGAACCGCCGCACCAGGGTGGCCTCATCGGCGGTCAGGAACACCAGGCGCAGCCGCACATCGGATCGGCGCAGCTGGGCGACGACGCCGGCGAGCTCGCCGAAGAACGGCCCGGAGCGGGGGTCCACCACGACGGCGAAGCGGTTGTCGCGGCCCTCGGCCGTGGCCTGCAGCTCGTACAGCGTGGGGATCAGCTGCGGGACGATGTTGTAGACCACGTACCACCCGAGGTCCTCGAGCGCGTGCGCCGCGGTCTCGCGGCCCGCGCCGGCCAGGCCGGTGATGATGATGATCTCCCCGCTCGGGCGGCGCTCCCCCGCAGCGGCGGGCGGGTCCGCCTCTGGCGCTGCGGCATCGGTGGGCGCGTCGTCGGTGCTCACGTGCTGCTCCTTCTGCTCGAGGGGGTTCTCGGGGCGGTCAGCCATCGATGATCTCACCGGTGGCCATGTCCACGGCCACGTCCTGAGGCTCATCGGATCGTAGCGCGCTGCTGATCTGTGCAGCGAGGGACGGGCCGATCCCCGCGACCTCCTGCAGCTGCTCGACCTCGGCCTCGCGGATGGCCCTCACGGTCACGAAGCGGTCCAGCAGAGCGCGGCGACGTGCCGGCCCCAGACCGGGAATGCCGTCGAGTGCGCTGGCCTGCATGGCGCGCCCCCGCTTCGAGCGGTGGTAGGAGATCGCGAAGCGGTGCGCCTCGTCCCGCAGGCGCTGCACCAGGAACAGGGCCTCGCTGGTGCGCGGCAGGATCACGGGGTGCTCGTCCCCGGGCAGCCAGATCTCCTCGAGACGCTTGGCGATCCCGGCCAGCGCGATGTCGGTGATGCCGAGCTCGTCGAGCACGCGCTGGGCCGCGGCGACCTGGGCGGGGCCGCCGTCCACCAGGATCAGCGAGGGCGGGTAGGCGAAGCGGCGCTTCTGGTCCTCGGACTCCGGCTCGGGCGGGTCCAGGTGGTGCCTCAGCCGCCGGGTGAGCACATCGTGCATGGAGGCGGTGTCGTCCCGGGCGGCGGCGCCGGTCACGGAGAACCGCCGGTACTCGCTCTTGCGGGGCAGGCCGTCCTCGAACACCACCATGGAGCCCACCACGTTGGTTCCCTGGGAGTGGGAGATGTCGAAGCACTCGATGCGCAGCGGGGGCTCTGCCAGCTCCAGCGCCTCGGCCAGGTCCTCCAGGGCCTTGGTGCGGGCGGTGAGGTCGCCGGTGCGGCGCAGGCGGTGCAGCCGCAGCGCCTCCTCGGCGTTGGCGGTGACGGTGGCCAGCAGGTCCTTCTTCTCCCCGCGGCGGGGCACTCGGATCTCGGTGCGCGCTCCCAGCAGGGCCTGGACCTGGTCCTGGTTGGCGGGGACGGAGGTGACCAGCACCTCCCGGGGGGCGGTGGCCTCCGCGTAGAGCGTGGTGAGGGCGCGCTCCATGAGATCGGCGGGGCTGGAGTCGTCGAGGATCTCGGCGATCCAGCCCCGCTGGCCCCGGATCCTGCCTCCGCGCACGTGGAAGACCTGCACGGAGGCCTCCAGCTCGTCCTGCACCATGCCCACCAGGTCGGCGTCGGTGGCGTCGGAGAGCACCACCGAGTTCTTCTCCATCACCTTGTCCAGGGCGATCAGGTCGTCCCGCAGGGCGGCCGCTGCCTCGTAGTCCATGGCCGCGGCCGCGTCCTTCATCTGCCGTTGGATGCGCCGCGTGTAGGTGGAGGTGTTGCCGGCCATGAAGTCGCAGAACTGCTCGGCCAGCTCCCGGTGCTCGGCCACGGAGATCTCGCCCACGCAGGGCGCTGCGCACTTGCCGATGAAGCCCAGCAGGCAGGGCCGCCCCGAGCGCTCGGCGCGCCGGTACACCCCGGCGCTGCACGATCGGATGGAGAACACCCGCAGCATCAGGTCGAGGGTCTCGCGGATCGCCCACACCTGCGTGTACGGGCCGAAGACGCGATCGCCCTTGCGGGGCGTGCGGCGGGTGATGTGCACCCGCGGCACCTCCTCCCCCATAGTCACCACCAGGTACGGGTAGGACTTGTCGTCGCGGAACTTGACGTTGAACCGCGGGTCGAACTCCTTGATCCAGGTGTACTCCAGGGTGAGGGCCTCCACTTCGGTGCCCACCACCGTCCACTCCACGGAGGAGGCGGTGGTGACCATGCGCCGCGTGCGCTCGTGCAGCACCGCGAGGTCCTGGAAGTAGTTGGTCAGGCGCTGCCGCAGGTTCTTCGCCTTGCCCACGTAGATCACGCGGCCGTCGTCGTCCCTGAACCGGTACACCCCCGGCGAGGTGGGGATGGACCCGGTGGCGGGCCGGTAGGTGGCGGGATCGGCCATGCTCAGCTCCTGCCGGCGCGGCCCGCCTGGAGCATCGGGGCCAGGAAGTGCCCGGTGTGGGAGCCCTTCACCTTCGCCACCTGCTCGGGGGTGCCGGTGGCGACGATCCTGCCGCCGCCCGCGCCGCCCTCGGGGCCCAGGTCGATGATGTGGTCGGCGCTCTTGATCACGTCGAGGTTGTGCTCGATCACGATCACCGTGTTGCCCTTGTCCACGAGCCCGCCCAGCACTTCCAGCAGCTTGCGGACGTCCTCGAAGTGCAGGCCGGTGGTGGGCTCGTCCAGCACGTAGGCGGTGCGGCCGTTGGAGCGCTTGTGCAGTTCGGAGGCGAGCTTGACGCGCTGCGCCTCACCGCCGGAGAGCGTCGTGGCGGACTGCCCCAGGCGCACGTACCCCAGGCCCACGTCCACCAGGGTCTGCAGCTGGCGGCGGATCGCGGGCACGGCGTCGAAGAACTCCAGCGCATCGGAGATCGACATCTCCAACACCTCTGCGACGTTCTTGTCCTTGAAGTGCACCTCGAGGGTCTCGCGGTTGTACCGCTTGCCCTTGCACACCTCGCACTGGACGTACACGTCCGGCAGGAAGTTCATCTCGATCTTCAGGGTGCCGTCGCCGGAGCAGGCCTCGCAGCGTCCCCCCTTGACGTTGAACGAGAAGCGCCCGGCGGTGTAGCCGCGCACCTTCGCCTCGGTGGTCTGTGCGAACAGGGTGCGCACCCGGTCCCACACGCCGGTGTAGGTGGCGGGATTGGAACGGGGGGTGCGGCCGATGGGCGACTGGTCCACGTGCACCACCTTGTCCAGGTGCTCCAGGCCCGTGACGCGCTTGTGCCGGCCGGGCACGACCCGGGCGCGGTTGAGCTCCTTGGCCATCACCGCGTACAGGATGTCGTTGACCAGGGTGGACTTGCCGGAGCCGGAGACGCCGGTGACGGCTGTCAGAACGCCCAGCGGGAACGTGACGTCGGTACCGCGCAGGTTGTTGGCGCGGGGGCCCACCACGGTCACCGCGCGCTCCTTGTCCACCGGTCTGCGGGTCAGCGGCAGCGGGATCTCCAACTGCCCAGCGAGGTAGCGACCGGTGAGAGAGTCGGGGTTGCGCTTGAGCTCCGCGACGGGGCCCGAGTGGACCACCCGCCCGCCGTGCTCACCGGCCAAGGGGCCGATGTCCACCACCCAGTCGGCAGCGTTGAGGGTGTCCTCGTCGTGCTCGACCACGATCAGGGTGTTGCCGAGGTCCCGCAGGCGGGTGAGGGTGGCGATCAGGCGCTCGTTGTCGCGCTGGTGCAGGCCGATCGACGGCTCGTCCAGCACGTAGAGCACGCCCACCAGCCCGGAGCCGATCTGGGTGGCCAGGCGGATGCGCTGGGCCTCACCGCCGGAGAGGGTGCCGGCGGCCCGCGCCATCGACAGGTACTCCAGGCCCACGTCCAGCAGGAAGCCCAGGCGCGCGCGGATCTCCCGCAGCACCCCGTCGGCCACGGTCATGTCCCGCTCGCTGAGCTGGAGGGAGGAGACGAACTCGTGGGCGTCGCGGATGGACAGCTCGCACACCTCGGCGATGGACCTGCCGCCCACGGTGACCGCGAGGATCTCCGGGCGCAGGCGCGCACCGTCGCAGGCCGGGCAGGGCACCTCGCGCATGAACTGCTCGTAGCGGTCCTTGGCCCAGTCGGAGTCGGTGTCCTCGTGGCGGCGGGTCAGGAAGTGCATCACGCCCTCGAAGCCGGTGGCGTAGGTGCGCTCGCGACCGAAGCGGTTGCGGTACTTCACGTGGACCTTGTAGTCCTTGCCGTGCAGCAGTGCCTCCCGTGCCCGCTCCGGCAGGGCCCGCCACGGGGTGTCCATCGAGAAGGACAGCTCCTGCGCCAGCCCCGCCATCATCTCCTGATGGTGATCGGACGAACCCATGGTCCACGGGGCGATGGCGCCCTCGGCGAGGGTGAGGTCCTCGTCCGGGATCACCAGCTCCGGATCCACCTCGAGCCGGGAGCCCAGGCCCGCGCACTCGGGGCAGGCGCCGTAGGGGGCGTTGAAGGAGAAGGCCCGCGGTTCGATGTCGTCGATGACCAGCGGGTGGTCGTTGGGGCAGGAGCGCTTCTCGGAGAACCGCCGTGAGCGGCCCGGATCATCCTCCGGCAGGTCCACCAGGTCCACGATCACCAGTCCCTCGGCGAGGCGCAGGGCGGTCTCCACCGAATCGGTCAGGCGGCGGCGGGCATCGGGCTTGGCCGCCAGGCGGTCGACCACCACCTCGATGGTGTGCTTGAGCTTGCGGTCGAGGGTGATCTCCTCGTCCAGGCGCCGCACCGCGCCGTCGATGCGGGCGCGCGCGTACCCCTGGGAGCGCAGTGCGCTGAGCAGCTCGATGTGCTCGCCCTTGCGGCCCCGCACCACCGGAGCCAGCAGCTGGAAGCGGGTGCCCGGCTCCTGCTCGAGCAGGGTGTCCACGATCTGCTCGGCCGAGCTGGAGCGCACCTCCTCGCCGCACACAGGACAGTGCTGGATCCCGGTGCGGGAGAACAGCAGGCGCAGGTAGTCGTACACCTCGGTGATGGTGCCCACCGTGGAGCGGGGGTTGCGGTTGGTGGACTTCTGGTCGATCGACACCGCCGGGGAGAGCCCCTCGATGAGGTCCACCGAGGGCTTGTCCATCTGGCCCAGGAACTGGCGGGCGTAGCTGGACAGCGACTCGACGTAGCGGCGCTGCCCCTCGGCGAAGATGGTGTCGAAGGCCAGGGAGCTCTTCCCGGACCCCGACAGCCCCGAGAACACCACCAGCTGATTGCGGGGGATCTCGATGTCGATGTTCTTCAGGTTGTGCTCACGGGCACCACGGACGACCAGCGTTTCAGTCACCGGCCCATCCTACGAGCGGGCACTGACGCACGAGGAGGTGCCGACCGGAGATACTTCTGACATGGACACGAGAGAGTACGACGGTCATGTCGAGCCCGGCGGGCCCTCCGCCACCCGCCTCTGCTCCACGCTCACCATCCGCAAGGCCTCGGTGGGAGGGATGGACAACAACGCGTATCTGCTCACGTGCCGGGTCTCCGGCGCCCAGCTGCTGATCGATGCCGCGGCGGATGCGCCGCGCCTGCTGGAGCTGGTGCGCGAAGGGTCCTCGACCGCACGCCTGGACACCATCGTCACCACCCACAGCCACCACGACCACGTCGGTGCCCTGGCCGCGATGGTGGGCGCCACCGGTGCCCGCACCGCCGCAGGCGCCGAGGACGCCCCCGACATCCGCATCCCCACCACCACCCTGCTGCGGCACGGCGACGTGGTCCGCGTGGGCGTCAACGATCTCGAGGTAATCGCCCTGCGCGGCCACACCCCGGGCTCGGTGGCACTGCTGTGGCGGGGTGAGGAGGACGGCGACCATCTGTTCACCGGTGACTCCCTGTTCCCCGGCGGCGTCGGTGCCACCCAGGGCGACAGCGAGAGGTTCCAGCAGCTCCTGGACGACGTCGAGGAGCGCATCTTCGACCGCCTCGGCGACGACACCTGGGTGTACCCGGGCCACGGGGACGACACCACCCTGGGCGAGGAACGGCCGCAGCTGCCCGAGTGGCGCGAGCGGGGCTGGTGATCACGACCCCCACCGATCACGGCAGGCGGCAGTCGCTGTTCTCCGCCGAGTTCCGCCGCTCCACGCTGGCGCTGGCGGCGCTGCCGTTCCTGGTGGCCTTCGAGGCCCTCGCCGTCTCCACGGTGATGCCGCGAGCGGCGGAGGAGCTGGGCGGCCTCTCGCTGTACCCCCTGGTGTTCGCGGCCCCACTGGCCACCAGCCTGGTGAGCATCGTGGTGGCCGGCACCTGGAACGACCGTCAGGGCCCGATGCGGGTGATGACGGCGGGGCTGGTGGTGTTCTGCGCCGCTCTGTTGATGGTGGGGCTGGCCCCCTCGATGAGCGTGCTGGTGGCCGGGCGGGGCCTGCAGGGCCTGGGCATGGGGCTGGTGACGGTGTCCCTGTACGTGCTGATCGCCCGGCTGTACCCGCCGCACCTGCAGCCGCGGATGTTCACCGTGCTCTCGGCAGCGTGGGTGGTGCCGGGGCTGGGCGGCCCGGCGCGGGCGGGGGGGGGCCCCGGGAGCCCGGGCGCGGGGGGCGGGAGCCCGGCGCGTGCCGCGCTGCGGCCGCCGGCGCGGCGGCCGCCGCCGGGCCCCACCGCGCCGCCGCCGCCGCCCC
>NZ_JADEYR010000017.1 GCF_015209585.1 Brachybacterium epidermidis
ATCCCCCTGCGGGTCTCCCCGGCCGCCCACCCCGCCACCCCTCACGCCCCGCCGCCCGCGCCGCCCCGCCGCCGCCCGCTCGCCCGCGCACCGCGCCCGGCGCGCCCCCGCCGCCGCCCGCCCGGGCCCCCAGGCCCCCGCGCCCCCCCGCCCGCCCCGCCGGCCCCGCCCGCCGACGAGGA
This sequence comes from Brachybacterium epidermidis, assembly GCF_015209585.1. Taxonomy (GTDB): domain Bacteria; phylum Actinomycetota; class Actinomycetes; order Actinomycetales; family Dermabacteraceae; genus Brachybacterium; species Brachybacterium epidermidis. Next base: position 183 of record NZ_JADEYR010000017.1, read on the forward strand.
CATCCCCGTGGTTGAGGACGAGGGCCGCGACAGCCTCCCCGAGGGAGAGCCGCGCACCTACGGCCAGGCAGCCCTGCGCCGTGCCATCGCCGAGGGGCGCGTGGTGCACTCGAAGCCGGCGGAGTCCACCGCACAGTCGACCGGTGAGCCCGCTGCTGCATCGGTGGTCGCCTCGGTGACGGCGGCCCAGCCGGCGCCTGCTGCACCCGAGCTCGAATCCGAACCCGCGCCGCAGCGTCCTCGCTCCGGGGCCGACCTGGCGCGCGAGGCCGCGCACGCCTCCCGGCATGCAGGTCGGCGCTTCGGAGTGGTCAAGGGGAAGCAGGCCGCACCGGGGGAGGCCGGTGGCGCGGACGAGCCGGACGATGATCCCACCGGCGGTGCCACCCGGGACGACGAGGATGCCGAGTACACTCGCCGCTCCGGGCGCGAGGTCATCGAGTCCGTGCTGGGCGGGAAGGTGCTCGAGGTGATCGAGGAGCGCCCGGACTACTGAACCGGGCCCGGTGCTACGCGCTCGCCGCGCGGCTCGAGCAGGCTGAACAGGTCCGTGCGTAGCGCCGCCGGGTCGACGTCGGGGGAGGGCACGCTCACGTACATTTCCCAGAACGGGTATGTCATCTGCTCCCCGTCCCGGCCGATGTCCTCGGTGAACGCGCCCCAGGTCTCCGCCAGGCCCCCGTAGGCACCCATGTGGGAGATCGCGGCGACGCGACCCCCGGGCAGCACCGAGCCCACCACCTCGTAGTCGCTGGGCAGCGTGAGGGTCTCGGTGAGAGGGGAATCCACGGGGAAGCCCACCTCCAGATCCGCCGTGTCCACCGGCATCCGGTGGTGCAGCACCACGGCCGGCCCGATCGGGTGGATCCCCACCTCGGCCAGGGCATCGGCCAGGTGCGAGAACGTGCCGTCCATCAGGGAGGACATCTCGTACATCGGGAAGTCGTCCAGCTTCACCACCGCAGTGGGGATCTCCGGTGCCTCCACCACACGGCTGGCTGTGAACGGCTCGCTCGCATCATAGGGGTGCGGCATCGACGTCATCGCTGGGTCCTGTGGATGCCCGCCAGGTCCAGCGCCAGCTCGCAGAACATCGAGTTCGACCAGGAGAACCACTCGCGGGTGAAGATCGTGGGATCGTCCACGTGGACGCCCTCGTGCATCATCCCGGTGCCGCCGTCGGTGCGCATCAGCTGCTCCAGGATGCGGCGCTTCTCGGCGTCGTCACCGCTGGTGAGACCCTCGATGTTCTTCGCGATCGGCCACACGTGGTCCTTCGGCGTGTGCGGGGAGCCCACGCCCTCCAGGTACAGGCCGGCGAAGTAGTACGGGTTGGCGCGGGAGAGCACCGCCGCGCGGGTGGCCCGGTACAGCGGATCGGCGGCATCGGAGCAGTCCAGGTACGGCAACGCCATCAGACTGGGCACGTTGGCGTCGTCCAGGAACACGTGATTGCCGCGGCCGTCGACCTCGTAGGCCCAGATCCGCTCACCCTCCGGTCCGTCGATCTGGCCGTGCTCGTCCAGCGCCTGACGGATCTCGGCGGAGAGTCGACGCGCCTCGGCGGCATCGTCCGCCTCACCCGCCACGTGCTCCAGCAGGTCCCCGAGCCGTTCCAGGGCCAGCGCCAGGAAATGGTTGCCGGGGATGTTGTAGCCCAGCTCGCAGGTGTCGTCGCTGGGCCGGAAGCCCGCCCACACCAGGCCCGTCGGCTCCGTCAGGCCGCCCAGGCCGTCCCGCGCCAGGGTGTCCTGGGCAGGGACGCCGGGGCGGCGGAAGCGGTACGGGGAGCGCTCCTCGTGGTGCTGCTCGGTGCGCACCGTCTCCAGGATCGCGCGGGCCGCGGGCAGGAACTCCTGATCGGCCCAGGAGGTGTCCCCGGTGGCCTTCCACACCCGCCAGGCCAGGTCCGGCCCGTAGGAGAGGGAGTCCAGCTCGAACTTGCGCTCCCAGGCCCAGGGGTTGTCCCGATCGGTCTCGTCGCCGTCCCAGGAGGAGCCGTCGGGGTGGCGGTTGAAGGCGTTGGCGTACGGGTCGATCACGATGTACTGCCAGTGGCGGCGCAGCAGGCCCGACAGCAGGGACACCAGCCCCGCTCGGTCCTCCGCGGAGCCCACCTCGCCCACCACCAGGCGCAGCAGCGGGGTGAGCTGGGCGGCGGAGTCCCGCAGCCACATCGCCGGGATGTCCCCGGTGATCACGAACGTGGTGCCGTCCGGTTCCACGCTCACCGTCGTCTCGGCCGTGTTGCGCAGGTAGGCGATGACGCGGCCGGCGATCTCCTGGCTGGAGCCGGCCTCCCCCAGGCCGTCCAGGAGTCTCTCGTGGACGGCGTCGAGCAGGGTGTCGGGCAGCTGGACCATGACTCTCCTCGGAAGCGGATGTGAACGTCAAGGCTAGCGGGGGCGGCCCTGCCCGGGGGAGGCGTTCGCGCCGAATCCGCGCAGCAGATCCGCGCCGTCCCGGGCGAAGGAGGCCGACAGCGCTATCGCGGCCCCGCCCGTCAGCGCGCGGACGGCACGCTGCGGGACCATGGGCCACGTGGTCGCCACCAGCGCCACCATCGACCCGCCGGCGATCACCCGGCGCGACAGGCGCGGCTCCAGCTCGCCCCGCAGGGCCGGGACCAGCTGCCGCGCCGCCCCGAACACGTAGCGCAGTGCGCCGGGCACCACCACCCAGCGGGTGCGGTGCAGCATCGCGGCCGACAGCACCGCGATAGCCGCGGCGTCGGCCTCCAGGTCGAAGCGCCAGCCGCGCGAGGTGGTGCAGCCGGTGCGGCGCGCCACTTGCCCGTCGATCGCGTCCAGGCCGATGGCGAGGGTGAACAATGCTGCCTGCGGGATGGTGCGGAGGCGGGCCTTGCTCCCATCGGCACCGCTTTCGAGGTCTGCGTCCGCGAGCAGGCGGCTCGCGAGCAGGCGGCCCGCTAGCGCCGCGATCAGCGAGGCGCGCACCCGGGTCACGTGATCGGCGCGCGTGAGCGGCTCCGGTCCCAGCAGCACCTCGGTGAGGATCCCGCCTGCCAGTGCCGTCCCGGCAGAGATCGCGCCCCGGAGCGGACCGAGACCGTCGGCTGCGCACAGGGCGCCGGCGACCAGAGGGGCGGAGCCCAGGTGCAGGGCACGGGCCCAGCGGTCCCGGGAGCGGTCAGCCGCATCCCCGGAAGTGCCAGCCGCGCCACGGGAGCGGGTCGTGTCACGGATGCGGGAGGCGCGGCGGTGGAGCATTCGCCAAGTCTGCCAGGGCTCGCGATGCACCAGGCGTTCGGGTGTCAGCCAGGGCAACTACAGTTGGACGGGTGTACGAAGGCATCGTCCAGGACCTCATCGACGAGCTCGGCAAGCTGCCGGGCATCGGCCCCAAGTCGGCCCAGCGCATCGCGTTCCACTTGCTGGACGCCGATGACGCCGCCGTGCGGCGCCTGGCCGAGGTGCTGGTGAAGGTCAAGGACACGGTGCGGTTCTGCGAGGTGTGCGGGAACGTCTCGGCCGAGGACCGCTGCCGGATCTGCACCGATCCCCGCCGCAGCGACGAGGTGATCTGCGTGGTCGAGGAGTCCAAGGACATCGTGGCCATCGAGCGGATCCGCGAGTTCAAGGGCCGCTATCACGTGCTCGGGGGTGCGATCGACCCGATCGGCGGCGTGGGCCCGGGCAATCTGCGCATCACCGAGCTGATGAAGCGCCTGGGCACCGGGGAGACCACCGAGGTGATCCTGGCGCTGGACCCGAACATCGAGGGGGAGGCCACCGCCGCCTATCTCTCCCGACTGCTGGGGCCGCTGGAGATCACGGTCACCCGCCTGGCCTCCGGCCTGCCCGTGGGCGGGGACCTCGACTACGCCGACGAGATGACGCTGGGCCGTGCCTTCCTGGGCAGGCGCAGCGTGTGAAGCCCGCGCGTCGGCCCCACCGGCCGCCCCATCCATCCGCCACCGCCCGACGCGGGAGAAGGGAGCAGCGATGACCTCGCCGTTCGATCGCGCCCTGCCGCCGCTGACGGACCTGCCGCCACCCGTGCGCCTGCCTGAGGATCCCCCCTCCCTGGTGCCGCCCGGGGAGATCCTGGTCGACTCGCGCGCCGCCATCACCCGCCGCCTGCTGCGCATCGCGTGGATGCCCGCCCTGGTGCTGATCGGCCTGTGGTACGTGCTGCTGTTCCTCTACGTCACCGGGGCTTCGCCCACGTACTGGCTGCTCAGCCTGCTGGTGGGCCTGTTCGAGCCGGTGTACCTGCGGGTCGCGCTGGGATCGCTGGGCTTCACCTCCGCCGGGCTGTGGACGGCCGCCCTGTTCCTGCCCGCCGGTGCCACCGCACTGAGCGTGGCCCTGCTGCCACTGGCGTCCCGGGCGATCTCCGGGATCAACCCGCAGCACCATCTCAGTGAGGCCGGCTTCCAGCGGCAGGTCGCAACCCGCATCACCGCGGTGCTGATGGCCCCGCCCCTGGTGGGCACCGCCATCCTGCTGCTGCTGGTCAGCCAGCCCTTCGGGCGGGTGCCGCTGCTGCACTGGCCCAGCCTGAGCGCGGGACCGCTCACCGCGGCCTGCGCCGGCCTGCTGGCGATCATGCTGGCGTGGGTGTGGATCCGCGCCTGGGTGAGCGCGCCGCGCGTGCTCGGCGTGACCCCCGCCAGTGCACTGGAGACCACCGCCCGCCTGGACCGTGACCACGACCAGCGTCGCACCGCCGCGAAGAAGGTGCTGGCTCAGGACCGCCGGCACCTGCCGCCCAACCTGGGCACGCCCGAGGCCGGCGGCGCCCTCACCCCGCGGGGCATGGGATACGCGCTGCTGCACTCCGGTGAGGCCTGGCTGCGGTGGGTGGCACCGGCGCTGCTGTGCCTGGGCGTGATGGTGTTCGGCATCGCCGATGTCGTCACCGTGTTCACCGGCATGGGGCAGGACCTGGAGGCCGTGCAGTCCGCCCCGCTGAGCCTGCCGGTGATCATGGGGGCGTTCCTGGTGCTGGCCGTGGCGGGGGTGGCTACTGCGACCGCACCGGCGTTGGCCGCGGCCCTGTCGGCATCCCAGAGAGAGCAAGTCACCGACCAGCGCTCCTACCCGTCGTGGGCGCACCGCGCACGGGTGAACCCCTGGGAGGCCAGGGTGGTGGGCCTTACCGGATGGATCACCGCCGGGGCCGCGCTGCTGGCGATCGTACTGGTGGCGCTGCTGCTCGAGCTGCTCGGGGCCGCCACGGGCCTGGCCTGGACCTGGATCATGCTGGGCGCGCTGGTGGGGGTGCCGCTGCTGGGTGCGGGCACGGTCGCCGCGATGCGCAACGGGCTGCGGGACGTGTTCTACGGGCCCGCCCACCGGTACATGCGCCGGGAGACCGAGCATGCTCTGGTGGCGCCGGACATCGGCACCCGCGCCGATCGGGCCCGCGATCCCGCCGTGCGCGCCCACCTGCGCCAGCGCCTGCAGGCCGACGGCAAGGACCACTCCCTGGAGCTGTTCGACCTGGATGCGGCCGGGGAGCGGCTGTGGATCGACGAGTCCCTGCCCGGGGCCCGCACCACCGAGGCGCGCGCGGCCGACGTCGCCGCCGGACAGCTGCCGGACTTCGGCGGGGAGGGCTCGACCTTCCAGGCCCCACCCCAGGACGGCCAGTCGCGCGGGCACGAGATCCCCGACAGCATCACAGGCCTGCGGGAGCGCTGAGGCGACGGGGTCGCTGGGGACCGGTCGGCCCCCAGGGTCGGGCCGCGGGCCAGCCGTGCGAGGGACGGCCCGCCGGGTCGGCACGCGGGCCAGCCGTGCGAGGGACGGCCCGCCGGGTCGGCGCCGTTCGTCGGCCCGGACTCAGGCGATCCGGATCCCCTTGCCGAGCATCCTGATCGGCACCGCGAGGCGCCACGTGGCCAGGGCCAGGGACGCACCGCCCGCCAGGAACCAGCAGCCCAGCCCCAGGGGCCAGATCGGCCGGTTGGCGGGACTGCCCAGCTCCGACGGGTACCCCTCGGCGTCCAGTGAGCAGTGGTTGAAGTTGCTGGGATGCAGGGGCTGGGTGGCATGCCGCAGGCCCAGCTGCATCAGCTGCAGCAGGTCCCACGGCTCCTCGTCGGCCGACATGGTCGACCGCGGCATGGGCGGGGCCACGTCGGCCAGCAGCAGCACGGGGTTGGGCCAGATCAGCGGCTGGGAGATGTCCAGGCGCACCACGGTGCGCTCGTCGAGCTCGCGCACGCAGCGCGCCTGGCTCCAGGAGTCGTCCGTGCCGTCGCTGAAGTCGTAGTCGTCGTAGTAGGCGGTGACCTCGCGCTCCTCCTGAAGGAACGCCGCTGAGGAGCCCCACATGATCGGCCCCACCACGGTCACCCCGAACACCGCCACGTAGGCCAGCACCACCGAGCCGAGCTGCCGGGCGGTGATGGCCGAGAGCCCCAGGCCCACCGCGGTCACGCACAGGGCCAGCGCGGCGATCACCAGCAGCACCCGCAGCAGGTACAGCGGGCCCACTCCGCCCAGCAGGGCCGTGGGCAGCACCGACGGCAGCGCCAGCAGCAAGAAAGCCAGGCCCGTCAGCCACCCGGCCAGCAGCTTGCCCAGCACGATCTCCAGAGGAGAGACCAGGCTGGACTGCAGCGTGGCCAGGGTGCCGGCGCTGCGGTCACCGTTGATGGACCCGGCAGACATCGCCGGCAGCACCAGCAGCATCGCGAACAGCACCAGCAGCATCTGCAGGCTGAACACCACTCGGGAGGTCTCGCGGAAGGCGACGTACCCGGTGAACATGGCCGTCGGCGCCAGGATCACCAGTCCGAGCAGCAGCAGCGCCACCGTCCACAGGCCCAGCGCCACGTACCAGCGGCGCGAGCGGATGCGCTGGCGCAGCTCGAGGGAGGTCACCAGGCCCAGTCCGCGCAGGCGCAGTGCGAGCGCGCCGTTGGCGAAGGGCGCGCTCGCGGGGCCGGTCGAGGGCGCGGGCCGGTCGAGGGTGCGGGGCCGGTCGAGGGCGCGGGGCCGGCAGAGGGCGCGGGCCGGTCGAGGGCGCGGGGCCTGTCGAGGGCGTGGGGCCGGCAGAGGGTGCAGGGGCCTGCGGGCTCGGGCCCTGCGGCGGAGGGGGAGTGCTCATCACAGGGCTCCTTGTCGCTGAGCTGCGGCGGAGGAGAGGTACGCCGCTTCGAGCCTGCCGGTCGCCGGCCCGAAGGAGACGATGCGGGCGCCCTGGGCGGTCAGGTCCGCCAGCAGTCGGGCTGCGGTCGCCTCGTCGGGCAGCCGGAAGGTGGCCTCCGCATGCCCGCTGGCCGTGCTGTCCGGTGGGGCGACGCCGCTGTGCTGCACCCCCACGGCCTCGAGAGCCCGCATCAGGGCGTCGTGGTCCAACGACCCCACCTTCCAGGTGCGGGGCCGGGCGGCGAGGGCGCGGATGCTGCTGGCGTCCACCACGCGGCCGGCGTCCATGAACACGACGTGGTCGGCCATCTCCTCCAGCTCGGAGAGGATGTGGCTGGAGACCAGCACGGTGGTGCCGTCGGAGGCGGTCTGCCGCACCACTCGCAGCAGGCGTCGGCGCGAGGCCGGATCCAGGCCCGAGGCGGGCTCGTCCAGGATCAGCACCTGCGGGGAGTGCACCATGGCGCGAGCCAGGCCCAGGCGCTGCTTCTGCCCGCGGGAGAGCACGTGCGCCGGCTGCTGCGCGAGGGTCTGCAGGTCCATGAGGTCCAGCAGCTCCATCGCCCGGGTGGAGACCTGCCGTGAGGGCAGGAAGTAGGCCCGACCCATCACCTCCAGCACCTCGGCCACGCGCAGGGAGTCCCACGCCCCGAACTGGTCGGGCATCCAGCCCACGGCGCGGCGCACCGCGGGGGAGTCCTTCGTGGGGTCGATGCCTCCGATCAGCACCCGACCGGAGTCGGGTGCCAGCAGGGAGGCCAGCATCAGCATCAGCGTGGACTTCCCGCATCCGTTGGGGCCGACGAGCGCTGTGACCGCGCCGCGCGGTGCCTCGAAGCTGAGGTCCAGCACCGCCTGCACACTGCCGAAGGCCCGGCTCACGTGCTCGGCGCGGATGCCGGGCCCGTCGGTCGCGTGGGGTGAGGCGGCGACGGCGTGGGGTGAGGCGGCGACGGCGTGGTCGCGAGGCCGAGGTGGGGGCGCCCCCCAGGCCGGTTCGCCCGGGCCGTGCTCCGGGCCGCCTTCCGGTGCCGCCCCGCTGGCGCCGCCGTACCCGTCCGTGTCGCCGTAGTCGTAGCTGGGGTGGACCGTGTGGCCGGGCTCGCGGCCTTCCTGGTGCCCGTCAGCGGCCTGTCCCTCGCGTCCCGTGCCCCCGGGCGGCGGTGTGGTCTGCATCATGCGCTGAGCCTGCCATGCCCCGGGACGTGACGGGGGCGGGACTCGGGCACATTACGGGAACGATTCGTGCAGGGTCAGTGGAGGGGCCACCGGAGGCACTGAGAGCGGGACGCACCTCAGAACCACTGTGTGGTTCTCAGATGCGCCCCGCTTTCAGGGCCCCGACACCGACAACGGGCGTCCAGTGCCCGGCGCGCAGCACGTCGGCTCCGCAGCGCCCAGCTCACCGGGAGGCTGCTCGCCTCACACCTGCATGGCGGCGTTGCCCTCTTCCTGCGCCTGGGGGATGCCCTCGGAGGCGGGCAGGCGGCCGATGAAGACCTCCTGGAAGATCGGGATGGCGGCGGTCAGGCCGGCATTGGCGCGAGCGCCGGTATCGGCCTCCGCAGGGTTCTTCGCCGCCTCCACGAACACGCTCACGTCCACCCCCTTCTCGTCCCAGAAGGAGATGAACGCGTCCTGCGCCTCCTTGTGGCCGGGGAAGGCCACGCCCTGCTCGGCCAGGGGGCGCTGCCCGTCCGCGCTGCCCAGCCACTCCAGCAGCGCCTTGATGCCCTCCTGCTTGTCCTCGGGGGCCTTCGCATTGCCCACCGCGACCACGCCGTGCACCAGCGACTTCGCACCCTCGGGCCCGGCCACCGGCGGGGCGATCGCCCACTCGAAGCTGTCGGCCACGCCATCGAAGATGTTGCCCAGGTTGTAGGGGCCGGACTGGAACAGCCCCAGCTTCCCCTGCGTGAACAGGTCGCGACTGAAGTCGCCGTTCTCGTTGGTGTCCGCCGCGCTCGGTGCCACCTGATCCACATTCACCAGGTCCGCCATGTACTGGAAGGCCGCGATGCCTTCCTCGGAGGCGAAGACGTACGCATCGTCCTGCTGCCACTGGGCGCCGTTGGAGGCCAGGAACGGGCCGATGATCGCCTGCCGGTCGGCCTGCGAGTTGAAGCCGAACTGAGCGCGGCCATCGGCATCGAAGCCGTCCTCGCCGGGATGGCGACCCTCACCGTCCAGCGTGAGCTTGGTGGCCGCCTCGCGCAGCGAGTCGGTCTCGGCCGACGGATCGAACTCCAGGGCCGACGGGTCCACGCCCGCCTCGTCCACCAGCTGCTTGTTGTAGAACAGCGCGATCGAGTCCCACAGCTGCGGCACACCCCACAGGCCGCCGTCGCGGGAGTAGAGCTCCACGACGCTGTCCTCCCACTGGTCAGCGGCGTCGGGCAGCACCTCGTTGATGTCCAGCAGGTCGCCGGAGTCCTTATACAGCACGTAGTTGGCGGAGTTCATCCAGTACACGTCGGCTGCATCACCGCTGGCCACGTCCAGGGGCAGGCGTGTCCAGTAGTCACCCCAGGCGACCAGGTCGATGTTGACCTGCCAGCCGGACTGCTCGGTGAAGGCGGCGAAGGACTCCTCATAGGCGGGCTGGGCGAGCTCGTCCCACAGGCGGAACGTCAGGGTGCCGTTGCTGCCCCCGCCGCCGTCGCTGCCACCGTTGCCCCCGCTGTTGCCACCACCGGATCCGCCGTCCTGGGCGGAGGGGGAGCAGGCGACCGCCGCACCGGCGAGACCGGCGGCGGTGAGGGAGGCGAGCATTGTGCGGCGGTTCAGCATGGCGGATCCTTCCGTTCTGCCCCCGGTGCGTCCCGGCTGATCCGGGGTGAGGGGAGCGGGCTGGTGGGTTCATTATGGCGATAACCGCAGGGGGTATGGGGGGGGAGACCGGATCGTGACGTGGGGTGGGCTGGCTGGGGCGGGCTGGCCGGGGCGAGCCAGCTGGGCTGGGCTGGCTGGGCTAACCGGGGCGGGCTTGCTGGGCTGGGCTGGGGTGGGCTTGCTGGGCTGGCTGGGCTGGCGGGTGCTGACGAAGCACGGGACGCCAGTGAGGCACCGACTGCATTTCAGCCCTGAAATCGGCAATTCCGTCCCATCGCCAGCGAATCGGACATAGCGGGCTGGCTGGGGGCGGCTGGGGCGGGCTGGTCGGGCTAGCCAGCTGGGGCGGGCCAGCTGGGCTGCGCGGGTGCTGACGAAGCACGGGACGCCCGTGAGGCACCGGCTGCATTTCAGCCCCGAAATCGGCGATTCCGTCCCGTCGCCAGCGAATCGGACATAGCGGGTTAGCTGGGGCAGGCTGGTCGGGGCTGGTCGGGGCTGGTCGGGGCTGGTCGGGGCTGGTCGGGGCTGGTCGGCGGGCCGGCCGGGGCGGACTAGCTGGGCGGGCTGGGCTGGCTGGGCCGGGCAGTCCGGTTCAGCGCAGCGTGGTCTCGCCCACCGAGCGGGTGATCTGCTTCTGGAACACGACCATCAGGATCACCAGCGGCAGCATCGCCAGGGTGGTCCCGGCCATCACCAGGGTCCAGTTGTTGTTGTACTGCGACTGCAGGGCGGAGGTGGCAACCGTGATCACGCGCCAGGTGGGGCCGGAGGTGATCACCATCGGCCACATGAAGTTGTTCCAGTGGGTGACAACCGTGATCAGCACCAGGGTCACGATGATCGGCCGGTTCAGCGGCACCACCAGGTTCCACAGCAGACGACCGGTGCCGGCGCCGTCGATCCGCATGGCGTCCATCAGCTCCGAGGGCACCGAGCGGAAGTTCTCCCGCAGCAGGAAGATGGCGTACGGCGAGCCCAGCACGAACGGCAGCACCAGCGCCCAGAAGGTGTCGCGCAGCCCCATCTCGCTCATCATCAGGTACAGCGGCACCACCACCACGACCTGCGGCACCATCAGGGTGGCCACGTACACCCAGAACAGCATGTCCCGGCCCGGGAAGCGCACGTGGGCGAAGGCGTACGCGGCCAGCACGGAGAACACCATCTGCCCGGCCAGGATCACCGCCACCATCTGCACCGTCACCGCCACCGGGGTCACGAAGCCCTCGGGATCGGTGAACAACCGAACGAAGTTCTCCAGCACCGGTGGGTCCGGCACCGCCAGTGGGCCCTGCTGGGCGAACTGCTGGCGCGAGGTGAAGGCGGTCATCACCGAGACCAGGAACGGGGCCAGGGTGAGCAACGCGGCCACCAGCAGCACCGCATAGGTGGCGAGGTGGTGCAGGAGGCGCCGGCCGTGCAGGCCGCCTGCGCTGCGCTGGGCGCGGGCGCTGCGCTGGCCGCGTGAGCCGCGCTGGGCGTGGGCGCTGCGCTGGCCGTGCAGGCCGCGTACGCCGCGCTGGCCGCCTGCGCTGCTGCGGTCGTGCGCACTGCCGTCCGCGTGCGCACTGCCGCCGTTGCTCTGCGGAGCGCCGTCGGTGCTCGCTGTCGTCATCGTCCCCGCCTCCTCTCAGCTCATGTCGTAGGTGATGCGGCGGGAGAAGTACCGCTGCTGGACCAGGGTGATGATCACCAGGATCACGAACAGGATCACCGCCACGGCGCTGGCGCGGCCCAGGCGGGAGGCCACGAAGGCCTCGTTGTAGATCAGGGTGGCGATCACTTCGGTGCGGTGCTGGGGGCCTCCGCCGGTGAGGGCGTACACCATGTCGAACACCTGGAAGCTGGCCACCACCTGGGTGATGGCCAGGAAGAACGTGGTGGGGCGCAGCAGGGGGATGGTCATGTGCCGCATCTGCTGCCATGACCCGGCGCCGTCCAGGGTGGCCGCCTCGTAGATCGAGGTGGGGATCTTGCCCAGCCCCGCCTGGAAGAACAGCGAGATGTACCCGACGTTCTGCCAGATCGCCACGAAGGCCACCGCCGGCAGGGCCAGTTGCGGGTCGGTGAGCCACTCGATGCGCACGCCCAGGATCTGGTTCAGTGCACCCACCGACGGCTGGAAGATCCACTTCCACACCACGCCCAGGGCCAGGGGTGCGCACACCCAGGGGATCACCACGATCACCCGCACGATCGCCGAGCCGGGCAGGGCCCGCACCAGCTGGGTGGCCAGCAGCAGCCCCACCGCCAGCGACACCGGCACCGAGATCAGCGTGAAGATGGCGGTGACCAGCAGGGAGTTGGTCAGTGCGCCGCCGGTGACCAGGCTCGTGTAGTTCTCCAGTCCCACGAACTGGCGGGTGCCCAGCAGGTCCCAGCGGAACAGCGAGATCACGAAGGCCAGCACCACCGGCAGGATCAGGAAGGCGCTCACGCCGATCAGGCTCGGGGCGATCAGCAGCCAGCCGATCAGCGGTCGCCGAGCGTTCATCATGCCCCTCCGTCGCGGTGTGCGTGGGTGCCTGGCAGCAGCCCCGGGTACCGGCTCAACCTATAGCCCGGGTACCGGCTCAACCTATAGCAGGCCTGCCCGGCCCCTCGACCGACACCTGTCCATCACCGGTGGTCGGGCCGGGGATCGCGCATGGCGACATCCGCGTTCATCCGCGCGAACACGGCGCACACGAGCGCCCTGTGGATCCTAGCCTCGATGTTTCATGGGGCTGGTGAGCGGGGTGGGTCGGCGTCGTTGCCGGTGTTGAGCTGCTGATTCTGGCATTCGGGTATGACAGATCGTCGCAGTGTCCGTTGCGGGCGGTCGGGTTCCACTCCCGAGAAGAGGAGCTGCTGGTCGTAGGGGCGGGTGGTCTCGCCGGGTTAGGTCTGTGCGACGGTGGTGCGGAGCCGGTTGACGCCGGTCAGGACCCTCACGGCTTCGGGTGCATGTTCGGCGAGGTGGAGGACCTTGTGCCGGGCGCGGCGCACGAGGGTCGCGGGGATCTCGAACAACCGCGCGCGGAGCCGTTTGGGTTCCCATTTCCTCGCGTCGTGCCTGCTGAAGGCGATGGTTTGCATCCAGGCGACGAGCTCGGAGGCGAGTTGGATGATCTGGCACCAGATCTGGTTCTGCGCGAAGGACTGCAGCGGGAACTTCTCAAGGCCCATGTCCTTGGCGTTACGGATTCGGTCTTCGCAGCGTGCACGGCGACGGTGCCGCAGTTCCAGGACGGCAAGCTGGCCGCGCGGGGAGTTGGTGGCGAACGCGGTGATGCGCATCCCCTCGTGATCGGTGATCCGCAGCTGCGCCCCAGGATGAGGACGTTCCTTCCGCACGATCACCCGCATCCCGGCAGGCCACGCGGCTAAGTCAAGGAGCCCGGTCAGCTCCGCCACCCATGTCCCCTCGCGGATCCCCTCGTCCTCGCTGTCGTAGGCGGGGGTCCACGCCTTTGCCTCGTCGATACGTTCCAGTAGGTCAGGCGTGTTCGCAGGGAGGGTGAACCCGACCGAGTAGGCCAGACGCTGCCGCTGGAGCCAGGCCAGGAAGTCTTTGGTGCCGCCGGCCCCGTCGGTGCGGATCAGGATCTTCTTCGACCCCCGCCCGCCCCGGGCCAGCAGGCCCGCAGGCAGCTGGGCCAGAGCGTCACGGGTGACGGTGATGTGATCAGCGGCGGTGTTGGAGCCGGCGTTGCCGGGGCGCAGCTGGATCGCCAGTGGTTCCCCGGGCCCGTCGCTGCCGTGGTCAAGGAACGCACACAACGGGTGGTATCCGAAGCCGCGTTTGAACGTCGGTGCGGCCTGCTCCTTCTCACTGTGGGCGGTGATCAGGGTGGCGTCGAGGTCGATGACCAGCGGGCTCTTCACGCTCGCCCCCACAGTCGGGGAATGGTCTCCGGCCAGGGCCCAGGCCTGTTCACGCGCGGCCCGGCGGGCTTTCGAGATCGCCTCGATCACGGTGGGCGCGTCCTGGGCGAGGGTGGTGAGCGTGCGGGAGATCGTCGGGGCCGAGGCGACATCACCGAACAGGCCCGGCTCGCAACGCAGCAGATCAGTATCCGAAGCATGCTCCCCGCCGATTGCGAGAGTGAGTGCGAGGTCCAGCAGGACCTTCGCCGCGTGGTGCTCGGCCAGCGGCTTCGTCCACGGAGCCAGTGCTTCCCGCAGCGAAGAGGCGAGGCCGGTGGCGTGGATCGTGTCGGTCAGCAGCACCGCACCAGCATGCGAGAGGGCCGGGACCTCAGCGATGTCCACGCGCGGACGGGGGTAGAAGAACAAGGTAGGGTGGGACACCTGAAAGGTGCTCCTTCCGGCGGATGGCTACGAGCTTCAACACCCCGTATCATCCCAGGCCAGGAGCACCTTTCTCTATGCCTCCCACCCATCGAGACCACACCGCTATGAAAACTCGAGGCTAGAATGATCACCGGCGCCACCCTGGCCAGGGGATCCCTGACCCCTCACAGCCCTTGCAGCCCGGCCGGCCCCGCATCGTCCCCGCAACCCGAGGAGTCGCCCCATGAGCCTGGTGGTCCAGAAGTTCGGCGGGTCGTCCGTGGCCGACGCGGCGTCCGTCAAGCGCGTGGCGGACAGGATCGCGCTGTACGCCCGGGCCGGTCACCAGGTGGTCGTGGTGGTCTCCGCTATGGGGGACACCACCGATGAGCTGCTGGACCTCGCCGCCCAGATCACCCCCACGCCGCCGCCGCGCGAGTTGGACATGCTGCTGACGGCGGGGGAGCGGATCTCGATGGCGGTGCTGTCGATGGCGCTGAACGCGCTGGAGGTCAAGGCGCGCGCCTACACCGGCTCCCAGGCCGGGCTGATCACCGACAGCGTCCACGGCAGGGCCCTGATCCAGAAGGTCACCCCCGGTCGCATCCGCGACGCGATCGATGACGGCGCCGTCGCGATCGTGGCCGGCTTCCAGGGCGTCTCCCAGCTCAGCAAGGAGATCACCACCCTGGGCCGGGGCGGCTCGGACACCACCGCGGTGGCGCTGGCGGCGGCACTGGGGGCCGACGTCTGCGAGATCTACTCCGACGTGGACGGCGTGTTCACCGCCGATCCGCGCATCGTGCCCTCGGCCCGTCGGGTGCCGCTGATCTCCTGCGAGGAGATGCTGGACCTGGCCGCCAACGGCGCCAAGATCCTGATGGTGCGCAGTGTGGAGTACGCGCGGCGCTACGGGGTGCCGCTGCACGTGCGCAGCTCGTACTCCGGCCTGCCCGGGACCATCGTCACCGACGACCTGCAGCGGGAGATCCCGATCGATCCGGGCGTCGTCAGGCGTGCCGTGGAGCTGGCCGTTGCGCCCGCGACCAGCACGGACGCCACATTCCCGACCACTCGGTGGGACGCGGCGGGCACTCGGGGTGCCGACGCCGATGCGGTGCGGATCGAGGCCTGTGAGCCATCCGACCCTCGGATCCCACCGCCCTTGCCCGCCCCACCGTCCCCACCCAGGAGGGTCCCGTGGACGAGTCCGCTGTCCCCGGTCTGGAGGCCCCGATCATCTCGGGCGTCGCGCATGATCGCAGCCAGGGCAAGATCACCGTCGTGGAGGTGCCGGACATCCCCGGCAGGGCCGCGCTGCTGTTCGACGTGGTCGCCTCCGCCGGTGCGAACATCGACATGATCGTGCAGAACACCTCCACCACCGATGACACCGTGGCAATCTCCCTGACCCTCCCGGAGGCCGACGCCCTGGCCGCGATCGCGGCGATCGAGGCAGCCCATGAGGCCATCGGCTACACCGAGGTGCGCTACGACGAGCAGATCGGCAAGGTGTCGGTGGTGGGAGCGGGCATGAAGTCTTCCCCGGGCGTCTCGGCCACCCTGTTCCGCTCCCTGGGTGAGGCCGGCATCAACATCGACATGATCTCCACCTCGGAGATCCGCATCTCCGTGGTCACCGACCAGTCCCGCCTGGACGACGCGGTGCGCGTGATCCACACGGCCTTCGGCCTGGACACCGATCAGACCGAGGCCGTGGTGTACGGGGGGACGGGCCGATGACCGCGCAGGATCCGCGCAGCGCCGCCCCTGGCGCAGCCGCGCCCGACACGTCCGACATCCCCGCCACGCCGGACTCCGCTGCGATCCCCGACTTCACTGCGACTGCTGACGTGGCTGCAACTCCCGACTCCGCTGCCGCCCCCGACTTCACGGGGACTCCCGGCTACGCGCCCGACGGGCCCGTGATCGCCGTGGTCGGCGCCACCGGCCAGGTGGGCCGCGTGATGCTCACCCTGCTGGCCGAGCGCGCCGTCCCGCACTCCGCGATCCGTGCCTTCGCCTCCGCGCGCAGCGCCGGCTCCACGGTGCAGTACGCGGGCCTGGAGCTGCCGGTGGAGGATGCCGCCGCGGCGGATCTGGCCGCGAACGGCGGGGTGGACATCGCGATCTTCTCCGCCGGGGGCTCCACCTCGAAGGCGCTCGCGCCCCGCTTCGTGGAGGTCGGTGCTGTGGTGGTGGACAACTCCTCCGCCTGGCGGCGCGACGACCAGGTGCCGTTGGTGGTGGCCGAGGTCAACCCCGAGGCCATCCACGAGCGGCCCCGGGGGATCATCGCCAACCCCAACTGCACCACCATGGCCGCCATGCCCACCCTGAAGGCGCTGCACGAGGAGGCGGGCCTCTCTCGTCTCACCATCGCCACCTACCAGGCAGTCTCCGGCTCCGGAGTCAAGGGCGTGGCCGAGCTGGCCGCCCAGCTGCGCGCCGGCGCGGATCGCATGGAGCAGCTGGCCACCGACGGCAGCGCCGTCGAGCTGGGCGATCCCGAGGTGTACGTCGCCCCGATCGCCTTCAACGTGCTGGCGATGGCCGGCTCCCTGGTGGAGGACGGCTCCGGGGAGACCGACGAGGAGCAGAAGCTGCGCCACGAGTCCCGCAAGATCCTGGGCCTGCCGGAGCTGCCGGTGGCCGGGACCTGTGTGCGGGTGCCCGTGATGACGGGGCACGCCGTGGCGGTGCACGCCGAGTTCGAACGGCCCCTGGATGCTGAGCGCGCCCGCGCTGTGCTCGAGCAGGCCGAGGGTGTGACCGTCACCGACCTGCCCACCCCGCTGGACGCCGCCGGTCGCGACGGCACCTTCGTGGGCCGCATCCGTCAGGACCAGTCGGTTCCCGACGGTCGCGGTCTGGTGCTGTTCGCCGTGGCCGACAATCTGCGCAAGGGTGCAGCTCTCAACGCCATCCAGATCACCGAACTGCTCGCGCGGAAGGACCAACGATGACGATGTCCGAGCTCAGCCCGCTGGCCAACGGCCGCCCGGGCCCTACCCCGCTGGCCACGTTCCTCTCGGACCGCGCGGGGGAGGAGGTCATCGACCCCGCCCCGCAGCCGGTCGGGGACTACGACCCCATCTCGCGGGCGCTGCGAGCGCTCAGCCAGGGCATCACCGAGCCTGCGGACGAGCCCGAGGAGATCCGCAACGTCCACACCCCGGTGGAGACCGCCGGCCCCACCACCCCGCAGGCCCCCAGTCGTCGGGAGGAGATCCTTGACGGCGCCGCGGCGCTGTTCGCCGAGCGCGGTTATCACGGGTCCAGCCTGCGGGACATCTCGCGCCGCGTGGGCATCTCCCACCCGGGCATGCTGCACCACTTCGCCTCCAAGGACGTGCTGCTGGGGTCGGTGATCGACCGCCTGGAGGCCCACGCCAAGGGACTGCTGGACTCGGTCGAGGAGCTCTCCGGCAGCCCGGCCGCGCTGGATGCCGCCCTGGCCGGGCCCTGGGATCCCACCCAGCACCTCATGGGCCTGCTGTCCACGCTGGCTGCGGAGATCGTCAACCCCGAGCACCCGGGCCGCTTCCGCATCGCTCGGCTGCGCCTGGTGCACGAGCACATCCTGGAGTCGGTGCTCACCGCCTTCCAGGAGGCAGGCCGCCTGGCGCCCGACGCCGACCCCGCCTTCGTCGCCCGGTCGACCTTCTCCCTGCTGCTGAGTCTGGCGGTGCGCGAGCAGTCGGTGAGCCCGCTGCAGCCGTCGGTCACCACTGATCCGGTGGAGGATGTGCGCCGACTGGTGCACCATTACCTGAAGGGCTGAGCACGGCCCGGCCGGTCGCGGCGCGGTCGCCGCTGCCGGAGAGGCATGTGGGGTCCGTCGTGGCCGCGCCCGTCGAGGAGGTCGACCGCCGGTGACCCGCAGCACCCCCGCGCCCGAGCACGTCCAGGAGCTGTCGGGCGCTGCGGTGCGCGGCAGTGATGGCGAGCACGTGGGCCGGGTGCGGGACATCTACCTCACCGATGCCACCGGGGAGCTGGCCGCCATCACCGTGACCATCGGCCGCCTGCGGGGCCGCGTCGTGCTGCTGCCCGAGGTCGCCATCGCCCCCGGTTCCCTCGCCGAGCTGGTCAGCACGCCCTCCCAGCACATCACCCTGGTGGTGGATGCAGCCGCCGCCCGCGCGGGGGACCCGCCGCCACCCACCGCGCACGCCGATCCGCAGACCCTGCGGCGAGCAGCCCGCGCCCTGGGCATCGAGGAGGCGCCCCGGGCATGAGGATCCTGCTGATCACGCACTACTACGCGCCCGAGTTCGGCGCACCGCAGCGGCGCTGGTCCGCCCTGATCCAGCGGTTCGTCGATGCCGGGCACCAGGTCACCGTGGCCGCCCCGGTTCCGCACTACCCGGGTGGCAGGCCCACCCCGCAGCAGCGCCACACCCACCGCGTGGGGGCCGTCGAGCGCGGAGACCACGGGGAGACCGTGCTGCGCACCGCCTACCTGCCGCACCGCTCCGACATCGGCACCCGCACCGCCGACCACGCCGTGGCCGCGGCGGACTCGCTGCGCCGGCTGCTGTGCCGCTTCGCCCGCACCTCCACTCGGCCCGACGTGGTGATCGCCACCGCCCCCGCCGTCCCGAGCCTGCTGGTGGGCAGGATGCTGGCGCTGCGCTGGCGGGTGCCGCTGGTGGCCGAGATGCGGGATGCCTGGCCGGACCTGGTCACCCACGTCGGCCCCGCCGGTGCGGTGCCCGAGAAGCTCGCCCCCCACACGCGCCCGGACCCGCTGCGGCGGGCAGTGGGGCTGGCGATCGGCCGGGCCAAGAAAGCGGTGCACCGTGCGGTGACCAGCTGGCAGCAGGGCGCACAGGTGGTGGTGACCACCACCGGTCGCTTCGCCGAGGTGCTGCGCGAGCGCGGCATCGATGACCCCCAGGTGGTGCGCAACGGCACGGACCTGGCCGGGGTGCGCGCCCAGCTCGATCACCCGCGCGGGCACCACCGCGAGCTGCGCTGCCTGTACCTGGGCAACATGGGCCGCTCCCAGGGCCTGGAGACCGTGGTGCGGGCCGCCGCCCGGCTGCGGGCCCGGGGCGTGCCGGTGCAGGTGCGGATGATCGGGCACGGCGTGGAGGCTCCCGCGCTCGCGGCCCTCGCCCATGAGCTGGGCGCGCCGGTGCAGGTGCTGTCCCGGATCCCGCACTCCGAGGTCCAGGAGCAGTACGCGTGGGCGGACACCGTGGTGGTGTCCCTGCGCGACTGGGAGCCCTTCGCCTGGACCGTGCCCTCCAAGCTGTACGAGCTGCTGGCCACCCGGCGCCACATCACCGCCCTGCTGGACGGGGAGGCCGCCGAGGTGGTGCGGGAGGCCGGCGCCGGGGACGTGCTGGCCCCGCAGGATGAGGACGCCCTAATGACGCTGTGGTCCCGCCTCGCGGCTGACCGCTCCCTGGCGGCCGGGAGGGACAGCGGCCGGGACTGGGTGGCCGCCCACGCCGATGACGACGTGCTCGCTGCGCGGTATCTGGGGATCCTGGAGCAGGTGGTGGCGGCAGGTCGGGGTGCTTCCGGCGCACCTGCCCGACCCTGACATACTGGCGCCATGCGTGGAATCATCTTGGCGGGCGGCACCGGCTCGCGACTGCACCCCCTGACCATCGGCGTCTCCAAGCAGCTGATGCCGGTGTACGACAAGCCGATGATCTACTACCCGCTGAGCACCCTGATGCTGGCCGGGATCCGCGACATCCTGATCATCACCACCCCGGAGGATCAAGCCGCGTTCCAGCGCGTCCTCGGTGACGGATCCCGCTTCGGCGTGAACCTGCAGTACGTCGTGCAGCCCTCCCCGGACGGCCTCGCCCAGGCCTTCGTGCTGGGCAAGGACTTCCTGGACGGCGGCCCGGCGGCTCTCGTGCTGGGCGACAACCTGTTCTACGGGCAGGGCATGGGCACCCAGCTGCGCCGCTACCGTGAGCTCGACGGAGCCGCCGTGTTCGGCTACTGGGTGAAGGACCCCACCGCCTACGGCGTGGTGGAGATCGACGACGCCGGCCGTGCCCTCTCCCTGGAGGAGAAGCCTGCCCAGCCCCGCTCCAACCTCGCCGTGCCCGGCCTGTACTTCTACGACGACACCGTGGTGTCCCGGGCCGAGGCCCTCACCCCCTCCGCCCGGGGCGAGCTGGAGATCACCGACCTCAACCGCAGCTACCTCGAGGAGGGCACCCTGCAGGTCGAGGTGCTCACCCGCGGCACCGCCTGGCTGGACACCGGCACCTTCGATGACCTCGCCGCTGCTGGGGACTTCATCCGCACCGTGCAGCATCGCCAGGGCCTGTCCATCGGGGCGCCTGAGGAGGTGGCCTGGCGCATGGGCTACCTGAGCGACCAGGAACTGCGCGAGCGCGCGGAGCCGCTGGTGAAGTCCGGGTACGGGCGGTACCTGCTGGACGTGCTCGAGCGGGAACTGGCCGACCGCTCCGGGAACGCGGGCTGAGGGCGGAAGCGCGAGATGAGGGGGCGGCAGCGACGCGAGCGGGCGTGAATCGCGGCTGCAGGGCACTGAAACGACAGCTGCGCTCCGCTGGCGGACTGCGCCCCGCCGCGAGCGCGCGTCCCGTGCCTGCGCCGCTCTGCGCCGTAGGCAGGTGCCACAATGGCAGAAAAGCACCCTCGCGCTAGGAGTCCCCGTGGCCTCTCGTCACCTGCTTGTCACCGGTGGAGCCGGCTTCATCGGCTCCAACTTCGTCCATCACGTGCTGTCCCACACCGATGACACCGTGACCGTGCTGGATGCGCTCACCTACGCCGGCAACCGGGCCTCGCTGGAGGGCCTGCCGGAGGGGCGGATGCGCCTGGTGGTGGGGGACATCGCCGATGCGGCGACCGTGGACCCGCTGGTCGCCCAGGCCGATGCGGTGGTGCACTACGCCGCCGAGTCCCACAACGACAACTCTCTGGCCGACCCCTCCCCGTTCCTGCACACCAACCTGATCGGCACGTACACGTTGCTGGAGGCGGCCCGCAGGCACGGCACCCGCTTCCACCACGTCTCCACCGACGAGGTGTACGGGGACCTGCAGCTGGATGACCCGCAGCGGTTCACCGAGACCACCGCCTACAACCCCTCCAGCCCGTACTCGGCCACCAAGGCCGGCAGCGACCTGCTGGTGCGCGCGTGGGTGCGCTCTTTCGGGGTGCAGGCCACCCTCTCCAACTGCTCGAACAACTACGGGCCCCGCCAGCACGTGGAGAAGTTCATCCCCCGCCAGATCACCAACCTGATCGACGGGATTCGCCCCCGCCTGTACGGGGCGGGCACCAACGTGCGCGACTGGATCCACGCCGATGACCACTCCTCCGCGGTGCTGGCGATCCTGGAGCGCGGGCAGATCGGGGAGACCTACCTGATCGGCGCCGACGGCGAGAAGAACAACAAGGAGGTCGTGGAGCTGCTGCTGCAGATCATGGGCCGCGACGCGGGCGACTACGACCATGTGGCCGATCGCCCCGGCCACGACCTGCGCTACGCGATCGACTCCACCCGTCTGCGCGAGGAACTGGGCTGGAAGCCCGCCTACGGCGACTTCGAGCAGGGCCTGGCCGCCACCGTGGACTGGTACCGGGCCAACGAGGCCTGGTGGCGCCCCCAGAAAGAGGCCACCGAGGCCAAGTACGCCGCGACCGGCCAGTGAGGGGGGCACGAGATGACCACCAAGCCGCTCGCCGCCCATTCCACCCCCATCCCCGGACTGCTGGTGATCGACCTGCCTGTGCACGGCGATCAGCGCGGCTGGTTCAAGGAGAACTGGCAGCGCCAGAAGATGGTGGCCGCCGGGCTGCCGGACTTCGGCCCCGTGCAGAACAACATCTCCTTCAACCAGGCCGTGGGCGTCACCCGCGGCATCCACGCCGAGCCGTGGGACAAGTACATCTCCGTGGCCACCGGCCGCGTGTTCGGCGCCTGGGTGGATCTGCGCGAGGGGCCGACGTTCGGGGCCACCTACCACCACGAGATCACCCCCGATACGGCGATCTTCGTGCCGCGCGGGGTGGGCAATGCCTTCCAGACCCTCGAGGCGCCCGCCGCGTACACCTACCTGGTCAGCGCGCACTGGTCCGAAGCCGCACAGGCCCAGTACACCTTCCTGAACCTGGCCGATGAGACCGCCGCGATCCCCTGGCCCATCCCCCTGGAGCAGGCGGAGCTGTCCGAGAAGGACAAGGCCCACCCCCGACTTTCGGAGGTGACGCCGGTGCCGCCGCGCCGCACCCTGGTGGTGGGCGCCGGCGGCCAGCTGGGCCGCGCGCTCGCCGAGCGCTGGCAGGGCCGGGCCGACGTCGACGCCGTGGATCGCAACGAGCTGGACATCGCCGACGCCGCGAGCGTGGACGCCTTCGACTTCTCGCCGTACGCCGTGATCGTCAACGCCGCCGCGCACACCGCAGTCGATGCCGCGGAGGCCCCCGAGGGCAGGCGCGAGGCCTGGGCGGTGAACGTCACCGGTGTGGGCCGCCTGGTGCAGGCGGCCCGGCGGGAGCGGGCCACGTTGGTGCACGTCTCCAGCGACTACGTGTTCGACGGTGAGCGAGAGCTGCACGACGAGGCCGAACCGCTCAGTCCGCTCGGCGTATACGGGCAGACCAAGGCCGCAGGCGACCAGCTGGTCGCCACCGCGCCGGATCACTACATCGTGCGCACCAGCTGGGTGATCGGCGAGGGCGCGAACTTCGTACGGACGATGGCGCAGCTGGCCGAGCGGGGGATCGACCCGACTGTGGTGGACGACCAGATCGGCCGCCTCACCTTCACCAGTGATCTCGCCGCCGCGATCGACCACCTGCTCACGCAGCGGCCGCAGCCCGGGGTGTACAACCTCAGCGGGGGAGGGGAGTCGCTGAGCTGGGCCGACATCGCCGCAGAGGTGTTCGCCCTGACCGGTCACGACCGCGCACGGGTGCACCCGGTGAGCACCGCTGCGTACTACGCCGCCCAGGGCAAGGCCGAGGGCGACGGCACCGTGGCGCCCCGGCCCCGCAACTCCGCGCTGGACCTGACGAAGATCGAGGCCACCGGCTTCGAGGTGCGGGACCACATGCGTGCGCTGAGGGAGTACCTGCAGCGGGGGTGAGGGCGAGCACCATGTGGGGCGCCGTTGCCTGGGAGAAGTCAGGAACAGGTAGCGGTTATCCGGGCGGGCGGCGCCCCGAGATGTAAGGATAAGAGTTATCCGAACATCATCGAGGTGTCAGCGGCCGGGTGAGGACTACATGAACGCGTGGGAAGAACAGGAATGGCAGTCGTCCGCGATGTCGGGGTTGCCACGGCGCGACCGGCGCTCCGGGCCGTTCCTCGCGTATGTTCCCGACACTCTCGTCCAGGCTCCTCTCGTGCTGGGTCGGGAGGCCGAACATCTGCTCGCCACGGCGGAGTCGAAGGTCAGGTCGTTGACCGGCCTTAGCGATGACCTCCCGGCGATCTCCAGGTTCCTGCTGCGCTCCGAGGCGATCGCTTCATCGCGGATCGAGGGGATCGCGCCGTCGGCGCGGCAGGTGGCGCTCGCCGAACTCGGCCAGAGCGAGACCGTTCAGGGTGTCAGCGCACCGGCACAGATGGTCGCCAACAACATGACACTGGTTCGTGAGGCGACCACACGCCTGGTCGGCGCGCCGCTGGTGACCGTGGAGAGCATCATCGACCTGCACCGGAGCCTGCTGCGCGATGAACCCCACCATCACGGGATCAGGGACGTCCAGAACTGGATCGGTGGATCCGACTGGCATCCACTCGACGCGGATTTCGTCCCGCCTCCTGCGGTCCGTGTGGAACCGGCGATGCAGGACCTCGTGGACTACATGAACGGTGCCTCGCACGCACCTATCGTGCAGGCCGCACTCGTCCACGCCCAGTTCGAGACGATCCACCCCTTCACCGACGGGAACGGACGGGTTGGTCGAGCTCTGATCCACTCGGTTCTCACCCGGCGAGGTCTCACCCCTGACTCGGTGCTCCCCGTGAGCCTTGTGCTGTCGACGCTGCGTGACAGGTACGTCGATCATCTTCAGCAGTTCCGTGACGTGGAGGGCCGGGGGAGCGGGAGCAGTGGTCGTGAGCGATGGATCAGCTTCTTCGCGGAGGTGACCCTTCTGGCGAGCGAACAGGCCGTCACGCTGTCCGGAGAGCTGTCGGAGATCCGGGAGGAGTGGGAGCAGCGCTTGACGTCGTCGCGCCAGCGGCGGGGGAGTCAACGAGCACTTCGCAGTGATTCCGCCACAGCGTTGATCCTGGCGGACATGGTGGGTACACCCGTCCTCACCGTCGATACGGCGCAGAGGATCCACGGGGTGTCCAGGGTTGCTGCACTTCGTGCGCTCGATGAGCTGCATGAGGCTGAGATCCTTACTCGACGGTCGATCGGTTCCGGTCGTCACGCGTATGTGTCGGGCGAGGTCCTGGATCTGATCACGTGGGCTGAAAGACGATTGGCGAGCACGAAGTTCGACACCCGGAAGTCGCCTCCGCACCCGGGGGTTCCTGCTCCACCGCAGCGCCCTCCCCTGTGAACAGCGGCGGAGGTGTCGGTCTCCGGCCAGGCCGAGCACCGGTAGTGTGTGCCCCCAGTCACGCCCCCGGATTACTGGAGCCTCTTCATGTCCGCATCGGACAGCCCCGCGCCCGCCCCGGTCGACGCCACCGCGCACGCCGAGACCCGCAAGCTCGACAGGACGATGAAGCCCGCGTGGGTGTTCGCGATCGCGCTGGGCTCTGCCGTGGGCTGGGGTGCGTTCATCCTGCCGGTGGAGTGGCTGGCCGACGGCGGCACCGCCGGTGCGCTGATCGGCTTCGCGATCGGCACGGTGCTGATGGCGATCATCGCCGTCTCCTACGGTCTGGTGATCCGGGCGCTGCCGGTCACCGGTGGGGAGCTCTCCTTCACGCTGCACGCCTTCGGCAGGTACGCCTCCTTCGTGGTGGGCTGGTTCCTGGCTCTGGCGTACGCGTGCATCATCGCGCTGAACGCCTCGGCGATGACCCTGGTGTTCCGCCAGCTGTTCCCCTCGGTCATGGAGCGCGGCTACCTGTACACGATCGCCGGCTGGGACATCCACGCCCCGGAGGTGGCGGTGGCCCTGGCCGCGATGATCATCGCCGGTGCGCTCAACGCCCGTGGCGCGGCGCTGTCGGGACGCTTCCAGTTCTACGCCTGCGTGATCATGATGGCGGCGGTGGCCATCATCCTGGTGTGGACCGCGGTGCTGTACCTCCAGAACCCCGTGCCGCTGTATCGGGGCTTCCCCGCGGAGGTGTCCCCGCTCGCGGCGATCGCGGTCATGGTGGCGTTCGCGCCGTGGGCGTTCGTGGGCTTCGACAACGTGCCCCAGGCGGCCGGTGAGTTCGACTTCTCCCCGAAGAAGGCGATGGGCCTGATCGTGGCTGCGATCTTCGCCTCCGGCGCCATCTACCTCACGATGATCCTGGTGACCTCGGTGGCGGCCTCCCACGCCGGCGGCAGCGTCGACGGTTCCGTGTGGGCCACGGCCGATGCGATCACCGCGATGCTGGGCCCGGTGGGCCGCGCACTGGTGGTGATCGCCGTGTTCATGGGCGTGATCACCGGACTGAACGGGTTCACCGTCTCGGCCAGCCGGATCCTGATGACGATGGGCCGGGCCCGGATGCTGCCGCCCGTGCTGGGGCGGGTCAGCCACCGCTTCGGCACCCCGGTGGTGGCGGTGACCGCAGCGATCCTGATCGCCTCTCCGTCCCCGTTCTTCGGCCGCTCGGCGCTGCTGTGGATCGTGGACATGACCTCCGTGGGCGTCACCGTGGCCTACTTCGTCACCTGCCTGGTGGCGTTCAAGATCGCCGAGGAAGACGGCTGGTCGCCGGGAAAGACCAAGCTGGCGAAGGTGATCGCCATCGTGGGGGCGGTGCTGTCGGTGGGCTTCCTGCTGCTGCTGATCGTGCCCGGCTCCCCGGGCGCCCTGGCCACCGAGCCGCTGATCGCCCTGGCCGCCTGGGTGGTGCTGGGCATTGTGTTCTTCGTGCTGCGCAAGCCGGCGGTGGACGAGATGCCGGAGGAGCAACTGGAGCAGGTGATCCTCGAGGGGTGAGCCGGTGAGCGGGCTTGCTGAGGCCCGCCCCTCACGGTTTTGCCCGCTGTGCTTCCAGTAGTGGAAGCACAGCGGGCAAATCGGTGAGTTGCGCCGTCAGGGAGCCGACTCGACTTCAGTGCGGAGACGCGCGATGACACCCGGCAGGTGCTCCGTGGTGGTCTGCCAGAAGAGGTCGGCGTCCATCGCCCGGTAGCCGCTGTGTGCCGCGATGTTCCGGGTCGTGATGATCCCCCGGCGCTCGTCGTCCGCCACTGCGGTGAGGAATGGTGCGAAGCGGCTCGGCTCCTCGAACAGCGCGGCGAGTCGGATGACGGCCACTGTCACCCGGTCATAGCTGTCCGAGCCCTCGAAGAAGGCCGGGCGCCCCTGCTCGATGACATCGTCGAGGCGGACCTGGATGCGGTCGAGCTCGACCAGCAGCGCCTCTGCGGGCGAGGGCGCACCGGGGGCTTCGCACTCGGCGCGGCCCTGGATCCGCCACCGGTGCCGCGCCGACGGGGAGTCGTCTGCCGAGCTCACAGCGGCACCGCCGTCTCCCGGAGGTGCTCGGGCGTCTCCACCCCGTCGATCACCACGTCGACCGGGAACCCGAGCAGGTCGGACGCGTCGGCGACGAAGAGCGCATAGTCCAGGGGGTCGGAGTCAGGGTCCCGGGACACCAGGAGGTCGACATCGGACTGGTGGTGGTCCGATCCTCGGGCGACGGAGCCGAAGACTCTGACGTGATGGAGTCCCCGCCGCGCGGCGAGGGCCAGCAGCTCGTCCCGATGAGCGGCCAGAGCGAGGGAGGGGCGGTAGTCCGCCGCGGCGAGCAATCGGGCGAGCATCTCGGCGGAGACCGCTCGACGCCCGGATTCGATGCCTGCGATGTGCGGCTGCTGGGCTCCGACCGCCTCGGCCAGCGCACGCTGCGTCATCCCGGCATCCTTGCGGGCGGCGCGGAGCACCCGGGGGGCATCCTGGAGCGGCACGGTCATGACGCCAAGTATACCCAGCGTGGTATGCGGCTGGGTTGGCGAGTGTGCATCGGTCGATCCGCTGGACGACGGGCGGGGTCGTTGCCGGCCCCGAAGAGACAGGCTCAGCTCTCGGACCGGGTGAGCCGCCGAAAGTGTCGCCCAGCCCGGGGAGCGGTACGACGCATCTCCTCCGCCGGCCGGGGCGTGGCGAGGATGCCTCGCCCGGGCCGTGCCCTCGATAGCCTGACTGACCAGGGCGGGAGAACCGCCCGAGGTGAGGACACCAGGGGAGGGGCCATGGAGGAGCGGCAGGCGCGCCGGCGGATCGGCATCGGGGCGGTGGTCGGGCTCGGCGGAGCGGCGGCGATCGGCGCGGTGCTGTGGACCGGCGGGGGGCTCGTCCCGTACCTGCTCGCCCTCGCGCTCGCGGCAGTGGGCGTGCTCGTCCTGCTCACGGCGCTGCCGACCACCCGCTGGCGCGCCCTCGGCACAGCTCTGCTCGTCCTCGCCCTCGCGCTCGCCGTCGCCGTCCCGTGGCGCCTCGCCGTCCGGGAGCTGCACGGCGACCCACTGTGGTCCCTCGACGTCCAGGGGTTCGTGCGAAGGGTCCACTCCGACGGGACACGGCTGCTGTACTCGGACGATGTGGGCCTCCACGCGGTGGACCTCGCGAGCGGGGAAGAGCTGTGGGTGCACGATCCGTCGGGCGCAGGCACGCCGCGGCGCTTCCATGTCGCGACCGACGGGCACGTGCTGGTGCAGCACGAGAGCCGACCGGGCCAGGTCCTCACCCAGTGGATCTCCCCGGGCGGCGAGGTGCTGTGGAGCCATCCCGCCGAGGCGGCGGCGGGAGACGGGGACGGCGCTCCCGTCGAGATCGATCTCGAGGGCCACCATCTCCGCGAACCGGTCGCCGCCGCCGATGGTGCCCTCGTGGTCGTCACCTGCGCGGACGACGCCGACCATGAGTCCTGCCGCACGCTCGGCATCGGCCCGGACGGGACGGAGGCCTGGTCCCGCGCCTCCCATCCCCGTCCGCTCGGCCTCCGCACGGTCCGCCAGGTCGACGTCGATCCCGGGGAGCCGCGGGAGATCCCGGCGGTCGCGGCGGTGCACGGCCCGGACTCGTCGACCCGCGCGCCGCGGCCGACGGATCTCCTCGACCCCGCGACCGGCGAGGTGCTCGGGACCTTCCCGCTGCCGGAGCCGCCGAACACCGCGATGTGCTGTTCCAGGTCTCGCTTCTTCGCCATGGCGTCAGCATAGGAGCTTCGCGAGGAGCCATGCTCCGGTTCGTGTGCCCAACCGGCAGTGGTCGTTGCCGGCGTGCACATGCGATGACCACTGCCCTTCCGCCGGACGGAGCGCCACTCGAAGGAGATCGCCGTGCAGTGACTCACTGAGGTGGTGCGACACCACCCTTGCGTTTCACCTCATATCCGATCCGGTAGAGATCAGGCATGTCGATGCGATCATCGGTTCTACGAGTGAGCACCCCGATCTTCAAGAGATCCTGGATGATGCCCGGCCACCCCTCATCAACGTGCTCCGGCGGCAGGGAGCTATGAGGGACTTCTCTGACTGCGTCGACGGGACCGTTCGGGTGCCTGGCGGAGAACACGTCGATCACGGCGGATTCGTCGAGCGGCACGGTGGAGCCGCTGAGAGAGCGTGCAACGGGATTCACCCAGGGGTAGTCCTCGCTCAGTTCGTTCACGCGTCCCCGCGAGGCGTCACCGATGCCGCGTTTGATGCTCTCGTAGTGCAGGGCGTAGGGGAAGGGGTTGTCAGCGTATCGCTGCGCAGAATCCTCGGCGGCGCTACGCATCGCGGTAAGCAGGGACCGGGGGGAAGTGTCCCCGTTGCCATCGGCGAGGTGGCTGATGACCCACGTGTACGGATTGCCGCGGCGATGGTCGGTGCCCATCTTCGAGCCAGCCAGCGCGGCGAAGAGCTTCCTCAGCTGCGCATCGGAGGAGCGCACGGAGTCATTGAGCTGCCACACCGACCCCGCGTCGTAGAAGACCTCGCGGTCGACGGCGCGCATTCCGAGCTCGCGCAGCAAGCTGCCGCTATCTCTGGGAGTATTTATCAGCCGCTGCCAGAGAAGACCGTGGAGATCTTCGCGGCGCCATGCGAGCTTTGCCTCCGTGGCCTTCAACTTCGATGCATCCGCGAAGTCATGAATCGCGCGCTGATACTGGTCCTCACGGAGGAACACCTTGATGTGAAGATTCCGGAACGGCCGGAACCACAGTGCGGTGCGCAGAAGGTCCCGTGCGATCTCGTCGGCGCGGTCCCAGGTCGAGCTGGTGCGATCCAATGCGTCGAAGACGAGCAGCACATGGCGCCCTGCTGCCGCCTGCGCTTTCTGTGCAGACTCGATATCGCGCGCGAGGTCCTCGGGAGCGGACCGTACGCGCGCGACCTTCAGCGGCCATGGGTCCTCGCGCGAGTACTCCAGCCGGTTCGACCCAGGCGCGACCAGTCCATGGACGACGGCACGCCATACCTCGTACGGCGAGAACCCTTCGTCGAGCAGGTGCGCGAGAGTGCCCGGGTCCGGATAGGCGTCGATATCCGATTGCTCCGCATGCCCCACTCGGACGTCAGTTACGTCGAGTTCCTGGTGGGCAGTTCCGAGCCGGCTCCGAAGACTCTCGTCCCGGAGCGCAGAGGTCCAGAACGTCTTGCCAGTTCCTCGACCACCGACCACGAGTGAGGCGTCCAGGCGCAACGCACGGTGATGGGACTGCGGCGTGTACAGGGTCGCCTCAGTCGCCGGCTGATCCGGATGCACCTCGGAGAGAGCCTCGAGAACTGCGAGCCGAATCTGCTGAGAAGAGGCTACCGGCGATGATGTCATGAACTACTCGATTCGTCGTCAGCCTCGAGCATCGTGGAGATACCGGAGAGCAGCGGTCCGAAAACATGGTCGAGCGCGGACGGATCCAACCGTCCGATCCCATCGGAGAGCGAGCGCAGAGAACGCATACCGCGGTTCCAACGGACCGCCCACGGGAAGTGGGGTGCGGCTTCGTCGTTCTCGATGAAAGAGAATGTCTCTCCAGTGGTCTCCTGCGCGCCCACCTCATCATAAAGCGCGGATTCGAAAAGGTTGAGCGCGGCGTCGCGCACCCGCCCCGCGTGGGCGAAGGCGTCCTCCTCAGGGACCAGCGCCGCGACGATCTGCAGTCGACCACGGATGTCGTGGACGACCCCGTTGCGTTGCCAGTGCTCGAAGAGGCTCGCGTAACCACGCCATGACTGCTGATCGTCCGTTGCGAACAACAGCGGCAACCGGGCACCGAGTGAAGCGATGGCGTTCGATGCCACATCATCGAGGCCCGAGCGGGAATCGATCAGGATGACGTCGGGGCGATGGACGTCCTCGAGCTGCTCGAGCAGCCGTCCGAGCCGCTGCTCCCACGTCTCCTGCTCAGCGCCGGCCCCTTTGGACATCCATGCGCGGCCTAGCTTCGCGATGTACTCGCCGGGTGCGGCACCGTGGGCCGGAACCACCACGATCTCACCGCCCGGTGTCGCGGGGGAGAGGGCGTACAGCTCAGGTAGCAGGGAGTCGCCGTTGTCGACGAGATCCTCGACGAGCCAGTCGACGATTCCTGCGCTGGGCTGGCTGTCCTCGGGGAGCAGGAAGGCCGAGATCCCGGGGGACTCCAGATCGAGATCGATGGTCATCACGCGCTGACCCCGGGACGAGAGGTCCCACGCGAGAGCGGATAGAGCCGTCGACCGCCCGACCCCGCCCTTCACGGAGAAGAAGACGACTCGCGGAGCACCTTCGGAGACCTCTGCGATCTGCGACCAGCTCGATCCATGCATGAGACGGTCCGCGACCTGGATCGTGTCCGTGTCGTCGAAGAGCGAGAAGAAATGGGTCCCGTAGCGGGCCAGCTCCAGATCGTTCTCCCACAGCAGCATGCTGTCCGCAGGGTACGAATGCGGGGCGAGAGCGATCGACAGCGTTTCGGCGATGTGCTCGATATCGGCTGATGCAGCACCCTCATCGATGGCGTGCGTGGGAACGACAAGCCGCACCCGAGAACCGAGATCGCGATTGAGCAGGGTGCCCGCAGGGACAACATCCAGATGGGGGTGAAGGACATCGCGTGCGATGCCGAGGATCTGGTCGAAATGGACTGGCTCGCGACTCATGGCAGCAATCCTTCTACTCGGGCTTGGCGGACGAGAGCATCGACTTGCGCCGCACCGTTGCGGTGCCGTTCCAGGCTCGTAGCAGTGACATGGCCATCTTCCGCATAACGATCTGCGGCGCGCCAGTCGTCGAAGTGGTTCGTCGCATCGAGTTGGTAGGCCGAGGCCGAAGGACCCGAGGCGTACACGGAATATCTCGTCCAAAGACTGTCGATATGGACGCGGTTCGGCCTCAGGGGGTCGCCCGCAGGGTCGACCGGCATGCCAAACTTCGTCATGAGTGCTTTGAGCCCACACTCAGCGGCGAACCCGTAGAGGTGATCAGCGTTCGAGAGCCGCGCTGAGTTCTCCAGGTGTTCCGCATCGCTCAGGTGGCGATCGTGAGCGCCCGCGAAATCGGTGGCCATAGATGCGTCTCTCCTTGTTGTGCGCGTCAGCCGGCGATGGTCCGTGCATAGCGTATAGGCGCGACGGGAACGGGGCCCGCAGATGGAGCATGCCGCTCAGCTGGGCGCCGCCTGGCTTTCCTCAAGCCACCAGCGGCTCGATCTCCTCCCACAGCGGCTCCGCCATCTCGCGGCTGAAGGTCTGGGTGAGGTGGTGCTGATCGCGGTAGATCACGGTGTTCCCGAGCAGCACCGGGCAGGTGCTGTCATTGCAGAAGTAGTCGGTGAGGTCCACGTGGTGTGCATCCACGTCGGATTCGGCGATCGCGTCGGCCTCCGCCTGCACCAGGGGCTCCTCGAAGGCGTCGGCCCGCGGTGTGGCGCACCGGCCGGCGCTCTCGGGATTCTGCGCGAGGCAGTGGGTGGGTGCCTGGGCCTGCGTGGGCACGTCCCGCATGACCGCCACGGGCGGGCCGTCGATCCGGGCGAGCGTGCGGGCGAGCCCTTCATGCCACCGGGTCTCGGGGCTGTCCTGCCCGCCGGGCATCAGGCGGTCGGGATCGTGGAAGGCGGCGAGGACCACCAGGTCCGGATCCACCTCGTCGATCCGCTCGAGCACGTCCCCGCACCAGCGGTCGCAGGAGTCGAAGGGGCGGTCCTCGAACTGCTGCGGGGTCTCCAGCGGCAGGCACGAGCTCTTGGTGCTGCTGTCCAGCCGGATCTGGCCCTCCTCGGCGAGGCGCTCGAGCGCCGGATACCAGCTCGCGGCGTGGGAATCGCCCACCAGGAACACCAGCGGGGCGCCGGGGTTCTCGCCGGCCCGGCAGCCGCTCGCGTCGGCCGCCTCGCCCTCCTGGTGGCAGCCTGCGGCGTAGATGGAGGGGTTGTCCCCGGAGACGGTCTCGAGGGTGGGGGAGAGGTTCGCCGGAACGAAGTCCGTGCCCGCCGGAGCGAGGGAGGGCTGCTCCTGTGCGGCGGTGCGGTCCGAGGAGGTCTGCTGGGGAAGGACCTGCGAGATGCCGGTGGAGGTGGCGATCAGCGCGAGCGACGCCGCGGCCGCCAGGGCACCGGTCCGCCAGGACGGTCCCCGCCGCAGGGAGGGCCAGCGCAGCACCGGCCGCTCCACCAGGCGATGCAGCAGCCAGGCCAGCGGCACCGCGGCCGCGCCCAGCAGCAACCGGATCCACAGCGGCAGAGGCTCCTCCGACAGGGACGCGGCCTGGGGGATCACCTGCAACGGCCAGTGCACCAGATACAGCTAGTACGAGATCGTGCCCAGGAACTGCATCGGCGCGAGGCCGAGCACGCGCCCCGCATGGAGCCCGCCCGGCACGCTCGTGGTGATCAAGCCCGCTGCCCCCGAGGAGATCGGGGTGGGGGACGTGATCACCTTCCAGATCGAATCCGGCAAGCCTGCGGTGGCGACACACCGTGTGATCGCCCGCAGCACGGACAGCGGCACCGGGGAGATTCGCTTCACCACCCAGGGCGACGCCAACAACACCCCCGATCCCGAACGGGTCCAGCCCGCGCAGATCCGGGGGAAGGTCTGGTACGCGATCCCTTACCTGGGCTGGGCGAACCAGGCCATCGACGGCAGCACCCGCAGCTGGGCGGTGCCCACCCTCGCCGGTGCGCTGTTCGCCTACGCGGCCTGGACCGTCGGCTCCGGGTTGCGGGAACGACGGCAGAAGAAGCGCACGGCCGAGGAGGCGCCGGCGCCCCGCTCCGAGGGGGACTGAGCCGGCAGCCATGCTGCGAGCGTGAACCCCGGACAAGGTTCAGTTAACCTTATGCATCTAAGGTTTACTGAAGGGGTGCTCATGGGTATCCATGGCTCATGGCTGCCAGGCCGTCAGCAGCCCGACTTCCGAGGTGCGACGGCGGCGGAACGACGGGGCGGCGCCTACTCCTACTACGTGCCTGCACGTCTCGCCGAGCAGGACGTGGGAGCTCTGCTCGGGCGGGAGCTGCGGGAGGAAGCACTCGAGATCGCCAGCCTCATCACTGCGACCTCCGCGCAGGTCGATGAGGCGACGCGACGGGGCATCTACCCCCTGCTCCTGCGCTCCGAGTCCATCGCCTCCTCGCGGATCGAACGCGTCAATGCCTCCGGTCGGGACGTCTCCTACGCCCAGCTCGGCGATCAGCAGGATCACCTGCGCAATCACGAGGCCATGAGCGTGGCCCGCAACGTCCAGGCGACGCGCGACGCGATCGAGGAGCTCGCGGGGCGCGATGAATGGACCATCGGTGATGTCGAGCAAGTCCATCGTGCGCTGGGAGTGGTGGGCGCCTCGGAAGGTCTGCGCCGGGTGGACGTGTGGATCGGCGGCCGGGACAAGCTCCGCGCAGAGTATGTGGCCCCTCCGCCGGGTGAGGTCCCCGCCCTGGTGGAGGATTTCCTGCAGTACCTCAGCAGCTCCGGAGAGCATCCCCTTCTGCTCGCCGCCATCGGCCACCTGCAGTTCGAGTCCATCCACCCGTTCGAGGACGGAAACGGACGCGCCGGACGAGCACTGATCCACGCGGTCCTCGAACGTGGTGGCGTCGTGCGCTCGGGCCTCCTTCCCGTCTCCACCGCGATCCGTGCACGAGAGCGGGAGTACGTGCAGCATCTCAGCACTTCACGTACGGACGACCCGTCAGAGGCGGCGGAGGCACTGAACGCGTGGGTGCGATTCTTCGTCGAGATCGCCGCCGAGGCATGCGAGCGGATGCAGGGCGTCCAGGACGAGATCCGTGCCCTCGACACGCTGCTCGCGGAGAAGGCCGCGGGCCTGCGCGCCGATTCCTCGGCCCGCCGGATCCTCCCGGTCCTCAGGGAGCAGCCGGTCGTCACCGCGAAGTTCATCGCTGAGCAGCTGGGAGTCTCTGCAGTGGCCGCGCATCGCGCCGTGGACACCCTGGTCACCCGTGGGATCCTCACTCCGGGAACAGGTAGATACCGCCGCTCGGAGGCCTTCCAGGCGGACGATGTGCTGCGGGTGATCGACGGGGCGAGCTGAGGTGTGAGATCCAGGCCGCCCGCCGCCTGTTCACGCCCGATCCGCCCACTCGACCTCGTCCAGACCGAACCGGATGGTGAAAGTCGAACCCTCGCCCGGGCGGGAGCTCACGCTGATCTGACCGCCGTGGGCGACCACGATCCGCCGGGTCAGCGACAGCCCGATGCCGTGGCCGGGGATGTCGCTGTTGCGGGCCGTCTCGGTGCGGTAGTAGTCGGTGAACAGGTTCGTCTGCTCCTGATCGGATATTCCGATCCCGGTGTCGGTGACCGCGAGCTCGAGATGGTGATCCTCCACCGCGGTGTGCACGCAGACGGTCCCGCCGCGCGGCGTGTACTTCAGGGCATTGGACAGCAGGTTCCCCACCGCCTGCTGCAGGCGCTGCGCATCCAGCGGGAGCTCCGGGGTCTCGACGATCTTGCGCTCCAGGGTGATGCCCCGCTCCTCGGCCCGCAGCGCCACCGACTCCGCGGCCTGCTGCGCTATCTCGGACAGGCGCGCCGGACGCAGCGTGAGCCGCTCCGTGCCCGAGCGGGCCACCTGATCCGCGAGCAGGTCCTGCACGATCAGCAGCAGCTGATCCGCGTTGCGCTGCGCGACCTGGAGGTACGAGGCCGTCTCCCTCGAGAGGTCCCCGTCATCCTGAGCGAGCTCGAGGTAGCCGATCACGGAGGTCAGCGGGGTGCGGAGCTCATGGGAGACAGCGGCCACGAACTGCTCCTGAGAGCGCACCGTTTCGATGTACGAGGTGACATCGGAGAAGACCACCACAGCGCCCGAGCGCTCCCCTCGGTGATCGATGATCTGCCGGGCTGAGGCGGAGAACACGCTCGCCTCGCGCTGCAGCGGTCCCATCGCCACGAGCGAGTTGGTGAACGTCTCCTGCATCACGGCGCGACGTACCGGACGCTGCTCGTGAGGCATCGGCAGAGCCGACCACGGATACCGAACGATCAGCTGGGACTCGTTCGGATCGTCGTTGCCCGGCGGGGAGGCGAGGTGATGGATCCGTCGCTGGGCGCGATTCATCAGCACATCGTGGCCATCACGATCCACCACCACGATCCCCACGTCCACGGAGTCGATCACGTTCTCCAGCAGGCGCTCGGAGGCCGCTGCCGACTCGAGCAGTGCTTCCTTCTCCGTGAGGGCTTCGAGGAGCTGCTGGTTCCGTCCGTCCATCACCGTCAGCGCGCCCAGGTCCGGACCGCAGGGCATCTCCCGGGGCGGTTTGAGACAGCACCGCCAGCACGGCACCGGCGCGGCCGGGTCGTTCTCAGCGGGCCGGGCCGGTGGAGCGCCGCGCCTTCACCCATCCACTGGCCGCATCCCACCCCGCGATGGCCGTCACGCCCACGCCCAGCAGCACACCGAGGATGCGCATCACGTCCGCACCCACACCGTTGTCCAGGAGCACGGCCTCGGTGAACGCGGGGTTCACCAGCAGTCCCCGGCCCAGCAGGGTCAGCGTCCAGCTCACCACCAGCAGCGCGGCCAGGGTGTTCACGGCCGCCAGGGGCGCCGTCCAGCCCCGCCGGATCCACACCGCCACCGCGATCACGGCTTCCAGTGCGAACAGGACGAACAGCGCCGCCATCCACCACGGCCACAGCTGCGGATGCAGGAACGAGAGCGTCTCGCCGCGCACGTGCACCACGCCGCGAGTGCCGTCCCACAGGACCGCGGCGGCCGTCACCGCGAGCAGCGCCAGGGAGGCCACCACGTCCGAGAGGCGGGCATCGGGATCCTGGGCCTGCGGCAGCTGGTCCACGTCCCAGCCGGCGCCGGTCGGGGTGCCGCTGCGCTCCAGGATCACGAACACCAGCGTCACCCAGAAGAACACGTGCACGGCGGCGCTGAGCGCGATGGCCAGCGACTCGGCGATGATCGTCTCCACCGGGGAGCCGATCAGGGCCTGCGCGACGGCGACACCGCCCAGTGCGCACAGCGGCACGATGATCAGCAGCACCTTCAGCAGTCGCTACCAGGTGAGGTAGTAGCGCGGGCCGATCAGGTGCAGGGGGCGATCCGCATAGCCGGCCGCGAGCACCACCGGATCGCCCAGCTCGGTGAGCACCGCCCGCTCGGCGGCGGCCGGATCCTCGCCCTGCTCGATGCGGGCCTCGACGGCGTCGGCGATGGACACGCCCAGCTCAGCCCGCACGTCCTGCTGGGACTCGGCCGGCAGCGAAGCTGTGGTGGCGGCGATGTAGCGCTCGGTCAGTGTGGGCATGATCAGTCCTCCTCGGTCGCGAGGGTGGGGGAGCCGGGGGTGAGGGATGCGATGGCTGCGGTCAGCGCCGTCCACTCCGAGGTGAGCGCATCGGCCAGGGAGATGCCGGTGGCGGAGGTGCGGTAGAACTTCCGCGGCCGGGCCTCCTCGGTGTTCCACTCGCTGGTGAGGTGGCCCTGCTTCTCCAGGCGGCGCAGCAGGGGGTACAGCGTGTTCGCGTCGGTGGCGAAGCCGAGGCGTTCGAGGTCCTGCAGCAGCCCGTAGCCGTAGCCGGGGGAGCGCAGCAGCTGCAGGCAGGCCAGCACCACGGTGCCGCGCCGCAGCTCCTGCAGGTGGGTATCGAACACATCGTTCATGGAGCACACGATACTGTGTGGCACACACTATAACAATGGGTTCGCGCGGCATTGGGCCTTATCGGGGGCGGGCCGTGCGGATCAGCGCCGTAGCACGTGCCGCAGGGCGCCCTCCAGCTCGGGGTGCGCCGCCTGGAAGCCGCTGGCGCGCAGGCGCTCGTCGCTGACCCGCTGATCGGTCTCGACGATCGCGCGTGCCCCCTCCCGGCCCAGCACCAGTCGCGGACCGAACGGCGGCACCGGCACGGCGGAGGGGCGGTGCAGCACCCTGCCCAGGGTGCGGGCCAGCTCGCCGGCCGTCGTGGGCTGCGGGGCCACCGCGTTCACCGGGCCGTCGAGCGCGTCGGTGAGCAGGGCGTGCACGTAGCTGCGTGCCATGTCATCCAGGGTGATCCAGCTGATCGCCGCGTCCCGTGAGGTGAGCGGGCCGCCCACACCGGCCAGGAACAGCGGCAGCTGCGGGGCGAGAGCACCTCCCGCATCGGTCAGCACGATCCCGGTGCGCACAGCGCAGGTGCGCACCCCCGCCTGGGCGGCCGGAGCCATCTGCTTCTCCCACGCCCGGCACACGTTCGCCAGCACGTCCTCGCCCGGTGCGGAGTCCTCGGTGAGCAGCTCACCGGGGCGCCTCGCCCCGTAGTAGCCGATGCCGCTGGCCTGCACCAGAATGCGCGGCCCGGACCCGCTGCGGGCCAGCTGGGCCAGGGTGCGGGCGATCAGCCCCGACGAGGAGGTGCGGGAGGCCAGGATCTCGTGCTTGGCGCGGGCCGTCATCCGGGTCGCGATGCTGCGCCCGGCCAGGTTCACCACCGCATCGACCCCCTCGAGGTCCGACGGATCCAGCACCCCGGCCGCCGGGTCCCACGCGATCTCCCCCTCGCCCGCGCGCCTGCCCCGCACCATCCGCAGCACGCGGTGCCCGCCGGTGCTCAGCAGCGCGGTCAGCTGCGTGCCGATCAAGCCGGAGGCCCCGGCCACCGCCACCGTCAGGCGCGGCGCACCTGCCAGGCGCCGATGCAGGTCCAGATCCTGCTCCAGCTGCGCGGCCCGGAAGTCCAGCATCCGCCGCACCTGGCCAGCGGCGATGCGCTCGCCGATCCCGGCCCCTCGCGGCAGGCGGAGGTCGATGGTCTCCTGCAGCCGTGTGTTTGCACCGTCGTCGGTCTGCTCCATGTGGTGGTGGTGCCGCCAGGCGCGGAACGGGCCGGTCACCTGCGCATCTACGAAGGAGAAGGAGGTGGGGGTCTGCGTGACGTCGCTGTGCTCGAGGGTCCATTCCGGGCGGATCCGTCCCAGCTGCGCGGGACCCAGGCGAGTGCGCACCCGCGTGCCGTCCTCGATGCCGCCCTGGCGAGGATCCTCCACGCTGCCCAGCGCCGGCGGGATCATCCGCACCAGTGCGCCCGGCCGCTGATGCCAGGCCACCACGTCCTCCAGCCGATGGGGGATCACGGAGCTCAGCTCGATGCGCATGAGGGCACGATACGCCGTGGCCCCGTGGACACGGCAGCCATGAGCCGGGGCAAGGCCAGCCGCACCGCCTCGCAGTAGGGGATGAGCCGCGTCAGTCGCCGGGCCACTCACCGACCACGCGCTCGAAGGCACGTGCGCCGCCGCGCTCCATCAGTGCCTTGATCGTGGCGTACAGCGCTCCCTGCAGGGCGGCGGCCGCCAGGATCTCCCACAGCGGGAACTCGGACTGCAGAGCGGACGGGGCGTCGTCGACGGACTTCG
Source organism: Brachybacterium epidermidis (assembly GCF_015209585.1). Classification (GTDB taxonomy): domain Bacteria; phylum Actinomycetota; class Actinomycetes; order Actinomycetales; family Dermabacteraceae; genus Brachybacterium; species Brachybacterium epidermidis. The sequence goes on from NZ_JADEYR010000017.1 coordinate 39,353, forward strand.
GCGACGCCTTCTTCCACACCTGCTTGAACACGATGCCGGCGAGGGCGCCGCTCAGCACGCCGCTGAGGATGCCGACCGGGCGGTACAGCACCTTTGCGGAGGTGCTGGTGGTCTTCTTGTGGGCCATCGGGGTCTCCTTCGTCAGGGGGTGGGTCTGGCGGTGGGCGTCGGGCCGCGTTCAGTGATCCCGGCGCACCAGCAGCGCGACCAGGGCCGCCAGGGCACCGGTGGCGGCACCGGTGGCCACGAACACGGCCGGCGCGGCAGCAGCACCGGTGCGAGAATCAGTTGTCCGTTCAGCACGGATCTCGGTGACGGTACCGGGCGGGACGGGGACGGTCTCCGGTGCGGTACCCGCATCGGAACGGTTGTCGCCGCGCGATGTCAGACTGTCGATCCGCTCGCGGGCCTGTCCTTTGACCGATTCGACCCGGCCCAGGGCCTCCGCCTTCAGGTGCGCGGCCCGGTCGCGAGCCCGCCCCTTGACGTCCGCGACCTGGCGCTGCGCCTGCACCTTGGGGTTGAGCTGGTCAGAGAGCGCGCTGACGGTCTCTCCCAACTCCCGCCGGGTGAGGGCGATGTCGGTCTCGAGCTCCTCGGCCGATGCGTCATCACCCGGTTCCGGTGGCAGTGCGCCGCCGCGGGTGCGGGGGGCGGGGTCGTGGTCGGCGGGCAGGTGGGAATGGCTGGTGCTCATGTCAGATGCTCTCCTTGATCTCATCGATGTCGCGCTGGACGGTCTCGACGGTGCGCTCCGGCACGGGGGTGAGGCCCTCCGCCTTCTTCTTCCCCAGCAGGGCGGCGATGCCCGCGGCGATGAACACGACCACGGTGACGATCAGGGCCGCCGCCCAGGCGGGCAGGAACAGGGCGAGCACGAGGATCAGGGTCGCCAGGAGGCATCCCAGGCCGAACCAGGCCAGCACAGCCCCGGCGCCGAACAGGCCGGCGGCGGTGCCGCCCTGCTTGGCCTTCTCGGTGTACTCCACTCGGGCCAGCCGCAGCTCGTCCCGCACCAGGCGGGTGGTCTGCTCGGTCATGCGGTCCACCAGGTCCGCGACGGTCGGCTCTGTGCCCGGCTGCTTCTGGGGCGGGTAGGCAGTGCTCATGGACAGCTCCTCTCGAGGGGTGCGCGGGCTCGTCCGCCAGCGCCGCGCCGTTCCCGGTGCCGCTCGGCGCGGCCGCGGTTCTGGGAAGGAGGATACGGGCCGCAGTCGTGGAAAAGCGGGGCCGGATGGTCATCGACCGGTCGGTCGCTCACCCCAGGGCTTTGTCGCGTGCCCCTCCTACACTCGGCGGTGGAGACCTTCAAGCCCGCCACCTGGCGATAGGACGTGACGATGAGCTCGACCACCACAGGCCACCGGGACGACCCGGCCGACGCCCCCCACCCCGAGGACGACCGCAAGCCCGACAGTCCCACCGAGGTCACCACACCGTCCTGGAAGTACATCCTGCGCACCACCGTGCGGGAGTTCAGTGCGGACGGCTGCACCGATCTCGCCGCCGGACTGACCTACCGCACCGTGCTGTCGATCTTCCCGGCCCTGATCGCGCTGGTGTCGATCCTCAGCCTGTTCGGACAGAGCGAGTCCTCGGTGACCGCGGTGCTCGACCAGGCCGAAGGCATCGTCCCGGCGGACATGTGGCAGACGGTGCGACCCGCCCTCGAATCGATCCTCACCGCTCCCGCGGCGGGCCTGGGGCTGATCATCGGTCTGCTCACCGCCCTGTGGTCCGCCTCCAGCTACACCAAGGCCTTCGGCCGGGCGATGAACACCATCCACGACGTGCCCGAGGGGCGCGGCGCGATCAAGCTGAACGTGCAGATGTACCTGCTGACCGCCCTGTTCCTGCTGCTGGGCGTGATCGGGTTGATGATCTTCGTGCTCTCGGGCCCGGTGGCGCAGGCCGTGGGAGACGCGATCGGTCTGGGCAGTGCAGCGGTCGCCGTCTGGAACATCGCCAAGTGGTTCGTGCTGGCCGCAATCGTGGTGCTGGCGGTGGCGCTGCTGTACTACGCCACCCCCAACGTCCAGCAGCCCAAGTTCCGCTGGATGAGCCTGGGCGCGCTGCTCGCCATCATCGTGGCCGTCCTGGCCAGCCTCGGCTTCTTCCTGTACGTCTCCAACTTCGGCAACTACAACGCCACCTACGGGGCGCTGGCCGGCGTGATCATCATGCTGCTGTGGATCTACATCATCAACGCCATCCTGCTGTTCGGTGCGGAGGTGGACAGCGAGATCGAGCGCGGGCGTGAGCTGCAGGCCGGCATGCCCGCCGAGGAGGAGCTCCAGCTGCCCGCCCGGGACACCAAGGCCAGCGACAAGAAGGAGAAGAAGTACCAGGAGGATCTGGAGCGCGGCCGCAACCTGCGCAAGAGCGCCGGCCGCAGCCAGGAGGATCCGCATCGCACCGAGGAGCAGTGAATGTCCACCGCTGAGACGCGGTCGGGCGGCGGCCCCGCCGCTCCGCCCCGCCCCCACCGCCCCCCCGCCCGCCGCACCGTGGCCTCCGGCTTCCTGTTCGGCTGCGGCATCGCCGCCGCCATGATCGACCTGTTCATCTTCCATCTGGGCCTGCAGTGGCACCACTTCTACGACCTGTCCACCACCCAGGTGGCGCTGACCGCCGACGGGTTCTCCCACGCCTTCGCCTGGTTCATCGCCGTGTGGGGCCTGTTCCTGCTGGCCGACGTGCGGCGCCGCGGCCACGTGGCCTGGCCCCGCTGGACCGCCGCGGTGATCACGGGAGTCGGGTTCTTCCAGCTGTTCGACGGGGTGGTCAACCATAAGATCCTGGGCATCCACCAGGTCCGCTACGGCGTGGACCTGCTGCCCTACGACGTGGCCTGGATCGGTTCGGCGATCGTGCTGTTGCTGATCGGCCTGGCGATGCTGTGGCGCACCCGCCCGGCCGCATCCTCCCGCTGAGAGCCCGGGAATGGGACACGATCACACCGGTCACGCCACGAGCTCGGCCGGATGGGTGCTGTTCGAGATCGCGGCCGTCGTGGTGCTCCTCGCCGCTGCGCTCGCCTACGCGGTGGCGCTGTGGGCGGCCCGCGACCGCAGCCCCTGGCCGCTGCGCCGCACGCTGTTCTGGTACACGGGGCTGGTGAGCGTCGGGGTGGGGATCGCGGGCCCACTGGCGCAGGCAGCGCATGCGAGCTTCACCGCCCACATGGCGGCCCACCTGCTGCTGGGCATGACCGGTCCGCTGCTGCTGGTGCTGGGCGCCCCCATCACCCTGGCCCTGCGGGCACTGCCGGTGGCAGGGGCGCGGGCCCTCACCCGCATCCTGCGCACCCCGTACGTGCGGGTGGTCACCCATCCAGCTGTCGCGGCCCTGCTCAACGCCGGGGGTCTGTGGCTGCTGTACACCACGACGCTGTACACGCTGATGCACGAGTCGGTGCTGGTGCACGCGATGGTGCACGTGCACATCGTGCTGGCCGGCTACCTGTTCACCGCCTCGCTGATCGGGCCGGACCCGGATCCGCACCGGTCCTCGATGGCGGTGCGGTCGGTTGTGCTGATCGTGTTCATCGCCGCGCACTCCGTGCTGGGCAAGTGGCTGTACGCCTACCCGCCGGCAGGGGTGGATGCGGCCGATGCTCGGCGCGGTGCACAGCTGATGTACTACGGCGGCGACGTGGTGGACGTGCTGATCATCGTGCTGCTGTTCGCCGGCTGGTACGCCGCGACCAGGCCTCGGCACGGGCTCCAACCGGCGTACGCCAACGGAGCCTGAGCTTGCCCGCGGGGGCAGAGCGTGCCAGGCGGCCTGAGCGCCGCACCGGGGTGGAGGGCGCGAGCGTCGCCTGGCCTGAGCCGCCTAGCGGTGCCTTTCGAGTGCGACGAGGCTACGGCGTGTGCTTCAGCGCTCGTTGCGGCGCCGCTGAAGCCAGACCATCCCAGCACCGGCAGCCATGGCCAGTGCCGTGAATGCGGCGGCCGCGGAAATCTCGGTTCCGGTCTTGGCCAGCTCACCGCCGCCGTCGGCCGCCTCAGCATTGCTGCCCGTAGCCTCGGACGAGTTGCCGAACGCACCCGCAAGGGCCTCACCCAGGGTCACGGACAGTGCACCCAGGCGCTGCTGCGGTGCGGTGGGCTGGGACTTCCCACTGCCGGAGAAGTCACGAGTTCCCGTCTCGGGAGCGGCCGGCAGTTCGGCGCCGGCCCGCGGGGAGCTGGGCTGCTGACCACTGGCCGAGGGAGCGGGGCTGTTGGAGCCGGGGAAGTCCTTGATCGGGGTGGACGGGCTACCGGTTTCGGGGGCGGAGTTACCCGGGGTCGTGCCCGGCTTGTTCTCCTGGTTGCCCGTGCCGCCACCGTTGTTGCCGGTGCCCGTGTTGTCGCCGCCCGTGTTGTCGTCGTCCGGGTTGTCGCTGCCGGGGGTGTCGTCGTCCGGGTTGTCGCTGCCGGGGGTGTCGTCGTCCGAGTTGTCGCCGCCGGGGTTGTCTCCGGGGTTGCCGTCGCCGGGGTTGTCTCCGCCGCCGCCCTCGCCCTCCTCGACAGTCAAGGTGGCGCTGGCCTGCTCCTGGCTGTCAATCAGCACACTGACCCTGTACGAGCCAGGACCTGGAGCACTGATCTGCGTGTTGAAGCGACCGTTGATTACCTCCGCAGGTTTGTGTGTCGTCTGCCCACCGCCTCCGATGACCGCGATGCTCACTCCTGTTACGCCGTCGTAGCAGTCCCCTGAGACATTGAATATCTCGCCGGCCTTGACTGTGTTCGGTGCTAGAACGATCTTCTCTGCGGCACAACCGGTCTCCATCGGCGCCACCCCACCCAGCGGCGCGGCGTTGGCGGCTGCCGGTCCCATCACGCAGGCAGCAGCGAGCATCACGCCGGCGCCCAGGCGCGCGGGAGCGGTTCGTCGGCGAACGGACACAGAAGACTCCTCAGCAAAAGAAGGGGGTTCAGCCATACTCTAGGGGGACGCGCCGCTGTTGTCCGCCCAATGCGTCGATCCGTGGACGAACTTCTCGTGAACGCCACGTCGGCCCCGGTCCCCAGGAGCCGTCCTTGCCCCACGCCGAACTCCAGCCCGACCACCCCGGGGCCACCTCGGGGCCCCACCGCGATTCCCGCGCTGACCTCGCCGACCCCATGGTCGGCAACCCCATGCCGACGCGCGCCGAGAACGCCGCCCCCGCGTCGGACGAACCGCTCGCGGAGCGTGCCGCCCAGCGGATCGCGGAGGAGTCCCAGGCTGTCGTGGAGGAGATCACCACCGTGGTGGAGGGCAAGCCGGAAGTGGCCCGCATCGCAGTGCTGGTGCTGCTGGCCGGCGGGCACCTGCTGATCGAGGACATCCCCGGGGTGGGCAAGACCATGCTCGCCAAGTGCCTGGCCGCGGCTCTCGGCGCCCGCCAGCACCGCATCCAGTTCACCCCCGACCTGCTGCCCGGAGACGTCACCGGCGCGAGCGTGTTCAACCAGGCCACCAGCGAGTTCGAGTTCCGTCCCGGCGCTGTGTTCACCCAGGTGCTGCTGGCCGACGAGATCAACCGCGCCTCCCCCAAGACCCAGTCGGCCCTGCTGGAGGCCATGGAGGAGCGGCAGGTCACCGTCGACGGCGCCACCTACCCGCTGTCCGAGCCGTTCATGGTGGTGGCCACCGCCAACCCCGTGGAGATGGAGGGCACCTACCGCCTGCCCGAGGCGCAGCGGGACCGCTTCCTGGCCCAGACCACCATGGGCTACCCGCTGGCCGGCGCCGAGGTGCGGATGCTCGATGCCCAGACCGGGCCCGTGCGCGAGGGCGACCGCGAGGTGCTGGACTCCGTGCGCGCCCGCACCAGCCCCGAGGCGATGGCCCGTCACATCCGCGACGTGCGCCGCGTGTACGCCTCCCCGCCGCTGCTGGAGTACGTGGTGCGCCTGGCCGAGGCCACCCGCACCCACCCCCAGGTCACCCTCGGTGCCTCGCCCCGCGCCGCCGTGCACCTGGTGCGGGCCGCCAAGGCGCGCGCCGCGATGGACGGCCGCACCTTCGTCGAGCCCCAGGACGTGCGCGCCATGATCATGCCGGTGTGGCGCCACCGGCTGCACCTGACCCCGCAGGCCCTCTCCCGCGGCGCCGGCGCCGGGGACCTGCTGGACCAGGTGCTGCGCACCACCTCCGTGTCGTGACACCCTCGCCGGGCCACCACGCACCGCCCCCCGCACAGCCAAGGGAGCGCACCGGCGACCGTGCAGCGAGAACCACCACCTCCATACGGCCCACGGTGCGCGCGATCGTGGTCGCGGTGTGCGCTGTGGCGCTGTGGATCCTGGCCGACCTCACCCGCGTGATGCCCGCCCGGGTGCTCGCCGCCGCACTGCTGCTCACCCTGGCCGTGGGCGGCGCCTGCATCCTGCTGAGCCTGGTGGGCCTGCACGTGCGCCGCCGCGTGGTCGACGAGGTGGTCCCGGTCGGCAGCCGCGCCCGCATACAGGTTGACCTGGCCCCGAAGGCCCTGCTCACCACCGTCCCCCTGGGCCGCGCAGTGCTGCGCGAGGACCTGCCCGAGGAGCTCGGCGGCCGCGGCGACCTCCCCCTGGCGCACCGCATGCCGCACGCCCTGACCGTGACCCGTCGCGGCACCCACCCCATGGGGGCGCTCAGCATCGTGGTGCGGGACGTGTTCGGCATGTTCCACCTGGACCGCACCATCCACGACGACGCCCGCATCATCGGCCTGCCCGTCGCCGAGCAGATCGACCCGGCCGCCGCCCGCGCCACCGGCATCGCCCACCAGGGCCAGCAGGCTGCCGCCACCGCCCCGGGCATCGGCGAGATCGGTCCCATCGCCCGCCCCTACGTGGCGGGGGACGACATCCGCCGCATCCATTGGCGGGCCCGCGCCCGCCCCGGCCCCCTGATGACCCGGGAGGACGAGCCGCCGGTCGGCCGCACCGCCCTGATCGTGCTGGACAACCGCCGCAGCGGCAGCCAGCCGCACCAGACGGGGCCCGTCGGGCGAGGGGCGCAGCAGCCCCGGCCCGGCAGAGATGGGGCGCAGCATCCCTGGCCCGGCAGAGATGGGGTGCAGCCGCCCCGGCCCGGCAGAGATGGAGCGCAGCAGCCCCGGCCCGGCGGGTCCCATGCCCAGCAGCCACCGTCGGCCGCCCTGATCGCGGCCGAGGACCGCCTGGTGGATCACGCCGCCTCCGTGCTGGCCGGGCTGCGCTCCCACGGCTGGGAGGTGCGGGTGGTGGACGCCGACGGCGATGAGATCACCCGCGCCGAGCGCCACCGCGCCGGCGCCTCCCTGTTGGGCCGCGAGGCCGATGCGAGGGGGGAGCGGGTCTCCCTGATGGCCCTGGCCGACCTCGACTTCGAGGACTCCGAACCCACCCCGCGGCACGCCCAGGGAGGCGAGCACGCCACCGGGCACCCCCAGGTGGTGGTGGCGCTCGGCATCGACGACGGCACCCCCTTCGACGGCCTCGAGCTGGACCGCTTCGCCGGCCGCGCCCACCACCGCACCGCCATCGCCCTGCTGCCCGAGGCCGGTGGTACCGGCCCCACCTCGACCACCGTGAACGGCTGGATGCTGGTGCGCGGTCACGTCGACCATGCCCTGAGCGATCTGCTCACCGCCGCCGGCCCGGGGGAGGCGACATGAGCCCCCTGCTGGGTCGCCCCGGCCTGCACGGAAGCCACCTCCTGCGCCGGGCGCTGCTGCTGGCCGTGAGCATCCTGATCGCCTCGGCGCCCCTGTCGATCCTGCTGGCGGGCTCCAGCTGGTTCGTGCTCACCGCGATGGCCGTGGTTTGCGTGATCGGCTCCGGGGTGCTGCTGCGCATCCTGCTGCGCTCTTCCGTGCTGGTGCCGCTGCTGCAGCTGGCGGTGGCGTCGGGCCTGATCATCACCCTGCAGCGGCTGCGGGGGCTGATCCCCATCGGCGGCGGGCCGCGCGGCATCATCACGGCCCAGCGCGACATCATCGTCGCCGGCTTCCAGGAGCTCGCCGGGAGCTGGCCGCCGGTGGTCCTGCAGGGACCGGGCGCGGTGGTGGTGCTGCTGCTGATCAGCCTGGTGGTGCTGGGCCTGGACCTGATGTTCCTGGACCTGGGCTGGCACACGCCCACGGCCCTGGTGCTGATGGGCTTCATGCTGGCGCCCGCCCTGCAGCAGCCCGCCGGGGGACCCTGGTGGACCCTGCTGGGACCGGTGGTGGCGGGGCTGCTGATCCTCACCGCCCGCACCCTGCACGGCGACCCCTCCTACCTCGAGGGTGATCAGCGCCCCCAGGCCGGGCCCCTGCCCCGCGGGGGCCGCACCGCCGCGGCCGTGGCCGTGTGCTGCCTGCTGGTGGCGGGCAGCACCCTGCCGCTGTCCCGCGCCCTGCCGCAGACGGCCCCGCCGCGGATCCCGCTGTCCCTGGACGTGGTCAACTCCTGGCAGGGCAGGAACGTACCCGCGCCGGGGCCGGTGATGATCGACGACAGCGTCTCGGTGCGCCAGGACCTGCTGCGGGGTGAGGAGCACGAGGTGCTGCGCTACACCACCGACGACGAGGACCCCTCCTACCTGCGCCTGCACACCATGTACCGGTACGAGGACGGGGACTTCGTGACCGGGCCCGGCATGCCCCCGGCGGCCGACGGCGCTCCCGCCCCCTTCTCCGACCTGCAGACCGATCACGAACCTCGCGACGCGCGCACTGATCACCTGGTCTCCACCGAGATCAGCCTCACCGGCTTGGGCGGCAGCACCCTGCCGATGCCGCAGAACGTGCGCGGCCTGTTCGGCCCCATGGTCGACGGCACCTCCGTGGTGCCCGGTGACCCCGGCCAGGTGCAGACCCTCGGTGGCGTCGGCACCGACGGGTTCCAGTACGGCGTCGCCCACGAACCGCGCCCGACCACTCCCGAGCAGCTGCGCGCCGTCCCTGCTGATCAGCTCCGGCAGCCCCTGGAGATGGGGGTGATCACCGGGGAGATCCCGCAGGTCACCGTTGATCTCGCGGATCGTCTGGCCGAGGAGGCCCAGGCCGAGAACGCCTACGACACGGCCGTGGCCTACCAGGAGTTCTTCCGCACCTCCTTCGCGTACTCCCTGACGGTGCGCACCCCGCCCGGGGCCGACCCCGTGGAGACGTTCCTCGAGGACCGCATCGGCTACTGCGAGCAGTTCGCCGCCACCTTCGCGCTGATGATGACCTCCCAGGGGTACCCCACGCGCGTGGTCATCGGCTTCACCGCCGGTCAGCGCGACGGCGACACCTGGGTGGTCACCAACCACAACGCCCACGCCTGGCCCGAGGTGTGGTTCGGCCCCGAACACGGCTGGGTCCCGTTCGAGCCCACGCCCCCGGCCGCCACCAGCGGCGTGAACCCGCCCGCCCACACCGACCCCGATGCCGGCACCGCCGACGAGGAAAACCCCACCCCGAGCAGGAGGCCACCCCACCGAGGAGGAGACCCCGAGGCGGACCAGACGGAACCCACCCCGGAGACGGAGGATCCCACCACCGGCGCGGACGACGCCGGCCAGGGCAGCGGGCAGGATGCTGGCGAGGGCGCCGGGGGCAGCCCTGGGCGTGCTGTTGGGCCTGCTGGGCCTGGCGCTGCGGCGGCCGCGGTGACGTGGGCCCAGCGCAGGCAGGCGGCCGTGCGGGAGCAGCGCTGGGCGGAGGCCGCTGCGAGGGGCCCGGGTGAGCTCACCGCCCTGGCCTGGTCGCAGCTGGAGGCGGCCCTGCGGGCCCGGCAGCGGCGACTGCGATGGCTGGGCTGGACAGGCTGGTACGGCAGGCCCCCGGTGCACCTGCAGCTGGATCCCGCCCTGCCGCCGCAGGAGGCGCTGGCTGCTCTGGTGGAGCGTGCCCGGGAGGGGCGGATCCCCGTCGAGCAGCAACACGAGCAGGCCGCTGCCCGGCTGGGCCGGGCCGTGCACGTGGCCCGCTACGCACCGTCCGGGGGGCAGTCTGGTGCTGGTGCTGGTGCTGGTGCTGGTGCTGGTGCTGGTGCTGGTGCTGGTGCAGGTGCTGGTGCTGGTGCTGGCGGTGCAGTGGCTGGTGCACCGGGCGGTGCGGGGACTGGTGCGCCGGGCGGTGCTGGTGCTGGGGCTGGTGCGCCCGCTGGTGCTGGTGCTGGCGGTGCAGGGGCTGGTGCACCGGGCGGTGCGGGGGCTTCCGGTTCCGGCGCGTCTGCGGGTGCGCCGGGCGGTGCGGGGGCTTCCGGTTCCGGTGCGTCTGCCCTGGGCGAGGCGGCCGGGGGAGTGCTGCGGCAGGACACCGAGACCCTGACCGAACTGCTCACCCGCGCCCCGAGCCGACGCAACTGAACCGGGGCCGCGCGGGCGCGGGGCGACCTGGCGACTGAGCCGGGCCGGCGCGCCTCGGGGCGCAGAACCTCGCTCGACCTCGAGGCAGTTGGCGGTTAGGGACCTCGATACCGCCAACTGCTCACACCTCGGCCGCGGGCGGGTCGCCCTTCTGATGTTTCGACCGGCCCGGTGACCGCCTGTGCGTCGGTCGGCCGGCCTGGTGACCGCCTGTGCGTCGGTCATCCGGCCCGATGACCGCCTGTGCGTCGGTCGGTCAGCCCCGTGCGCCCTCGCCGAACTTGCGCTTCGGCGCCTGCTCCTCGAACGCCCGGGCCGCCCCCAGGGAGTCCACCTCACCCACCACCGGGTTCGGCTGATGCGTGCGGCGGGTGCCGCCGTACAGCGAGAGCAGGTTCATCGACACGGCCCGCTGGTTGCGGTGACCCAGCAGCTGGCCCACGTGCACCGTCAGCCATGCCGCCCAGCCGATCGAGCCGGACAGGTCGGGGAAGGAGGGGATCTCGGCGATCGCGGCATGGCGGCCGATGGTGGCCATGGTGCCGGGGTTCTTGTACCGGAACGCGGTCAGGGGCTTGCCGGCCACCTCGGCGGCGATCATCCGGGCCACGTGCTTGCCGCCCTCCACCGCGGGGCGGGCCAGCTGCGGGAGGCCGTGCTCGCCGCCTGCCATGTCCCCTGCCGCGTACACCCCGGGGAAGCCCTCCACCTGCAGGTGCTCGTCCACCACGATGCGGCCGCGGTCGTCCTGCGGCAGGCCCCACTGGGCGACCTCGTCGGGGATCCCCACGCCGGCCGCCCAGATCGTGATGTCGGCCTCGAGCACGCGGCCGTCGGCCAGGCGGACGAAGTCGTACCCCACCTCCGCCACGCCCTCGCCAAGCGCCAGGGTGACCCCGCGCTCCTCCAGCTCGCGGGCCGCGTACGTGCGGAAGCTGGGGCGGAACTCCTTGATCAGCTCCTTGCCGCGCTGGATCAGGGTGATCTGCAGGGTGCCCGGGTCCATCTCCGGGTACAGGATGTCCAGCTCCTGCCTGCGGAAGTCGGCCAGGGCGCCGGCGATCTCCACGCCGGTGGGGCCGCCGCCCACCACCGCCACGTTCAGGCGGTCCTCGAATCGCCGGCCGGCGGCGTGCGCGGCGGCGCTCTCCCGGCTGGAGCGCTCCAGCTCGGCGAACACCCGGTCGCGGATGGCCAGGGCCTGGGAGCGGGTGTACATCGGCATGGCGTGCTCCTCGGCCCCCTTGGTGCCGAAGAACGTGGTGGTGGCTCCGCCCGCGAGCACCAGGTAGTCGTACTTCATCTCCACCGTGCGGTCCCCGCCGCCCTCGATGGAGACGATCCTGCGCTGCGGGTCCACACCGGTGACCTCGCCCTGCCGGTAGCGCATGTTCGGCACCGTCAGCGACAGCCCGCGCAGGAACATGGTGACGTCCCCGGGGTTCAGACCGGCCGTGGCCACCTGGTACAGCAGCGGCTGGAACGTCTTGTACACGTTGCGGTCGATCAGGGTCACGCGCACCCGGGCATCGCGCAGCCCCAGCACCGCATTCGCGCCGGCGAAACCGCCGCCGACGATCACCACATGGGGCCAGCTGGCACCGTCCTTCGCGGGGACGGCACGGCGGCGACGAGTCAGACCGAGGACCATGGGGAGCTCCTTCGAAGCAGGGCACTGCGCGAAGCGGCGACCACGGGCCGTGGGCCGGGGCGGGCCATCGGCCGGGCGGGCCACCGAGCGGCAGTGCGCGTCGGGACTGTGACGACACTAGGCCACCGGGACGCGCGGTGCGAAGGGGCGGTGGCCGACGGTGGGTAGGAGAGGGGCCGACGGTGGGTAGGAGAGGTGGCCGGTGGTGAGTAGCGGAGGTGGTTAGTGGTGCGCGAAGGAGGGGGTCGGTGGCCGGGTCGAGGAGCGGTGCGCAAGGGAGGGGGTCTGTGGCCGGGTCGCGAAGCGGCCCGAGCGCGGGGTCGGTTCCACTCCGCTCCGCCCGCCCCCGCATCGTCAAAATGCGGCAAAGCCTCACCCGTCGCCCGGTCAAACCATGGCCCTGGGGGATCGACGCAGGGGAACATCGGGTGACACCTTGCCTCCGCGAGGGCGAACCCCTCGGCGTGTCGAGCAGCACGTGAGGTTTGATGGCTGGTGCCACCGTCGGCGCCGTCGTCGCCGTTCCGCGTCCCTTTCCTCCTCAGGAGCATCGTCATGTTCGTACCCCCTGCCCGCCGGGTCACGCGCGGTGCGTCCGTGGGCCTGGGCGCCGCTGCCCTCGCCTTCGGTGCCGCCGTGGTGCCGCTCGGATCCGCCGCTGCCGCCGAGCCCGGTGAGACCGTCACGCTGGTCACCTTCAACGACTTCCACGGCGCACTGAGCGTCGGAAAGCCCTTCGCCTGCACGGTCACCAACGCCCTGGCGGGCGATGAGAACTCCGGGCTCATCTCCGCCGGCGACAGCGTAGGCGGCTCCGAGTTCGCCTCCGCCGTGCAGAACGACGAGCCCACCCTGGACTTCCTGAACGCCCTGGGCGTGCAGGCCACCGCGGTGGGCAACCACGAGTTCGACCAGGACCAGGACGACCTGATGAACCGGATCGTCCCCAACTCCGACTTCCCGACGCTGGCCGCGAACGTCTACCAGGCCGACGGCTCCCGCCTGCTGGAGCCCTACGCGATCGTCGAGGCCGGGGGTGTGAAGGTCGCCGTGGTCGGCGCTGTCACCACCCTGACCCCTTCCAAGGTGAGCCCGGTCGCCGTCGAGGGTCTGGAGTTCCGTGACCCGGTGGATTCCGTGAACGCCGCCGTCGAGGAGCTGAAGGCCTCCGGCGAGGAGTTCGACGTCATCGTCGCCTCGTACCACGAGGGCGCCGGCGCCTCCGCCGACCCCGGCACTGCTCCCTCCGCCGGAGACCGCGCGATCTTCACCAAGATCGTCGAGCAGACCTCCGCCGATGTCGACGCGATCTTCAACGGCGACTCCCATCGCGAGTACGCCTACGACGCGCCTGCCCCGGACGGCGAGGTGCGCCCCGTCGTCCAGGCCGGCTCCAGCGGCTCCCACATCGGCTCGGTCGAGCTCGTGCTCGGGGACGACGGCGACTGGGACGTCGTCAAGGGCGGCACCCAGCTGATCCCCGTGAAGACCGTCAAGGACTCCGACGAGCCCACCGCCGAGGCGCTCGCCGGCTGCGCCACCGATCCCGCTTACATCGCCGCCTCCGGTGTGGCTGAGCAGGCACTGGCCGACGCTGCCATCGAGGGTGCCCGCCCCGTAGGCACCATCGAGGGCGACATCACCACCGCCTGGAACTCCTCCAAGGCCCAGTACGTGGACGGCACCTGGACCCGCACCGACGAGGCTGCGGCCAAGGGCGATGACCGCTCCCGCTTCTCCGCCGCCGGCAACATGCTGGCCGACTCGATGAAGTGGTTCCTTGAGGACCGCGGCGGCTATGAGGGCCAGGAGATCATCGGCTTCATGAACCCCGGCGGCATCCGCGCCGAGTTCTGGTACGAGGCCTCCGGCAGCGAGGGCGATGGCGTGGTCACCTACGCCGAGGCCAACAACGTCACCCCCTTCGGCAACACCCTGAACTCCGGTGAGGTCACCGGCGCGCAGTTCAAGCAGATCCTCGAGGAGCAGTGGCGGATCGCCGACGGCAAGGAGGCCTTCCTCGCCTTCGGTGTCTCCGAGAACGTCACCTACGCCTACGACCCCACTCGTGAGCTGGGTGATCGCATCATCGACCTCAAGATCAACGGTGAGCCGATCGACCCGGAGGCCACCTACACGATCGTGGCGGCCAGCTTCCTGTTCGAGGGAGGCGACGGCATGACCACCCTGGCCCAGGCCTCCAACATCCGCGACACCGGCGTGCTGGACCGCGATGCACTGTCCACCTACTTCGAGAAGAACTCCCCGGTCGCCCCGGACTACGCGCAGCGTCAGCTGTCGGTGCAGATCCTGGAGAGCGGCGAGTACAACGACGAGGAGGGCATCGACCAGGATCCGGTGCTGCGACTGGGCAACCTGGAGTCCCTGAGCCTGGGCGCCCCCCAGATCGAGAAGGTCATCGTGAACGCCGGAGAGTACGGCACCTTCGAGGCCCCCTACGTGCTCGACGAGGAGTCCGGCCGCTACTTCGGCGGCGTCACCCTCACCGACTGGCTGTGCGTGCCCGAGGGCACCTCGGTCCGGCTGACCATCACCGCTGTGCCGGAGACCGGTTCGGAGTTCACCATCGAGGTTCCCTCCTCCACCTGGACCGAGGGTGGCCCGCCTGCCTCCTGCGAGGATGACGACCAGGGCAAGCCCGGTGAGCCTGGCGAGCCCGGTGAGCCCGGCAAGCCCGGTGACGACGGGCAGCCCGGCAAGCCCGGTGACGACGGGCAGCCCGGCAAGCCCGGTGACGACGGGCAGCCCGGCAAGCCCGGTGACGACGGGCAGCCCGGCAAGCCCGGTGA
>NZ_JADEYR010000018.1 GCF_015209585.1 Brachybacterium epidermidis
GACGTGACCATCACCCTGGCCGGCCAGGACATCACGGCCAAGGCCGAGCTCACCGACGATGCCCGCACCATCCTCAAGGCCCTCAAGATGACTTGACACATGGGTCACTAAAGAGGTCCAACTCAGGCCACACGACGAGGTCGCCGGGCTGGGCCTCGGACTTGGAGATCTGGGTGCCGGCGTCGACCTGCTGGCCGGAGGTGCGCGGAAGGTCGATGCCGACCTGCTTGTAGGCGTACTGGGTCAGGCCGGAGCAGTCGAAGCTCACGCCCGGGTTGCTCGAGCCCCAGGAGTAGTCGGCTCCGATCTGGGTCCGTGCGGCGTCGACGATCGCCTGCCCGGTGCTGCTCGAGGAGGATGCGGCCGCAGGAACTGACGCACCGCCCCCGCCGATGCCGGGGACGGAACCGTTGAGAGAGCCGCGCGTCTCGGAGCCCACCACGCCGTCGACCTGCAGCCCGTTGGTCTGCTGGTAGTCCTTCACCGCACTGTGGGTCAGTGGGCCGAACTTCCCGTCGACGGCGAGTGAGGCGCCCTCATTGTTCAGTGCGGACTGGAGCTGCTCGACCGAGGCGCCCTGGGATCCCCAGCGAAGCTTCTCGGAGGAGTGCAGCGCCTGCGCCGGTGCCGGAGCGGCGGGCGCGGCGGCCTGTGTGACTGCGGACGGCGCGGTGGCAGGCGCTGCGGGTGCTGCCTGGGCCGCACCACCAGCGAAGGCGGAACCGAGCAGGACGGTGCCGAGGACGGCGGCGCCTCCGGTGCCGCGCAGGGCGGGGCCGCTGTGGCGAAGGGGGGTGACTGCGCGGCCGGCCGCGCGATGGGAATTGCTCGTGGCCATGAATGTTCTCCGTGAATATCCCCGCGTGTATGCACGGGGCCGTCTGGCAAGTGGTCGCGGCAACGTCGACAGCAGGGCAAGCATCGCGAAGAAACTCTCATACCTCGTCGCCGGTAGAACCAACGTACCGACCGAGACACCCTCGGAATAGCGTCATGAGCGACCCCGACCGACGATTTCGCCTTCCCTTGAACACTCTCGCGACATGGCCCCGGGTTCACACCCTCTCTTTACCAAAACCTGATGTCGAAATGGGGTAGACGTCACGAGTGCAGTCGAGGTGGACGTACCCCATGTCGGTCACCGGCAGCAGATCGGCAGGAGAGAATGCCTTCGTGAGGCTCACACGATGGGCTGGAACGTGGCGATGGAGCCTTGCAGCTGATCCATCCATGAGGCCCACATTCCCGTGAGCAGCAGCAGGCCGATCGCCATGAGTAGCGCCCCGGATAGGACTCCGATGAGGCGGCGATGGCGTGCAAGTGCCCTGCTCACGCCCATCGCCCTGTCAAGCAGCAGGGCGCTGAGGACGAAGGGAACACCCAGTCCGAGCGAGTACGCGAGCGCCAGGGTCGCGCCCCGAGCTGCGGACGCTCCGTCGGCGCCGGCATCGAGGGAGAGGGCGATGATCGCGGCGTAGGTGGGGCCGATACATGGGGTCCAGCTCAGCCCGAAGACGAAGCCCATCAATGGGGCTCCCAGAAGGCCGGCATCAGGACGTTTCCTGGACACCTGGAGATTTCCCGTCAATCGAGGGAACACACCCATGAAAATGAGTCCCATGAACATGACGACGATGCCCGCCACCCGATTGATCCATACTGCGTGCGCCTGAAGGAGATATCCCATCGCGCCGGCGAACCCGCCCAGCGCCATGAATACCACCGCGAAGCCCGCGACGAACAGCAAGCTACCGCCCAGCATTCTCCCAGTTCCCTCACGGAAAAAGGTCATCGGTCGTCCCGCACTCCCGGTATTCCCACGGGCGCCCCGGGGTGGCTTGGTGGTCTTCAGTCCTTGTCCGGCGAGCCCGGAGACGTAACCGAGGTAGCCCGGCACGATGGGCAGCACGCACGGTGAGAGGAACGCGATCAGGCCTGCGATCGCGGCGACGGTGATGGCCAGCAGAAGAGACCCGGACAGGGCGATCGACTGGAAGGTCTCCGCGAGTCCGTTGGTGCTCACGCGGCTCCTTCGGCGAGGACGGCGTCGAGCATCGATCTCAGGATGGAGGGGTCGATCGCTCCAGAGATCCGACCTGCGACTCGGCCGTCATGGTCAAGGACGAGAGTGGTGGGGACTGCGTTGGGTGCGACTTGGCCGCGCAGCTGGTACATGATCTCTGCGTCAGAGTCCGGCAGCGACGGGTAGGTGATGCCGTAGGTCTCCTCGAAGGCCGCGGCGGGCCCTGCCGAGTCACGGACGTTTATCCCGATGAACGAGACGCCCTGGTCGGCGTACTCCTCGTGGATGGCCTGAAGATCCGGGGCCTCCACCCGGCATGGCGGGCAGGAGGCGTACCAGACGTTGACCACCAGCACCGATCCCCAGTGGTCTCTGGAGTCGAATCGTTCGCCGTCGTAGCTGGTCCCGGTGAACTCGACGGGTTCTGTGCGATCGGCGGGAGCGATCTCTGTGGTCACACCGTTGCCGGAGACGTCTCCGGCGTCCTCGGAGTCGTAGCGATCGCCGGTGTCAGTGCTGCCGCAGGCAGTGACCAAGCCGGTGGTGGCGAAGAGGCCGGTGGCGTACAGGATCCGTCGCCGGGAGTGGGTGCGCATGTGCTCGCTCCTTCAAGGTGATTGCGGGGGTCGGGTGGAGGGGCTGGACGTGAGCTCGTTCGTGCCTAGAACAGCGTGGACCAGTAGTCCCAGAACCTCACGGCGATGAGTGCCAGGATCACCAGGTACCAGGCCACGAGCACCGGGACGCGGAATTCGATCACGAGGCGGAGCGCCCGCCGACTGGCCGAGGTGGAGCTGTCTGCGAGCGCGCGGAGATGGTGGATCGTGGTGAACCAGAACAACGGGATCGTCACTGCCCACACGACCATGCAGTAGGGGCACAGTGCCCCGATCTCGTACAGGCTCTGCCCGATCAGCCACTGCACGAAGAGCACCGCGAAGGTCACGCCCGCCTGGATGAGCGCACTCATCCACCGCGCCACGCGCGCACCGGCGAGGAACGCGAATCCGAGGGAGAGAACGGCCGCGAAGCCGGCGATGCCGAGGATCGGATTGGGGATGCCGAAGGCTGAGGCCTGCGGGGTGTCCATCACGGAGCCGCAGGAGAGCACCGGATTGAGACTGCACGAGGGGACGTAGCTGGGGTCCTCGATCAGAGCGATCTTCTCGACCAGCAGCACGACGGCCATGACCAGGCCGATTGCGCCGGTGACGGTGAAGAGCATCCCCAGGCCGCGCGACTTCCTCGTCTCCCGAGGCGGCCGGGCGGCCGGGCTGTTAGCCTTCGAGTGCGGCATCGAGAGGATCCGTGAGGTCCTGGACGCGGGTGGGCTCCAGGCGCTCCCCGTCGACGAAGAAGGTGGGGGTGCTGGTGACACCGAGTGCTTCGGCGTCGGCAGCACTCTGCTCGATACGCGCGAGGGTGGCCGGATCGTCATAGACCTGCTCGAAGCGCTCCATGTCCAGCCCGAGCTCTTCGGCATACCCGAAGAAGGCCTCACGCTGCGATGTCTCCTGGTGACTCCACTCGGTGGCGTTGTCGAACAGCGCCTTGTACATGGCCTCAAACTCGCCCTGCGCACCTGCGGCCTCAGCCGCCTTGGCGGCTTCGACGGAATTGCCGTGCAACGGCAGGTACCGCACCACGAAGGTCACGCGGTCGCCGTACTCGGCGCGGATCTCCTCGACCGCGGGATACAGGGACAGACAGGCCTCACATTCGAAGTCGAGGTACTCCACGAAGACGACGTCGCTGCTGCCCTCGGACAGCCGGGGACTGTCTTCTCGCACGAGCTGGGCCGACGCGGATCCCGTGTCCTCGGCCGGCGCCGATTCCTGCTCATCGGGGTCGAGGAAGATGATGAACCCGGCGAGGACCAGCGCAGCCACTGCGATCAGTCCGAGAGTGAATTTCGTGCTCCTGCTCATGCAACGGGCCTTCCGACAGTTGACGTCTCACGCAGATCCTGCCCGACCGGACTGGACGGCTCCTGCGCGCCTACCCCTGGAGTGCGTGCGGCCCGCATGCCATTGGCGATCACCACGACCTCGGCGACCTCGTGCACGAGCACCACCGCGGCCAGACCCAGCACCCCGAACAGTGCTAGTGGGAACAGCACCACGATGATCGCCAGGGCGAGGACGATGTTCTCAGTCATGATGCGGTGACCCCGGCGAGCATGAGCCAATGCGGCAGGGATCTGCCGCAGATCAGTGCCGGTGAAGGCGACGTCGGCCGACTCGACTGCTGCTGCCGTGCCGGTCGCTCCCATCGCGATGCCCACCGTCGCTGACGCGAGGGCCGGCGCGTCGTTGATGCCGTCTCCGATCATCGCGGTCGGAGCCCGCTCCGAGAGGCGACGGACGTAGGCGGCCTTGTCAGCGGGCAGCTGCTCGGCATGGACTTCCTCGATGCCGGCCTCTGCCGCGATTGCGTGGGCGGTCAGGGCGTTGTCGCCGGTAAGCATGACGGTGCGGATGCCTTGGGCATGCAATGCAGCCACCGTCGCGGCCGCCTCGGGACGCAGCTCGTCGCGGATACCGACAGCGCCGATCACATGGCTGTCCTCCTCGACCATGACGACGCTCATGCCACGCGATGCCATCTCGTGGGTGCGGTTCCTGAATTGGCCAGGGGAGATCCAGCGGGGACTTCCCACGCGGATCACCCGGCCATGGATGCTTCCGGTGATGCCGTATCCGGGGACTTCCTGGACGTCGTCAGCGTCCACCGCGGCATCCGTTGCGGCGAGGACTGCGGCGGCGAGGGGATGGGCGCTGGCGGACTCGAGAGCAGCGGCCGCCGCGAGGACCTCCTCGCGGCTGCGGCCTTCACTTGTGGCGACGTCCACGACGCGGGGTTCGTTACGGGTGAGCGTCCCGGTCTTGTCCAGAGCCACAGTGCGGATCGCCCCCAGCTGTTCGAATGCGGCGCCGGACTTGATGACCACGCCGAGCTTGCTCGCGGAGCCGATCGAAGAGATGACCGTCACCGGCACAGCGATGGCTAACGCGCAGGGCGACGCGGCGACGAGCACCACCAGGGCGCGCTCGGTCCAAGTTGCCGGGTCTCCGGTGAGGACGCCAATGAGTGCGACCAGTGCGGCGACGATCAGCACCACCGGGACGAGGGGACGGGCAATGCGATCAGCGAGGCGGGCACGTTCACCCTTGGCGGCATGGGCCTGCTCGACCAAGCGCACGATCTGGGTCAGTGAATTGTCCCGACCATCAGCAGTAGCGCGTAGCGCTAGCGAGCCCGAGCCGTTGACGGAGCCCGCATGCACCTCGTCTCCGGGGCCGACCTCGACCGGTATGGACTCGCCGGTGATCGCCGAAGTATTCATCCAGGAGCGCCCAGAGAGGATCACACCGTCCGTGGCAACCTTGTCGCCCGCACCGAGCAGGAGCACGTCCTCGGTGCGGACCTCTCCGGCCGCGATGGTCTGCGGCCCGCCCGGACGTGAAACGCGGGCAGTCTCGGGGATGAGGGCAAGCAGCGCCCGCAGGCCTTGCTTCGCGCGATCCATCGACCGGTCCTCCAACGCCTCCGCCAGAGAGAACAAGAACGCCAAGGCCGCGGCTTCACCGAAGTGCCCTAACAGCACCGCACCGAGCGCGGCAATGGTCATCAGCAGGCCGACGCCAAGCCGACCGCGTCCACGGCCCTGCACTAGGCGACGCAGAGTGCCGGGGACGAACGTCCAGGCCCCGGCCAGCAGGGCGAGAACGTGGGCCGCGAGACCGGCTGTATTGAGTCCTGCCCATCCCGTCAAGAGCCCCAGCACCCACAAGACACCAGAGGTGATCGGCAGCAGCAGCGCGCGATCGTGCCACCACGGTGAGAGCTGTTCGAGCTCGAGTGCCTCCGGCGGATCCGTCAGGCCGCTACTTCCGCAACATGCATCCTCCACCACTGGGGCCACGGGCGGTGCGGGCTTCTCGGGGCCGCAGCATTCGTCGCTCATCGCGTGCCCGCCTTGGAACGCACCTCGACGGAGGCATCGCAGCACAGCGGGATGGCGCAGTCCTCATCGGTGCACGGACGGCCATCATCGACCGCCAGCACAGTCTCGACCAGCCCTGAGAGCGCCTTGGTCAGATGCGCGTCGGCGATCTCGTAGCGCGTGCGCCGCCCCTCGGGGGAAGCGACCACGATGCCACAGCCGCTCAGGCAGGAGAGGTGATTGGACACGTTGGTACGGGTCAGCGACAGCTCTTCCGCCAGTACGGCGGTATAGCCGGGATGGTCGAGGATCGACAGCAGGATGCGGGACCGGGTTGGGTCGGCCATGGCACGGCCGAGACGATTCATGACCTCGAGGCGCGAAGCTTTAGTCAGCATGCACTGACCATACAGCTGCGGCTGCCGCCAGCGGTACCGCCTTGACGCGGGCAGTGATGTTCTCAGCCGCCACCCGCAACTCACAGATGGTCCTCCCGCTCGCGCTATCGCTTCCCGATGCCCTGGCGATCGCACCACGCGCAGTGGTTACTCAGACTCTCGTCGAACTCATCGCCATGATCGTCCTCGTCCGCCTCCTACCTGCCACCGTCCCGAGGAAGACGACAATCCCGTAACTGGTCGTTTAGGACACGGGTGCCCGCCGGGATGCCCCTCGGCGGTGCACGCAGACTGCAACGTCGCCACGAGCTGCGTTCACCGCTGTGCGCGGCTCGGCGGAGAGTAATTCTCAACCGAACGATGCCGACCCCCGGTAATCGGGGCATCGTCCATATCTCCTCGGGCTAACCTCGATCTTTCATCGGGCTGGTGAGCGGTCGCGGTCGGCGTCGTTGCCGGTGTTCAGCTGCTGATTCTGGCATTCGGGTATGACAGATCGTCGCAGTGTCCGTTGCGGGCGGTCGGGTTCCACTCCCGAGAAGAGATGCTGCTGGTCGTAGGGACGGGCGGCCTTGCCGGATCAGGTCTGCGCGACGGCAATGCGGAGCCGGTTGACGCCGGTTAGGACGGTGCGGGCTTCGGGAGCGTGCTGGGCGAGGTGGAGGAGGTTGTGCCGGCTGCGGCGCACGAGGGTCGCGGGGATCTCGAACAGCCGTGCGCGGAGCCGTTTGGGCTCCCACTTCCGCGCATCATGGCCGGTCAGCGCGATGGTCTGCATCCAGGCGACGAGCTCGCTAGCGAGCTGGATGATCTGGCACCAGACCTGGTTCTGCGCGAAGCCCTGCAGCGGGAACTTCATCAAGCCCATGTCCTTGGCGTTGCGGATCCGGTCTTCGCATCGTGCGCGGCGGCGGTGTCGCAGCTCGAGCACGGGAAGTTGGCCGCGCGGGGTGTTGGTCGCGAACGCGGTGATGCGCATCCCCTCGTGATCGGTGATCCGCAGCTGCGCCCCAGGATGAGGACGTTCCTTCCGCACGATCACCCGCATCCCGGGCGGCCAACCCTGAAGATCCAGCAGCCCGGTCAGTTCCGCGACCCATGCTCCGTCGCGGATCCCGTCGGTGTCGGTGTCGTAGGCAGGAGTCCACGTCTTCGCCTCATCGATACGTTCCAGCAGGTCGGGAGTGTTCGCGGGGAGGGTGAACCCGACTGAGTAGGCCAGACGCTGCCCGGTCAGCCACTTGACGAAGTCCTTGGTGCCACCGGCTCCGTCGGTGCGGATCAGGACCTTCTTCGACCCCCTTCCGCCGGAGGAGAGCAGACCAGCCGGGAGCTGCGCAAGGGCCTGCCTGGTGATGGTGATGTGATCGGCGGCGGTGTTGGAACCGGCGTTGCCGGGGCGCAGGTGGATCGCCAGCGGTTCCCCGGTTCCTTCGCTGCCGTGGTCCAGGAAAGCGCACAGTGGGTGGTAACCGAAGCCGCGTTTGAACGTCGGTGCAGCCTGCTCCTTCTCGCTGTGGACGTTGATCAGGGTGGCGTCGAGGTCGATGACCAGCGGATTCTGCGCACTGACCCTGCGGACCGGGGAGTGGTCGCCGGCCAGTGCCCAGGCCCGTTCCCGCGCGATGCGGCGGGCCTGGGAGATCGCCTCGACCACGGCGGGTGCGTCCTCGGCCAGCGTGGTCAGGTTCCTGGAGATCGTTGGGGCCGAGGCGACGTCTCCGAACAGTCCCGGTTCGCATCGCAGCAGATCAGTATCCGAAGCGTGCTCGCCGCCGATCGCGAGAGTCATCGCGAGGTCCAGCAGGACCTTCGAGGCGTGATGCTCGGCCAGTGGCTTCGTCCACGGATCCAGAGCTTCACGCAGCGAAGGGGCGAGGCCGGTGGCGTGGATCGTGCCGGTCAGCAGCACCGCGCCCGCATGCGCGGCCGCCGGGACCTCAGCGATGTCCACGCGCGGACGGGGGTAGAAGAACAAGGTAGGGTGGGACACCTGAAAGGTGCTCCTTCCGGCCAGGGATTACGAGACTCAACACCCCGCATCATCCCAGGCCAGGAGCACCTTTCTTTATGCCGTCCGTCGGGCGAGACCACACCCCCGTGAAATCTCGAGGCTAAGATCGGAACGGACTCCGGGCCGCTATAAGTCGCTCTTCGGAGGCTAATTGTTTGTGTCGTGTCGATGAGTGCTGGCTCCGTTGAGTAGCTTGATGTGGTCCCTACCGTGGGCGACTACGCAGTTGCGGTACTAGCGCTTGATCTATCCGGTGAGGTCGCGGGGCCGCGAAGTCCGTCGAGATATACCGACACCATCCACTCGCGCTGCCCGGGGAGGATCTCTTCGATGGCGATGGGGAACGGGCGACTGATCGCCGCGAGCCCGACAAGGAACCGTTCCGGCCTGATGTTTGGATCCACGACACCTGCCCGGCGGGCTCTCTGAACCAGGGCGTCGATGACGCGAGCTCCCTTGTCGCGCAAGGGAGGGATGCGCCGCTGAAGGCTCTCCGACTTCTGGGCGGTGGGAGCGATCTGGTAGACAAGCGCGCCAAACTCAAGTCGGGCGAGCTCGTGCACCGTCGCCCTCCAGGCGGCCTCGGGCGCATCCGCCCACTCCGGATCATGCTTCTCGACCACCTCGGTGACGCGCGCGAAAACCTCACCCAGCACACCGACGATGAGGTCCTCGCGCGTCGGGAAGTGTCGATAGAGGGTCGCAATGCCGACCTCCGCCTCGAGCGCCACCGTGCGCATCGACACCTCGGCCCCACGGTCCGCGATCAGGCGCCATGCGGCATCGAGGATCGCTCGTCGTTTCGCCCGGGCATCTGCCCTCATGTGATCGCCTCCACGCTCTGCACGTACCGCACTGTATTGCGCCCAGCCTAACCGGAGCAGTACGATCCATATCGCAAACGGAGCATACCGCTCCGCCTATAGCTGCGGCCGTGATGCCGCCGGATCCTCAGGAGCAGTCATGTCCGATACGACGCTGAGCAGCGAGACCAGTCCGGAGCGCTCGCCATGGGCGAAGATCGTGGTGGTGGTGCTCGGCCTGTGCATCGCGGTCTCCCTGATGCTGCTCGCCTTCCTCACCCCGTCGATCAACTCCGGTGCCGAGGATCTGCCCCTCGGCGTGAGCGGGCCCGAGCAGGTTACGGGCCAGATCGGAGGACAGCTCGACGAGGCCCAGCCGGGCGCGTTCGAGGTGGAGCAGTACGACTCGGCGGAGGCCGTCACCGAAGCGGTCCAGGACCGCGAGGTCCTCGGCGGGATCAGCGTCGGTGACGATGGTGCGGTCACCATTACCGTCGCCAGCGGCGCGGGCACCCCCTACGCCTCCCTCCTGAAGGGCATCGGTGCGGGGCTCACCCAGGCAGGTATGACCGTCACCTACGACGACGTCGCCCCGCTCCCGCAGGACGATCCCCAGGGCCTTGGCCTCAGCGCGCTCGGACTGCCACTCGCGTTTGGAGGCATGATCTCCGCGGCCCTGCTCTCGACGCAGCTCAAGAGGCGTCCGTGGCACCGCATCATCGGGTCGCTCGCAGCGTCCGTCGCCGTCGGCTTCGTGGTTGTCGCGATCTTGCAGTTCGGCTTCGGATCGGTCGACGGCAACTACGTGACCACCTCGCTCTCCCTGTCCCTCGGCATGGCCGCGATCTCGCTGTTCGTCCTCGGCATGGAGTCGCTACTCGGCTTCGCTGGTCTTGGAATTGGCGCGGTGCTGATGATGTTCATCGCGAACCCGCTCTCGGGTATGGCCACCGGATGGCAGTGGCTGCCCTCCCCCTGGGGATTCATCGGCCAGCTCCTGCCGCCCGGCGCCGCCGGTTCCCTGCTGCGCGCGGACGCCTTCTTCGACGGCCGGGGCGCAGGGCTCCCCATCCTGGTGCTGACGTGCTGGGCCGTCCTCGGCATCGTGCTCGTCGGCCTCTCGACGCTCCGCAAGAAGCCTGTGGCCGAGACCGTCGCAGCGTGATCCTCTGATACGAGAGCTCCCTCATCCCCACCCGGCGTGGGGATGAGGGAGCTTTTCCTTGTTCGTTCAGATGGCGATGCCCATCCGCGTGAGGGCGGTGCGGAAGATGGTGAGCTCCTGGAGCCCCGGCAGCCTCTGCACCCTCCGGTCCAGCCCCTCGAGATCCTCTCTGCGGCCCGAGAACAGGTGACCCATGACGTGGACGATCTCGGTCTCAGGCATGATGCCGGAGCCCACTGGGCGCCAGGCTTTCGCTAGGGCGAGGCGCGTGACCGCGCGTGCTTTCTCGGAGCCCTCGAGCCGTTCCCGCGCCTGGGTGGTGTAGAAGGCCACATGCCGGGTCTCCTGCTGGGCTATGCGCTTCAGCAGCGGGGTCAGAGCAGGGTGATCGTTCATCGCGGCCAGCCTCCGGTACGCGGCCACGGCGGAGAGTTCGTTGGCCGCCCCCCAGGTCATGTGCACCGCCACGAAGTCCGTCCCCGCAAGGCTCGAGAGGACCGACTGCTTCAGTGGGCTGAGCGCCTGCTGCCAGCCGAGTTTGACCCGCTTGGACTTCAGCTCGTCGTAGTCCACAACGATGCCATGGCGTTGGAGCACGGCAGCGAGGGCCTCGCCGTGCCAGAACTCCTCACGATTCCACACCGTCATGAAGTCGCCGGCGTCCTCCTCCCGGTGGGAGGGGGTGACGAGCATGTCCCGGAGATAACACGACGTATGGAACTCGACGTCGCACATGTACCGCAGGGAGCGGAGCGTGTTCTCGTCCAGCGGCTGGGTCTCAAAGGTGTCGAAGTCGAGATCATCCCAGCCCACCGGTTCCGAGGTCTCTGCGAACGCCTCAAGGTCGAATGCCATGGGTCCCTCCTGGGGTGATGCGGCGGTGCGGGAGGCGGAAGTCGCGCCCCGGAAGGAGGCGGGTGATCTCAAATCGGGCGGCATGGAGCGCGGCCCGGTCCTCTGCGGTGCGGAAGATGCTCGGGCGGGAGACGCCTTCGTCGCGGACCCACTGCCCGGCGGGACGCAGCGGATCGCCGCCGGTGGTGAGTACGAGCCGGGCGGTCAGCGCCTCACCGCTGGATCGGGTGATCCGTGCGATCGCCTCCTGACGGAAGAAGTCCACCGACTGCTCACGCCGACGACAGATCTCCTCGAGGACGGCTCGGGCTGCGGGGATAGCGTCCAGCCGGGACGAGAGCGCCCGGAGCGCCGCCAGGAGAGAACCTTCCTGGATCGCCATGCGGGCCATGTGGCCGGCGGTGACCTGCTCGCCTGCCAGTGCCGCCCATCCGGGCCCGGCGAGGGGCAGGACCCGTTCCACGTACAGTCGACGAGCCCGGAATAGCAGAGTTGGGCATGCGTCGTCGCGGGTCCGGGATTCCTGCGGGCCTGGCAGTGCCGCTCGTACCTCCCGCAGGGCGCGGGCCCACCAGAATCGCTCCCACAGCCAGGTCGCCGCGAAGGCGGTGATGCGCGCTTCGTTCGCCGTCCAGGAGCTGTACATCGTACGGGTCTCAGTCAGCGCCGCCGACTCGACGCGGTGCAGATAGCTGAGGTCCCGCCGCAGCGAGACCAACCCGGAGAAGTCACAGCGGGCTTCCTGATCGATCGCCCTCGCATCCACCTCGATACGCCCGCTTACCCCGAGCGTGTAGGCGGAGACGTCGAACTCCGTACGGACAACGGAGGGGACAGTGCCGTCGAAGAAGTCGTGCCGTCCCGGGCGCGGCGCGTCGTCATGGAAACCGACGGGCCGCGGACGCCCGGACGGCCCCGCAGGCATCAGCCCTCACCCTCCGCGACGAAAGTTCCCACCCGTGACGGCCACTGTCGATGCGCGAGCCACGGCAGCAGGATCAGAAGCACAGGATCGACCGTCTGAATCACGATCGCCGCGCTCAGGGCAATCACATCGTTGCTCAGCCCCGCGAGCAGCAGGAGCAGCACCAGCTGCGCGAGGATGCTGGCAGCCAGAATGACGATGAGTACGGGGATCCTCTGCTTCCCTCTGCCGAACTGGGTGGCGAAGACCCACACAGCTAGCGGGATGAACAGGAGCACAGCCGTGAGGGTCCCCGGCGAATAGCCCATCGGGGTGGGCAGTGTCGCAACGTGGCTGAGCGCGTTGGTGAGCAGCAGCCCCGCCCCTGTCAGGCCCACGGCCGGGACCTTCCGCGCAATCAGCGCGGCGGCGACGAGGGCGATCCAGACGAACGGGATGTTGACCGCGACGAAGAAGCTCGGCACCAGCGGACAGCTCACGACGTCAGGGAATCCGAAGGTCTCGCACGCAGTTGCCGGAAACTGGAACGGGCGGCCGAGCAGATCGATCCCGTACTCCTCGAAGTTGTGGAGCATGTAAGCGATCACCGAGGCCCAGGCGAGCCAGACCGGATCCCGCCACCGGGAGATACCGGTCTCGTGCCGCAGCACATCGGTGAAGAGTGCGAGAACCAGGAGCACGATGGCCCCGCCGAGCCCCACGGAGCTCCAATACTGCGCAAACCACTCCCACATCAAGTTTCCTCCTGAGGGCAGGTCAGCGGATGACGGCGATGTTGAACTCGGGGGTGCCCAGAGCACCCATGAGCGCGAGGAAGAGCAACGCATAGTGCTCGGTGGCGATCGAGGTGGCGATACCACCGAGATCGAGCATGCTCGCCTCGGCCCAGCCGAGATCCCCCAGCAGCCCGCGCACCGCCCGCTTGGCCTCCTCGTCGTCTCCGGAGAGGAAGACGCTCGATCCCGGAGCGGTACCCGAAGGGTCCGTCATCACAGCCACGTTCATGGTGTTCAGGCTCTTGACCACCCGGGCCCGGGGGAATCGCTGCTGGACCTGGAGGGCGACGCTGTCGCCCGGGTACTCCAGCGTGAAGTCCTCCGTGAAGGCGTTGGAGACGTCGAGAACGACCTTCCCCTCGAGCGCTCCGCCGCCGAGGTGCTCGAGAGTGGGGAGGACTGCCTGGCCGGGAAGAGCGGTGAGGACGACGTCCGCACCGTTGACCGCCTCCGCGTTGCCGACCGTACCGTCATCCGGACGCGGGCTCCGGGACCCGCGGGCCACGTCGTGTCCCGCGGCCTGGAGTGCAGTGGCCAGGGATGAGCCGACGGAGCCGGTGCCGAGAACTGCGATACGCATGGGATTCCTCCAGAGAGGGCACGCTGCCGCGCCCTGTAGACGTGTGCCCCGAGACGGGGCGTCGTCAGCCTACGACGAATTCCCCCCTTGGGGAACTCCTCGAGGAGGGATATGATCCAGAGCATGACGAGCACACCTCTCGGCACGAGCCGCAGACGCCCCACGGGCCGGCGCGCCGGAGACAGCGGGACCCGCGATGCCATCCTCGACGCCGCCCGCGACCTCTTTGCCGAACATGCCCTCGAGGGCACCTCGATGCGGGCGATCGCCAAGCAGGCCGGGGTCGATCCCGCACTGATCCGGCACTTCTTCACAGACAAGGAGACGCTGTTCGCGACCACGATGACCGATCGCACCGTGATCATCGAACGGATGCGGGCTGCACTCCCGGGGGATCCCGACAGCCTCGGAGAGCGCATGACGAACGAGTACCTGCTGCTCTGGGAGGACGACGAGTTACGCCCGGTGCTCATGGCCCTCGTCAGATCAGCGACCACCTCGCAGAACGCCGCTGACCTCCTCATCGAGCTCTTCACCGCGAGGATGCACGGGGACTCGCTGGAGCCCGGCGTCCCGATCACGCAGCTCCGTGGTGCCGCCTTGGCCGCGTCCCACCTGTTCGGAGTCGCCGTCGCACGCCACATCCTGCACGTCCCCGCCGTCGTCGACATCCCCCATGACGAACTCGTCCAGAGCATCGCCCCGGCCATCCAGAACTACCTCAACCCGACCGCACGCCCACAGTGAACAACACCCCAGGAGAAATCATGACCACCGCACGCACCCACCGCACCCTGTCCCGCGTGATCGGCGCCGCCTTCCTCGGCGCCGCCGCCATCCAGGCCACGAACAAAGAAACATTCTCCAACCTGGTCCCCGACCAGCTCGCGGATCACAAGGAGACCATCCAGGGCGGCATGACCGTCGGTCTCGCCGGCATCGGTCTGAGCTTCTTCGTCCCGCGACTGCGCCAGGTCTCCCGCTGGGCCCCCACCGCCGTCCTCGTCTCAACCCTGCCCACCGCGATCCAGCAGGTCCGCGAACCGGAGCAGCTCGAAGGAGTCGGGCTCCCTCCCCAGCTCGCCCCCGTCCGGGTGATCGCCCAGCTGCTCATGATCGCCGGGATCTGGCGCGCCACCCGCAAGCCCACCCCGACGAACTGACCACAGCCGGCCGAGAAAGAGACCCGACATGACGGCACCTCTCACCATCCCCGAACCCACCCCGCTGGACCAGCTTCTCTCCCTCGACGGCAAGGTCGCCATCGTCACCGGAGGCAGCCGCGGTCTCGGCGAAGCCATCGTGCGACGTCTCGCTGAGGCCGGGGCGACCGTCGTATTCACCGGCCGCACGCTCAGCACCCTCCAGCCCCTCGCAGACGAGATCACTGCCAGCGGTGGCGCCGCGGTTGCTCGGGAGGCCGACGCCGCCGACCTCGACTCCACGCGCCGCGTGGTCGAGCAGGCGGTACAGCGTTACGGTCGGCTCGACATCCTCGTCAACAATGCCGCCGTGTTCCAGAACCGGGTCTTCCTCGACACCACCGAGGAACTCTGGGACCAGGAGCAGGCCGTCGACCTCAAGGGAGCCTTCTTCGCCGCCCAGATCGCCGCAGAAGCCATGATCACAGCTGGCAACGGAGGCCGGATCATCAACATCCTCTCCACGGACGCGTTCCGACCCACCGGGATCTTCGCCGCTTACTCCACGATCAAGGCGGGCCTTGCCATGGCAACGGTAAACATGGCCAAGGAGCTCGCCGAGCACGGCATCCTGGTTAACTCCGTCACGCCCGGGTCGACGATCACTCAGGAACGGATCGACGCCATAGCCAGCGGTGACTTCGCCGGAGATGTGTTGCCAAAGGACGCTGTCCGCACTCGAGAAAAGATGCAGAGCATGATGCCCGCCGACGGGCCCGCCGCCATGCTGCAAAGACTGCCGCTGGGCCGCCCAGGCTTCCCGGTGGAGATCGCCGACTCGGTCCTGTTCTTCTGCTCCGCCATGGCCGGGTACGTCACCGGCCAGAACATCATCATAGACGGCGCCCAGACACTTAGTCGCTGACTCGGCCTCGAAACTTTGGCTGGAAGACGGCACGGAGGCGACAGAGTAATTCGTAGCCAAATGATTCTGGGCCCGACAATTCCAGCTTCATAAATCCGATGCTGCAGCGACATTCGCGAAGTATCCGCCCGGTTATTGCCCAACGATAGATCAAAACGCACGTTGCGAGCGAGATCGCTCTATGCTGCCAGGGCAATTGTCGCCGTGGCTCTGCACCTCTCGCAGCTGCTGTTGCATGTCATTCACGGCGCGAAGTCGCCGCTTGAGAGTGGTGATCTGCTTGGCCAGTTGCGGCAGGAATATGGCTTTGACGTCGATGCAGGTTCTCGTGTCGGCGAGGCAGAGAAGTCTCCGTAGCAGGGCCAGCTCGATCCCGAGCCACCTGGCGGAAGCGACGTCCCCACGATCGAGGTGACCTTCGTCGAAGTCTCGGTAAGTGTTGACATCGCTCCTGAAGTTGACCGAGCGGGCGGTCCAACTGAGCGCCTCAGCTGGTCGGGTTCGTGGCCACGTTGCTGTCACATCACGCCGTGGGACGCGGCAAGAGCGCGGAAGATCGGCTCTGACCAGTGGGCCCGGCGGGGATCGAACCCGCGACCCGCGGATTAGAAGTCCGTCCGGACACGGGTGGCCGACCAGGTTCTACCAGGTCAGCGAGCTCGTACAGCAGATTCGAGGCCGACGGACACCATCGCGTTGCTGTCATCGTTGCTGTCAGGGATTTGGGGGCGCATCAATGGCAATTATGCCCGAACCACACTCACGCCATCCGAAAACTCCGAATTGCAGACAGGCATGACGCCGCAGCATTATCATCACCAACTTCGATCGCTAGACGCCTGAAGGCCTTAAGTCGAGCAATCCAAGCCTTATAATCCTCAACACCATCTCGCGAGGTCAATTTCGACAAGACGGCAGACCAATCTTGCCTATGCCATAACGAGACCCCGCCCAGTGCGCACCCCGCAAGCACTCCAGCAACCAGAAGTGCATTCTCTTCATCACTCATGGCCGCCGCGCCATAATCCGCCTCCCTAAACACACTCAGACTAGCCGTGAAATGACGAACGACTCCGCCGTCCAGAAACTCAACTAGCAACGACTCCGCCTCCACTAGTTCAATTCCACTAATGAACGCCGCGACTTGCAGCCAATCGTGTTCAGAACTTTGGACCTTCAAACTGAGCCAATCTCCGCGCGTCTCAATCGAGGCGCACTCCACGCCCAAGATTCCCACCCCGGCAGTGATCGCTGTTTTCACATCCCTGGGTGAAATGTAGTCCAGCATCCTGAACTCACCCCCAAGTCGGTCGAGCGCGAGATTCAGGCCGCTCCAAACAGAAAGAACAGTTTCAAGGTAAGCCAGATACACATCGGTGAACTGCTCAGAAGAGAATGTTTTCCCCTGAATAGTCACCTCGTCGCCGTTCAGGTCGTCCACTCCCCCATGCCCCCCGGCGTTACGAAAACTCGACTCGAGCCCCTCAGATATCGGGATCTCTGGAAAACGCCTATCGGCAGCCTTGAGAGAATGTCCGCCACTCTTACTTACGAACGAATCATACTCGCCCGGGTCGAGAGCCACGACAGTTGCAACTGCGTGTCGTAATACGCCATCTCGAAGAGTTGCAACACATTGAACCGCACTGTTGACAATGTCCAGCTCCCCCGAGTCTTCAGAGTTCACGACAAGATTTGCTGCACTAAGTGAGCCCGAAAGGTTTGCCTGCGCCCTTGCATGTTGACGCCGCCACGCTTCACCCTTTCCCAGCTCCAAGAAGGCACTGGACTTCCCGAGCACATCCGCAACTCGGTCCCGAATATCGGTGAAGCGATCAAAGTCAAATTGAGTGAGCGCCATAATGCGCATTATTTGATACTCAATGCCTGATCCTCCACTTACCGAACTCGCACCCTCGATACGCCTGAGCTCAAGCTCCAGCTCCTCGATTGTGGCCGGGTTGCCTAGCCTGTCGCGAATAGCCCGGCCGGCACTGTTAGCCACCTGGAGGGGGTCTGAGTCTTTGGAAACCTCGTCCGCCCAGATCAACTCCTCGATTTGCGCAAGATGGCGTTCGCCCAACCGAATCTCTGCGTTGCCTTCAGCTTCGAACCTTTGTGCCTCGTTCATGTCTGGGGCACACATCGCATCAAGGAACTTCTCGTACCCAGCCCGCAACTGCCCGAGTGCGCGACCGATGAGCTTTCCTAGATTTCTATTTGGTCGAGGCTGCGGCGATTGCCACGAAAGCACAAGGCTGTCGAGCTGATAGAAAGCGGCCAGAAGAGCTCCCGGCGCCTCGCCTTCTCGGGACGCTTTAGCTAACGCGCGCTCAACTGTTCGAGTTGTTTCGTCCACTTGTCGTTCGAGCTGGCTCAGATCGACACCGGATGGCGAAGTCGGGGAGCTCCGGGTCGCTCGAAAGTCGTCCACAAGACCGATTCTCCGCGAGAGATCCTGCTGACATTCATCAGGCTCCGGCCCTCTCCCGCAGTTAATGCACGGGCGGGCGAGAAGCCGCTGTTCATCGCAGCGCTCGCAGATTACATAGTCGAATGATAGCTGGAGATTGCGTTTGTGCTGGGCCAATCGACTTTCCTTGGGTCAATAGTTACAGTTTTACCAAGCGAATTTCAGGTGCGGCTTGCGGAGTGAGTGGCACGGTGAGCGCTGAGGCCCGCAGCGAAGCGAGGACCGGAAGCGATCATGTGCCACTCACGGCGGGCGGCGGAGCCGCCCCTTGAAGGAGTAGGGAAAGTTCTCACGAGCCAGTACTCGACGTCGAGACCTCCAGTGGAATTGCGGGCGCTGACCTCGGGCCCTGACGTCCGGAAGGAACTCCCGAGGTCAGCTTCTGACACCACTGCGATGGTGCAGCTATGCGGTTGATGGTAGTGGGGCGGAGCTGACGGGGCTCGTGTGTCGGGAACCTTCACGGCAGCAAGTCCGATATTTACCCCCTGGCGGCGGCCGGCGAGGGGCGCTCCGCCCAGAGAAAGCGCCTTCGCTTCTGCCCGACGGCGCGCCCGGAAGCCTTCGAGGTAGCCTCCTTGACCAAGGTCCTCTGGAAGGAGCACATCAGTGGGGTCCTCTGAGGCAGGTCAAACGTTCACCAGACATGGCGGGGCGCCGAGTTCGACTCTTGAGCCCTCCGGCCTGAGCATCGAGCTCCGCGAGTGCACCAGGAGGCTCAACGCGCGTCTTGGACCCACGCTGGTTTCGGCCCTAGCCGGATCCAGAGGTCCTCAGCATGCTCATGCGTGGGTAGCGGGATCAGCAGCCCCGGGTCCAGCAAGCGAACGACGTCTTCGCGCTGCCTACTCCGCCTGGTGCACGGTCTCTGAGGCCGAGGGCGAGGCAGTCGCACGCACATGGTTCACGGGGGCCAACCCGTGGCTCGACGACGAGTCGCCTGTGGACGCGTTACGCCAAGGCCGACTTGCCGCCGTCGCACGCGCTGCGGATGCCGTCGTGGAAGACTCCTTCGCCGGCTGATATCGCTCCTGCACACCGTTCCACGATCAGGCGACCTTCTCGATCTTCGGAACGGTAGCGATCAGGCCCGCGGGACAACACCAGCCTGCTCCACGGCATGCCGTTCGAACTCAAAGTATTTTGCGTGGTCGTCGCTGAGGCGGGACAGTGCGTGTTCCATAAGGTTAGGCGAGACATCTGTCAGCGCTCTCTTGGTTTCCACGCTTAGCGCGCTTACCCCCGTGTATCCGCGCAGCGGATTCGGGTCGAAGCGAGACTCGACCAACGTGCGACCTCGCCACCCTTCGCCGTGCAGCACATCGGCAGTCTCATCAATGAACGTCGTGAATGCGCTGCGGATATCCGCACGCATGCGGTAGTCATTCCGAGCCTGGTCGTTCCGATCACGCAGCATCTCATCATCGACTGATGCAAAGGCGGTCTCGACCAGGTCAAAGGACACTCGGTCGCCCAGGAGGGACTTGACAGCGTCTACGTGGATTGGCGAGTACCTTCGCCGCAGGTTCCCCGGGGTGACTCGTTGCCAGCTCGCCACCTCCTGAAGGCTGGGCCGCTCGCTCGCGACCGCGTGAGCATAGGCCGTCAGGAGCGTCCGGAGGTCCTTGGCTTCGCGCTCGGCCTCGTTCGCGAACCCGAGAGACGCCAGCAGGAACAGCTCGTCGCGCTGGCCCGCCTCGAGCTCCTCTCTTGCTTCGTGGCTCGTCTCAAGCGCACGCAACCTCAGCTTCTCCGCCAAATCGCGGATCGGCTCGGGCAGGTTGAAGGCGTCTCC
This sequence comes from Brachybacterium epidermidis, assembly GCF_015209585.1. Lineage (GTDB taxonomy): Bacteria > Actinomycetota > Actinomycetes > Actinomycetales > Dermabacteraceae > Brachybacterium > Brachybacterium epidermidis. The sequence continues at coordinate 19,821 of NZ_JADEYR010000018.1, forward strand.
GACCTGCGCGTTGGTAGCGATGTACGGCTGGCTCATGCACTCATCATACGCATGCCCTCACATTGTCACTTGACGTTCGTCAAGTGTCATGTGTCTACTGGTCGGGCAGTTGATCCCAACCCAAGGAGGCCAACCATGGCTGTACAGACTCGTTTCCCCGTCCAGATGGAGGACGTGTTCCCCCAGGGCGCGTACATGATCGGCGAGGTCACCGCCGCCGAGGACTTCGACAAGAAGAGGGCCGGCGAGGTCGACCCCCAGGTGCGCGACAAGGTCTCTGGCCAGCGCGTCTGGCAGGTCCGGGTTCTGGATCCGGATCCCGAGAGCCGGAAGGGTCAGGCCGAGGTGACCGTGAAGGTCTCCTCCGATCACCAGCCGGTGCCGCCCAAGGGGCCGGCCACAGGTCCCTTCCGCGCCGTCGCCTTCGAGGGGCTCACCCTCACCCCGTACGTCGACCAGAACGGGAACTTCCCGAAGATCGCGTACTCGCTGAGGGCCACGGGCTTCGCCGAGGCGAAGGCTTCCGCTCGCACCTCGAGCACCGAGGCGGCGTGATCATGGAGCGGAAGGCGATGGGTCTGCTCAACGTCGCAGCGATCGGGATCCTGCTTTGGCAGATCATCCCGCTCGGCTGGCAGCTGGCGTTCGGGGGTGCGTGAGCCATGCACACCGCCTCCCTCGCCTTCCGCTTCGGCCTCGCCGAGCTGCGGTGGATTCTCACGGGCCTCTGGGGTCACGTGCGCTGGTTCCACCGGTTCTGGTTCGTCGTCGCGATGTTCACCTGGCTCTCGGCCGACCTGCTCGGGAGCTGGAAGCCCTTCGCCGTCGTCGGAGCCATCGCGCTGTACTTCGCACTCTGGGCCCGGTTCCAGCCCCACACGTACTACCGGGCTATCTCGCACCCTTTGACGCGCCGGTCCGTGTGGCTCGACCTGCTCGAGTCATGGCCGCTGCTCATGGAGGAGTGCGGGCTGGCATCGTCCAGCATTGATCGTGAGGGGCAGAAGCGCCTTGTCTGCCCCACCATCGTGAGTAGGCGGTGGACTCGCAACGAGCTCGCCGTCGTGCCCGGACTGCTCACTGGCCAGACCGTTGAGGACTTCCAGAAGGTCGCGGACCGCCTCCGCACGACGGCAGGCGCCACGGACATTCGCGTGACGGGAGACCTCTCCCCCACGCTGATCTTCACGTTCGGCGATGCCCTCGCCGAGACCGTGAACCGTGGCCTCTCCGATGCTGGAGAGCCGTGGGACGGGTGCTCGGTGTGGATGGGGGTCGACACAACGGACGATGACTGGTGGCTCCGCATCGCGGGCACACACACCCTCGTGGCCGGTTCCTCGGGCTCCGGGAAGGCATCGCTCGTCTGGGGCGTCACCATCGGCCTCGCTCCCGCCATCGCTCGCGGCGAAGCACAGGTACACGGGATCGACCTCAAGGGCGGCGTCGAGCTGGGAATGGGCAAGGATCTGTTCACCCGCTACGCCGTGACGCCTGCTGAAGCCGTGGTGGTGCTCGAGGACGCCGTCGAGGCGATGAGTGCTCGCCTCGAACGGATGGCCGGTCATACCCGCCAGCACACCGCGAGTGCCGATGAACCGCTGGTCGTCGTGCTGATCGACGAGGTGGCCGCGCTGACGTCGTACATCGAGGACCGCGACCTCAAGAGCCGCGCTCGCACCGCGATGTCGCTGCTCTGCTCCCAGGGGCGCGCCGTCGGCTACACCGTGGTTGCCTGCCTCCAGGATCCCCGGAAGGAGACGATCCCCAACCGCGGCCTGTTCACCCAGATGGTCGGGCTTCGTCTGCGGGATCGCGAGGAGACCTCGATGGTCCTTGGTGACGGTGCAGTGGCATCTGGGGCCCTCTGTCACAAGATTCCGCTCGCCTCTCCGGGCATCGGCTATGTGGTCCCGGAAGACGGCTCGGAGCCGATGCGCGTGCGCGCTGCGTTCGTCGATGACGACCTGATCCGGGCAGCGGCCGAGCAGTTCCCTGCCCCGTCGACGATCCCCGTCGTCGTCCCGGAGCCCACGGAGAAGCCTCGGAGTTCACGGGCTCGCGCTCGGAGCAAGTCGGATTCGGAGGGAGCCGCATCGTGATCGACCCCGAACTCTACACCCTCGACGTCGAGGATCCCACCGCACTGACACGGATGCTCTCCGACGGCTTCGAGGACTGGTCCAAGCAGGCCGCCTCGACCGGGTTCTGCTCCCGCCCGGTGCGCCTCTTCGGTCAGGCGCGCACCTTCGATCGCAGGTCCGGCCAGCACCTCCACACGTTCGACAGCCGCGACCTCCCTGACAGCGTTCTCTACGTCCGCTGCGGCAACCGGCGGGCCTCCCGCTGCCCCTCGTGCTCTCATGAGTACCAGGGCGACATGTGGCACCTCCTCTCCGCAGGGGTCTCCGGCGGGGACAAGGGGGTCCCGGAGAGCGTCTCCACGCACCCGCTGGTGTTCCTCACTCTGACCGCACCGTCGTTCGGCACTGTGCACTCGTCGACTCGTCCCGGTGCTCAGCCTCGGCAGTGCACCGTCAACGCTGCGCCGGGCCTGTGCGAGCACGGTCGCCCTCGCCGCTGCACCGAGCACCACGATGCCGACGACGCCCGGATCGGGCAGCCACTGTGCCCGGACTGCTACGACTACGAGGGGCAGACCGTCTGGCAGTGGCACTGCCCCGAACTCTGGCGGCGCTTCACGATCCGCCTGCGCCGTCTGGTCGCGACTCATCTCGGCATGAGCGAGAAGGCCTCGAGGGATCTCCTCCGCGTGCAGTTCGCCAAGGTCGGCGAGTACCAGAAGCGCGGCGCGATCCACCTGCATGCACTTGTCCGGCTCGATGGGGCTCCGACGGACCAGGAGCCCTTCCCCTCCCCCGCAATCGACGCCCCCGCCTCGTGGCTTGCTGAGCGCTGTCTCGAAGCCGCGCAGGGCGTTGAGGTCGATTCAGCGCCGGTCGACGGCAATGACTGCGCTCGTACTCTCCGCTTCGGCCGTCAGGTCGATGCGCGCCCCGTCCAGCGACACACAGACGATGGTGGCGACGTCTCCCCCGAGATGGTTGCGGCTTACCTCGCCAAGTACGCCACCAAGGCGGCTGGTGATGTCGCAGCGGAGGGCGCACCGAATCGGCACCTCAAGCGCCTGCGGGAGACCTGCCTCGAGCTGTGTGGGCGGGCGCTCCTCGCCGACGGATTCGCGAGCCCCTACGCGCTGCTCGGGAAGTGGGCTGATGCCTTCGGCTTCCGCGGTCACTTCGCGAGCAAGTCCCGCCGGTTCTCCACGACCCTCGGCACTCTCCGCGATGTGCGGCGCAAGTACCACCGCGACCGCGAACGGCTCGAGACGTCCGCAGGCTCTTCGGGGACCGCTGACTCGTTCGACGTCACCGAGCACACCGTCGTGATCAATGAGTTCCGCTTCGTCGGACAGGGCTGGCTCACTCCCGGCGATGCCGAGCTCGCCCGCTCCGCCGCCGACGCAGCACGCGAGTGGAAGGACTCTCGCTGCGCCGCCCGTCGACTCCACGAGAAAGGAAAGAATCATGGAGAAGCTCTGCTTCACCGCTGACGAGGTCGCTGATCGGCTCAGCGTCTCGAAGACCCGTGTGTACGACCTGATGCGCTGCGGCGAGCTGCCCAGCGTCAAGCTCGGTCGCTCCCGCCTGGTCAAGGCCGCTGATCTTCTCGCGTACGTCGAGAGCCTCGAACCGGCCCCTGTGGTCGCATGAGCCGCGCGAACGGTGAGGGCAGCATCTATCGGCGCAAGGACGGCCGGTGGGCTGGTGCGGCGTACGTCCTGACCCCGGACGGCACTCGTCGGCGGAAGACGGCGTACGGGAAGACCCGCAAGGAGGTCAGTGCGAAGCTGGCGAAGATGCAGGAATCGTCTCGGTCGGGCATCGCCGCGACCCCTGGGCGGCTCACTGTGAAGGCTTTCCTGGAGTCCTGGATGCGCGACGTCCAGGAACCGCGGCTGAGCCCGGCGACCTATCAGACGTACGAGGGCTACATCCGGAACCACATCGTCCCCGCACTTGGCTCCAAGCCGCTGGGTCAGCTGACCGCATCAGATCTGCGGGAGTTCCTCGGCGCGAAGAGCCGCGAAGGCAAGAGCGCGGCCACGGTCAAGCAGATCCACGCGATCATCCGCTCGGCACTCCAGCACGCAATGCGCGAGGACCTCGTCCCGAGGAACGTGGCGAAGCTCGTCGTGGTCTCCAATCCTGCACGACAGGAGGTCGAACCGCTGACCCCGGTGGAGGCGAAGCAGCTCCTGAGAGCGGCAAAGGGGCACGACTGGGAAGCCTTGTGGACCCTCTATATCGGGCTCGGGCTGCGCCGAGGGGAAGCACTCGGTCTCCGGTGGGGCGATGTCGACCTCGAGAACGGCCGCCTGCGGGTCGTGCAGTCCCTTCAGCGCTCTCGGGGCGAGCTGCGGCTGAAGAGCCCCAAGACGGACACCTCGCGCCGTCGGGTCGTGGTGCCGTCTTTCTGCATCGATGCTCTGCGACGCCACCAGTCTTCCGAACGAGTGAAGCTTGCTTCGCTCGGGCTGCCCGTGGACCCGACGACGCTCGTGTTCACGTCCCAGGCGGGAACACCGATCGAGCCGCGCAACGTGAACCGGGCGTTCGAGGCGCTCCTGAAGAAGGCGAAGCTGCGCCGGGTCAAGCTGCACGACCTCCGGCACACCTGCGCGCCCCTGCTCCTCGCAGAGGGTGTCGCTCCGCTCGTCGTCATGGAACTTCTGGGTCACTCCGCCATCGCGGTCACGATGAACACCTATTCGCACGTCATCCCGGCGCTGCAGGACGAGTCCGCGCAGCGGATGGACGCGCTCTTCCGGTAGCCTCCAGAAGGAGGTACATACACCACATGCGCCCGACTGTCAACAGCAAAGCGGAAACATCGAAGATGAGATCACACCCCACCGACGCCACCATCCTCGGGAGCCCGAGTCGTTCTGACGGACCTTGGTCGGAGTTCCCCTATCCAGCCTTCTGGGTCGACCGCTTCCCTTCGGAGTCCTCGACCAACCCGCAGTTCATGGCCGTGGTGTACGACGAAGAACGGCGCATGCTGTGGTTAGACGCTGACGACGAGCTCGACGTCGCCCTCCCGAAAGCTCTTGCCGCGGCTCAATCAGAGGGCGGCGAGAGCGCAGTGGTGTACCGCTACCTGATCGATCAGGGCTCCCCTGCCCCCGATGCAGCGACGAAGTGCTCCGTTCTGATCGACGGCTACTACGAACTCTCGACGCTGGGCATCGCTACCTGGGTCAGCGCCGTCGAAGCTGCCACCCCGACCCCACCCATCGACTAGGAGAGGCAAATTGGAACTCGAAGGACTCGACCTTGTTGCACGTGCACAGTCCATCGCCCGGCGTGCACATGAGGGGCAGACGGACAAGCTGGGCGAGGACTACATCGCCCACCCACAACGCGTCGCGGAATGCGCACTGTACATGGCCCCGGCCAAGGACCGATTCGACTGCGTTGCCGCCGGGTGGCTGCACGATGTCGTCGAAGACTCAGAAGTCACCCTCGAAGATCTGCGCAGTCACGGCATGCCGGATCGCATCCTCGACGCAGTCGACTGCCTGACCAAGCGCGACGGCACCTCACGTGCCGACTATTTTGCACGCATCCGTGAGCACAGGATTGCCCGGGTCGTGAAGGCAGCTGACCTCGCGGAGAACTGCGGCCCAGACCGCGCCTTCCGGCTCCCGTCGTCCACTCGATACCGGCTTTCCGCCAAGTACGCCGAGTCCTGGGCGATGCTCATGGGAGTCACCTCATAGTCGACTCCTCGAGCGCACACCTCATGCGGAGAGTGGAACCCCATGTCCAGAAGGGCATGGGGTTCCTTCGTCCAGACCGTCACAAGGGCCGATGCCGCACGGCTGCTGTCACGACGCGTCCAGCGCAGCACGCTCAGCCGCGTTGCTGTCAGCGTTGCTGTCATCGCCAACTTCGGAGCAAAGGTCGGAACCTAGAAAGTCGCTCTGACCAGGGTGGGCCCGGAGGGGATCGAACCCTCGACCCGCGGATTAAAAGTCCGATGCTCTGCCGACTGAGCTACAGGCCCCAGCCCTTTCGGGCCAGACCAGTCTACCCGCGAGTGGCGGTCGCCCCGGCAGGTCAGTGGGGGGCGGCCGCCTCGCCGCCGCCACGCGCCTTCTCGATCGCGGCGAGCCACTTAGCGCGTCCGGAGACCACGAAGCTGAGTTCCTCGCCGTCGGCCAGGGTGAGCACGATCGAGTTGGGCACCAGCGGGATCGCGCCGAGGAACTTGGTCCATCCGCCCTTCTGGCCCACCACTTGCTGCAGCCACACCTCGGTGGCTCCGCGCTGGAAGTTCAGGGCATGGGCATCGAACAGCAACCGCTGGTTGGTGAGGGTGAGCTTGCCGCCCACGGTCTCCATGCCCCGCTGCATGTTGGCGCCGCCCTTCTTGAAAACGGTCTCTCCTGGGTGCAGGTTCGGTGCTTCGCTCATGGTCGGGCTCCGTTCGAATGGACGGCGAACTCGGGCGACGTGCCCTGTGGGGGCCCGCTTGCGCAATGGGGAGATCCAGATGCCACGCCCGGGCAACCGTAACGTCTCTCGGTGCCCGTCGACGAGTTCGATCGCGACGGCCCTGCCGAGCACCTCGCAGAGATCGAAGCGGTTGCTCGCAGAGATCGAAGCGGTTGAGCGCCAGGATCCACACCGTCGAGACGCCGACGGCCGCCACCAGCAGCACCGCCTTGGTGATCTGCACCCCGCCCGATCGAGGGGTCGAAACCGTCGTGTCGATCGGGGCCGAAGCATAGGCTGAGGAGGTGCTCGACATCCTCGACGGCGCCCGGGAGCGCCTCGCCCGCGCCTCCGATCCGGTGCCCTGCGCCGTCGCGACCATCGTCTCCGCCCAGGGTTCCGTGCCGCGGCCCGTGGGCACCTCGATGCTGGTGGGCGCCGATGGCGCACTGCACGGCTCGCTCTCCGGTGGCTGCGTCGAGGGGGCGGTGCTCGAGGCCTGCCGCGAAGCGCTCGAGACCGGGAGGAGCAGCCTGCGGAGCTTCGGGTTCAGCGACGAGGACGCCTTCGCCGTCGGGCTGATGTGCGGAGGTTCGCTCGAGGTGCTGATCCAGCCGTTCGCTCCCCCGCCCCCGGGGACGCAGAGCCCACGGCACGGTCAACGACCCCTCCCCCGCCGCCTACGTGACCCGGCTGCCGCGGGAGTCCGACGCACCACGGACGGTCGCCCCCGAGGGTGACGACGCCGACGGCCCACGCGCTGTCCTGCTCGCGGGCGACGGGGCCGAGGAGGTCCGCGGCGCGCTCACGATGCTGCTGCCCCCGGAGTTGCTCGAGGCGGGCAGTGCACAGGTCGCCGCCATGCTCCGCGAGGCTCGCACCGGCACCCTCCGCCTCCCTGCGGGCGCCTCGACGATCGACCTGTTCGTCGAGTCCCGTATCCGGCCCGCGCACCTGGTGGTGTGCGGGGCGAACGCCTTCGGGCAGGCGCTGGTGGAGGCCGCGCGGCCGCTCGGGCTGCGGATCACGCTGTGCGACCATCGGCCGGCGTTCACCGATCCCACGGCGTTCCCGGGGGCGGAGGTGGTGCGTGCCTGGCCGCACCGGTTCCTTGCCGCGGCCGCGGAGCGCGGGGATCTCGATGCCCGTAGCATGGTCTGCGTGCTCACGCACGATCCCAAGGTCGACGTGCCGGTGCTCGCCACCGCTCTGCGACTGGACATCGCCTACGTCGGTGCGATGGGGTCCCGGCGCAGCGATCGCGATCGGCGCACAGCGCTGCGCGAGGCCGGGGTGGACGAGGAGGCGCTGTCGCGGCTGCGCTCCCCGATCGGCCTCGACCTGGGGGCGGAGAGCCCTGCGGAGGTGGCGATCGCGATCCTCGCGGAAATCCTGGCCGTGCGGGCCGAGCGCCGCACCGTCGAGCCGCTGCGCGACGGCAGCGGTCCGCTGCATGCGCGCACTGCTACGAGCGGCTGAGAGGTCAGCCACGCGCGTCCAGCCGCCAAAGGTCCTCAGGCAGGTCCAGGTCCGCACCGTCGTCGAGATCCGTGCAGTCCACGAGCTGCACGTGATCCCGTCGGGCGCGGAGCAGGTCGCGGGCGCCCACGTCCGCGTGCGCGGCCTCCGCGGCGGCGGTGGTCAAGGCGGCGTCGAACAGCACCGGATGGCCCCGTCGGAGCCCGCCGGAGGCCTCGCGGTGGGCGGCGGCGGTGATGCCTCCGGGGCGGTGGGCGGCCAGCACCCGGGCCACCTCCGCCGCGCACATCCCCGGGCGGTCCACCGGCGTGACCAGCACGTCGCGGCCCGGTCCGATCGCGGCCAGGCCGGTGCGCAGTGAGGTCCCCATCCCCTCGCGCCAGCGCGGGTTCTGCTCCGTGCGCGCCCACGGCATCTTGTCCACGACGGAGCCCACCCGCTCGGCGCCCGCGCCGGTGACGACCACGACCTCGGCGCAGCCGCCCTCGCGCAGGGCGCGAGCGACGTGCTCCACCAGGGGGACGCCGCGCAGGAGCAGCAGTGCTTTCGGGCCGCGGCCCAGGCGCCGTCCGGCGCCCGCGGCCAGGAGCAGGCCCACGGGAGGCGCGGCCGCCGGCCGGGGGACGTCGAACGACGCGGCGCTCACCGTGCCAGCAGGTCGCTGCCGAGCACGGGCAGGTCCCGCACCCGCACCCCGGTGGCGTGGTGGACGGCGTTGGCGATCGCCGCGGCGGCGCCGACGATGCCGATCTCGCCGATGCCGCGCGCGCCGAGCGGCCCGGCCTGGGGGTCCTCCTCGTCCAGCCAGTACGCCTCCAGGGAGCGGATGTCCGCGTTGACGGGCACGTGGTACTCGGCGAGGTCGTGGTTGACGACGTGTCCGAAGCGGGGGTCGAGCTCGCCCTTCTCGTGCAGTGCCATCCCCACCCCCATGGTCATCCCACCGAGGAGCTGCGAGCGGGCGGTGCGGGGGTTGATGATCCGCCCGACGGAGAACACCCCGAGCATGCGGTCCAGACGGATCTCACCGGTCTCCTCCTGGACGCGGACCTTGGCGAACTGGGCGCCGTAGGAGTGCATGGCGAGCTTCTTCTCGGCAGGGTTCTCCGCCGCCTCCCCGATCGTCTCGACGCCGTCGGCCGGGGCGGTGCCGTGCTCGCGGCGGAAGGCGTCCGCGGCGGCCAGCACGGCCGCGCTCCAGCTGGCGAGCCCGGTGGAGCCGCCGGCGACGGTCGCGTTCGGCAGCGCGGTGTCGCCGATTCGCAGCGCGATGCGGTCCGGGTCGACCTCGAGGGCGTCGGCGGCGACCTGGGTGAGGGCGGTCCAGGTGCCGGTGCCGAGGTCGGCGGCGCCGATGCCCACCTCGTAGACCCCCGCCTCGTGACGGATCCGGGCCTTCGAGCCGGGCTGCCGGGATGCGGGGTAGGTCGCCGAGGCGACGCCCGTGCCGATCAGCCATCCGCCCTCCCGGCGGGCACGGGGCTGCGGGTCGCGGTCGGCCCAGCCGAAGCGGGTGGCGCCCTCGCGTAGGCAGTCGATCAGCCGGCGTCGGTTGAAGGGCATCCCGGTGTCGGGGTCACGCTCCGGCTCGTTGCGCACCCGCAGCTCGATCGGGTCGACCCCGCAGGCCTCGGCGAGCTCGTCCATCATGATCTCCGGGCCCACCATCCCCGGTGCCTCGCCGGGGGCGCGCATCCAGGAGGGGACGGCGATGTCCAGCGGGAGCACGCGCTGGGTGATGCGACGGTGCTCGCCGGCGTACATCTGCCGAGAGGGCTTGATCGCCATCTCGGGGAACTCCTTGGTGTGCGAGGAGCTGGAGACCGCCTCGAGCCCGAAGGCGGTGATCGTGCCGTCGGCCCGGGCCCCGATCCGGAGGTGCTGGGAGGTGGCGGGCCGGTGCCCGGTCAGCGCGAACATGTGCTGGCGGGTGACGGCGTGCTTCACGGCGCGGCCGGGCACGGCGTGCGCGGCCATCGCTGTGAGCATCATGTCCGCGTGGGGCAGGCCCTTGGAGCCGAAGCCGCCGCCGACGTGCGGGCTGATGATCCGTAGCTGCTCGGGGTCGATGCCCAGTATCGGGGCGAGGGTCTGTCGCGCGGGATGCACGCCCTGGGTGGAGGTCCACAGCGTGAGCTGCTCGCCGTCCCAGCGGGCGATGGTGGTGTGCGGCTCCATCGGGTTGTTGTGCTCGAGAGGGGTGGAGTACCGCTGGTCCACCACGATCTCCGCGGCGGCGAGCGCGGCCTCGAGGTCACCGGTGTCGATGTCGTCGGCACCGTCCTCGGGTTCGCGCACTGCGGGGTGGTCGGGGCGGAAGTCGGCGTCGTGCGGCGCAGCCTCGGTGGTGACCACGACGAGGTCGGCGGCGTGGCGGGCCGTCTCCGGGGTCTCGGCGAGGACGGCGCCGAGGTACTGGCCGCGGAAGCCGATCCGGTCGTCCTGGAGGATCGTCAGCTCGCCGTCCTCGGTGTCGGCGAGCCGGAGTGCGTTCTCGTGGGTGATCACGCACACCACCCCGTCGAGCGCGAGCGCGGCTGTGGCGTCGATCGCGGTGACGCGGCCGAGCGCGATCGTCGAGCACAGCGGGAAGAGATGGAGCGGATCCTCGACCGGGTGCTCGTAGGCGTAGGGGGCGAGGCCGCGCACCTTGTCGGGCCCGTCCAGACGCACCCGTCCGGTGCCGATCGCGGAGGCTCGCAGGAGGTCACTCATCACGGGGCTCCTTGTTCTCCTCGTCGAGGCCGGCGAGCTCGGCGAGCACGCTCACCATCACGCCCTGGGCCATCGTCACCTTGAACTCGTTGCCCGCGACGGGCCGGGCCTGCTCGAGCTCGGCCGCCGCGGCCTGGCGGAAGCTCTCGCGGGTGGCGGGGGCGCCGGCGAGGAGCTGCTCGGCGCGGCGAGCCCGCCAGGGGGCGTGGGCGACGCCTCCGAGGGCGATCCTCGCGGAGAGGATCGTGGGCCGTGCGGCGTCCGGGTCGAGCTCGAGCACCGCGGCGACCGAGACCAGGGCGAAGGCGTAGGAGGCGCGGTCGCGGATCTTGCGATACGTGGAACGGGTGCGGGCGGCGCGGTCCGGCGGGGGCAGCTCGATGGCGGTGATCAGGTCGCCGTGCTCGAGGACCGTGTCTCGCTCGGGCTCGTCCCCCGGAAGGCGGTGCAGCGTGGTGAGGGGCAGGCGCTTCTCGCCGTCGTTGCCCAGCACCACCACGGTCGCGTCCAGGGCGGTGAGCGCGACCGCCATGTCGGAGGGGTGGGTGGCGATGCACGCGTCAGAGGCGCCGAGGATCGCGTGGTAGCGGGTGTATCCGCCGAGCGCCGAGCAGCCGCTGCCCGGGGCACGCTTGTTGCAGGGGGTGGTGGGGTCCTGGAAGTAGACGCAGCGGGTGCGCTGCAGCAGGTTCCCGCCGGTGGTGGCGGCGTTGCGCAACTGGCCCGAGGCGCCGGAGAGGAGGGCGCGGGAGAGCATCGGGTGGTCGCGACGCACGCGCGGATCGGCGGCCAGATCGCTGTTGCGGACCATGGCGCCGACTCGCAGGCCGCCGTCCGGCAGCTCCTCGATGTCCGCGAGGTCGAGACGGCCGAGGTCGACCAGCAGATCAGGGGCGGTGATCCCGAGCTTGAGGTGGTCGACGAGGTTGGTACCGCCGGCGAGGTAGGCCGCGCCGGGTCGTTCGGCGGCCGCGGCGACGGCGCCGGCGGGGTCGTCCGCGCGTACGTAGTCGAAGGGTCTCATCGGTCCGTCCCCTCGCTCGCGGCGCTCGCCCCGGCCGCCTGCTGGACGGCGGCGACGATGTTGACGTACGCGCCGCAGCGGCACAGGTTACCGCTCATGCGCTCGCGGATCTCGTCCTCGGTGAGCTCGATCGGGTGGTCGTGGCCGTGGTACTCGGTGACCACGCTGGGGTGCCCCTCGGCCGCCTCGCGGAGCACACCGGTCGCGGAGCAGATCTGCCCGGGGGTGCAGTAGCCGCACTGGAAGGCATCCTGCTCGAGGAAAGCAGTGTGCAGGGCGGAGAGCTCGCCGTCGGTGGCGAGGCCGTTTGAGGTGAGCACCTCCGCGCCGTCGAGGGACACGGCCAGCAGCAGGCAGGAGTTCAGCCGCCGCCCGTCGACCAGCACGGTGCAGGCGCCACACTGCCCGTGGTCGCAGCCCTTCTTCGGGGACATGTTCCCCAGGTGGTCCCGCAGCGCGTCGAGCAGGGTGGTGCGCGGGTCGACGGTCAGGTCATGCGGCTGACCATCGACGATGAGGTGGACTGGATGGCCCATCGGGCACCTCCGGATCAGGTCGGGATTCGACCGTACCGGCCGCCCGGGGGCTCGGCAAACGGTTCCGGCGGGCACCGACCGATCGTTCGCCTGCACCGAGGCGCACGGTCTTCCCAGTGGCCGGACCGGCGCGGCAGCAGCAAGTACGAGCGCTCGCTCGCGCTGGGGGTGCCAGCCAGGTGAAGAACGGCGGCTCGATGGACGTCAGTCCTTCTTGCGGGTGACCAGCCACCAGATCAGGCCGGCCAGCAGCAGCAGGAAGCCCAGGATGCCGCCGCCGATGCCCAGCAGCACGCCGCCGATGGCGCCGAAGATGCCGCCCAGGGAGACGGGCGGGCCCACGGCCACCTGGGGGCTGTCGCAGTCGATCTGGTGCTCGCCGGTAGCGGTGGCCTCGAAGGAGTCGAAGGAGACCCAGGTGGCGCCGTCGATGGTGGTGCTGCTGGACTGGTTGGTGCCCGGGCCGGGCTCAGCCCCGTCCGGAGTCATGATGGTGCAGGTGGCGGTGGTTCCCTCGGGCGCGTACAGCTGGAGCACGTCCCCCTCCTCCGCGGTGATGCTGCCGCTGCCGCCGGGCAGCTGCTCGATCTCGCTCAGACCGTCGGCGGTATTACCCACACCGACCACGGTGAGGATCGTGCCGATGATCAGGCTGAGCAGCAGGATGATGCCGCCCAGGACCATGAGGATCGTCGGTCCCTTGGACTTCTTCCGGGGCGCGGGGGCGGAGCCGAACTCCGGAGCGAAGCTGGGCGCCGGGTCGGAGTGGGGCTGAGGTGCGGGCTGGGACGTGGACATCGGGACCTCCCGGGTCGAAGCTGCGGCCGCGTTCAGCGTATCCCCTGTCACCCCCGCGCCGTCGCGCTCGAACCGGTTCCCGCACGGCAACGCGCCTAGACTTTCCGTATGTCCGATCTGTTCGTACTCGCCGCCGACGTCGAGACCGAACTGGTCGAGCGCCGCTCCCGTTTCCTCACCCGCCTGCACCGTGTCACCTCGGTCGAGCAGGCCGAGGAGCGCATCCGCACCGCGCGCACCGATCACCCTGATGCACGCCATCACTGCACTGCCCTGGTCATCGGCGCCACGGGCACAGCCGCTCCTGTGCACCGCTCCAGCGATGACGGAGAGCCCTCCGGGACCGCCGGCATGCCGATGCTGCAAGCGCTGCTGCACGCCGATCTCACCGACACCCTGGCGGTGGTGATCCGCTACTTCGGCGGGGTCAAGCTGGGGGCGGGGGGTCTGCTGCGCGCCTACACCGCCGGGGTGGAGCAGGCCGTGGCGGCCGCGACCCTGCTGCGCCGCACGGAACTGGTGGTGGCGCGCCTGGAGGTGCCGCTGGCTGAGGTGGGCATCGCCGAGAACGCGGTACGGGTGTGGGCCGGCGCCCATGGCGCCCAGGCGGAGCCCACCGAGTACACCTCCCGGCTCGCCCGGTTGGACGTGCTGCTGGACCCGCCGCTGCTCGATGACTTCGCGGCCGATGTGGCCCGCTGGTCCTCCGGTCGCGTACGCGTCACCGAGGCAGGCCGCCGCGATGCGGACGTGCCCATGGCCTGACCGAAGCGGGCAGAAGAACAGCGCCGCCCCCGACCTGAGTCGGGGACGGCGCTGCGGCGATGTGTGCCTGACGTGTCAGGCGAAGCGCATGTGGATCACGCGCGGTTGCGGCTGCCGGTGGCCAGGCCGTAGATGACCATGACGATCAGCGCGCCGATGACGGCGAGCAGGATGGTGCCGATGCTCCACGGGTTGTTCATGATGCCGGAGATGCCGTCACCACCGAACAGGCCGCCGAGGAAGCCACCGACGATGGCGCCGATGACGCCCAGGACGATGGTCAGGCCGAGGCCCATCGACTGCTTGCCCGGCATGATGGCGCGAGCGATCAGGCCGATGATGGCACCGATGATGATCCAGGAAATGATGGCCCAGAGAAGACCCATTGTTTTTCTCCAATCAGGGGAAGGGATCAGGGACTACGGCGACCATTCTGCCCCAGATGACGCTCGCATGGTGGAACACGCGGCCGACCTAGCGGTCAGAAGTACAGGAATTCCGGCGTACTGGTGACCGATTCGCCCCGCTTTGTGACACTTTGCGCGTGCCGGGTGCGCGAAGAAGTTGTGCATATCCGAAGGTGGGCTTTACAACACCTTTAGCCCGCACACTCCCTGGCACGGCCGGTTCAGAAGTCCCAGTCGTCGTCCTCGGTCTCCACAGCCTTGCCCATCACGTAGCTGGAGCCGGAGCCGGAGAAGAAGTCGTGGTTCTCATCCGCGTTCGGCGACAGCGAGGCAAGGATCGCCGGGTTCACCTCGGTGGCCTCGGAGGGGAACAGGCCCTCGTAGCCCAGGTTCATCAGCGCCTTGTTGGCGTTGTACCGCAGGAAGGTCTTGACCTCCTCGGTCCAGCCCACCGGGTCGTAGAGATCCTCGGTGTACTCCTCCTCGTTGTCGTACAGCTCCATGAGCAGCGAGAAGGTGTAGTCCTTCATCTCGGCACGACGCTCGGGCGAGGCCTTCTCCAGTGCCTTCTGGAACTTGTAGCCGATGTAGTAGCCGTGCACGGCCTCGTCACGGATGATCAGCCGGATGATGTCGGCGGTGTTGGTGAGCTCGCCGTGGCTGGAGTAGTGCATGGGCAGGTAGAAGCCGGAGTAGAACAGGAAGGACTCCAGCAGGGTGGAGGCCACCTTGCGCTTCTCCGGGTCATCGCCCTGGTAGTAGCTCATGACGATCTTGGCCTTCTTCTGCAGCGGCTCGTTGAACTCGCTCCAGCGGAAGGCCTCGTCGATCTGCTTGGTGCTCGAGAGGGTCGAGAAGATCTGGCTGTAGGACTTCGCGTGCACCGACTCCATGAACGCGATGTTGGTGTACACCGCCTCCTCGTGCGGGGTGACCGCATCGGGGATGAGGGAGACGGCGCCGACGGTGCCCTGGACGGTGTCCAGCAGGGTGAGGCCGGTGAACACCCGCATCACCAGGGTCTGCTCCTGCTCGCTCAGGCGGCCCCAGGAGGGGATGTCGTTGGACAGCGGCACCTTCTCCGGCAGCCAGAAGTTGCCGGTCAGGCGGTCCCATACCTCCTGGTCCTTGGGATCGGGGATCCGGTTCCAGTTGATCGCCTGGACAGACGTCTTCAGGTGGTCGTTCACCGCTGCCTCACTTGCTCCTTCAGGGGTCGGGTTCGGGTGCCTGCCAGTCTAGGCAGAGGCGGTGCTCAAAGGGACCGTGGCATCCGGTTCCCCACGGTGGGACGCGCCACCACCGCGCCACCACCCGCCAGGAGCGGCGACCTTCGTCGGGGTGCGCGCCGGCAGCGAGGCGGTTACGGTCGAACCACAGCCCCACGAGCCGAGAGGGTCGATCATCGTGAGCGCCACCGAACCGGTCCCCGCACGCCCTCGTATCCGCGAGGGCTGCCCCGATACGCAGGCACGTCCACCTCGTTCCCTCGCGCCCGATCTCGCGCGCGGCCTGATGCTCGCCCTGATCGCGATGGCGAACGTGCCCTGGTTTTTGTGGGGCCAGGAGTCCGGGGCGTTCGGAATCCACGTGCCGGCCCGCAATGCCCTGGACACGGCGATCCAGGTGGTGATGGGCCTGGGGGTGGACGGCCGCAGCTTCCCGCTGTTCGCCTTCCTGTTCGGGTACGGCATGGTGCAGTTCTTCCGCTCCCGCATCGATCGCGGCCTCGAGCACCGCACCGTGCGGCGCATGCTGCGTCGCCGCCATTGGGCGATGCTGCTGCTGGGGTTCCTGCACGCCCTGCTGCTGTTCCTCGGCGACATCCTGGGGGCCTACGCGATCGCCGGGCTGCTGCTGGTGTGGATCTTCTTCGGACGGCGCGATCGCACCCTGCTGATCTGGATCAGCGTGGCGACGGCCCTGTTCGCCCTGTACTCCCTGGGCTCCGTGGTCAGCGGCCTGTACCTCTCCACCCAGCCGGACATCCTGGAGGCCATGGATGCCGGCGGCGCCTCCTTCTCCATGGGGTCGTTCCGGGACATCGCCCACGGGCAGTCGAACTACCTGGTGGCCGCGGGGCTCCGAGCGGGGATGTGGGCCTTCAGCTTGCCCTCCACGGCCCTCGGGTTCGCCGTCCCGGTCTCGATCATGCTGGGATGGCTGGCGGCGCGCCACCGTGTCCTGGACGAACCCTGGAACCACATGCGCCTGCTGCGCCTGACGGCCGCCGTCGGGATCACGATCGGTTGGGCCGGGGGCGTGACGCGGATCCTGCCGATGCTGGGGGTGCTGGACATGCCGGACGTGCTGTTCTGGACGTTCATGGGCACCGAGATGATCTCCGGCGTGGCCTGCGGCATCGGGTACGCCGCTGCGTTCGGCCTGATCGCGGCGCACCTGGAGGGACGCACCCGTCCCGCGACGAACACAACCGCAGCGCCCGCCGAGGCCCCCGAACCGGCCGTGCGCAAGCGCGACCTCTCCCCCGATGCCCGGTCCGCTCTGGTGGCCTCACGTTCCTACGGGGCCCCGGCATCACCGGTGACACCGGAGATGACACGGCAGGTGAGTGCCCCGGTGCGCGCCATCGCCGCAGTGGGGCAGCGTTCGCTCACCTTCTACCTGTTCCAGTCGATCATCTTCGCTCCCCTGCTGGCCGCCTGGGGCTTCGGCCTGGGACAGCACCTGTCCACCACCGCCTCGACCGCGCTGGCACTGGGGGTATGGCTGATCTCGGTGCTGATCGCCGGATGGATGGCATCGAGGGACATGCGGGGCCCGGCTGAGCGTCTGCTGCGCCGCCTCACCTACGGGAAGCAGGATGCGGCGGCGCAGGCAGGGGCTCAGCCAATCGCCGAGGCGACGCCGTAGAGGATGTAGGACAGGGTGAAGCCGACGATGGCCATCGCGCCCTGAATGAGAGTCCAGGTGGCCAGGGTCTGCTTCATGTCCATCCCGAAGAACCTGCTGACCAGCCAGAAGCCGGAGTCGTTGACGTGGGAGAAGCCCACCGAGCCGGCCGACATCGCCATCACGATCGCGACCACCTGCAGGGGGCTGAAGTCGCTGGCGGCGATCACGCCGGCCATCAGGGAGGCCGCGGTGGTCAGAGCCACGGTGGCCGAGCCCTGTGCCAGGCGCACGATCTGGGCGATCAGGTAGGCCGCCACGATCACCGGCAGGCCGACGTTGTTCAGCGAATCCGCCACGGCGTCCCCGATCCCGGTCACGCGCAGCACACCGCCGAACATGCCGCCGGCACCGGTCACCAGCACCACCGAGCAGATCGGCCCCAGGGCTGAATCAGCTACCTTCTCGATCAGGGTGCCCTTCTTGCCGGCACCCCAGCCCAGCACGAACATCGAGACGATCACGGTGATCAGCAGGGCGATCGGGGTCTCACCCAGCAGGCGCAGGGTCGAGACCACGCCGTCGGCCAGGAACGCGTCCTTGTCCGGACGGGTCGAACCGATGGTGTTCAGACCGGTGTTCAGCAGGATGAGGATCAACGGCAGCAGCAGCAGGCCGATGATGGTGGGGACGCGGGGGCTGGAGGAGAAGCCCATCTCGTCCTTGTCGCCCTCGAGGATGTCCGGCACCGGGATGTCGAAGCGCATGCCCAGGCGGGGTGCCAGCAGCACGCCCACCAGGTACCAGATGATGACAGCGAACACGAGACCCACCAGCATCACCAGGCCGATGTCAGCACCGACGATGCCGGAGGCGGCCACCGGGCCGGGATGCGGCGGGGCGAAGATGTGCATGGCGCTGAAAGCCACCGCCGAGGGCAGCGCGATGGACAGGAAGGAGCCGCCGACCCGTCGGGCCACGGCGTAGATGATGGGCATCATGACCACCAGGCCGGCGTCGAAGAAGATGGGGAAGCCCATCAGCAGGCTGGCCAGGGACAGGCCGAAGCCGGCCCGCTTCTCGCCGACCAGGTCGATCATCCGGTCGGCGAGCACCTGGGCGCCGCCGGAGGTCTCGATCATCCTGCCCAGCATCGCGCCGAGTGCGACCAGCAGCATGACGTTGCCCAGGGTCGTGTTGAAGCCGAAGGCGAGGGCGGGCAGCACGCTGGCCGGGGCGATGCCCGCAGCCAGGGCCGTTCCGATCGAGGTGATCATCAGGGCGAGGAATGCATGGACCTTGAAGGCCATGATGAGGATGAGAAGCACGGCGATGGCCGAGACTGCCACGATCAGCAGCCCGGCTGTGCCGAGTTCCCAGTTGAGGACGAGGTCATCCATGACGACTCCAAACGGGCAGGGGAACAGGGACGGGCCAGAATTCGCTGACGGGGGACCCCGTCACTGTCATCCTAGGACCGCCCTTCCTCGGACCGGCGCTGGCGCGGGTCACGGCCCCGTCACGCTCGGACCGTGACCTCAAGGCCCTGCTGCGCTCCGAGCTGCCGTGCTCTGTGCGCGGCAGCGTCGAATCGCTCCGTCCAGTCCGGCACTGCAGCCAGCTGCCTGGCGAAGCCGCTCTCTGCACCGTCGGCCCGTGCCTTCTGCAGCACCAGGTGCGTGCCGCCGCCGCGATGGACGGTCTCGATCACCGCGGGGACCTGGTCGATCAACTGCGGGGTGACCGTCATCCTCAGTTCGTGGTCCACACCGGAGGCCAGCAGGAACTGGAGGGATTTCGCACTTCGCCGCCAGGCACCGGCCCGTCCCACCAGGTCCGTGTAGCCGGCCGGCGCGGCCTTCACGTCGAACCCCACCCAGTCCACCAGCGGTGAGCAGACGCGATGCCCGTCGGTGTCGACCCCGAGCAGGGCCTGCATCCGGGTGGGGAAGGCCCCGCCGGGGTGCAGCCCAACCGCGAAGCCGCGCTCGCGAACGGCGCGGGCGGCAGGCACCACAGCGTGCTGCATGGTGGCCTCTCCCCCACTGAACACCACGCCGTCCAGCAGCCCTCCCCGTCGCTCCAGGAGCCGACCCAGCTCACCGAAGGGCACGGCGCCGGGGGCGTGGGCGTCCAGGATCGCGGTGTTGTGGCAGTAGGTGCAGCGCCAGGGGCAGCCCTGGCAGAACACCGCGGCCACCAGGCGGCCGGGCCAGTCCACGGTGGACAGCGGCACCAGACCTGCGATGCGCAGGTCTGGTGCCGCCAGGCTGGCCAGAGGGCTCACGCCGTCACCGGGGTGATCACGGCCCCTGGGCGGCCGGTCGCGGCCGCGGGCTCGTCGGCCGCCGCAGCGGGCCCGTCGGCCGCCTCCTGGCAGCCGCCTACGCCGGAGGCCTGCTCGGTGAAGAAGGTGCGCTCGGCGTACTCGCCCTTCTTGCCGATGTTGAAGGAGGCCATGGGCCGGAAGTAGCCCATCACACGGGTCCACACCTCGCAGGCTTCACCACAGCGCTCGCACTGGTGGTGCTCGCCGGTGAGGTAGCCGTGGCTGGGGCAGATCGAGAAGGTGGGGGTGATGGTCAGGTACGGCAGGTGGAACCGGGTCAGTGCTCTGCGCACGAGTTCCCGGCAGGTGGTCGCCGAGCTCATCGCCTCGTTCATGTACAGGTGCAGCACGGTGCCGCCCGTGTACTGGGATTGCAGCTCCTCCTGCAGCTCGAGCGCCTCGAAGGGGTCCTCAGTGGCGCCCACGGGGATCTGGGAGGAGTTGGTGTAGTACGGGTTGGCGGTGGTGCCGGCGGTGAGGGTGCCGGGGGAGCGCGCGCGGGCCTCCTTGGCGGAGCGGTAGGTGGCGCCCTCGGGCGGGGGGGCCTCCAGGGTGTACAGGGTCTCGGTCTCCTCCTGGTACCGCACCATCGTCTCGCGCACGTGGTCGAGGATCCGCAGGCACATCTGCTGCCCGAACTCGTCCATCAGGTCGTGGGCATCGCCGGTGAAGTTGCGGACCATCTCATTCATCCCGTTGACCCCAAGGGTGGAGAAGTGGTTGCCCAGGTGGCCCATGTACCGCTTGGTGTACGGGTACAGGCCGCCGTCGATCAGCTCCTGCACGGTGGCCCGCCGCTTCTCCAGGGTGTCCTTGCCCACCTCGAGCAGGCGGTCCAGCTCGGCGATCAGCGCGTCCTCGTCCCCGGCGTACAGGTAGCCCAGGCGCGCCATGTTGACCGTGACCACGCCGATGGAGCCGGTGAGCTCCGCGGAACCGAACAGGCCGTTGCCGCGCTTGAGCAGCTCGCGCAGGTCCAGCTGCAGGCGGCAGCACATCGAGCGAATCATCCCGGGGTCCAGGTCGGAGTTGATGAAGTTCTGGAAGTAGGGCAGCCCGTACTTCGCGGTCATCGCGAACAGCCGCTGGGTGTTCTCGGCCTCCCAGTCGAAGTCGCGGGTGATGTTGTAGGTGGGGATGGGGAAGGTGAAGGCGCGCCCGTCAGCGTCGCCCGCGGTCATCACCTCGATGTAGGCCCGGTTGACCAGGTCCATCTCGTGCTGGAGATCGCCGTAGGTGAAGTCGCACAGCTGCTCGCCGATCAGGGGGTGCTGGCCCTGCAGGTCCTCCGGGCAGGCCCAGTCGAAGGTGAGGTTGGTGAAGGGGCACTGCGAGCCCCAACGACTGGGCACGTTGAGGTTGTAGATCAGCTCCTGCATGCACTGCAGCACCTCCTCGTAGGTCATGTCATCCAGCCGCACGAACGGCGCCATGTAGGTGTCGAAGGAGCTGAAGGCCTGGGCGCCGGCCCACTCGTTCTGCAGGGTGCCCAGGAAGTTGACGATCTGCCCGCAGGCCGAGGAGAAGTGCTTGGGCGGGGCGGCGGCGATCGCCCCGGGCACACCGTTGAAGCCCTCCTCGAGCAGACGCCGCAGCGACCAGCCGGCGCAGTACCCGGTGAGCATGTCGAGGTCGTGGATGTGGATGTCCCCGTCGCGGTGGGCACGGCCCGCCTCGGCACTGAACACCTCGTCCAGCCAGTAGTTGGCGATCATCTTGCCCGCGGCGTTGAGCACCAGCCCGCCCACGGAGTAGCCCTGGTTGGCGTTGGCGTTGACGCGCCAGTCGGAGCGGTCCACGTACTCGGTGACGGTGGCGACCGGATCGATCATGCGGCGGCCGACGGGGGCCGCGCCGGGCTCGGCGGGCTCGATCGGGGCGGGCTGCTTCGGGGACGCGGTCATGGGCTCTCTCCTTCGGGACGGGGCACGGTGCACGGGTGTGGGCACGGGTGGCGCGCAACGATGCGGGTGTGTGGTGTGCGCCGCGGCTCTGCCAACGTAGGAATCGACCACAACATATTGGGGTCGCAACACGCCGATACCCCCAGGTGTAGTGGTTCTGGTTGCGACGAAACCGGCGCCGGGAGGACCAAAGTCCCCGATGGACGCTAGCCGTACTACGCCAGGCGTAGTACGGTGATGGCACTGATCGGTACTCCCGCATCCCACCCGGCAGAAGGAGGGGCATTGATCGGAGCCGATGCCATTCGAGGGCACATCGACCTGATCGTGCTGTCGATCCTCGAGTCCCGCCCCTCCTACGCCTACGAGATCTCCAAGACCATCACCGACCGCTCCGACGGCGACTACGTCATCAAGCAGACCACTCTGTACACCGCGGTCAAGCGGCTCGAGTCCCAGCAGCTGCTGGACAGCTACGAGGACGTCTCCACCTCCGGCAAGCCGCGCACCTACTACCGCATCACCGCCGAGGGCATCGCACAGCTCTCGGCGAAGCGGCTCGAATGGGCCCGCACCCGTCAGCTCGTCGATCACTTCGCAGAAGGACAGCACCAGCCATGAGCGTCATCGACTCCTATCTCGATACACTCTTCGCCCCCTACCCCGACTCCTCGCGGATGCGCAGCGCTCGCATCGAGCTGCGCGCCATGATGGAGGACAAGCAGCAGGAGCTGATGGACCGCGGTCACAGCGAGGCCCAGGCCGTCGGCACCGTGATCGCCGAGTTCGGCAGCCTCGAGGAGGTCGCCCCCGTCCTGGGCATCGATCGTGAGATCGGCGCCGCCACCAGCCCGCGCTTCGGAGCCGACGGCACCCTGGCCGGGGACGTGCGCACCGATCCTGTCCTGGACACCGACCGTGCGCGTCAGTACGTGCAGTCGGTGCGCGCCGCACAGCCGCTCAGCGCCATCGCCATCCCCCTGTTCGTGCTGTCCCCCGTTCCGCTGCTGGCCCTGATCGCCTTCACCTCCCCGGACACCGACCCCGCCTCCTGGGTGGTGATCACCGGGCTGGTGCTGCTGCTGGGCGCCATCGCGCTCGGCGTGCTGCTGCTGATCGTACGGGGAGCCCGGTTGGCGGACTACGAGGACATCTCCGAGGGCAGATTCACCCCCGCGCCGACGCTGCACGAGTACACCCAGGAGCTGCGGCGCACCCACCGCCGCTCCTCGACGCTCACGACTGCGGTGGCGATCGCCCTGTGGATCCTGAGCGCCGTCCCGATCCTGGTGCTCGGCAATCTCCGCCAGGACGGCATGCTGCCCCTGCTCGGCGTGTGCGGCACACTTCTGATGGTGGCACTCGGCCTGCTGATCTACATCCAAGGATCCTGGATGGACTCCGCGGCCTCGACGCTGGAGCAGGAGACGGACGACCTTCCCGAGACCAGCCGGTCGCCCGTGGTCCGGGTCATCGCCGCGGTGTTCTGGCCGCTGACCGTCGCGATATACCTGGGGTGGAGCTTCGTGACCGGTGACTGGGGGTCGACCTGGGTGATCTGGCCGGTGGCCGCGGTGCTCTACGCGGCTCTCTGGGCGGCCACCTCCGCCCTGGAGAGCGTGTCACGACCCTGATTCTGGGCATGCGGGCTCAAGCTGTGCTGAGTTGGCGGAACGGCCCGCCCTGATCGCCGACTGCGCACCTCTGGGCCAAAGAGCTCTCAGCGGCCGCCGTCGACCGGGGTGCCCCAGAGACAGCGCGGTGAGTGTTCTGCACGCTGGACCCCACGCCGTTCTGTGCGCACTGCGAGGTGCACTGCTTCGAGGCCGAGGAGCGCGCCTGGAACCGCCAGATGATGCGCTACGCGGGGCCGCGGTCGTGGACCTGCGGCTTCGCTCGGCAGGGTGCACGGCACTTCACAGGGAGTGTGCGCGCCCGGATCCGCCGGCTGGAAAATCGCACCTGACGCAAGCACGAACCGGGGCCCGGTCGAGGAGCGAATCCTCGACCGGGCCCCGGTTTGTCGGCCGATGTCGGCTCAGAGCATGCAGCTCACGCAGCCCTCGACCTCGGTGCCCTCGATCGCCATCTGCCGCAGGCGGATGTAGTAGAGGGTCTTGATGCCCTTGCGCCAGGCGTAGATCTGCGCCTTGTTGACGTCGCGCGTGGTGGCTGTGTCCGGGAAGAACAGCGTCAGCGACAGGCCCTGGTCCACGTGCTTGGTGGCCTCGGCGTAGGTGTCGATGATCTTCTCGAAGCCGATCTCGTATGCGTCCTCGTAGTACTCGAGGTTGTCGTTGGTCATGAACGGCGCCGGGTAGTACACCCGTCCGATCTTGCCCTCCTTGCGGATCTCGATCTTGGAGACGATCGGGTGGATCGAGGAGGTGGAGTGGTTGATGTAGGAGATCGACCCGGTGGGCGGGACGGCCTGCAGGTAGGCGTTGTACATGCCGTGCTCTCGCACCTGCTCGCGCAGCTCGCGCCAGTCGTCCTGGGTGGGAAGGTGCACGCTGGAGGCCGCGAACAGGTCGCGCACCTTCTGCGTGGCCGGCTCCCACACCTGGTCGGTGTACTTGTCGAAGTACTCGCCGGTGCCGTACTGGGACTTCTCGAACTCGTAGAAGGTCTCCCCGCGCTCCTTGGCGATCTCCATCGACGCCTTGATGGCGTGGTAGGTGACCGCGTAGAAGTACATGTTCGTGAAGTCCAGGCCCTCCTCGGACCCGTAGTGGATCGCCTCGCGGGCCAGGTAGCCGTGCAGGTTCATCTGCCCCAGGCCGATGGCGTGGGACTTGCGGTTGCCCTCGGCGATGGTGGGCACGGACTCGATGTCGGAGGTGTCCGAGACGGCCGTGAGACCACGGATCGCAGTGGCGATGGTCTGCGCGAAGTCCGGGGAGTCCATCGCCTTGGCGATGTTCAGCGAGCCCAGGTTGCAGGAGATGTCCCGGCCCAAGGTGTCGTAGGAGAGGTCGACGTTCATCTCCGACGGGGTGGCGATCTGCAGGATCTCCGAGCACAGGTTGGAGTGGGTGACCTTGCCGGGGATGGGGTTGGCCCGGTTCACCGTGTCCTCGAACATGATGTACGGGTAGCCGGACTCGAACTGGATCTCTGCGAGCACCTGGAAGAAGTCGCGGGCGCGGATCTTCTTCTTGGAGATGGCGGGGTTGTCCACCATCTCGTGGTAGAGCTCGGTGACGTTGATGTCGGCGAAGGGCTTGCCGTACTCGCGCTCCACGTCGTACGGGGAGAACAGGTACATCGGCTCGTTCTTCTTGGCCAGCTCGAAGGTGATGTCGGGGATCACCACGCCGAGCGAGAGGGTCTTGATGCGGATCTTCTCGTCGGCGTTCTCGCGCTTGGTGTCCAGGAACCGCAGGATGTCCGGGTGGTGCGCGTGCAGGTACACGGCACCGGCACCCTGGCGGGCGCCCAGCTGGTTGGCGTAGCTGAAGGAGTCCTCCAGCAGCTTCATCACGGGGATCACACCGCTGGACTGGTTCTCGATGTGCTTGATCGGCGCACCGTACTCGCGCAGGTTGCTCAGCAGCAGCGCCACGCCGCCGCCGCGCTTGGACAGCTGCAGGGCGGAGTTGATGGAGCGGCCGATGGACTCCATGTTGTCCTCGATGCGCAGCAGGAAGCAGGAGACCAGCTCACCGCGCTGCGCCTTGCCGGCGTTGAGGAAGGTGGGGGTGGCTGGCTGGAAGCGACCGTCCAGGATCTCCTCGACCAGGTTCCGGGCGAGCCGCTCGTCCCCGCGGGCGAGGGTCAGGGCCACCATCACCACGCGATCCTCGAAGCGCTCCAGGTACCGCTTCCCGTCGAAGGTCTTCAGGGTGTACGAGGTGTAGTACTTGAAGGCGCCCAGGAAGGTGGGGAAGCGGAACTTCTTGGCGTAGGCCTGCTCGGACAGCGACTCCACGAAGGAGAAGTCGTACTGCGCGAGCACCTCGGGCTCGTAGTACTTGTTCTCCACCAGGTAGTCGAGCTTCTCGCGCAGCGAGTGGAAGAACACCGTGTTGGGGTTCACGTGCTGCAGGAAGTACTCGCGGGCGGCCAGGCGATCCTTCTCGAACTGGATCTTGCCGTCCGGTCCGTACAGGTTCAGCATCGCGTTGAGCGCGTGGTAGTCCAGCGGCTTGTGGTGCTCGGCCGGGGGCATCTCGGTCAGTGTCGCCAAAACTCTTCCAATCCGTCGTGGACCTTCTGCACGTCCCGTGCAGTGCCCAGCAGTTCGAACTTGTACATGTGGGGGACCTTGCACTTGGCGGAGATGATGTCTCCCGCGATGCAGTAGGCCTCGCCGAAGTTGGTGTTGCCACCGGTGATGACGCCCCGGATCAGGTCCCGGTTGCGCTTGTCGTTGAGGAACTTGATGACCTGCTTGGGGACGGCGCCACCGTGGTTGCCGCCGCCGTAGGTCGGGACCATCAGGACGAACTCCTCGTCCATGACGAGGGGCTCCTCCTTGGCGTAGAGAGGGATGCGGTGCGCGGGGATCCCGAGCTTCTCTACGAAGCGGTGGGTGTTCTCCGACACCGAGGAGAAATAGACGAGGGTGCCCACGCCGATGCCTCCTGCGCGGTCTCTCAGATGGCGGCGGCGCGACGCTGCACGCCGGAAGCGGCGGCGATCGCCTTGATCTTGTCCGGGCGGAAGCCGGACCAGTGGTCCTCACCGGTGATGACGACGGGCGCCTGGACGTAGCCCAGAGACTTCACGCGGGCGAGGGCTTCGGCATCCTCGGTGATGTCGACGACGTCGTAGGCGATGCCCGCCTTGTTCAGGGCGCGCTTGGTCGCATCGCACTGGACGCACAGGGGCTTCGAGTACACGGTGATGTCCACGGAGGAAGACCTTTCTCGGGGCACCGCGCCGGGGCGGCGCGAGGAGGAACGGGTGATGCGGTTGTCAGTGCGGCCCGGGGGCCCGTGCCGCCGGCTCCGGCCCCCGGTCCCGCCGTCCACCTCGTTGCTCGCGAGGTGGCCGGCTGCCCCTGGGAGGGCGGTGGAAGGGGTGGATCCCTGCGGCCCCGCCAACACTACACCTAGTGGTCGATCGGTGGGAGCACCACAAGATGTACCGAACTACAACAATGTCATCCACATCGGGCTGTTGACGGGATGTGGACGGTCCGGGAGGACTGTGGACACAGCAGGCACCCCACGCACGGAACAGCAGGACGGCGCCGATCACAGCCTGTGGACGAAGGCAGGGGGCAGCTCCACCGGTGGTGGACGAAGCGCTCGGGCGGGCTGTTGGACCGGGCTCAAGGTGACTCGGATCGCCACGGAATCCCGGGCGCGTCGCGGCGTGTCGGGGTGGGCCGATGGGCGTGTCGCGGCAAGTCGGGGTGAACCGAAGGTCGGGTCGCGGCGAGTCTGGGCGAACCGATGGCCGTGTTGCGGCGAGTCGGGGTGAACCGATGGTCGGGCCGCGACGCTTTTGGTGGGCGTGGCGCGAGGGAGGGTGCGAGGGGCTCAGCGCCCGTCGTCGTCAGGGTGCGAGTGGCCGTGGTCCAGGTTCCACACGTCGACCTCGTCGGTGGGCAGGGAGCGGCGGGCCCCGCCCGCCGACGGCTCCTGCGCACTCGGCCGATCAGCTCCCGGCTCCTCGGCGGCCGCCTCGAGGACGGGCACCGGTTCGGTCACGGGCTCGGGCTCGCCGACCGGAGCCGGGTCCGCAATCGGTGCGGGTTCGGCGATCTGCTCCGAGGCGGGAGACGGGGACTGCTCCACGACCGGGACGGGTTCGGTGATGGGCACCGGCTCGGTGACCGGTGCGGGTTCGACAGCCGGCTCGTCGTCCGTGTCCTGGGGAGGGGCCGACTCGGGCGCCGAGGGGGCATGCGCATCACCGTCCGGAGCACCCACGGCGGCGTGCTGCGGTTCGTCTCCCTCGCCGGGGTCGGCGGTGGCACCGGGCTCGGATGCGGGCTGGACCTCGACCTCGGACTCGATCCCATCGACGCGCGGGGATGCGGACTTCGCCTCCGGTACTGCCTCCGGCTCCGGCTCAGCGGCTGCCTCGGGCTCCGGCTCGGGCTCCGGCTCGAGGCTGCGTCCGTCGGCCTCCACGATCGCCGCGAGCACCTCGCGCATCAGCAGCAGCTGTGCGCGTGCTTCCTCCGCACCCATGATCGGGCGCGTGCCGCGGCCCACGAAGGCGTGGAACGCCTCCCACATCGCCTCGGCCGCCCCTGCAGTGGCCGTGCTCGCTGTAGTGACCACCGCCCCGGCGGACTTCTCCCGCAGGCTGATTCTCGAGCGCCGATCGCCCAGCGACGGAGCCGGCAGCTCCACGTCCACCCGCTTGCGGGCCGACAGCACCTCGATGCGCTCGGAGTACTCCGGGGCGAACGGCAGGTAGTGCCACACCAGGCGCACCGGTGCGCCGTTCTCCAGCTCTCCCAGTATCTCGATGGACCCCGGGATCACGCCCTTGGGCCAGTGCCGCACCGCGACCAGACGGGTCACCGGCCCGTAGGCACGCTCGATCACCGCCACCTGGTGGGCCACACCGGTCAGCAGCCCCTTGACGTACAGGTCGCGGTCGCGCTGGGTGGCGCCGCCTCCGGCGCCCGCTTCCACGGCGGCCTGGAGGGACTTGCGGCGCTGGGAGCGCACCTCGGTGGGCAGGTCGTAGGCCGAGGTGGTCACGTGCGCCCAGCCGAACAGCGGCTGACTGGCCGGCATCAGCACCTCGTGGTCGATCATCCGCACGTCCTTCGCGGCGATCTTCTCCGACAGCGCGATGACGGAATCGTCGTACTGCTGGGGGTGGGCCATCATCACCAGGTGACGCCCGGTCATGCGCTCGAAATCGACGACCTCGGCGATCTCCTCGGCGGAGAACCCCAGCGGCGGCTCCACCAGCACTGGGATGCCCCGCCGCATCAGCTGCATCAGATCGCTGACGTGCAGGCCGTCGGTGGACAGCAGCGCGGCGTCCACCGCGACCTTCTTGCCGCGCACCGCGGTGATCAGATCGGCCACCGACTCGTAGCGCGACTCCTCGGCCACCCCCCACACCTCGGAGGCCTCGCGGCGGCGGCGCGGTGAGTGCTCGACCAGGGCGGTCACCGTGAACCTGTCCCAGCGACGACGCAGCACCGGCAGGTGCACGGCCTGTGCCATCGTTCCGGCACCGATCACGGCGATGTTCAGGGTCTTCGGCATCGGGCGGGCTCCTCGAGGGCTCGGCGGAGGCGGGCGGCGGCTCCCGGGTTCCGGGGCGGGGCGCCGCGCAGGACTCCGGCGCCGCCGGCGGCGGCGCGCTGCGCTGTGGTTGTTCTACCACACGCGATCGGGCCCCTCCGGCGGCTATCGTGGGGCGTCGTCCAGCACGTCCGGGGAGGTCACGATGCCCACATTGTTCTACACCGTCGCCCGCAGGGCCGCCGTCCCGCTGCTGCACGGCATCTGGCGGCCGCGCGTGACGGGCGTGGAGAACGTGCCCCGCGAGGGAGGCTTCATCGTGGCCTCCAACCACCTGGCCTACATCGACTCGGCGATCATCCCGATCGCGATCCCCCGCCCCGTCCACTTCGTCGCCAAGGACGACCTGTGGAAGCGGACGGGCCTCCTTGGCCGGATGCTCGACTGGTTCTTCGAGCAGGTGGGGGCGGTCCCGGTGGACCGGCAGGCCCTCTCCTCCGGCAAGGGTGCCCTGCAGGCCGGGCTGGAGATCCTGCGCCGGGGTGACGGGTTCGGCATCTACCCCGAGGGCGGCCGATCCAAGGACGGCCTGCTGCATCCGGGCAAGCAGGGTGCGGCTTGGCTCGCACTGGAGTCGGGCTGCCCGGTGATCCCGGTGGGTCTGAAGGGAACACCGCACTTCCGGCCCCGTCGCCTGCTTCCCGAGCGCGGCGCGATCTCGGTGCGGATCGGTGCGCCGATCGACTTCTCCGATCTGGATCCCGGGCTGTCCAAGGGTGCCCGGCGGCGTCAGATGACCGCGCGGATCATGGACGAGATCCAGGCGCTGTCCGGGCAGCGCCGCTCCCCCGTCGCCCATCGGGATCCGCAGCCCTGATCGCCGCCCGCCCCTCCGGCTCGGACCCTCGACCCGACATCGCGGCCCGTCTGCGCCTAGTATCGGTGCAGGCCACCCGTCGTCGCGGGGGCCGCCCGCAACCGCAGCGCAGCGCAGGAGAGCAGATGGCCGTCGTCGTCGGATTCATCCCCACCGAGGTGGGCTACAAGGCGCTGGATGCCGCGCGCGATGCCGCCGAGCAGCGCGGGGGCCCGCTGATCGTGGTCAACGTGGTGCGCGAAGGCGTCTCCGAGGACCCCCGCCACGCCGACGACCTCCAGCTCGAGACGGCATTGGAACGCCTGCGGCGCTCCGCCGTGCGCGTGCAGGTGCGCCAGGAGCACACCGAGGACGACATCGCCGACGTCCTGCTGAAGGTGGTCGACGAGGAGAGGGCCGAGCTGCTGGTGCTCGGCATCCGCCGTCAGAACGATCTGGCGCGCCACCTGCTGGGCCTGACGGTGCAGAAGCTGCTGCTGGCCGCCCGTAGCGAGGTGCTGGTGGTGTGAGACCGGGCGACCGGGGTGCGCCGGCCGCTGCGGACGCACGGCCCGCACTCGGACACGAACCGCCGAAGCGGCCCGCCCCCGGATGGGAACGGGCCGCTTCGTCGTTTTGCTGTTCAGCCGGGTTCAGGCCTGCTCGGCAGGGGTCTCGGCATCCAGCGGGTCGCCACCGGGCTGGGAATCGGCCTTGGGGGTGTTGACGGCGCGCTCGATGGCCTCGCCCACCTCCTGGTCGATGTTCTTCCAGTACTGGAAGGCACGCGAGAGGACCGGCTCCTGCACCGTGCTCAGCGAGCCGGAGACCGTCTCCACCAGGCGCTCGCGCGCCGCGTCGTCGAAGACCTCGCGCACCAGGGTGTGGGCCTGGCCGAAGTCGTCGTCCTCCGAATGCAGCGTGTAGGCCGAGCGCACCAGGGTGCCGTCGGCCTCCCAGCCGTTGTCGACCTGACCCTGATGGTCATCGCCCTGGTAGGCGCGACCGAAGGAGTTCGGTGCGTATACCGGGGCGTCGCCCGAGTGGTGGTACTCCATGTTGCCCTCCTTGTCGTAGGAGTTCATGGGGACCACGGGGGCGTTGACCGGCAGCTGGTTGAAGTTGGTGCCGATGCGGTGGCGCTGCGCGTCCGGGTAGGAGAACACGCGGGCCAGCAGCATCTTGTCAGGGGACACCCCGGTGCCGGGCACGGTGTTGGCCGGGCTGAAGGCCGCCTGCTCGATCTGCGCGAAGTGGTTCTTGGGGTTCTCCTTGAGGGTGAACCGGCCCACCTCGTGCAGCGGGTAGTCCGCGTGGGGCCACACCTTGGTGAGGTCGAAGGGGTTGAAGCGGTAGTCCTTCGCGTCCTCGTACGGCATGATCTGCACGTTCATGGTCCAGGAGGGGTATTCGCCGCGCTCGATGGCCTGGAACAGGTCGCGGCGGTGGTAGTCCGAGTCCTCACCGGCGAGGCGACCGGCCTCCTCGTTGGAGAGGAAGGCCATGCCCTGGTCGGTGTGGAAGTGGTACTTGACCCAGAACTTCTCGCCGGCCTCGTTGACCCACATGTAGGTGTGGGAGGAGTAGCCGTTCATGTGGCGCCAGGTCTTGGGCAGGCCACGGTCACCCATCAGGTAGGTCACCTGGTGGGAGGACTCCGGGGACAGGGTCCAGAAGTCCCACTGCATGGTGTTGTCGCGCAGGCCGGAATCGGGGGTGCGCTTCTGGGAGTGGATGAAGTCGGGGAACTTCATGGGATCGCGCACGAAGAAGACCGGCGTGTTGTTGCCGACCAAGTCGAAGTTGCCGTCCTCGGTGTAGAACTTCAGCGCGAAGCCGCGCACGTCCCGCCAGGTGTCGGGGGAGCCGAGCTCACCGGCCACGGTGGAGAAGCGGGCCAGCATATTGGTCTTGGCACCGGGCTGGAGGAACTTGGCCTTGGTGTACTTCGAGACGTCCTGGGTGACCTCGAACTCGCCGAAGGCGCCGGAGCCCTTCGCGTGGGGGCTGCGCTCCGGCACCCGCTCACGGTCAAAGCGGGCCAGCTTCTCGACCAGGGCGACGTCGTGCAGCAGCAGCGGACCGTCGGCACCCACGCTGAGCGAGTGCGCATCGGACTGACGCGGTGCACCGGACTCGGTGGTGGAGGGCTTGGTGGGATCGAACTGGGTCATTCCTTCTCCTCAGGTGGGTTTCGATCGGATGATCGGGGCGACGTACAGGGGGTGGACGACTGGACGGGGACGGGAGCAGGCGGGCCGACGGGTGCGCCGGTGATGGGGTCAGCCTCTCTCACGACAGGCGGAGCACAGCCCCCGATAGACGACATCGGCGACCTCGACGTCGAAGCCGAGATCATCGTGCGGGATCAGGCAGGGTGCGGCGCCGACGGCGCAGGGCACGTCCTCCAGGCGGCCACACCTGCGGCACACCAGATGGTGGTGGTTGTCGTGCCGGTGCAGCTCGTAGCGCGAGCGGCGGCCGTCCACCAGGACGCGGCGCAGGAGCTCCGCATCGGTGAGAGCGTGCAGGACGTCGTACACGGCCTGCCGCGAGACTGTCCCGAGACGCTCACGCACGGCGTGAGCGACGGTCTCCGCATCAGCATGGGGACGGCGCTCCACCACTTCCAGGGTGGCCAGCCGCGGACCTGTGACCCGCAGCCCCGCAGCACGCAGCGCGGCGGCGTGATCGGCTGCCTGGCCGGAGGTGCGGTCGGTGGTGCTCACTGGGGGACCATCCTTAGTGCGGCCTTGTTCGGTAGGGTCGTGACCACTCGGTCCCGGTGGGTGCATGGCCTATGGTGCGTGCCGTTCGACGGCCAGCATGAGTTCTGCCAGCCCTGCCGGG
>NZ_JADEYR010000019.1 GCF_015209585.1 Brachybacterium epidermidis
CCGAAGATCCGGGCAGGGGGCGGGGACCGGGCGCGCTCACGTTCACGCAGTCAGTATTGCGCGAGATGCGCCGATCTTGGGCTCGATCGGGCGGGATCGTTCGGTTTCGGTTCGGATCCGCGGTCTCAGTGGTGGGGGACGCGTTCCCGGATCTACGGTGGCGGTGCCGCCCCGGTCGGGGACGGCGACCTACGCGAGAGGAGAACGCCATGGGCATCGGCGATTCGCTGAACAATGCTTTCGACAAGGCCAAGGATCACGCGGAGAAGAACCCGGACAAGGTCGACCAGGCTTTCGAGCAGGGCACCAAGCACGTCACCGACCGCACCCCGGACCAGTACGACCAGCACGTCGAGAAGGGCTCCGACGCTGTGCGCGACCGCCTCGGCGGCGGCGCGGACGACGCAGCGGCCGACAAGGACCAGCAGCAGAAGTGACCGTCTGAGAACGGACCACGACGCCCCCGGCACCGAGCGTGCCGGGGGCGTCGTCCTGTCCTGTGCGGGCAGCTGCGCGGTGGCACCGGCCAGCCGGCTTGCGGCCCCGGCGTGCTCGGGGGCGCCCCTCCCTCAGCGGCGGCGCAGGGCGAAGAAGGAGGCGAGGGCCACGCCCAGCACAGCCACGGCGATCACGCCGAGCAGCAGCGGCGTGGTCGAGGTCCCCTGCTCCTGGGTGGTGCCGTCGGCGGTGTCGCTCCCGGCGGTTTCTGCATCGGCGCCGTCCTGGGCGTCGGTGTCCTCCGCCTGCTGGGCGTCCTCGGCCTGCTGGGCGTCCTCGGACTCCATCGCACCGGCCTCGCCCTCGCCGGGCTCACCGTCCGTCTGCGCGGGGTCCTCCTCGCCTGAGCCTGCGCCACGGGCACCCGGCTCACCCTCGACGGTGAAGGTGATGGAGCCTTCGATGGGGTGGCCGTCGGAGGAGACCACGCGCCACTGGGCGGTGTGGGTCCCGGCGGGAAGGGGCTCGGTGATCTGCGCTGTCACGGTGGGGCCGTCGATCACGGGTTCGAGCACGATGGGCTCCCCGTCGCCGCCCGGGCTGATCTGGACCACGGGGCTCACCTCGAGCACGTCCGCGGAGTAGGTGAGGGTGATCTGCTCAGGGGATGCCTCCAGGGTCGCGCCGTCGGCCGGGTCCGAGGAGATCAGCGTGTCGTGCGCGTGGGCGGGTACGGGCCCCAGCAGCATCACCGCCGCCATCGTCAAGGCGGCGAGCAGGGCGAACAGCGCGCGAGGCGCGGCAGCGGTCGGCGGGGCGGGGCGGGAGAGGGTGGAGGTGAGCACCCGGCCAGGCTACGCCGATGGGCTGGGCGGCTCCTCCAATGCCGCCGCGGCGGCACGGCCGTGCTCGAGGACGGGCAGTTCCAGCCGCGCCTGCGCGATCTCAGCCAGGTCCAGATCCACCACCAGCATGCCTTCCTCGCGGCCCAGTTCGGCGCGCACCTGCCCGAGGGGGGAGATCACGGCGCTCTCGCCGATGCCGCGCGGCGCGCGTCCCCGGTAGTGCGGGTCGGGAGCCTGGTCGGCAGCGAGGATCGCGCAGGTGGAGTCCAGCGCCCGAGCGCGCAGCAGCAGCCGCAGCTGCTCGCTCTTGGCGGGCCCCTCGGCCCAGGCGATCGGCAGCAGGATGGCCTGCGCGCCGCGACGGGCGAGGGCCGTGAACTGCTCGGGGAAGCGCACGTCGTAGCAGGTGGCGATGCCCAGGGGGGTGCCGTCCACCTCGATGGTGACCAGCTCGCTGCCGGGGGCGACGGTCTGGGACTCTCGCGCGCCGTAGGCGTCGAACAGGTGGATCTTGCGGTAGTCGGCGCGCACGCCGGGCCCGCGTGCGATGACGGTGTTGTGCACGCGGTCCCCGTCGGCAGGGGTGAAGGTGCCTGCCACGATCACCAGGTCGTGGTGCGCGGCGAGCTGCTCGACGAGGGCCTCGAAGCGGGGATGGTGCTGCTCGGCTGCCTCGCGCAGGTCGGTGCCGAAAGGAGTGAGGGTGGCCTCGGGCAGCAGCAGCACCCGGGCCCCGCGCATGGCCGCCTCGGCGACGGCGCGGCGCAGGGTCTGCAGGTTCTCCTCGGCGTCCTCGCTGATGCGCACCTGGGCCACCGCGATGCGGGGCCCGGCACTGCGGCGCACCTGGTCGAGGTCCTCGGGGGTGTCCATGTCCGCTCCCTCCATGCCGACGGCGGGACGGGCGACCAGTTCATCAGGCCCCAGGTCCGCATAGAGGCGGCGCAGGCTGAGGTCCGCCCAGTCGCCGCCCGGGCCGGCCACGGCATCGAGGGCGGCCCGCAACCGGGCGAGCGGCCAGGCAGCACAGAGGAACTGGGGGCGGCCATCGGCCTCCAGCGCCACCACGCGGGTGCCGCGGGGATCGTGGTCGCGCAGGGACTCGAGGGTCTCGGTGCGCAGCAGCGGCATGTCCCCGCCGAGGAGCAGGATGCGGGCGCCCGTTGCGGCGGGTGCGTGCTCCTCGACGGGCCGCTCGTGCGCGGCAAGAAGCCGCTGGGCCTCCTCCACTCCCCTGGCCAGCGCCGCGAGGGGCCCGGAGCCGGGAGGATCTTCCCGCACGAAGCGGGCTCCGTGACGTTCGTGCAGCCCGGCAGCATCGTCCTGCTCGGGGCCGACGACGATCAGGTGATCCGCAGGGGCGGCGCGCAGCACGCGTTCCAGGGCCGTGACACCGGCCACCGGCAGACGGGTCTTGTCCACCCCGCCCATGCGGGTGGAGCCGCCTCCGGCCAGCACGATCGCGACCGTCGGGCCGGTGATGTGGTCGTCATCGCTCGCCATGGGGCGATCCTCCCACGGGGCGTTACGATGTCCCAGGCCCTCGCGCAGGGCCGATGGCGGTCCCGACCGGATGGACCCGCCGCCCCGCCTCCGTAGCTCAGGGGATAGAGCACCGCTCTCCTAAAGCGGGTGTCGCAGGTTCGAATCCTGCCGGGGGCACCAGAGCGTCGTTGTTCAAACCAGCGACGTTCCCGGTTTGATCCGCCCCGTTTCCGCCTGCTGTCTGGCGGGCGAGCGCGGTGGCCTGGACCTCGGGGTTGAAAGGGTGTCGAAGGGCACTCCTGGTTCGGAGTCGATGGCGTCGTCGTCGGTGACGGTGAGGCGTTCGAAGAAGGCCTGGTTGGCGATCCGACGGAGTGAGTCGTCGATGCTCATGTAGATCGCGTGGGCGTTGCCTGCCAGGGCTAGGCAGTCTTCGAGGTGGGCGCGGGCCTGGTCGTACTCGATCTCGCTGGCCTCGATGCGTGAGTCGAGGAACGCGATCTGTCGGGCGATGCGGTCCTGTTCGGTCCTGAGCAGGTCCAGTGGAACGGCTCCGGCGTAGTGGGCCTGGAGCAGCTTGGTGCGCTCGTCGTAGAGGCGGTCACGTTCGGCGACCTGTGCCTTGCGTTCGGTCTTGGCGGTGGCGAAGAGCCGGTCGAACTCGCTGGTGATCAGCTCGCGCAGTGAACCGCCCTGGGTTTGATGGAGACTCGGGTCAGTGGGTTCCCATCAAGTAGCCGGCGAAACCCATCTGCACGATGACACGGGTCTCGTAGTCCGCGCGGTCACGGACCTCGGCGCTCAGCCCGCCGGGGTAACGCTCGGCCAGGCCCCGTTCGATCTCCTTGACCAGCCAGCTCTCCTCGGTCTCCCCATCGGGAACCGGGAAGCGGGGCATGTAGTTCGCGCTCGTGTCAAAGGCGACATCGCACCGCTCGGCGATCAGCAGCGTGTTGTCGCACGCTTCGGGGTAGTCGCGGAACAGCTCCCGCATCTGCGCGGCCGACTTTAGATAGAACTCATCGGCATCGAATTTGAACCGCTTCGGGTCATCGAGGGTGCTGCCGGACTGCACGCACAACAACGCGGCGTGGCTGGTGGCGTCCTCGGCGGCGACGTAGTGCAGATCGTTGGTTGCCACCAACGGCAGGGTCAGCTCTTTGGCGAGCCGGAGCAGATCGGTCATGACGCGGCGTTCGATGCCCAGGCCGTGGTCCATGACCTCGCAGAAGAAGTTGTCCGGCCCGAAGATGTCGCGGAAGTCCGAGGCGGCCTGGCGGGCTTGGTCGTACTGCCCGAGGCGAAGACGAGTCTGGACCTCGCTGGAGGGGCAACCGGTGGTCGCAATCAGTCCCGAGCCGTACTGGCTGAGCAGGTCGCGGTCCATCCGCGGTTTGAAGTAGTAACCCTCGATCGAGGCCAGCGAGGACAGCCGGAACAGCTTGTGCATCCCCGCGGTGGTCTCGGCCAAGAGCGTCATGTGCGTGTACGCGCCCGACCCAGAGACATCATCACCCGAGCTGCCGCCCTCACCCCACCGCACCCGGGTACGGTCCTGCCGCGCGGTGCCTGGTGTCAGGTAGGCCTCTGTACCGATGATCGGCTTGATCCCGGCATCGGTCGCGGCCCGCCAGAACTCAAACGCGCCGAACACGTTGCCGTGATCGGTCATCGCGACCGCCGGCATGCCCTGCTCGACGGCCGCAGCGATCAGCGGGTTCACGCGTGCTGCCCCGTCGAGCATCGAATACTCACTGTGAACGCGCAGATGCACGAACGAGTCCGTCGCGGTCACGCTGAGCACCCCGCTGATACTCCGGCCTCGTACACTCCGCCCACCTGCACGACCTCCATCCACAACCGACTGTTGACTACATCAATTCGATCAATCGGGCGTCTGGGGCGACAAACAACCAGACCGTCGGAGAGTCACAACTAGAGGTTGTTGAAGTAGGATGGGCGGATGGATGTGGAGGCCGTACGGACGTTCGCGACCGCGGCCGCCCTGGGCCAGTTCCAGGAGGCGGCGATCGACCTGGGCGTCACCCAGCAGGCGATCTCCAAGCGCATCGCCGTGTTGGAGCGCCAGCTCGGGGTCACCCTGTTCACCCGGACCGCGCGCGGTGCACAGCTCACCATCGACGGGCAAGCGTTCCTCCCGCACGCACGCGAGCTGTTGCGCGTCGCGGCGCGCGCAACCGAGTCAGTGCAACCCGGCAGACGAGCGTTGCGGGTCGACGTGACCAACCGGCGGATCGCCCCGGCCGTGATCCTGCACGACTTCCACCGCGCTCATCCCGAGATAGACCTCGACGTCGTCACCCTGATCGACAGCGACCTCACAGCCGCGATCGCCGCGGTCCACGACGGCACCATCGATGCCTCCTTCCGCGCCGTCACAGTGCCCCCGTCGCAACTACCCGACGGGGTTGCAACTGTGCGAGCCATCGACCACCGGCTCGAAGTCCTGCTGGGCCCCCACCATCCGTTGGCGAACGCACGAGAGCTGGCTCCCTCGCAGCTCGCCGGCCACCGGATTTGGATTCCCGGCATTGTCGAAGGAACCGAGTGGGCGACCTTCTACAGCGACCTCGCTGCCGCTTTCGACCTGACCATCGATGCCCTCGGCCCCCACTTCGGCGACGAAGCCCTCATGGACCAGCTCGCCGAGTCTGCCGATCTTGCGACGCTGGTCGGTGAGCGCGACCGCTACCTCTGGCCGGCCCACTACGACCTCCGACGTATCCCGTTACGGGGCCCGACCCCGATCTACCCCCACTCGCTCATCTGGCTAAAGGCCAACCCGCAGCCAGGGCTCGCCGAGTTACGCGCGTACCTCGCCGCGATCCGAATGACGTCCACCGACTCCGACGACTGGACACCTGCCTGGACTGCACGCTGAGCCTTGGCGCACAGCAAGCAGCGAGCCAACCACCTTCATCCACCACCACCGAGAGCTGCCACGCCTCTTGCAGGTCGAGGTTGACCGCGCTCTGAGTCGCACCGCTCGATCAGTGGTTCGAAGGCCTTCTCGAGCGCCGAGAGCAGTGCGGACACGGGTAGCCGACGGCCTCGCGGAGGTAAAATTCGCCTATGGCGACACTTCTGGACCAGATCATCGACGGAAGCAGCGACGAAGGCGTGAAAACACCGGACTTGCTGCGGAAGGTCCAAGTCGCCGCGACGCGGATCGGCGCTCCTGGCGTGGTCGACTGGGTAAAGCAGGAACTGCAGGGGTACACCGATGATTCAGATCTCCCCAGCTACCGGAAGATGCAGACGGTTGTAATGGGTCATTTCACTGGGCCGATGCAGAGTCAGATCAAGAAGCAACTGCCGCCCTATCCCGGATTCGAGGACGACTTCTTCATTGAGATGCGGCAGCCCCTCATAACGCTTCAGTCTTTCGCCGAAGCCGAAGAGGACGCCCAACTACAGTGGCCAATCTGGAGGGTCGAAGAGTACGAGAAGACCGGAGCGTTCGCCATACAGCTCTACGGCTTGTTCGGTGCGTGGAACGTGATTACAAGGCAGTCACTTCTTGGGGTCATCGACACCGTGCGATCTAAGGCCATGGAATTCGCTCTTGAACTCCAGGAGAGCTTTCCCGACGCAGGTAGCGTTGACGGCCCGTCAGTAGCGAAAAACACCGCCGTTGCGCCGATTGTCTTCAACACAACCAACAACATCTATGGGCATGGCGCGAACATTGCGACCGGCTCGGACATCGCGCAGAAGAGCGTAGTCAAGGGGAACCCGGAAGAGTTCAAGCGACAACTGAAGTCGCTCGGCCTTAATGACGTTGAAGCGGAACAGTTCACACAGATCATCTATGAAGAACAGTCCATCGATAAGCCACGCACGAAGGCTTTCTTGGAGAAGGTGCGGGCAGGTTCGATCGCGGTGGGAACAGCAGTTCCGTCCAATGTCATTGCAGGCTCCCTCGTCGAGCTTGCCAAGATGTATCTCGGCATCTCTTGACGGCCTGGGGCGCGGGCCAGAGCAAGTAGCGCTGTCGCAGCACATTTCCCAATGACCGCCATCGCAGTGGTCGATGCCGTTCATCCACGCTACGCGTTGGCTGAGAGGCCCACCCAATCAGGCAACGCCTCGCTCGGCCAGCAAGACCATCTCCTGTTCGCGGTCCGACACTGCCATCTACTCGCCGAGGTCGATCACCTCAATAACCTTCTCGTGGTGTCTGTCTGACTGAGAAAACGCGCTTGATTCTCGCCGATGATCGATGTCGCTTCCTCCACTGCCGTGCCCCATGCGTTGGCCAGGTCTCTTACGACATCGTTAAACTCGTGGGGATAAGCAATGCGACCTCTAGATTTTGCGTACGGGCCATCCGTTTCCAGCAATACGCGATCCGCCGGAATCGCTCGCACGAGCGACGCGAATCGATTTGACTGGACCATTGCGGCGTTGAAGGAAAAATACAGGCCGGCGGCGAGTGCGTCATCGATCGGACCGATTGGTCCCGAGTACCAGTGCATTACGCCTGAAACCCTGGCATCGCGAAGTCGCTCAATCACTTCTTTCTCTGCGCCACGACTGTGGACGGTAAGGGGGTGCCTGCCTGGCTGTGCTTCGGTGAGGACCACCTCGAAGACCTTCAACTGCTGCTTCTTCGTCGCCGCCCCAGCGCGCGAGAAGTCGAGTCCTACTTCGCCGATCCAAGCGCATTGAGGGACGAATCGGAAGAATCGTGCAAGATCGTTCGGTGTGAAGGAGGCCGCCCGGAGCGGGTGGAGTCCGAGTGCAACTTCGATCTCTCGCCGTGAGCCCAATCGCGTCTTTAGCCGTCGATACTCATCTGGGTCCTCCGTCACTGCGACAATAGAGGTGCCGGTTCGTTCTGCGTCGCGGACGACTGACATCGGGTCTGAGTACGCTCCGACGTGGCAGTGGGTGTCAAGCAGGGCGCTGCGTTTCATCGGAGTCCACTCACCAGAGCGTTGGTGGCTCCGGTTGCGTTGTTGAGCCAGTCTCGCAGTTCGTCGAGACCTGTTCGCCAAACACGAAGGAACTCTTTGTGCTCACCGTCAGGGATGGGGCCGTTGCGGAGTATGTCTCGATCGGGACGCTCGGCGTAGACACCGGAAATGACGGCACGAAGGTCCGAGGCCCGGCGGGTGTTGCGGTCGAGTAGGTCTGCACCGGAGAGCGCATCCCACGAGTAACCGGCGGCGCCATCCCAGCCGACTTGTGCCATCGAAGCTCGGCGGATGATGCAGGGGAAACAGTAGCCACAGTTTCCTTGCGGTCGTTTGACATACCGAGCAGCTTCCGGGTGAGAGCAGGAGATGCTTAGCGGTGCGAGGCTCTCAAGTAGTTCGGGGTTCCTCGTTTCTGCGAGGATCTGTCCCTTTGTCTTCAAGCGGAAAGGATTCAGGATCGGGTTTTCCACGCCCAGGTCTCTGATGGCAGAGCCGAGGGATTTTATGAAGAACGGATGGGTAGTGCGCGTGCTGTAACTACCGCTGCGTGCACGGG
The DNA here is from genome assembly GCF_015209585.1 of Brachybacterium epidermidis. GTDB lineage: Bacteria > Actinomycetota > Actinomycetes > Actinomycetales > Dermabacteraceae > Brachybacterium > Brachybacterium epidermidis. The sequence goes on from NZ_JADEYR010000019.1 coordinate 8,268, forward strand.
TCAGTGGCACATTGATTCCGATGAAGCCATTCTCGGGGATGTAGACCGGCGTCGTAGGACTGATCGACGAGGCGAGAGCGAGAGCCGCGGTGAGGAAAAGCAGTGATCGCGCGCGTGTAGTGTTCTCGCGTCCTGGCGGCAGTGGCCGTGCCTGATGTCTGTTAGCCGGCGCCGGTCGCAGGAACAAGCGGCGATCTTGGAGTCGTTCCTTCCCGTAGTGGTCTCGTAGCTTTGCCAACAGTTCTTGCTGCGCCGTCGATGCCTTGTCTCCTTCGTTATGAGAGAGAAGGCACAGCTTGCGGTCTGGGTCCTCTTCGAGGAGGTCGATCACACCCGTCAGAGAGTCAAGACCGCCGGAGAACAGGCACACGCCGTCGACCTCGGCGACCGGAGTTACTTCCTCCGGAACGCGTCTCAGGTCCGCGAGCGGTGACCGAGATTCGTGATAAGACCGTATGCTCCAGCGATCGCCCGTTAGGAAATCGAGGACCGGCTCGACGGCTGCGTTGTCCCATCGATCTGTGCTTCCGACAGGCAACTCGACGTGCAACTCGCGCGTCCAGTGATCGGGTGCCGAATGTCGCATGCTGGTCTTGTCGACGCAGTAGGCGGCTGCACCAAGCATGAAGAGGTCAAGCGCCTCGCGTGGCGCTCGCCATCCGTCGAAGAATCGGGCACCGGCTTGACGCCCAATCTGGATAGTGGCCGACGGGCGACCTGGTTCCCAATCGAGTACGAGAACGGAATCGTCGTGTGGGAGTTCCGACGTCGGATCGCTCCTGACTCTGAAGCTGGTCATGACTGTTCCTCACTGTCGAGAGCCGCGAGTGTCTCGTACACGGACTCGATCGCACTGTCGGCGAGCGCTCTTCCGGCGCCTCCTTGCCAGTCGATGGATGAAAGGTCATCCGGAAGTTCAATGGCGACCAGGTCGGAGATGATCTGGCGCATTTCTTGATCCGCCTGTCGCATAGCTTCGGGGTCCGTGAGCCTGCTGAGTCGCTCCGCTACGACAGGTATCCGGTTGTAGACGTACAGCGCGAGGAAGCGTTCGAGGATGTGGCCCAGCTCGGCCTCGCCTACGTCGACCGCGGCCAATTCATCCCAAGTATCGGCGTCGCCAAAGACTTCATCGAGGACATCACAGGCTGCGTCTCTGGCGGCTTGCGCGTCAAGGTCATCACCGTCTCCCGTGATGAAGGTGATCAGTTCGTCCAGGACAAAGAACCGATCCTCTCCGATAAGCCTGGTGAGACCGAGAGAATCGAAGGTTTGGGTGACACCGTTCGCCGCGATCCCAGAGAGCAACGAACCTAACTGGCGTATGCCCGCACTGCCGGCTCGCGCCGAGGAAGCGGCCGAGCCCGCACCGCCGAGTAGGGGGACGTGGCGAGTCAACAGGCGCCGCGCACGTTCACCCGAGTCGCTGCGGCCGATGCCGCGAATGTATGTGTTCGTGGCATGTTTCAGGGGCGTCCAGTTCCCCCCGCTTCCGGCCGAGCGGTCAGCCGACGTGCCCACGGGATGTCCCCTTCTTCGCCTGGGCTTTGCGTGCCTGCGACACGAGCGTCTTCAAGCCGCTGTTCTCGCTCGCTTCCCAGTGGTTCAACAATTCGATGACGGCGGCGTGATCTCGCGGGAGGCGACGTACCGCGCTCGTGCCAGTGGACCCGGCGATGCTTGCTGTCGGAATCCGCACAAGGGCTTCACAGATGGGCTGGACTACGTCGGGGTTCTGTTCCGCCAGCTCGATTGCGGCGGTCATCGCCACGCTGTCTGGTTGACGCCTCACTCGATCGAGAAGTGCCTCAATGAACTGTGCGCGCTCGGTAGCTTCGAGTGCGGCGAACGCCGAGTAGTGGCTTCTTCGGTTCTGGTCGACGTCGGACTGAATGTTCGTCAGAAGCTGTTGAAGGTGGGGAGCGAGACGAGACGCAGAAACGCCGAACGAGAGTTTGTCCCGCGAGTACGTGAAATAGGGTCTTAGATCGACGCCCTTGAACGGAGGCTCAGCACGCAGCCACTCGGCGATGTGAGGCTTGTCGGCCCAAGCCTCGGCGTCGCTTGGGGGAGGTGGGGGTGCTGTCTCCTTCGCCGATGAGTTCCGTTTCACCCCGGGCTCGGCCTTCGTTGATGCTGGCTCCTTCTGAGCCGAGGCGTCCTCTTCATCTCCTGGTTCAGACAGCACAGATCCAGCTCTGGCGTGACTCTCCGCTGTCGCGATTTCGGGGCACTTTCCTTCCGCTGCCATCTCCCAGTCGAACAACTTCTGGAAGTCGGTATTGTACTGGTCTTCGAGCACCATCAGTTTTGCGAGCACGGGCAACTTGAGTTTCACGTCCCTTCGTGCGGCGCTTCGATGCTTTAGCAGCAGGTTGTTCAAGAACCGCTTGAGCTGACGAGGATTACCCCGAAGGGATGAGCCCAAGATGGGCGTGATCTCGGCCGCCCATCCCAAGTCAGCGGCGAGTTCGTCCGGTATATTTCCGAGCGCCTCGCCAGCGATTCCGGTATTAAATGCAACCGATAGACCGCTAGCCTTACGATTCTCTTCTACTGTGGCGAGCGCTTCGTCAAACTTCTCCGGGGGCAAGTGCAGCTCACCGAACAGCAGATTTATGTAGGTCTCTGCTTCTGCGGCCGAGAGTGCTGGGATCGAAATTTTCAACTGAAGCATCTTCTCCAAGTAGTCTCGCCCTATTCCTCCTCCATCGGCCTTTCGGAGGTCCGGATAACGTGAGTCAATAGCCGACTCAACTACGTTCTGGTTGAGCGCGAGCACGTAAGCGGTCTTAGGGGTGTTAAGGAAGAGGCGGATTGCTTCGAACGTATCGACGACAGTCTCAGGGAGGCAGCGATCTAGGTCGTCTATGAATACGACGACGGCCTCTCCGCCTGGAATGCTTGCAACGAGTTTCTCGAATTCCGCGCGAAAAGCTTTGATATCGCCGATGGGCAGTGGCTCGTCCGCGCCCTCGCTAGCGGGCTCCGAACCTGGCTCGGTGAGTGCATCGTTGACTTCCTTCGCGGCCGCCCCTGCGCCAGCGGTGAGGATTCCTGCCACCTCAGGACTCAGGTCTGGCGCGGCACCTTGCAGGATGATCGGCAGCACGGTGGGAGCAGCGCTCGTACCGGCCCGCCCAATGCGTCGCCCCCAGCGCTTTAGGCGGGTTATGAACTCGCGCAGTCGTCCTACTTCGTCGGCGGCCTCAGGCAACAGTGTTGCGAGTGCGTCAAGAACCGTGGTCATCAGGGCGACTTTGACGTCTTCGTGGTCTTCGTACTGCCACGGGCTGAACTCGACGATCAGATAGGGATAGACGGCGGGTTCACCCTCGGAATCAGGTTCCCTCTGAATCTCTCTGAGTTCGTCTGCGGCGATTCGCATCAGACTGCTCTTGCCTGATCCCCAATCGCCGAGCACGCCCACCGTCAGGGGCAGCAGCCGAGGCTCAGTAAGCGCCACCACCAAGCCATCAACTAAGAAGTCGAAGCCGAGAAGATCGATCTCAGCCTCATTGTCTGCCCACATTGGCCCTCCGCTCCGCCGATCGGGTGGCGGATGCAGCGGCAATGACTGTAGGCCACCGACGCCTACGCGGCTTCGATCACACCGATCTTCTCTCTCATGACGAGTTCGATTCTACCGGAATGAACCCCCACCCGTCGCGAGATCGATGAGCGGGTCGCGACGTGGCGTCAGGCATCTCCACCATCGGTACGCGGGCTGCGGGGCCTGTCGCACCTACCGGAACCTAGCCCGAGACGCGCCGTCGACCCCGGGAGCGGATCGTTCCACCACACGCCACGACCGCCGAACGCACCGTCTCATCGCCAACCCCTAGCTCGGCCGCGACCTCTTCCAGCGTCATGCCTTGCTCGTACAGTCGCGCAGCGTCTCGACGCCCAGGCTCGTCCAGACCTCGACGACGCGACGAGACACCCGCCTGAGCAGCGAGTCGATGCACAGTCGCCCGATGCACCCCGAACCGCCGCGCCAGCTCGTCGACCGGCACTCCCTTGGCGTACTGCTCGGCCAGCGCAGCCCGATTCGGGACACTCAAACGGGTTTGAGGACGGGGTGAATTCCTGGCGACCGGGCCGCGCACATCCTGGATAGGCTGACCTTCAGGACGTGACACCGAGCGGCGTGATCCCCGCAGAATCCGGCGAATCAGCGTCATGAGGGGCTTGCGCGGGTTTGAGAACCACCCAGCGAGGTGCACCGTCGGCAGTTCGCGGCACTGTGCGAGACAACGGAGTCACGATGATGCCGCCCCGTGGAAACCTCGACGGCGCCCAGCAGGGCCAGGCGCACCTCCGATCTCACCACCGGGGCCGCCGAGAGGGGATAGCGTGGAGGGCCCGCCGCACTCCCCTGCGGCCCTGTCCACGAACGGAGAACCCATGGCCGCGAACACGCGTCGCTCCTTCGACGCCACCTGGCTGCCCTTCGGGCTGCCCATCGGCCTGGTCCTGGGAATCTCCGTCGGGATGATCTGGTTCGACAGCCTGATCGTGGGCTTCGTACTGGGTGTGATCCTGGGCCTGGCCCTCGGGGCCGCCATCGGCCTGCGCCGCGGCGACGGCGGCGAGGACGAGCGCATCGAGGACGCCCTGCGCGAGGACCAGCTGCGCGAGGAGCAGCCGCGCGAGGAGGAGCAGCCGCACACCCGGCCTCGCGACGGCGACCAGGACCGCATCTGAGAGGGACGGCCCCGGGGCGCACCGCACCGCGGGCAACGGCTCACCCTGGCCAGATCCCTCACCGAGGGATGCCCCCGCCCCACGGATCGTCTACGGTGAGGGGGCGCCGCTGAGCAGGCGCTCCGGCCGGGACGACCCGGCCGGTCAGCCCGAGCGAGGACGGCCTCGCGGAACAGGACCCACTCCGCATGCCGTCGCCCTTCCCTCTCCGTCGCGTCCTCACGCCTGTGGCCATCGCCCGCCTGGTGATCGGCTGGGGCGCCGTGGGTGCCCTCGCCGCAGCCGGCCCCCTGCTCGCCCCACCCGTGGCCGGCCCCGTGCTCCTCATCGTGCTGGCCGTGACCATCGTGGTGATCCTGCTGTGCTCCTTCGGGGTGGTCCACGAGGCCGAAGCTCTCGCCCGCCGCCTGGGCGATCCGTACGGGACGCTGATCCTGACCCTGTCGATCGTCACCATCGAGGTGGTGCTGATCGCCGCGGTGATGCTGGGCCCCGGTGACCACGCCACCATCGCCCCGGACTCGGTGATGGCGGTGTCGATGATCATCTTGAACCTGGTCGTGGGGGTGTGCCTGCTGCTGGGCGGGATCCGCCACGGCGACCTGCGGGCGAACCGCACCGGCGCCCTCGCCTACACCACGCTGCTGGTGGTGCTGTGCACCACGGCCTTCGCGCTGCCGGCCGCGATCGGGGCCGACGGGGCCTACACCCCCGTCCAGGCGTTGACGGTGGCGGTGATGACGGTGGGCTTGTACGGGTTCTTCCTGTGGCGGCAGACAGGTGCGCAGGCCGCCGACTTCCAGGAGGTCGCCTCGCCCGCGGGGACCGACATCGGTGCGATCACCGGGCAGCAGACCGCGAGCACCGGGCAGCAGACCGCGAGCATCGAGCAGCGACCCGCGATCGGCGCGGGCATCACCGCGCACCGCAGCGAGCCGCTGGCGCGCCCCGCGCTGCTGATCGTGACGGTGCTGCCGATCGTGCTGCTGTCCCACGACTTGGCCGCCCTGCTGGACGACAGCCTGGGCCGACTCGGCGCACCGGTGGCACTGGCCGGGGTGCTGATCGCGATGATCGTGTTCACGCCGGAGTCGATCACGGCGGTGCGCGCGGCCCTGGGCGGGCAGACGCAGCGCGTGGTGAACCTGTGCCACGGGGCGCTGGTCTCCACCGTCGGCCTCACGATCCCCACCGTGCTGGTGATCGGCCTGCTCACCGGCCAGCAGGTGGTGCTGGCCGAATCAGCGGCGAACCTGCTGCTGCTGGGCATCACCCTCGCACTCACTGCGGTCGCGGCGACCTCCCCGCGGGTCACCGCGATGCACGGCGCCGCGCACCTGATGGTGTTCGGACTGTACGCGCTGGTGCTGTTCAGCTGAGGGCGCCTGCGCTGTTCAGCTGAGGGCGCGACTCAGCGGAGCCCGAACTCGCCGGGCTGCTCAGTCCTCGCGGTGGCGGCGCCGGTCCAGCTCCTCGAGCGTGGCGCGCACCTCGCGGCGCAGCACCTTGCCCATCTCGTTGCGGGGCAGCTCGGACAGCACGTGGAAGCGGCGCGGCACCTTGTACGCGGTGAGCCGCTCCTTGAGCCGGCGGCGCAGCGCCTCCACGTCCGGCAGCAGCCCATCGGGCGTGACGATCGCAGCGACCACCTCCTCGGTGCCCAGCTCGTCGACCATGCCCACCACGGCGATGTCGTCGATGCCCTCGTGGCCGCGGATCGCATCCTCCACCTCCGAGGGGTACACGTTGACCCCGCCGGTGATCACCATCTCCTTGAGGCGGTCCACGATGCTCAGGAACCCGTTCTCGCTCGCCACCGCGATGTCGCCGGTGCGGAACCAGCCGTCGTGGAACGCGGCCGCGGTCTCCTCGGGCCGGTTGCGGTACCCGGAGAACACCTGGGGGCCCTTCACCAGGATCTCCCCGGCCTCACCGATCTGGACGTCGCGGTCCAGGTCCTCCGGGTCGGCCAGGCGCACGTGCGTGTCGGGGAAGGGCACGCCGATCGAGCCGGGGGTGCGGGAGGCATCCACCGGGTTGCCGGCCACGATCGGGCAGCACTCGGTCAGGCCGTAGCCCTCGATCAGCAGCCCCCCGGTGGCCTCTTCCCAGGCGTCCACCAGGTCCGGGCGCAGGGGCATCGCCCCCGCGATCCCGGTGCGGATGCCCTGCAGCGACATGCCGCGCTCCTTCGCGCCGGCGACCAGTCGCTCGAACAGGGGCGGCACGGCGATCATGGTGGTGGGGGTGCGGCGCCGGATCGCGTCCAGGATCAGGCCCGTCTCCGGCTTGGGTATCAGGTGGATCATCGCCCCCACCGTCAGCCCCGCGTTCATGGACAGCGAGCAGCCGAACACGTGGAACAGCGGCAGGCAGGCCATGAACACCTCCTGGCCGGGCACCAGCGGTGTCACCCAGGTGCGGGACTGCGTGGTGGTGGCCAGCAGGTTGCGGTGGGTGAGCTGCACGCCCTTGGGTGCACCCGTGGTGCCGGAGGTGTACAGCAGCAGCGCCACGTCCTCGGGGCCGGGCCGGTTCTCCCGGGGCGCGCGGGCCTTGCTGCGCAGCAGGTCCCGGAAGGGGATGGTGCCCTCGGGTGCAGGCTTGGTGAGCTGATCGCGGGAGGCGCGGGCCTTCTTCACCGGCAGGCTCAGCAGCAGCCGCTTGGCCGGCGTCATCTGCTCGATCAGGTTCACGGCGACGATCGCCCGGGGCCGCACCTCCTGCGGGAGGGACTGGACGGTGCCGGCGGCGGCGTCCCACACGATCGCCACCTCGGCCCGGTGGTCGGCGAACATGGGGGCGAGCTCGACGGCGGGGTACAGCGGGTTGTGCTCGACCACGGTGCCGCCGCAGGCCAGCACGGCGTAGAAGGCGACCACGTGCTGGGGGCAGGTGGGCATCAGCATCGCCACGGTGGAGCCCGGGCCCACACCGAGGGTGTGCAGCGCGCCGGCGACGGCCTCGACCTGCTGGGCGAGCTCGCGGTAGCTGGTGCGGCGGCCGAAGAAGTCCAGGGCCGGCTTCTGGGCCCAGGTGCGGGTGGCCAGATCGAACTCGTCGACCAGGGAACCCTCGGGGTAGTCCAGGCCGTGGCGGGGCACCCCGTCGGCATAGGCGGCGCTCCAGCGCTCCTCGAGAGTGGTCATGGCAGCTCCTGGACATGGATGGGACGCAGCGGGATCCATCGGCCGCGGACGGCTGACGGCGCAGGGCCGACGGCACGGGCACCGGTGCCCGTCCTGCCAGCCCAACCAAGGGTATGCCCCACGCCCGGCCCTGGCGATACGCTCGCGGCGTGACTGCGACGACGCTTCCGATCCCCACCGACGACGGTGACCTGCCCGGCCTGCTGTGGCTGCCCCCGAACGAGGCTCGGGCCGACCGACCGGTTCCCGGTCTGGTGGTGCTGCAGGAAATCTTCGGACTGTCCGCGTACCTGCAGCAGCGGTGCGCACAGCTGGCCGAGCTGGGCCGGGCGGTGCTGGCCCCACAGCTGTTCGCCCGGCTGGACCCCCCGGTGGTAGGCCTGCCCGACGGCGAGGACTTCGAGGCGTGGCTCGGGGAGGGCATCGCACTCACCCAGGCGCTGCCCTGGCAGCGAGCGGAGGCCGACGCCGTCGCGGCGCTCGAGGCGCTGCGCGGGCACGAGGCGGTCGATGCCGCGCACGTGGGGATCATGGGCTTCTGCTACGGGGGCGGGCTGGCCTTCGCCGCCGCTGCCACGGCGCGCGAGCAGGGCCGCGCACCCGCGGTGCTGGTGAGCTACTACGGCTCCGCCCTGCCCACGCTGCTGGACCGGGCCGCCTCCGTGGACATGCCCTCCCTGCACCTGTTCGGCACGGACGATGCCTTCATACCCATGGAGCAGGTGGAGCAGATCCGCCAGGCGGTCACTGCCTCGGGGACGCGTGAACAGGTGCGGTTCGAGCTGCACGAGGGCGCGGGGCATGCCTTCGACAACCCGCACCCGGGCCTGCACCATGCACAGGCGGCAAAGCGGGCCTGGATGCAGACCAGGCAGTTCCTCGAGGAGGAACTGCCTGTCAGCTGAACGCTGGGCCGGTATGCCGGATCAGCGACCCTTGGTGAGGATGTCCAGGGCGGCGCGGGCGCGGTCGAAGGGGACCTCGACCGTGTAGGAGCTCGCCTTCATGGTGGACTGCGAGTGGAAGTTGCGGTCCTGGCCCTGCGCCGCGAAGGCGATCAGACCGAAGATCGCACCCCAGACGGCGCCGAAGACGACCGCGCCCAGCACGGTGCCCAGGGAGCCGACCGGCACGAAGATCGCCATCAGCAGGCCGATCAGCAGGCCGAACCAGGCGCCGGAGCCGGCGCCGAACAGGGCGGCCTTGCCGTAGCTCATCCGGCCGCGCACGATCTCCACGCTCTTGAGGTCGTGGCCCACGATGCGCGTGGCGCCCACCTCGAAGCCGGAGTCGGAGAGCAGGTCGACGGCGGCCTGGGCGTCGCTGTAGTCGGAGAAGTCGGCGATCGTGGTCATCGACGGGGTGGCGGTGAAGCCGGCATCGTCGGTGTTGGCGGCCTGGGCCTGCTGCACGTGGTCGCGGTCCAGGGGCTGGGCGTCTGAGGGCCGGCCTGCGCTGTGCCAGCCGTGGGGCTGCGGGGTCTGGTTCTGGGCCTGGGTCATGAGGTCTCCTTCGGTGATGACGGGGGCGGCAGGAGTCGCCGCGGAGCGTCACACAACGATAGTTTGATTGTATAAACCAATCTTCAGGCATGTCAAAGTGAGCAATCAACGATCGGTATCGGGAGGAACGCACGATGGGATGCACCCGTGCGGCTGCAGGCGTCGATCCAGGCACGAGAGCGGGGGGTGAGGCGGTGCGAGCATCTGTCGCACGTGAACTGCGTCGCACCGTGGCGGAGATCCAGCGGTGGACCCAGCGCTGGCTGCACCGGCGCACCGGCACCTCGCTCTCCCCCAACGAGACCCATCTGCTGGGCCACCTGGACATCGCCGGGCCGCAGCGCATGAGCGGGCTGGCCGCCTGGCAAAACGTGGACAAGTCCACGATGACGATGCAGATCAAGAGCCTGGTGGAGCGCGGCTTCGTGGAGCGCAGGCCCGATCCGGCCGATCGCCGGGCCGCGATCGTGGCCCTCACGCCGGCCGGGCGCGATGTGCTGGCCGCCTACGCGGACCGTGCATCGGCGATCCTCTGCGATGCGCTGCAGGACTGGACCGAGGAGGACCTTCGCCGCTTCAGCCATGACCTCGCCCGGTTCGCCGGGGACCTCGAGGGCGCCCTCGTCCAGGACGTCGAGCACCGCCTCTGAGGCCGGACCCGGCCGACTGCTCAGCCCCGGCCGGACCCCGCAGCATCCGCGAGTGCGCTCTGGTAGCCCGCCAGATCCGAGGCACCGGTGGTGAACTGGCTGGTCGCCTCGCTGATCGCGGTCAGCCACGCCACGGAGGTGGCAGCACCGTGCGCGATCGAGGAGCAGATGGCATCCTGCGCGAAGGAGGTCAGGGCGCCCTGCATGTACTCGCTGAACTCGGCGGTGTCCACGTCGGTGCGCGCCGGGATGGCCCCCTTGGCGAGACTGAGCGCGAGCTGCCCGTCGACGGAGGAGACCGTCTCCAGCCACGCCCTGGCCCCGTCGGGGTGGGATGCGCCCTCCGGCAGGGTGAACGAGTCCGCCAGGAAGCCGAACACCTTCTCCCTGCCCGGCAGCTCGAAGGCCACGAAATCCTCGCCCAAGACCAGCTGCGCCTGTTCGAACGCGGCGATGGCCCAGTCCCCCATCACGTTGTACCCGGCCGCGCCGTCGATGACCTGCTGGGTGGCTCCCGGCCAGTCGAGGTCGTCGCGGTCGGGGTTGGTGTGACCGATCATGGCCTCGAACCTCTCCAGTGCGGCGGTCACCTCGGCACCGTCCCAGGCGGTGGCCCCGTCGAAGAGGCCGTTGTAGGCATCGGCGCCCAGCTGGGCCATCAGCACCGCCTCGAGCAGGTGCACCTGGGTCCAGGTCGTCCCCACCGACAGCGGCGTGACGCCGGCGCCCTGGAGCCTCTGGAGCTGCTCGAGGAACTCGTCCAGCGAGGCCGGCGGGCTGGAGGTGTCGATCCCGGCGTCGTTCAGCACCGTGGCGGAGCCCCACACCATGTTGGACCGATGGATATTCGAGGGGATCGAGTAGATCGCCTGATCCACGCTCAGGCGCGCCAGCAGCCTCTCGGGGATGGCGTCGCGCAGCCCGAACTCGTCCAGCAGCGCCGAGACGTCCTGGATCTGGCCCGCCTCGATGTAGTCGTTGAGCTCGGCGCCGGCATGGGCCTGGAAGGTTTCCGGCGGGTCGCCGGCTCGAAGTCGGGACTGCAGCAGGTCCTTGGCGGCGGAGCCGGCGCCGCCGGCCACCGCGCCGTTGACGAACTCGACGTCCGGGTGCTGGGTCGCGAACACCTCCACCAGGGCGTCGAGCCCGGCCTTCTCGGATCCCTGCGCCCACCAGGTGAAGACCTCGACGGAGGTCTGGGCCGCGGTGCCGCTGCCCGTGCTGTCCTCACCGCAGGCAGCCATCGTGCCGACTGAGATGAGCGCGGGGAGGGCGAGCAGGGGCCTGCGCTGGATCAACTGAACCGATCTCCTTCGGACCGCGCGAGGGTGGGCAGCGGGCTGGCGTGAATGTCGCGCACATGGGCGCATCGAGGCGCCCCGGCGGGCCCTCCCGCACGAGGGCACGTCGCGCGCTGAGCTCTCAGAGCTCGAGCGCGACCTCGCCGCCCTGCTTCGCGGAGGCGTAGCAGGCATCGAGGATGCGTGCGCGGCGCAGAGCCTCCACGCCGACGTGCTGGCCAGGCTCACCCGTGCGCACCTTCTCCAGGAAGTTCGCGACCGCCGCGGCATGCTTGCCGTGCTCGCCCACTTCCGGTCGCAGTTCGGCGGGCAGCCCCTGGACCTCGGTCCATACGTTCAGACGCTGATAAGGGTGGCGGGGGTCGCCGCCCCATTCCACGCTGGCCCCACCCTCGGAGCCGTAGAGGGTGACGTACACCTGGTCGTAGGGGATCCACTGCGCCCAGCTGGTCTCCAGCAGCAGGGTGCCGCCGCCCTCCATCCGCAGGAACGCCGAGGCCAGGTCCTCCACCTCGAAGGGGACGTCCTCCACCGCGGAGGAGGTCTGGAAGGAGCTGCCGCCCCGTCCGCGCGGACCGACCGGGGCATGGGTGGCGGCTGAGACCGCCGTGACCTTCGGCTCCCCCATCAGGTGCAGCGACATGTCCAGCATGTGCACGCCGATGTCCATCAGCGCTCCACCACCGGCACTGGCGGCGCTGGTGAACCAGGTGCCCATGCCGGGGATGCCCTTGCGGCGCAGCCAGCCCGTCTTGGCGTAGTAGATCTCCCCCAGCCCTCCGGACTCGACCACCTCGCGCAGGGCGGTGACGTCACCGCGCTGGCGGTGGTTGAAGGCGATGTCCAGCACCTTCCCGGTGCGACGGGCTGTCTCGACCATGGTGGCGGCCGCCTGCCCTGTCTCAGCCATCGGCTTCTCGCACAGCACGTGCAGGCCGGCCTCGAGGGCCTGCACGGTCATCGGGGCGTGCAGGAAGGTGGGGGTGGCGATGGAGACCACGTCCAGGTGGGCCTCGGCGAGCATGGTGGTGTAGTCCGGGTACCGGCCCTCGATGCCGTGCTGGTCACCCAGCTGGTCCAGCAGGTGCTGCTCCTTGCCGGAGATCGCCACCAGATCCACCGTCGGGTCGGTGGCGTAGGCATCGATGTGCTGCCGCCCGGCCCAGCCCAGTCCGATCACCCCCGCGCGCAGCTTCGGGGTGTCGGCGGTGCGGTCGGTCGCGGTCATGGGGGTGCTCCTGGGGTGGGTGCTCGCGTGCGATGACACCACCCTAGGGTCCGTTCCAAGGGTTCCGCACCAGGTGGGCCTCATCCTTGGTCGAGGTATTCCAGCGGATCCTCACGCAGGCGGGCCAGGGCCAGCTCGATCGCACCGCGCACCACCACCTCGGAGCCGTGCATGCTGGCCACCAGGCGCGGGTGGGGTGGTCCGGTGAGGGCCGGGATCCTGGTGCGCGCGCGTTCCAGCACGGGCTCGACGGCATCGGCGATGGCACCGGCCACCACCACCGTCTCCACCCCCAGCAGGCTCGCCAGGATCACGGCGATCCGGGCCAGGCGGTCGCCGATGCGCTCCATCACGGCTCGTGCGAGCTCGTCCCCGCGGTCGGCCGCGGCGAACACGTCCACCGCCGTGATCCGCTCGGCGCTGATGCGAGCCAGCTCCGAGCGCGCGGCCACCCCTGCACCGTCGTCGAGCGCGCCGTCCCCGGCGAGCGCCTCGAGGGACCAGCGGCGCGCGAGCGCGGCCACGCCGTCGGCACCCCGCTCGTCGTCGAGGGCCACGTCGAGGAACCGCATCTCGCCCGCACCCCCGGAAGCTCCGCGCAGCAGGCGCCCGTCCACGATCAGACCGGCGCCGAACCGCTCCCCCATCAGCAGGGTCGCCACGTGCGACCCGATGCCCCCGGCGTGCTCGGCGATCGCGGCGAGGTTCGCATCGTTCTCCACCAGCACAGCGCCCCCCGCAGCGGCGCGCTGCGTAGGAGACCCGGGCCCGGCCCCGGGGTTGCCGTCCTGGGGCACGGTGCCCAGGGCGTCGACGAACCCGGGGTTCATCCGCTGCCAGAAGTCGTCGTCGTGCGGGGAGCGTCCGTGCTGGTCCACGGGGGCCGGGACCCCGACCACGGTGAGCACGCGCGGCGTGCCAGGCACGCCGGCACGCGCGAGCACGCGGTCGATCAGCGCAGTCACCATGGCGGTGCGGTCGGCCGACGGATCAGGCTCGGCCTGGTCGATCGGGTGATGCACGGTCGCCAGGGTGCGCCCGCACAGATCGGCCACCCGGGCAGTGAGGGTGTGCTCCCCTGCGTCGACGCCCGCCAGCACGGCGGCAGCGGATCGCAGGGCGTAGCGCCGGGCGGGCCGTCCGCGCTGCGCGGACCCGCCGGCGGGCGCTCCGTCGACCTGCTCGAGCCAGCCCGCGCTCACCAGCTCGGCGCACACCCCGAGCACGGTGGCGCGGGTGAGGCCGGTGGCGGCCATGGCATCGGCGGCGGTGAACGCGGCACCCCGCAGGGCCAGGCGCAGCAGGGCCTGCCGGTTGGCGCGGCGCATCAGCTGCGGGGAACTGGCACCGCGACCTTGGTCCTTTGACACCGTTGGGCACCTCCCCCATACTTTTCGATAAGGCTTAAATATATTGCCTGTACGTCCATCGTCGCACCGGAGCCCCCGCTGCGCACCCCCTTTGCGAAGGAGAGACGTCGTTGTCATCCTCGACCGGCTCGAGCCGGCCCCTCTCCCGCCGCTTCCCGGTGCTGCAGAACATGTTCCAGACCCAGTTCAGCAACAACTACAACGTGGCCTTCGCCTCCTACCTGATGGCCATGGCGCCCGCGATCATCGTGTACCTGTTCGCGCAGCGCTGGGTGATGTCCGGCCTCACCCAGGGCGCCATCAAGTGATCGGCGGCGCGGCCGGGTACACCCAGGCCGCGCCACCACCGCCCACGCACCCGAACCGAGCAACTGCACCCTGAGGAGTTCCCCCATGTCCGAGCACCACTCCGTCGAGATCCCCCTGAGCGATGCCGACTGGTGGCGCCAGGCCGCCGTGTACCAGATCTACCCGCGCTCCTTCGCCGACGGCACGGCCGACGGCGTCGGTGATCTGACCGGGATCATCTCCCGCATCGACTACCTGCGCTCCCTGAACGTGGACGCCGTGTGGCTGAGCCCGTTCTACCCCTCGGCGCTGGCCGATGGCGGGTACGACGTGGACGACTACCGCGACGTGGACCCCCGCATCGGAACCCTCGAGCAGTTCGACGAGCTGGTGGACCTGCTGCACGGAGCCGGGATCCGCGTGATCGTGGACCTGGTGCCCAACCACTCCTCCGACCGCCACGCGTGGTTCCAGGAGGCGCTGGCCTCCCCGAAGGGCTCGAACGCCCGCGAGCGGTACATCTTCCGCGACGGCACCGGGCCGGACGGCTCCCTGCCGCCGGCGGACTGGGAGTCCATCTTCGGCGGGCCCGCCTGGACCCAGGTGGAGGACGGCCAGTGGTACCTGCACTCCTTCGCCCGCGAGCAGCCCGACTTCAACTGGGACCACCCCGAGGTGCGCGAGGACTTCCTGCACACCCTGCGGTTCTGGTCCGATCGCGGGGTGGACGGGTTCCGGGTGGACGTGGCCCAGGGGCTGGCCAAGGAGCTGCCGGAGCAGTTGCCCACCAAGGCGCAGCTCAAGGAGATGCCCAAGGACGGCACCCATCCCCTGTGGGACCGCGACGACGTGCACCGGATCTACGCCGAGTGGCGCCGCGTGTTCAACGAGTACGATCCGCCGCGCATGGCGGTTGCGGAGGCCTGGGTGGACACCCCCGAGCGGCGCGCCAAGTACGCCACCCCGGACGGCCTGGGCCAGGCCTTCAACTTCGACCTGCTGGAGGCCGACTTCACGGCCGCCGACTTCCGCGAGGTGATCGACTTCAGCCTCGAGCAAGTGGAGAAGACCGGCTCGACCACCACCTGGGTGCTGTCCAATCACGACCAGATCCGCCACGCCACCCGGTACGGTCTGCCACCGCGCAACGGCAGCCCCGACAAGCACGGCGCCGACTGGGTGATCGCCGGCGGTCCCGAGGAGCAGCTGGACCGGGAGCTGGGCATCCGCCGGGCGCGCGCGGCGACGATGCTGGAGCTGGCCCTGCCGGGCAGCGCCTACCTGTACCAGGGCGAGGAGCTGGGCCTGCACGAGGTGGCCGACATCCCCGACGAGCATCGGCAGGACCCCGCCTTCTGGCGCACCACCCCGGAGAGCCGCAGCTTCGACGGCCTGGGCCG
Source organism: Brachybacterium epidermidis (assembly GCF_015209585.1). GTDB lineage: Bacteria > Actinomycetota > Actinomycetes > Actinomycetales > Dermabacteraceae > Brachybacterium > Brachybacterium epidermidis. The sequence continues at coordinate 23,863 of NZ_JADEYR010000019.1, forward strand.
CGACGGCTGCCGGGTGCCGATTCCGTGGACCCGTGGAGGCTCCTCCTTCGGCTTCGGGGAGGACGGTGCGCACCTGCCCCAGCCCGGCTGGTTCGCCGAGCATGCGGTGGAGGCGCTGGACGGGGTGGCCGGCTCCACCCTGGAGCTGTACCGCGAGGTGCTGGGACTGCGTCGAAAGCTGCAGGGCGCGGAGGAGCTGCGCTGGGACGAGTCGCTGTGCGGCCCGGACGTGCTGGCCTTCGACCGGCCCGGCGGCTGGCTGTCGGTGACGAACTTCGGTGAAGCGCCGGTGCCGCTGCCGGTGGGCGAGGTGCTCGCCTCCAGCATGCCGTTGGTCGGGGACGAGATCCCCGGGGCCACCACGGTGTGGCTGCGCCGCAGCGTACGGTCGTCCTGAGGCAGAGGCCGTTTCGGCCGAGGCCGGTCAGCGGCGGTCCTGCTTGGCCAGCAGCTTCACCACGGCCTCTCCCACGCCGCTGGCACTGGTGGGGTTCTGGCCGGTGATGAGTCGATCGTCGACCACCACCTTGGAGGCCATCGGCCGCAGCGCCTTGGTGTAGGTGGCGCCGCGCTCCTTCAGCCGCTCGTCCAGCCGGAAGGGGACCGCGTCGGCGCGGCTGGCGAGCTTCTCCTCGGGCCAGCTGTAACCGGTGACCTTGCGTCCGTCCAGGAAGGGGCGGCCGTCGGCACCGATCACCTCCGTGAGACCTGCCGGGCCATGGCAGACGGCTGCGACAATCCCACCGTCGCCATCGGTGCGACGGATCCGCTCGGCAAGGGCCGCGGAGGTGGGGAAGTCGAACATGGTGCCGTGGCCGCCGGTGAGGTAGACGGCGTCGAAGGACTCATCGGCCAGGGACTCGATGCTCGGGGTGTCCTCCAGCAGATCCATGAAGGAGCGGTCTGCGTAGCGCTGCCCTGTTCCGCCCTGCTTGAGCACCAGTGTGCCTAGGCTCTCGGGATCCAGGGGGACGCGGCCGCCGTCGATGCTGGCGATGACCACGTCGTGCCCGGCGCCGGTGACCACGTCGTAGAAGTGAGTGAGCTCGCCCAGCCACAGGCCGGTGCGGTACCCGACGGTCTCATAGGCCGCGGTGCTCGTGGTGACGGCCAGGATGCGCTTCGGGGTGGTGCTCTTGGGTGACATGCGTGTTCTCCCTGACTCGGATGCGGGGGCTGCTGGGGCACGGCCGCCGCATGTTCGGGTGGATCAGGTGGTGATCATGCCATCTCGAGCTGGCCAGCTCATTCTGAATCGGCCCAGGTTTGATGCCGCTGCTGTTTGAGTCCGAGAGGATGGACAGCATGCCGAAGAAGATCGATCCCCAGCTGCGCGCGAGGTGCGTGCGGCTCGTCAGGGAGCACCTCCAGGAGTCCCCCACCTTGCCCGCCGCCGTCACCGCAGTGGCTCGCCAGGAAGGCGTCTCGCGCGAGTCCGTGCGGCGCTGGCTCGCGCAGGCCGAGGTCGCCGACGGGACCCGCCCCGGCATCACGACCGAGGAGGCTGCCGAGGTCAAGCGACTGAAAGCAGAGAACAAGCGGCTTCGCGAGGACAATGAGATCCTGCGCCGCGCCTCGATTTTCTTCGCGTCAGTACCAGACTGAAGGCGTCCCGGCGGGGCTGGCTCCTTTTTTCGCTGCCCTCGTGGCTTATCCGCGATGTGCCGTCCCGCCGGGGCCCGCGGTGCTGGAGGTAGGCGTGGCCTGATAGGAGCCTGCTGGTTCGACTGCCCCACTGAGGCGTGCCCGCCCGCGTTCGGCACCGCAGCTCGAGCAGAATCCGGCCTGAGGAAGGGACTGTCATGACTGTCATCGGTATCGACGCTCACAAGGACTGGCACACGCTCGTCGCGGTGGACGAAGTGGGTCGCAGGATCAAGGAACTTACGGTCGAAGCACGTGCCGCCGGTCACCGAAGAATCATGACCTGGCTGGAGGGCTTCGAAGACGTCACCGTCGCAGTCGAGGATTGCCGACACCTGACTCGTCGACTCGAGGCGGATCTGCTCGAAGCCGGCCATCGAGTCGTGCGCGTGCACACCAGGTTGATGGCCGGCATGAGGCGCAGCAGCCGGGAACGCGGGAAATCCGACCCCATTGACGCTGAGGCCGTGGCCCGGGTCGCACTTCGCGAAGAGGGTTTGCCGACCGCTGAGCTGCCGGGCGCCTCCAGGGACATCAAGCTCCTGTCAGACCATCGCAGGACCCTGGTCGCCCGGCGCACAGCGATGCAGTCCAAGGCTCGCTGGTTCCTCCACGAAATTGATCCTGAGCTGGAGATTCCCTCTCGTGCTCTGCGCCGATACCACCTCCTGGACGAGCTGATCGAGTACCTGGAGCCAGTCGAAGGGGCGGTGGCCGAGATCGCTCGGGACCTCCTGGTCGACATTCGAGAGCTCACCGTCAGGATCAACACGCTGGAGTGCCGCCTGAGTCGACTGGTGCGCGCCAGCCATCCCTCACTGGTCGCCGTCCCGGGGATGGGAACCTTGGGCGCCGCGATGATCATCGGCGAGACAGCGGGGATCGCCAGGTTTCGCTCCCGCGATGCCTACGCGAGATTCAACGGCACCGCGCCGATCCCAGTCTGGTCAGGCAACAAGGTCCGCGTTCGCCTCTCGCGCGGAGGGAACCGCACGATCAACACCGCCCTGCACATGGCCGCCCTCACCCAGATCCGGATGGGCGCTGAGGGCGCCGCCTACTACGACAAGCTCATCACCGCCGGCAAGACGCGCAAAGAGGCGCTACGGCTGCTACGACGTCGACTCTCGGACCGCGTCTATGCGGCACAGCGAGCCGACGTGGTCCCCGCCGCCCAGGCGTTCGCAGATCCCGTTCCTATGGGGTCGTCGACAATGCAGGATCCCGCGTCTTCGGTGATGCTCATGGCCGCCTGAGTACCTGAACTTGACATAGGAGCATCGGGGAGCTCGACCCCCGAAACCGCTGATCTGCGCGTTCATCGACGAGATGCGCACCGAGGGCTATGCAGTCGAGCCGATCCTCCGCGTCCTGCGCCAGCAGGGCCTGAAGATCGCTGCACGCACCTACCGGGCCTGGAAGAGCCCGGTCCGTATCGCGGCCCGCACCGTCACAGACGCCCTGGTCGAGGACAAGATCCGCGACCTCGCCTGGCCCATCACCCCCGCCACCGGGCAGGTCCAGATGACGCCCGAGGGACTCTACGGACGTAGGAAGTGGGTCGCGCGGCTCCGCCGACAGGAAGGCCTGGCCGGCACCTCCCGCGGGGCGGTGGACCGGGCGATGCGGACCCTCGGTCTTGAGGGCATCCGGCGGGTGAAGAAGGTCCGCACCACGATCCCCGGCCCGGACGGGAAGCGGGCCGGTGACCTGCTGAATCGCGATTTCACCGCCCCTGCTCCGAACCGGGTCTGGGTCACCGACTTCACCTACGTCCGCACCTGGGCGGGGTTCGTCTACGTCGCGTTCGTCGTGGACGTCTTCGCCCAGCGAATCGTGGGCTGGCACGCCTCCACCTCGAAGCAGGTCGACCTGGTCATGACCCCGCTGCGCATCGCGCTGTGGCAACGCGAGAGGGAAGGAAACCCAGTCTCACCAGGGAACTTGATCCATCACAGCGACGCTGGGTCTCAGTACACCGCCATTCGACTGACCGAGCACCTCGCCCTCGAGGGCATCGCCCCGTCGATCGGGACCGTCGGCGATGCCTTGGACAACGCGCTGATGGAGACGGTGAATGGCCTGTTCAAGACCGAGTGCATCCGCACCACCGTGTTCCACGCCGGCCCTTACCGCACCCTCGCGGACGTCGAGTTCGCGACCGCCGGCTGGGTCGACTGGTACAACAACCGCCGCCTCCACGGCTCCCTCGGGATGCTCACCCCGATAGAGTTCGAGACGCTGCACAAAGAGGCCCTCACCCGAGAGCCCGCACCCACAAAGTAGCGGCAGAGAACCTGGGCCGATTCATTCTGGCTACCTCCTTTCAGCGGAGAAGTGATCGACGAAAGTCGCAGGCCAGGACCTTGTCCTACCAGGCGGGAACTGCGTTGAATCAGCAGTGCACCACGGTGCATTTCTCACACACCATTCAAGGGGGAATGATGAACGGTTACGACCCCGACGCCGGCTACGACCCCGACAGCGGGTACGACCCGGACGGCGGGTACGACCCCGACGCCGGGTACGACCCCGATGGGGGCTACGACCCCGACAGCGGGTACGACCCCGACTCCGGGTACGACCCTGATTCGGGTTCGTTCTGAGCTGCCTGTGCACTGAGAGAGCGCGGCGTCCGCATCTGCGGGCGCCGCGCTCTCGCATTCAGCGGGCCGCCATGGCCTGGCGGATGACCTCTCGGTCATCATGCGGGATGCGTCCAGTGCCCACCAGCTGCACCGTCTCATCACCCTTGCCTGCCACAAGCACTGTGTCGCCGGGTCGAGCCATCTCCAGCGCGGCGAGGATCACATCCGTGCGGCGCGGGATCTCGATGCAGTCCGGGCATCCCTTGCGCACCTCGGCCCGTATGCGCTGCGGAGGCTCGCGCCGGGGGTTGTCGTCGTTCAGCACCACCAGGTCGGCCAGGTGCGCGGCGATCGCTCCCATCTCCTGTCGCTTGCCGCGATCCCTCTCACCGCCCGCGCCGAACACGACCAGCACTCGGCCCGGGGTGCGCTCGCGCACTGCGGTCAGCGCAGTGCGCAGGGCTCCGGGATTGTGGGCGGTGTCCACCATGGCGGTGATTCCGTCGCACTGGGTAATGATCTCGAGTCTGCCCGGCGGCGGGGCCACCTGTTCCAGGCCTGCCACGACCGCTTCGGGTGACCCGCCGGCTGCGATCACGGCGGTGGCGGCCAGCAGCAGGTTCGTCACTGCGATCGAGTGCACCGTGGGAAGCGTGACCGGGTAGGGGTCCTCGCCCAGATGGAGCTTTCCGCTGAGGTGTCCATCGGTTTCGTGAGCGTCGGTGAGTCGCACGTGCCCGCCCTCTCCCACTTCCACGACCCGGGCGCCGCGACGCCTCGCGGCCTCGCGCACCATGTCGCCGCGCACACAGTCCGTGGCCAGCACGGCTGTCCCGTCGGGACGCAGATGCCTCTCGAACAGTGACAGCTTGGCGGCCCAGTAGCCGTCGACGCCCCCGTGCACGTCGAGGTGATCCCGTTCCAGGCCCGTGCACACGGCGGTATCCACTTCGACGTGCTCGAACAGGCCGTCCGCCAGGATTCCGACGAAGGCTTCCAGGGAGATCGCCTGGGCACCGCGGCGCACCTGGTAGTCGATCAGCTCCGGCAGGTAGGCGGGCGAGCGCCGCACCTTCGCCTCGTGCAGCACACCGTCGACGTCGGTGATGCCGGTGGAGTCGTACCCGGCGGCACTCCACCCGGCTGCCCGCATCAGCTGCAAGGTGGCCGTGCCGACGCTGGTCTTCCCGTTGGTGCCGGTGACCGCGGAGATCAACGGGCGCCCCGCAGGCACGCTGACAGGCTGGATCATGGTGCTACTCCCCCGAGCAGGCTGCCCCCCACGGGCCGCGACTGCCTCCATCACAGCACGGGCACCGGATCATCGGCGTCCTCCCCTCGGCGATTACCGGAGCGTAAACCCGAGCGAGCACGACACGACGGGTGACCGTGCATCGTCAGCTCCGCCGCCGAGTCACCCGCGACGCCCACTGCTCAGGGCCGCGCGGCGAGGGTGACGGTGACCTCCTGGGCCTCACCGTCGCGGACGATGTCGAGGGTGACCTCGGTGCCCACCGGCCGTTCACGGATCTGCGCGATCAGCGAGAGGGCGGAGTCCACGGCCTCGTCGTCGATCGCGAGGATGCCATCGCCCTCCTGCAGGCCGGCCTGCGCTGCGGGGCCGTCGGGTGCCACGTTCGCGACACCTGCGGCCCACCGCTGGGCCCCGTCGACCTCGACGATCACGTCGCCCACACCCACGCCCAGGTAGGCGTGCTGGACGGTGCCGGTCTCCAGGATCTGGTCAACCACGGACCGCATCTGCCGTGAGGTGATCGCGAAGCCGATGCCGATGTTGCCGGATTCGGGGCCGAGTGCGGCGATCGAGGAGTTGATGCCCACCAGCTGGCCGTTCGCGTCGACCAGGGCGCCCCCGGAGTTGCCGGGGTTGATCGCGGCGCTGGTCTGGATGGCGTTGGTGACCACGGGCTCCTGCGCCCCCGACGCCGACGGTTCAGCGCTGCCAGCCGTCACGGGACGATCCAGCGCGCTGACGATGCCGGTCGTGACCGTGCCGGACAGTCCCAGCGGGTTGCCCACGGCCATCACGGGTTCGCCGACCACCAATTCGTCGGAATCGGCGACCTCGATCGGGGTCAGGTCTGCGGGAGCATCGGCGATCTCCAGGACCGCGAGGTCGCTGGCCTGATCGCTGCCCAGCACGGACGCCTCGAAGACCCGCTCGTCAGCGAGCGTCACCAGGATCTGCCCACCCTCGGTGGCCCCGGCGATGACGTGGTGGTTGGTGACCACGTGGCCCTGCTCGTCGATGATCACGCCGGATCCGGCGCCACCGCCCTGCGAGGTGCGCACCGAGATCGAGACCACGCTCGGTGCGACCTGCGCTGCCGTGGCAGACCAGTCCCCGCCCGCCGATGCCGCGACGGCAGCCGGCTCAGAGGCCGGTTCGGAAGCGGAGGAGGCAGGCGATGCGTCCGGGGCAGCGGGACCGGTGTCCGCGCCTGTGCACCCCGCCAATGCCAGGGCCACACAGGATGCCAGGACCACTGGTGCAGCGGTGCCTCTCACCCGTCGGATCGTCCTGATCGTGCTCGGCCGCGTGATCCTCATCCCTGATCTACCCCTATCATGGACAGCGCAGCGGCGCACGATGCGCCGCGACGGCGAAAGAGGTGGACCGCCGGCGCCTCTTCGCAAGACACCGGCGATCTCCCCCTACGGGAAGCATCCCACCGCATAGTCTCTGCCAACTGGAAGGGATGCGAAAGACTCCTGGAGGCCGACGGCGAACGGCTCAGATCTCCTCGAGTGCCTCCGGGGTCTCCGGCAGGATCTGTCCGCCATCGACCACGATGCCCTGCCCGGTGATGTACCGGGCGCCGTCCGAGGCGAGGAAGGCGACGGTCGCACCGATGTCCTCCGGCTCACCAAGGTAGCCGGCAGGCACGGACCGTGCCATCTGGTCCAGGTACTCCTGCCCCAGCTCCTTCAGCCCCGGGGTCAGGATGTTGCCGGGCAGCACAGCATTGATCGTGATGCCCCTGCGTGCCAGTTCGATCGCGGCGGAGCGCACGAACCCCATCTGCGCGGCCTTGGTGGCCCCGTAGTGGGACCACGCCGGAAAGCCCGTGAAGTTGCCGGTGATCGAACTGGTCACCACGATGCGACCGCGCCCCGATGCCTCCAGTGCGGGGATCGCCGCCTGGACGGCGTGGATGGTGCCCTTGACGTTGATGTCGAAGATCAGATCGATGTCCTCGTCGGTCATCGCCTCGATGCGGGCCTGCGGGTACACCCCTGCGTTGGAGGCCAGCACGGAGAGTCCTCCGAGCTCGTCGGCCGCTCGGGCGATCACCTCGTCGCACGCCGCGCGATCACGCACGTCGAGCACGTAGGCGGTGAAGCCGTCCTCCCTTGCCTGGGAGCATTCGTCCTCGGTGAGGCCGGTGACGATGACCTGGGCGCCATGGTCGCGGAGCTGGCGTGCGATGCCTGCGCCGATGCCGACGGTCCCTCCGGTCACCAGGGCGGTGCGGGAATCAAGCAGTGCGGTCACGGAGATCCACTCCTCGGTCGAGATCAGAGTCCTGGCTCGCCGACCGTGGTTCGACGGCCGCTTCCACTGTAGTTCGGTAAGCGGGCACCGGGCCGGGACGTGCGCGGGGCCCCGGAGCAGGTCAGCGCTGCAGGACGGCTGGCCGGTGCATTGAGGCACCGCCGCGGAGGATCAGCTAGTTCGAATCCTCAGGCGCTGACGCGCCGGTGTCGCATCAACGCCACCCCGGGAATGCCACCACGCTTAGAGACGCACGCAACCGACTCCTGATCGTGCATCAGTCCCTTTCAGCGCGAAGAACCGAAACGCGATCTCGGCTCTGACCTGCGGTGGGCCCGGAGGGGACCGACCCTCGACCCGCGGATTGAAAGTCCGCCAGAGCACCGGCCGCAGAGCGTGTACAAGCAGGTCAGAGGGCTCGTACTGCTACCCGAAGCGCGACGGACACCACCGCGTCGCTGTCAGCGTTGCTGTCAAGAGGTGTTCGAGACGGGTCGGCATCTGTTCCTTGGGGACGGTGTCTCCAGAAGCCCTAGTCACACGTGCGCTCGGCTTTCCTCAACCTTGGACTGGAATGTCGAGTGGCTCGCGGGACAGCAAGCTGCCGATGAGCTCCTCGATGCGGGTGCGGATCTCGTCGCGCACCGGGCGGACTTCCGCCACGCCCTTGCCGGCTGGGTCCTCGAGTTTCCAGTCCTCGTACCGCTTGCCGGTGTAGTAGGGGCAGGCGTCGCCGCATCCCATGGTGATGACCACGTCGGAGGCCTGGACGGATTCGGGGGTGAGGACCTTCGGCTTCTGGTGGGAGATCTCGATGCCGACCTCCGCCATGGCCTCCACCGCTGCGGGGTTGATCGAGTCGGCGGGCGCAGACCCGGCGGAGCGGACCTCGATGCGGTCCCCGGCGAGCTCCCTCAGCCACCCGGCTGCCATCTGGGATCGACCGGCGTTGTGGACACAGACGAACAAGACGCTGGGGCGAGCGGGCATGGGAGCCTCCCGACCGGGGGTGAGGTTCAGGCGATGTCGAGGAACGCGCGGAGTTCGGCAAAGGCGGACGGGACGACGGAGTAGTGGGCCCAGCGGCCCTTCTGCTCGCGCGTGAGCAGGCCGGCGTCGACAAGCTTCTTCATGTGGTGGCTGACGGTGGGCTGACTGATGCCGAGCGGCTCGGTGAGATCGCACGCGCAGACCGACTCGCAGCCCTGGGCGGCGACGTGGGAGAGGAGTCGGAGCCGCGTGGGGTCGGACAGCGCCTTGAACAGGGAGGCGATCCTCTCGGCGTCGACGGTGTCGACCGGGCCTGCGGACAGCGAGCAGCACTCGTCAGAGTCGGTCCTCAGCGCGAATCCGGTGGCTGTGGCGTCGGTCGTCGTGGACATGCCCTCACCTTACATTGACAGTCATCGATGTGGGGCATAGCGTACGCATCGATAACCGTCGATGGAAGGAACATGGCCCTGATGAGTACGACCACCAAGGATGTGGAGCAGCCCCGCGTAATGGAGGAGATGTCCTTCCTCGATCGCTGGCTCCCGGTATGGATCCTGGCCGCCATGGCCGTGGGGCTCCTCCTGGGGCGGTTCGTCCCCGGCCTGAACACCGCACTGGAGGCGGTAAAGATCGGATCCGTGTCCCTCCCCATCGCGATCGGACTGCTGGTGATGATGTACCCGGTCCTGGCGAAGGTCCGCTACGACGAGACCCGCAGAATCGGAGCTGACCGACGCCTGCTGGTGACCTCCCTGGTGCTGAACTGGCTCGTCGGACCGGCACTCATGTTCGGCCTCGCGTGGATCTTCCTTGCCGACCTGCCGGAGTACCGGACCGGCCTGATCATCGTGGGCCTCGCGCGCTGCATCGCGATGGTGCTCATCTGGAACGACCTCGCCTGCGGCGACCGCGAAGCTGCCGCCGTGCTGGTCGCGATCAACTCCGTCTTCCAGGTGATCGCCTTCGGTGCCCTGGGCTGGTTCTACCTCCAGGCGCTGCCGTCGTGGCTAGGGCTGCCGACCACGTCGGCCGAATTCTCGATCGGCGCGATCGTCCTCAGCGTGCTGATCTTCCTCGGGATCCCCCTGGTCGCCGGCTTCCTGACCCGCATCCTCGGGGAGAAGGCGAAGGGTCGGGCCTGGTACGAGGAGCGGTTCCTCCCGAAGATCGGCCCGTGGGCGCTGTACGGGCTGCTTTTCACCATCGTGCTGCTGTTCGCTCTCCAAGGCGACGCGATCCTCTCCGCCCCGGGAGACGTGGCCCGCATCGCTCTGCCGCTGCTGGTCTACTTCGTGGTCATGTTTCTGGGGTCCTTCCTGCTCGGACGGGCGATCGGCCTGAATTACGCCAAGTCCACGACCGTCGCGTTCACCGCCTCGGGAAACAACTTCGAGCTCGCCATCGCCGTCGCCATCGGCACCTTCGGCGTCACCTCCGGCCAGGCCCTCGCCGGTGTCGTCGGCCCCCTGATCGAGGTCCCGGTCCTCGTCGCCCTCGTCTACGTCGCCCTCGCGATGGGCCGCCGGCTCTTCCCCGGCGACGCGACCGTTCCCACCCGATGAACCAGCAGAGAGGTCGAGTCACCATGACCGCGAAACGCCCCGCAGTCCTGTTCGTGTGCGTGAAGAACGGCGGTAAGTCACAGATGGCGGCCGCCCTCATGCGCCATCACGCCGGAGATGCCGTCGAGGTGCACCCCGCCGGCACCCGCCCCGGCACCGCCATCAATGCCCAGTCCGCGGAGGCGATCGCCGAGGTCGGCGCGGACATGTCCTCCGCCGTCCCCCAGCCGGTCACCTCCGAGCTGCTGCGCAGCGTCGACCACGTGATCGTCATCGGCGGCGAAGCCGAAATTGAACCCGTTGAGGGAATGACCGCGCCGGTCACCACCTGGCACACCGATGAGCCCTCCCTGAGGGGCATCGACGGGATGGAGCGCATGCGCCTGGTGCGGGACGACATCGACGCCCGCGTCCGTGCACTCCTGAACGACCTCACCGCTACCGCGAACTGACCGCGCCCGCAGCGACACGGCCCGACCTCGCCACCGCATCGAACTCGCCTCCCTGGTCGTCATCGACCCTGGTCCCATCGGCCCGGCCGCTGCCGCCCACCTCTGAGAACGCGGCTCTCGGGTCCTTGCCCGGGTGCCGGACCCGTCAATAGAGCGGCGCCTACCAGCGCCTCCGCCTGGGCACTCGCGCAGGGGAGACCGCGCTTCGACACCGATGGGTCGCCGACATGGTTCTCGCACCGTGTACACCCTGCTCGTCCTGCGGGCGCAGCCGGTAGGCACTCCCCGCCATACGGGCCGGGTGTGCGACCAAGTTCCCGTCGACTCCCCACAGGACGCAGCCATGTCGCCGACGACAGGCTTCGACCAGGGTGGGCCCGGAGGGGATCGACCCCTCGACCCGCGGATTAAAAGTCCGTCTGGACACGCGCGAACGACCACGTTTTCACAGGTCATGGCCCCGGCGCGACTCGAGCGAACCGACCAGACACCAGCGCGTTGCTGTCAGCACTGCTGTCAGATCCGCAGCGGCCTCTATGTGCAGACAGTTCACACTGGCGCACTGTCTGAGCATTATTGAGCAGATGCAACCCTGGTGTTCGTGAGTCGCTTGGCTTCCTAGTGCCCGGCGAAGGCCCTGAACGCGCACTCCGACCGGCAGCGCTCGTCGCTGTCCGGGCAAGCGTCGACGTGAGCCTGCGCCCTATGCAACTGTCCTTGCAGGTCAGTCAGGGTTCGCAGCTGGTTCTCGACAGCGGTGATCTGCATTGCCAACAGTGGCTGGAGCGTGGCCTTGACTCCCGTGCAGGTGCCGTTGTCCGCGAGGTCGAGGAGGCGGCGGATCTCGGGCAGCTCGAGGCCGAGCCGCTTGGCCGAAGCGATGAAATCCAAGCGCTCCAGGTGGCCCACGTCGAAGTCCCGGTATCCGTTGGCGCTCCTGTGCGCGGTGAGGATACCGAGGCGCTCGTAGTAGCGCAGTGTGCTCGTGGGCACTCCGGTGCGCTCGGCGACCTCGGAGATCCTAATGCTCCGACCATAGAGGGCTCCGGCTTGACCTTCAACCTGAGTTCAAGGTCTAACGTCTTGGGTATGACGTATGTGATTGCGCTGCCCTGCGTGGATGTGAAGGACCGTGCATGCATCGACGAGTGCCCGGTCGACTGCATCTACGAGGGGCAGCGAATGCTCTACATCCACCCCGACGAGTGCGTCGACTGCGGAGCCTGCGAGCCGGTCTGCCCCGTCGAGGCGATCTACTACGAGCTGAGCTTGATCGACAAGGATCACCCGATCGTCGCCGCACTGCCACCGCAGAACGGATAGAACAGCGTGTCCTGACCCAGGCCGCTCGACCTTGGATGCGATTGCGCATCCGGTACTGGTACGAGAAGGAACCGAAGGAGACTTATGCGCGCGAGCGTGGAATGGATGGAGCGGCACCAGGTGGTGCTCTACGTGGCGGGCCTGGCTCTCGGGGCCGTCGTTGGGATGGCCTGGCCTGCGGTTGCTCATCCTGCGGAGCTGGCGATCCACCCGGTGCTGGCGCTGCTGCTGTACGCCACGTTCCTCGGGATTCCCTTCGGCAGGATCGGGCGGGCGTTCCGGGACTGGCGGTTCCTTTCGACGATCCTCGTCGTCAACTTCGTCTTGGTGCCGTTGATCGTCTGGCCGCTCTCACGGATCGTCGCCGCCGACCAGGCACTCCTCGTTGGCGTCCTGTTCGTGCTGCTCACCCCTTGCATCGATTACGTCATCGTCTTCTCCGGCCTCGCGGGCGGCGACGAGGAGCGGCTCCTGGCTGCGGCACCGTTGCTGATGATCGCTCAGATGCTCCTGTTGCCGCTGTACATGTGGCTCTTCGTGGGAGCGGAGTTCGCCAGCTCCATCGAGGTCGCGCCGTTCGTAGAGGCGTTCGTGCTCATCATCGCGCTTCCCTTCTTGGCCGCGGCACTGACCCAGCTCGCCGCTGCCCGGTCACGGGCCGGCAGGAAGCTCGACCAGGTTGCTACCGCGAGGATGGTGCCGCTGATGGTCACGACGCTGGCGGTCGTCGTCGCTTCGCAGATCTCCGGCGTGAGCGCCCGGCTCGGTTCACTGCTCCTGGCGGTGCCGGTCTACGTCCTCTTCGCTGCAGTGATGGTGCCGGTCGGGATGCTGGCCAGCCGCATTGCGGGCCTCGACGTACCTGGAAGGCGTGCGGCCGTCTTCAGCGGGGCGACTTGAAGCGCCCTGGGTTTCGTTCCGAGTCTCAGCAAGGAGAATCGGAGTATGCCCAAGAAGTTCAGTCCAGAGCTGCGTGACCGTGCCGTGCGTATGGTCTACGACCGTCAGGTACGCGAGGGTGGTCCCCGTGCAGCATCGATCCGTGCGGTCGCCCCGCAGCTCGGTGTCGGCGAGGAGACGCTGCGGATCTGGTGCAACCGCTACGGCCCCACCGAACCAGCCGGCCCGGGAGAGCCGCTCGAGGAGGAGAACCGCCGGCTCCGGCGAGAACTCGCCGAGGCGAGACGCGCGAACGAGATCCTGAAAGCCGCCTCGGCGTTTTTCGCAGCGGAACTCGACCGCCCCACGACGAAATGATCGCGTTCATCGACATGCATCGCGAACAGTTCGGGGTCGAGGCCATCTGCCGCATCCTCGGTGCGACAGAATGTGGGTTCATCACCTCCCGCGGATACCGTGCCGCAAAGAGCAGGCCAGCCTGCGCTCGTAGCATTCGGGACGAGATGCTCGTGGAGGAGGTGAAACGAATTCACAAGGAGAACTACAGCGTCTACGGGGTCCGAAAGATGTGGCACGCCATGCAGCACGCGGGATGGGACGTCGGTCGCGACCAGGTGGCACGACTGATGAGGATCGCGGGACTCCAAGGCGTCCGGCGAGGCCGTAAGCCCGTCACCACCCGCCCTGGAGCCGGACCGGATGAGCGCCCCGACCTTGTGGAACGGAAGTTTGCCGCGGACCGTCCGCGGCAGCTCTGGGTCGCTGACATCACCTACGTCCGGATCCTCGCCGGATTCTGCTACGTCGCATTCATCACCGATGTCTTCAGTCGGAGAATTGTCGGCTGGGCGGTCGCACCCACACTCCACACACAGTCTCTACCTTTGCTCGCACTGGAGCACGCACTTCTTTCCACTGGTGCAAGCAGGAATGATAGCGGATTGGTTCACCACTCCGACAGGGGCAGTCAGTATGTCTCACTGGCCTATTCGGACGCTCTCATCGCAGCGGGGGTGAAAGCATCAGTCGGCACCGTTGGCGATAGCTACGATAACGCCCTGGCCGAGACCGTGAACGGTCTCTACAAGACGGAACTGATCTACTCGAAGCGGATCTGGGATTCGGTCAGCGAAGTCGAGTTGGCGACGATGGGCTGGGTCCACTGGTGGAACACGACCCGGCTCCACGAGGCGCTCGACTACCGCACTCCAGCGGCAGTCGAAGCGGCCTACACTCACACCACGACGACCGCGCCCGCGACCGTCTAACCACGGAACGAAACCCAGGACGCTTCAACTCGCAACTCACTCGTCGTCTTGCCCCTGGTGCTCGCCTTGCCGGCTGCGTTCGACATTGCTCCTCTCGTGGTCGTGACCCAGACGCTCGTCGAGCTCGTCGCCATGGTCGTCTTCATCCGGCTCATCCCACGCGTCATCCCCGCGCGGCCGGGAGCCGGTACTGACCGGGCCCCCGCCACACAAACCTCAGATATCGAGACGTAGCCCCGGTCCAGGGTGCTCGTGGTCGATGACCCCATCTCCTCAGCGCCCGTGGACGTGTTGGCGGTACGGGCCACCCGACGCGACGAAAGGTTCAGGTGCATCATTGTTGCGGTAGATGCAATACTAGGTGGGTGACCCAGGATCATCGTGGCGTGTCTCCACTTCGACAGCTCCGCAACGTGCGGGCGTTGGACGAGGGACGCTTCGTGTTCGAGGCGATGCTCTCAGGTTGGTCGGATCAGCAGGGCAGCCGAGGACTCGCTGAGCGGACGATCGGGAGCCGTGAGCTGGTTATCCGGAGGTTCGAGGAGTTTGCTGGCCGTTACCCGTGGGAGTGGTTGCCGGGTGACCTGGAGGACTACACGACACAGGCGAAGTCCCGAAAGCACCCAGCGACTCCGTCCACGATTCGCGGCTATCACTCCGTCATCCGCCTGTTTTGCGACTATCTCACCGACCCTCGATACCGGTGGGCGACGGACTGCGATGAGCGCTTCGGATCAACGCCGCAGCAGATCTGCCATGAGTGGAACACGCTCGCGCACTTGGTTGAGTACGAGGGCCGTCCGCAGCGCCGAGCCCTCACCTACGACGAGCTCGAGCAGCTCTTCACCGTGGCCGACCATCGCGTCGAGACGATCCTGCAACGCGGCCGCAAAGGCGCCCTCACAGCGCTGCGCGACTCTCAGATCCTCAAGACGATCTACGCTTTCGGGCTGCGCCGGGCCGAGGCAGTGGGTCTGGACGTGGCGGACCTTCGGCCCAACGGTGCTGCTCCACGCTTCGGACGCTTCGGCGCCGTCGATGTGCGCTGGGGAAAGGGTGCACATGGGTCGGGCCCGCGACGCCGGTCGGTGCTCACGATTCCCGAGCTGGACTGGATCACGGAGGGATTGGCCCAATGGATCGACCGCGCCCGACCTCGTTTCACCACCGGATCGGCGGGGCCTCTGTGGCTGACCGAGCGAGGTACGCGTGTCTCGCTGCGCTACATCGACCTCCGCTTCGCCCAGCTCCGCGACGAAGCAGAACTGCCGTCAGAGCTCAGCGTGCACGCTCTGCGCCACACATACGTCACCAACCTCATCGAGTGGGGATACGCCGAGAAGTTCGTACAGGACCAGGTCGGGCACGCGTACGCCTCGACGACCGCGATCTACACCTCCGTCGGTGACGACTTCAAGAACCGCATGATCAATCAAGCCCTCTCCCGGATCTATGGAGGACCCGATGCCGAAGACTCCCGCCGCTGATACCCCGATCACCTGGAACCTGCGCCCGCTCATGGCCGCTGCCGGCATGTTCCAGACCACGGATCTGATCGAACCGCTGCGCGCCCAGGGAGTACAGCTCTCTCGCGAGCAAGTGTTTCGCCTGGTGACAAGGACTCCCGAGAGACTGAACGTCGAGGTGTTCGCAGCTCTCTGCCGAATTCTCGATTGCACCCCCAACGACCTCATCGAGATCCCGAATGTCCAGGCCGCGCGCCCACGCCGAGCAGCCGGAGCTCCAGACAGCTCTGGGCCGGCGATCGGCGATCTGCGCCCGATCCGCGCCAAGCTGCACCGCCCGCTCGAGTGAACCGACCGGGACGTACCCATGGCCACCAGGTCGGCTGTGACAGGTGCGCGCGTCCTATCGCAGCCAGGTACTCGATCCTTGAGCAGCACATCTGCAACGCCTGCTACTCAAGGCTCCGCCGACATCCCGGAAACTGCCCCGAGTGCGATCAAATCAAGGTTCTGGCCTTCTACGACGCGGACCGACGCATCGTCTGCGCAACCTGTGCCGGAGTGCCGTCAAAGTTTGCGTGCATCACCTGCGGAAGCGAGCAACAGCTTACCGGATCTCAGTGCGGCACCTGCCGGCTGACCGAGCGTCTCCGCGACGTCCTCGCAGACAAGGGCGGTGCGATCCATCCCAGTCTTGCCACCCTGTATGAACACCTACTGACGGCACGCGACCCGCGCGCGGTGGTGCGATGGCTGCGCAGAGAGCCGGTCGGGGCGACGCTTCGCGCCATGGCCGCCGGCGAACTTCCGATCAGCCACTCCACACTCGATGCTCTCCCGCTCTCGCCTCGCGTGCGGTACCTGCGCCGCATGCTCATCAGCGCCGGAACGCTCCCGACCATCGACGTACTGCTCAACGACCTCGAGAACCACGCCGCCGCCTTCATTGCAAGCCTTTCCACGGAGCACGGTGCCGTCATCGCCCAGTACTTCCACTGGGAGCTGCTCCGCAAGATCAGACAGCGATCCGCGAACCGAGCCATGACCCCCAGCAGCTACAGCATCCGGTCCACGGAGTTGCGCAAGATCGCTCACTTCCTCGCCTGGCTCGACGCCAACGGGCTCTCCCTGCCTTCGCTGGATCAGACTTCCGTCGACCGCTTCTTCGCCCGCCATCACTCCCAGGTGGCAGTTGGCACGTTCCTGAACTGGGCGATACGGCAGAGCCTGACAAGTCCGGTGAAGATCCCCGGGCGGAAGCCAGCCCGGCCGCGTCCGCCGGTCTCCGACGACGTCATCTGGGACAAGGTCGATCAGCTCGTCGATGACGAATCCGTTCCGTTAGGAAGTCGCCTCATCGGCCTGCTCGTCCTCGTGTTCGCACAGCGGATCAGCGACTGCGTGCGTCTGTGCCGCTCGGACGTCACGGACGGCGAAACGATGAGGATCGCGCTGGGGCGGACCCCACTCACCCTGCCAAGCCCCATCGCCGTACTGCTGCGACGTCATCTCAAGGAGCTAAGCACCCGGCGGCCCTACGTCGCCGGTGGACCGGATTGGCTCTTCCCCGGGGCCACGCCTCACCACCACGTCAGCGAAGCCAGCGTCGCCCTCCACCTCGTCCCGCACAAGATCCATGCCAGAAAGATCCAGCAGGCCCGAATCGACCACCTCGTTCAAACCGTGCCGGCCAGCATCGTCGCCGACACGCTCGGCATCAACATCCACACCGCCGTTAGACATGCCGCACGCACCAACTCAAGATGGGGCAACTACCCCGAACTACGAGCGTCACCCACTGGGGAATAGTGCACGTCTGAACGATGCCGGTCCCCGGCAATCTGAGTGCGAGTGGCCAGGCGAGCCGTTGCGGCAGACCTGCGGACGGGTTCAGGTCTGTCGCAGCACGGTCTGCGCTGAGTGCTTGCCCCGGGTCGTAGCGATCCGGGGCATGCGCGGTACCGCTTCGCGTCCGACAGGTGAGTCTGCGTGCCTAGAAGTCCCAGTCGTCGTCGCTGGTGTGCTCGGCCTTGCCGATGATGTACGACGATCCGCTTCCGCTGAAGAAGTCGTGGTTCTCGTCGGCGCTGGGGGCGAGGGCGGCGAGGATCTCTGGGCTGACTGACGTCTCCTCGGCGGTGAACCGTGCCGGGTAGCCGAGGTTCATGAGGGATTTGTTCGCGTTGTAGCGCACGAAGGCGGCGACGTCGCCCATCAGGCCGAGGGGTTCGTAGAGCTCGCCTGAGTAGTCGAGCTCGAGGTCGTAGAGCTCTTCGAGCAGGGTGTACGTGAACTCCTTCATCTCGTCGCGGCGGTTGGGGTGAGCATCGAGGCCGCGCTGGTACTTGTAGCCCGAGTAGTAGCCGTGCACGGCCTTGTCGCGCAGGATGAGTCGGATCATGTCGGCGGTGTTGGTCAGGGTGGCGTGCACGGAGAAGTGCAGCGGCAGGTAGAAGCCGGCGTAGAGCAGAAGGCTGGAGAGCAGGGTGGAGGACACCTTCCGCTTTAACGGGTCGGGCCCGTAGTAGTACTGGAGCACCTTCTTGCATCGCGCTTGAAGCAGGTCGTTTCCGATCGCCCAGCGGTAGGCCTCATCGATCTCTCGGGTACTGGTCAGGGTCGAGAACACCGAGGAGTACGAGCGGGCGTGGACGGACTGCATGAAGGCGATGTTGGTGTAGACGGCTTCCTCGTGCTCTGTGCGGGCGTCCTGGATCTGGCAGATCTCCCCGACGGTGGCCTGCACGGTGTCGAGCATGGTAAGGCCGGTGAAGACTCGCATGGTGAGGGTTCGTTCATGGGGCGCGAGTGCTTGCCAGGCCTGGTGGTCGTTGGACAGGGGCACCTTCTCGGGCAGCCAGAAGTTCGCGGTCAGGCGGTTCCAGATCTCGAGGTCCTTCTCGTCGCTCACGCGGTTCCAGTTGATCGGACGCAGCGGTGCGCTGGGGTCGTGTCGGTATGCTGGAGGGGTGATGGAGCCTTCTACGGCTGTTGTGGCGGTCATGCTGTTCTCCTCTGTTCGTTGTTCTTGTCGTTCGTCGTGGCTGTCCGTTGCCAGAACAGGTCGAGCCCTTCGTTCACGCACTCAATATCGCGCTGGGTGCCCAGGAGTTCGAAGCGATAGAGCTCTGGGACACCGCACTTTCGGGAGATGACTGGGCCGGCGAGGCAGTAGTGCTCGCCGAAGTTGGTGTTGCCTGCGGTGATCACCCCGCGCAGCAGCGCACGGTTGGCGGGATCGTTGAGGAAGGCGATGACCTGCTTCGGCACGGCCCCGGCCTGCTCGCCGCCGCCGTAGGTGGGGACCACCAGAACGAAGGGGCGGCACACGCGGACCATCCCCTCGACACGGGGGCGGAGCGGGATCCGCACCGCAGGCCGCCCCAGCCTCTCCACGAAGCGCAGCGTGTTCTCGGAGACGCTGGAGAAGAACACGAGATCTGCTGACTCCTGTGGCGTCAGGTCACGTGTTCCGAGTCCCGGTGCTGCGCGCTCGATGCCTGCCGTCATCGATCCCTCCTTCGTCGTCGTCCCATCCGACTGACCTCGAACTACTAGATGTTGGGTCTGCACTCCGCGGGGGTGACACATGTAGTGATATCAGTCCTGGCAGCCCTCGACCATACGCCACGCCGGGTTTGTAACTTCGGCATACCGAACCATACGATTTGAGGGTCCGGAAGTGGCCACGCCTGTGGCCGTGAACGAAGAGAGGTCGCCGATGCACATGCGAGGACGATGGAAGGCTGCGCTCGGCGCAGTCGTTGCGAGTGCGGCGCTGGTGCTCACCGGCTGCTCCGCTGGAGCCAGGCCTGATGCTGCCGACGACGGAGAGAAGCCGGTGGTGTTGACGACGTTCACCGTGCTGGAGGACATCGCGGAGAATGTTGCGGGCGACCACCTCGTGGTCGAGTCGATCACGAAGCCTGGCGCGGAGATCCACGGGTACGAGCCGACGCCGGGAGACATCCGGAAGGCCTCGGATGCCGACCTGATCCTGGACAACGGCTTGAACCTGGAGGTGTGGTTCGGCCAGTTCGTCGAGGAAGTCGATGTGCCTCATGTCGTGGTCTCGGAGGGGATCGATCCCATCGACATCGCGGGGGACGCCTACGCGGGCAAGCCCAACCCGCACGCCTGGATGAGCCCGAAGAACGTGCAGGTGTACGTCGACAACATGGTCGCGGCGTTCAGCGATCTCGACCCGGAACACGCTGAGGACTACGAGAGGAACGGGGAGACCTACAAGCAGCAGCTCCAGCAGGTCCAAGATGACCTGACGGGCGAGCTCGAAAGTCTTCCGACCAGCCAGAGAGCGCTGGTGACCTGCGAGGGCGCATTCTCCTACCTCGCCCGAGATGCCGGGCTGACCGAGAAGTACATCTGGCCCGTCAACGCCGAGCAGCAGGCGACCCCGCAGCAGATCACCTCCGCGATCGAGTTCGTCGACGAGAACGAGGTCCCCGCCGTGTTCTGCGAGTCGACGGTCTCCGACGACCCCATGCAGCAGGTTGTGGGTGCTACGAATGCACGCTTCGGAGGAACGCTGTTCGTGGACTCGCTCTCCGAGGAAGGCGGCCCGGTGCCCACGTACCTGGATCTGATCCGCCACGATGCGGACACCATCGCTGCGGGACTCACCGGAGAGGACTCATGACGACAGCGGCGATCGATGTCAAAGGTGTCACCGTCCGCTACGGCGATGTACTCGCCCTCGACGACGTATCTGTTGCGGTGCGGGCGGGTGCGGTGACGGGGTTGATCGGAATGAACGGCTCCGGGAAGTCCACCTTGTTCAAGGCGATCACCGGCATGGTCCGGCCTGACGCAGGCAGCGTCCTGCTGAATGGCGCGCAGCCGGCGCCGGCCAGGCGGCGAGGACTCGTCGGCTACGTCCCCCAGAGCGAGGACGTCGACTGGGCTTTCCCCGTCTCTGTCCGAGACGTCGTGATGATGGGAAGGTACGGCCACCAGGGCGCCACGCGCCGAGTTCGGCCCGCTGACCGCATCGCTGTGGACGAAGCCTTGGAGAGGGTGGAGCTCACGGAGTACGCCGATCGACAGATCGGCCAGCTCTCCGGCGGGCAGAAGAAGCGCGCCTTCGTCGCCCGCGGGATCGCCCAGGACGCACGGATCATGCTGCTGGATGAGCCCTTCGCCGGCGTGGACAAGCGCAGCGAAGCCACCATCGTCGATCTTCTCCGCGCACTCGCTGACGACGGCCGTACCGTCCTGGTCTCCACCCACGACCTCCATGCTCTGCCGCAGCTCGCCGACGACGCCGTGCTGCTGCTGCGAACCATCCTCTTCCACGGCCCGGTGAAAGAGGCCCTCACACCCGAGAGGCTCGCTCTCGCCTTCGGCCTGGACGTTCTGCAGCAGGAGGGTGCCGCATGACCCCGCTCGACTGGCTCCTCGAGCCGCTCTCCTACGACTTCATGACCCGTGCGCTCGTCACGACCGTGATCGCTGCCGTGGTGTGCGCACTGCTGTCGTGCTGGCTGGTGCTCATCGGCTGGTCGCTCATGGGGGACGCCGTCTCTCACGCCGTCCTCCCCGGAGTCGTCATTGCCTACATCCTCGGTGTCCCGTTCGCCATCGGCGCGGTCGTCTTCGGGTTCCTGGCGGTCGGCATGATCGGGCTCGTCCGCGGGACGAGCCGCGTGAAGGAGGACGCCGCCATCGGCATCGTCTTCACCACTCTCTTCGCCCTCGGGCTGGTTCTGATCTCGGTCACACCCAGCCAGACCGACCTCAACCACATCATCTTCGGCAACATCCTCGGCGTCTCCCGCGCAGACCTCGTCCAGATCGCGATCCTGGCTACCGTGGCTCTTGTCACCCTGGTGTTCAAACGCCGCGACCTCACGCTCTACGCCTTCGACCCGACACACGCCCACGCGATCGGCCTGTCTCCCCGATTCCTCGGCGCGCTGCTGCTGGGTCTTCTGGCGCTGACCGCAGTTGCCGCTCTCCAGGTCGTGGGAGTGGTGCTCGTCGTCGCGATGCTCATCATTCCCGGAGCGACGGCCTATCTGCTCACCGACCGCTTCGGGCGGATGCTCGTGATCGCGCCGGCCCTCTCGTCACTCTGTTCCGTGGTCGGGATCTACATCAGCTACTGGGTCGACGCCTCACCCGGCGGCCTCGTCGTCCTCACCCAGGGATGCGCCTTCGCACTCGTCTACCTCATCAGTCCCAAGCACGGCCTGCTCAGCAAGAAGGTCGGAGCTCGCCGGTATCGACGCGATACGGCTCGCCGGCGTGAGGATCAGGTAGGCCCCGCAGAGACGTAGAGGGCATCTGTCGCAGAGCGTCCCAGCAACGTTGGCGAGCCCACTTCTCCAGAACGAACTTCCAGCGCATCGGAGAACGGCGCTCCCGCCGCGACCACAAGCGTGGCCCCGACTCCGATGCCCTGGGACTCGAAGAACTGCAACATCGCCGGGTCCGTGTCCGAGATCCGCTCGACCACAAACCTGCCCTCCGCTCCGACGTCGGTGAGACGCCGCGCATCAGGCACGGTCACTGTTCCGTCCGCTGCAGGGATTGGATCACCGTGCGGGTCACGCCGGGGGCGACCCAGAACGTCATCGATCCTCTCCACCATCAAGTCCGAGACGGCGTGCTCGAGCTGCTCGGCCTCCTCGTGGACCTCGTCCCACCGATACCCGAGGGTCCCCACCAGAAACGTCTCGATCAAGCGATGCCGCCGCACCATCACCAGCGCGTACGAACGACCGACCTCCGTCAACTCGACCGAGCCATACCTCGCGTGAGACAGAAGACCCTGCTCAGTCAGTTTCCGCACCGCATCCGAAGCGGCCGACAGGGCAACACCGGTCCGCTGCGCGATGAGCTTCAACGTCACTGGCTCGTCACTCCACTCGGACAACCCCCAGATCGCCTTCAGATAGTTCTGGGCACTCGCAGACAGCTCATCGACGGACATGGCACGACGATAGCCTCGAAGCTTCAACTTAGCTATATAGAACTCGAGGCTTCGGCGCGCCACGGACTCACGTAGTAGGCATCGACCGTGAGGTGCGTCCCGGGCCCGCGCCTCATCCGGCACTGACGCAGAACCCTGAGAACAATGCTCAGCCGAATGAATCTCTCCCCCGGCAGTCTCCCCTTACGGGCATGAGATCTGGCCTGACGCCTGGGACGGAGTGTTCAGTGCATGCTGTATAGTTCAGTGCATGCTGACTATTGCTTCGCGTCTCGACGTGATGAACCGCCTGGGTCGCGCACTGGCCGACCCCACTCGATCCCGGATCATCCTGACCCTGCTCGACCATCCCGCTTACCCGGCGGAACTGGCCCGAGATCTGGACCTGACACGCCCGAACGTGTCCAACCACCTGGCATGCCTGCGCGATTGCGGGATCGTCGTCTCCGAGCCCGAAGGTCGCCGGACACGATATGAGATCGCCGATTCGCACCTGGCGCAGGCCCTGACGGCACTGGTCGATGCCACCCTGGCAGTGGACGAAGACGCCCCGTGCATCGACCCTGCCTGCTCGCTTCCCGGATGCGACGCAGCTGGGGAGGGCGCATGATCCTCACCTCGGTCTTACAGGCGATGGGCCTGTTCGCAGCGACCAACATCGACGACATCATCGTGCTCTCCCTCTTCTTCGCTCGAGGGGCAGGCCAGCGCGGCACCACCGCCCGCATTCTGGTCGGCCAATACCTCGGGTTCGCCGGCATCCTCGGTGCCGCGGTCCTGGTGACCATCGGCGCCGGAGCGTTCCTGCCCTCGGCAGCCATCCCGTACTTCGGCCTCATCCCTCTGGGCCTCGGCCTGTGGGCCGCGTGGCAGGCCTGGCGCGGAGACGACGACGATGACGACGACGAGGCCAAGGTCGCCGGCAAAAAGGTCGGCGTGTGGACAGTCGCAGGCGTCACCCTCGCCAACGGCGGCGACAACATCGGCGTGTACACCCCTGTCTTCCTCAGCGTGGAACCTCTCGCCGTAGTCGCCTACTGCATCGTCTTCCTCGCCCTCGTCGCGGTCCTGGTGGCCCTGGCAAAGTTCGTCGCCACTCGCCCACCGATTGCCGAAGTCCTCGAACGCTGGGAGCACATCCTCTTCCCCATCGTTCTTATCGGTCTCGGCATCGTCATCCTTGTCAGTGGCGGAGCTTTCGGCCTCTGACTCAGCTAAAGCAAACACAGGTCCCGGGCTCGATAGATCGGTCCCGGAACCTGGACCCGGGACACTTCGTCGCGTCGGCATCGTCCGAGCGGAGTCCGGATCTGAGCCCCGACGAGTTCCCACCGTTCAACGGGGAGGGCTTGCTCATGGTGAGCTCGTCTGAGTTCCAGCGCGCACCGGTCGATGGCTAGCCTGACCGGGGCTAGTGGAGTAGCTGGCGCAACAGTGAACGGGAGACTGGGCAGCATGTTGAGGATCGGTACGCGCCGGGTTGCTTCCCGTGCGGCGAACAGAGTGGCAGACAACGACGCCGAGACGGCCGCCTCGCCTGTCGGCGCAGCAGTTTCCGGGATTCGATGCGGGGCGAGCTGGTGAGCTCGATTCGCACCAGAATCCTCATCGTGGGTGCTGCGGCCCCGTGGGCTCTGCTCTGGACGGTGATCGCGGCCGCCATGGCGGGAGCACCGGTCTCGATGGAGCTCGTCGATGCCGGCCCGGTGGTGCGGTGGGGTTTGCCGATCGTCGATGCCATCGGTGATGTGGTCGGTGCCGCGACCGTGGCGTGCCTCGTGCTGGCGCTCGTCGTGCTGCCCCGCCGTGCGGAGCCGTCCGCGTCGGAGGCTGATCAGGAACACGCTGCCGTGTCTCGGTTCCATCCAGCGTACGAGCGGACGCTCGATATCGGTATGGGCCTGGGAATGGTGTGGTCAACGCTGCTGGTCGTACGGATGGTGCTTGGCTACGCTTTGGCGGCGGGCCAGGCACCCTTCTCCCCGCGGTTCGGCTCCGATCTCCTGATGTACATCACACGGCTTGAGCTCGGTCAATACCAGCTTGCCGGGGCGGTGTTCGTCGCCGCTGCCTCGACCATGCTGATCGTCGTGAGGTCCCGTACGGGGCTGCTGATCTCGCTGAGTCTGGTGTTCGCGGCGTTGGTGACGAAGTCGATGACGGGCCACGCCTCGGGGCAGACCTCCCATGAGGCGGCCACGAGCGCGATGATCGTGCACCTCGTGGCTGCCGGAGTGTGGCTGGGTGGGCTCGCGCTGCTCGTACTGGTTGCGGGCCGGCTCGGAGTACGACTGAGGGATGTCGCCGAACGGTTCAGCGTCCTGGCGCTTGCTTGTTATGGGGCGTTGGCCGCCAGCGGTATCGCCTCTGCCCTGGTCCGGCTCTCCGCGCCTCTGGACCTTGTGACCACCGCGTACGGGTGGATGCTCGTGCTGAAGACGGTGTTGCTGGTGCTGCTGGGTGGCGCTGGCTGGTGGCAGCGCCGACGGGTACTGGGCCGGCTGCGGGACTCGGATCGCCGGAGAGACTTCCTGTGGCTCGCCGCGGGGGAAGTCTTCCTGATCGCGGCGGCGACCGGACTCGCTGCCGCACTGTCGAACACGGCGCCTCCGGTGCCGGACGAGCCTGAGCCGGTCACCTCGACGGCTGAGGCGCTGACCGACTATCCACTGCCTGCTCCGCCTGAGCTGGCGACGCTGCTGACGACCTGGCGTGTGGACGTCGCCGGAATGGCACTCGCCCTCGGTCTCGCGGTCATCTACCTCTGGGTGCACCTGCGCCGCCCGTTGACGGGCACTGGCGGGCGACGCTGGCCCGTGGCCAGGACTTCGGCGTGGGTAGCGGGATGCGTGGTCATCTTTTGGGTGACGAATGGGGCACCGGGCGTGTACGCGCCGGTGCAGTTCTCCGTGCACCTGAGCCAGCACGCGCTGCTTGCTCTGGTGGCAGTGCCTCTACTGGTTGCCGGGCGTTTCGGTGATCTCGTGCGGGATCGGATCGCTCCTCGGTCGGACGGTTCGGCGGGACTGCGCGAGCTCGTCGACTGGAAGCCTCGCTCCCGTGCGGGTCGGTGGCTCGCTCACCCGGCGGTGTTGGCGCTGCTCGGCGCGGCGGGATTTGCAGCGATCTACCTGACCCCGGCGCTCGGCGCGGGGTTGCATACCGCGCCCGGCCGACTGG
Organism: Brachybacterium epidermidis; assembly: GCF_015209585.1. Taxonomy (GTDB): domain Bacteria; phylum Actinomycetota; class Actinomycetes; order Actinomycetales; family Dermabacteraceae; genus Brachybacterium; species Brachybacterium epidermidis. The sequence continues at coordinate 49,708 of NZ_JADEYR010000019.1, forward strand.
TCGTGCTTACTGCCGCTGTGGTGGCCGGTGCTGCTGTGTCGCTGCCATTCCAGGGTAGGGCGCTGGGTGGTGGCATGGTCGCTGGGCGGGAGCGCTGGGTGGCCCTGGTTGTGGGGGCCGGCTTTCTTGCTGGGCTGGCGCTTCTGCTGGTGCTGGCGCTCCCGGTCGTGGAGCCCGACTGGTTCGCAGTCATGGGGCGGACCTGGGGCCCCGATGCGTTCGGAGATCAAAGGCTTGGTGGCTGGGTCCTGCTTGCGCTGGTTCTGACGCTGGCAGTCCTGCACGGCGCGGTCATCTCGCGATCGCGACGGAGCAGCGAAGGACTCTCCGTAGGTCGTTCCGCCTCAGCGCGGTACTGAGCCGGGTTCTGTTGCTCGCCGCGGCGTGCCGTGATGCGTTGTCCTGATCGGGTTCGTGATGGTCAGTCGGTGTTGTCACCGGGGCTGCGGCGCAGGCGGACGATGATCGCACCGATCGCGGCGAGCAGTAGGAGCAGAGCGAGGCCGCCGAGGATCATACCGAGAGGAAGGCCGCCCTCGCTCTGTTGAGCCTCTGCCGGTTCGGCAGCGGTGTCTTCCGTGCTCGGTTCGTCCGTCCCGGCGGTCGGCTCCTCGCTCTCCTTCGGCTCCTCCGATTCGGAGTCCGCTGTGGCCGTGGGCTCGGCACCGACTGTGACGGTGAAGTCGACCGTGCCTTCGATCGGGTGGCCGTCCGAGGAGACGACACGCCACAAGACCTGATAGTCATCGGCGGGCAGCGGCGGCAGGTCGATCGTGGCCGTGTTGCCGGACACGGCGGGGGGCCCCGGGGAGATCTCCCCCCCCGCGGGGGGGGGCAGGCGCCCCGCCGGGCGGAGGTGTGGAGGCCCCACGCCGTAGGGGGGGCCGGGGGGCCCGGGGGGCGGCCCGGGGCCCGGGGGCCCTGACGAGCCGCGTCCACGCACAGCTCCCTCAGCTCCACCAGCAGTGCGATCAGACCCGCCAGGTCGGTGGCCGTGGCGGTGGGAGCGGGCGCTGTAGTGGCGTGGGGATCCGGGTCCTCCGCCTG